>CAZIFQ010000088.1:0-2541 GCA_964538375.1 uncultured Bacteroidaceae bacterium | reverse complement strand
AAGTTAACACATTATTGCCGTTTATTGTACGAACTCCTGTAGTTGGCTGACTCAACGCTGTTGCTTGTGTAGCATGATTATTTAATCCACTCTTGTCTCTCCACTCGCTAACTGAACCACTTGATTCTGTTATTGTACTTGCATCAGAAGCGTCCAACCACAAAGCTAAATTTGGCAAGTCGGAAGGTTTAAAAATATTTTTACAGCGTTTTTTTGATAATAAAGATAAGCTCATTATGTTTATCATTATTCACCACCTAATTCCTTAATAGGTCTTCGTATAAAATAACGCTTCCACTCGTCAACGTAATAGAATCAAAACGTCCAAATATACAAGTTCCAGTTGAAAAAGTGACCGCTTCTAATCCTGTTACATTCCCAACGTAACTAGAAATAACTGTATCAGTTACGCAATAAATGCAGTAAAATTCCCTGTTAGATTCGCTTGGTGTAAGTTCAGTAACTTCTGCCGAAAATTGACCGCCATATTTTGCTGTTCCTTTATAATAGTTTTGTTTACCATATAATTCTCCACCCATTTTTTTACCTCCTTATTTTTATTTGCAATTAATTATACCATGAGTACCAAATTAATACAATTATCATACTCGCAGCATCATTAATTTTACGGCCGATAATCTATCTTATGTCACATTTTCTTTTTTATTGCTTTTTAAGGCTTCCAAAAATATCCGCTAACTTCGAGGTGGGATATAGCTATGCTAGAAGCTAATGTATCAGCCGCTGAACTTCCATTCCTCTTCAACTGTAATCTGTAAGCAGAATTAGGTAACGCATCGTCTAATCTAATATAAAATCTAGTTGTCATCCTTTGTTCAGCTATAGCTGAAACAACAGTTGTAATTGGATTATCGCATAACACCATTACACCGTTCCCATCGTAAACAAATCCATCTTCTACTAGTATTTTATTGAGTTCAAGATCTATATCACCAGTTACAGCAGCCAAAACGTCGTAAGAAATATCTAACGCTACAAGTATAGATGTATCAAGACCTTCTTTTATATTGAGCGTCAAAAGCGTCGATTGGTCATTATTTGCCTCAAATCTGTTATCCCTTATTCTTGCGGTAACCCCTGGAGCATACTTTATATTGGTATCGCGAGGTGTTTCTGCTGAATTATTAATTAGATTATTTGTACCGCTCATAATTGTATCCTTGTATCTGGCGGTTCCTAAAAATTCTGACAAACCATTCTCTTTTATCTGCATTCTGTTAGTGTGTAGTTTCAATTGTTCAATAATTGGATCGGTAGTTATAGTAGCCGTTATTCTGAACCGTCCCCAGTACTTTTCAACGCCTTCAATTGTACTTTTTTCCCAAAGTGGCTTAATTCCATATGGATCAAGTCCAAACCTCCATTGTTCAGAAGTACTGTTATTCTGTGCAATGTCCCAGCCAAACTGATTGAGAGGTGGTTGGGAATCACTCGCCATTAACAAACTTTGCTCCCAACCAGAACCATTCCAATATTCTAGAATTACATTCATTGGCTCAACTAGTCCATCGGTATTTATTTTAGCTTTCAACCCATAAAATTTGAAGTCACCACCTACATATATAGTTTTCCCCGTTGTTGTGCCGTTAAATAAACCTTGTACAGATCCTGTATCACTCGAAAAGATACTTGTTACGTCTGTATACGTTATATCGTCATTTGTTTGTAGTACAACCATAGTATCTGTAGTTGAGTCACCCTCACCAAGAACGGTTTCTTTTCCATTATCCCATTCGCCTACCGCTAGTTGTCCGTTTTTTAGATGCAACCCTTTATCGTCGCCTTCTCCTTCGAATTCTAGAATAACATCACCATTAGCAGATTTTACATTGTCGACTAAAAGGTCACCAGTAGTTTTTTCCAGAACTAAATCATATATAGATTTAGCCGACGCTATTTGGCTATCTGTACTACTCGCATCTATTCCAAGTGCTGAAAGTATTCGCTGATCCACGATTGCCAAAAACGCATTAATCTCATTTCTTGTATAATTTAATAGCACATCCACCAACTATAAAACCTCCCTATATATCATTTTATTATCAATTTTTTTTGCTACTAATATTTGATTTCTGTTTTTTTCTGTTTTAGCGCTTATATGTAACCATTTAGCATTTCCAGAATCCTCATATATCAATTGGTCAAATTCTATTATATTATCATGTTTAATTTCCAAAAAAGCTTTTTCTATGTCGTAATCCTTGAATTGAATGTCAACTGCTTGCCCTTTTGTGTGCTGCGATCTGTCAGAACTTCCAACACTTCTATTATAGTCTAAATTTCTATAAAAAGACGTGACTACAATCCTTCCATATTTATTTCTTAACGGCTGTAATACGCTATTAACTAAGTACATAGCATCAATTAGATGCTCTTTTTTAGGTATGTTATCTTCTCTAGCTCCACACATTTCCTTTAGTATGAAATTTTTAGATATTTTTTTATTCATATTCATAATTATTATTCCTTTCTATTCATTAAGGGAATACCCTAGTTTTGAGATATTCAAGTGTTATATTT
>CAZIFQ010000087.1:0-2548 GCA_964538375.1 uncultured Bacteroidaceae bacterium | reverse complement strand
TATATAACTTATTATTAATTAAAAAGAGTAAATAGTTACTTTCCGCCACCGACCTCTTTTTAAACATTAAACTCGCTGAATATCAGCGGGTTTTGTTTTTAGGGGTGGTGTTATGCAAGTATTACATAATGAGATGTTGGTACAAATTTCTTACTTCCCCTCCCCCCTTTTTACCTGTCGGTCATCCCTACACGGCAGCTTCATCCTCAATTTCTCTATTAAATTGCCTATATAATACTTCTAAATTGCTGACATATAGAATTTTTGCCTTGTGTTCTTGATCTGATTCTATATATTTACTTATAACAAAAGATATCCCAATATGGCGTCTATTCTGGATAAGCTTGTTCCTCCAGAGCACTGGAGAATACCTGTGCTTATACTTGTTGGGATTTTAACCGGACTGGGAGCATTCATATTCCATACATCAAGGATGCCTTCCTACATTTCAGATAAACCTTCTACTTGTACAAATTGTCATATAATGACTCCTCAATATGCCACCTGGTCTCATAGTTCGCACAGGGAACATGCGCATTGCAACGATTGTCATGTGCCTCACAATAATGTTTTCAATAAGTACTATTTCAAAGCAAAGGACGGAATGAGACATGCGACGATATTTACACTCAGGAAAGAACCCCAGGTGATCTTTATAAAAGAGGAGGGAAAGGAGGTGGTGCAGGATAATTGTCAGAGGTGTCATATGAATCTTCTTACAGATGCTAAGCTACTTATGAAAACTGCAGAATATCATCATTTCAGGGCTGAAAGAAAATGCTGGGAATGTCACAGGGAAGTGCCACACGGAAGGGTAAACAGTCTTTCAAGTACCCCCGGTGCGAGAGCTCCCCTGCCTCCCAGTCCTGTTCCCGACTGGCTAAAAAAATTAACAACTAAAGATTGATGCAATTATGACTCCAATAGAAAAAAGTAAAACAAGAAAGCCTATTCTTAACTGGCTGTTATTTATTGTAACTATAGTGATTGTTTTTATGCTCGGCTTGCTGGCATCGTCTGTTATCGAAAGAAGGGCTGAGGCTACTTTTGCCTATACACCGCAGGTGGAACACTCTCAGTTTGAACCCAGGAACGCTGTGTGGGGCAAAAATTTCCCTCGGGAATACCAATCCTACCTGCAAACCTCTGAGTCAGAATTCCGCTCGAAGTACAATGGATCACAGATGATCGATATGTTAGAGAAAGACCCTCGTTTGGTTGTCCTCTGGGCGGGATATGGATTTTCAAAGGACTATAGCCAGGGTAGAGGGCATTATTATGCCATTGAAGACATTCAAAATACTTTGCGGACAGGAGCTCCTATGAATGGTCAACAAAGCCCCATGCCAAATACATGCTGGACATGTAAAAGTCCCGATGTACCTCGCCTGATGAATCAGCTTATTGAAGAGAATGGTGATTTTCAAACTGGAGTAGCAAGTTTCTATAATGGGACCTGGGAAACCAAGGGACATGAAATTGTAAATCCAATTGGCTGCGCCGATTGTCATGATGCTGAAACTATGAACCTGCGGATCTCCCGACCTGCCCTTATTGAAGCTTATAACAGAATCGGAAAAGATATTGGCAAGGCTTCACACCAGGAAATGCGTTCGCTGGTCTGTGCCCAATGCCATGTGGAGTACTATTTCAATAAGAAGACAGTGGAGGGAGTTCCATACCTGACGCTACCCTGGGACAATGGCTTTTCTGCTGAGAATATGGAAGCATATTATGATGCTATTGAGTTTGCCGACTGGACGCATCAACTAAGCAAGGCCCCGATGCTGAAAGCGCAGCATCCTGGATATGAGCTTTACATGACAGGCATACATGCTGAGAGAGGTGTGTCATGTGCCGATTGTCATATGCCCTATATCAGTGAAGGGGGATTAAAATTCACAGATCACCATATCCAGAGTCCATTAAATAATCTTTCCAGCTCATGCCAGGTATGCCACCGGGAAGAAGCAGAAACTCTTATGAGAAATGTCTTCGATCGTCAAGACAAGATCCTGGAAAACCGGGATAAGCTTGAGGAACTGCTAGTCAGGGCTCATGTTGAAGCGGCATATGCCTGGGAGTTAGGAGCAGAAGAGAGCCAGATGAAAGCCATACTTATCGATATACGACATGCACAGTGGAGATGGGACTATGCTGCGTCCAGTCATGGTGGATCATTCCATTCTCCATTGGAGACAGGAAGAGTCATTTCAACAGGAATAACTATTGCACAGGAAGCCAGGCTAAAGCTGTCCAGGTTGTTTTCAGTACTGGGCTATAATGAAGAACTTCCTTACCCGGATATTGCAACTAAGAAGAAAGCCCAGGAATTCATTGGACTTGACAAGGATAAATTGCAAGCTGAGAAAGATGAATTTCTAAAAACAGTCATTCCTCAATGGATTAAACAAGCTGAAGAGCGAGAAGTGGGGTATGAAACTCTCCCTAACATCTGATCACGGCAATAACCCGTTTTTCCACCATTGTCTGAACCGGGACGTATCAGATGATAATGATAAGCAGGATTTTTTTGTCATAGGGTTAT
>CAZIFQ010000086.1:0-2557 GCA_964538375.1 uncultured Bacteroidaceae bacterium | reverse complement strand
AACCGGGACGTATCAGATGATAATGATAAGCAGGATTTTTTTGTCATAGGGTTATTAAATTTAATTCTAAGTTTTTAACTAAACCCGTGGATTGGTATTTTGGGAGTATTACAAAAGATGAGTCAGAAAGTTGAAACATATGTAAATTAATCATAGTTTTAATTGATTAAGTAAGCGTTGAAACGTTCTTTAGATATTGATTTCTGATTGCTCAGTTTGGTCCGGAGAGCACTGCTCAGTTTGCTTCGGAACAGGGAGCTCAGTTAGATTGGGATTTGCACTTTGTTCGGGTGTTTTATATAGAATAATAAGCCCGGAAATACTTTGTAGGGATGCGGAAACCTTTCGCAGAGATGTGGGAACCTTTTACAGATATGCGGATACACTTTGCAGAGGTGCGGATACCTTTTACAGATATGCGGGTACACTTTGTAGATATGCGGATACACTTTGCAGATATGCGAAAATCTTTTGTAGATATGCGAAAATCTTTTGTAGCCACACGAAAATACTTTGAATATACACGGTATTGTTTTGGATTTGAAGTGTAAAGGGATTAGCTTTGAATAGATAAAACAATCAGTATATGCTTACATTTAGTTTCGACAGGATTTTTAAAGCTAAGGGAATCGACAAGCCTTTTACTTTCCTTACCAAAGCAGGTTTTTCAGATAATTTCGCAACAAAGCTGAAGAATGACAAGATCAAGCAAATCGGCTTAAAGGAACTGGAGAAGTTATGCATAGCCTTTCGCTGTACTCCCAATGATCTTATGGATTGGGTTCCTGATGAGAATTTGCATTCCGACAAGGAACATCCCCTTCATACCATACGCAAGTCTGACAGAGTGATAGATATGAAGAAAATCTTACATTCAATTCCCGTGGATGAGCTTGAAGAGATCGAAGGCTTCATAAGCGATAAGCTAAAAGCCAGGGCAGACAAGACTCAGTAAATACATTTTCCTATTCAACCTTCTTTCCTTGTAATTCCTGCCCAGTTTGAAATAGCGTTAAGATTTCCACAATGCCATCATTAATCGAAAAGGAAATCTCTGCTTCTACAACAGTTAGATAAAAGACTGTATCATTTTTAGGATACATCTCAAATCTTCCCTGCCCGGTAGCTTGTCCATATAGTTGAGAACCTTCTTTGGTAATTGTTATCTTCAATTCAGGTTGTAATTCATATACTCCGACATATTGCTCAATGGTAGCTTTAGGTAATTTAACAGCATCGCTTTTAGATCTCACTTCGCTTAATTTTGATCCGGGATCCAGTAAATACAATCCAATATCATCAGCTCCGGTTGAAGAATTTGTAAGCAGAACCACTCCTTTACCAGTTTCTTTTACAAATCCTATAAATGTTCTATATCCACCTGTTGCTCCACCATGACAGAAAATATCTCCATCCTCTCCTTTCTTAATGAGCCAGCCCAATGCAACACGCATAGCATCTGCTTTATCATGCCGTATCTGATGTGAGAACTCCATTGCAGCCATTACAGGGCTCTCGGAATAGCCTAAATTAGCAGATACAAATTTGGCCATGTCAGAGGTAGAGCTTCTTATTGCACCCGCTCCTGCAAGTGTAGGTATATCCCAGTTTTCCACCACCTGGCCATCACTGTGTCCCAAAGCTAAATTGTCTGTCATTCTTTTATCAAGTTTGATTTTCGTCTCATTCATCGCCAGCGGTCGCGCAATGGTCTGAATCATCAAATTTTCATAAGTTGTATTTTTATTCTCAGCCAGGAGGTGACCTAAAAGCCCTTGAGCAATATTAGAGTATTCAAATTCTTCACCGACTTCCCGAACTGGTTGATAATTTGAGATGAATTCATACATCTGATCAACCGTATAATCGGCGAATGGATTGTGTGGGTTTGCTGGAGTAAAGTTGTATGGCATTCTGGGCAGTCCGGAGGTATGGTCGGAAAGGTTGCCAAATGTAATTTCCTGTTCTCCCATCACCGGTACTTTCACTTCTGCCGGGAGATAATCATTTATCTTGTCATCCAATGTGAGATCACCATCTCTTACCTGCTGAGCAAGAAGAATCGCCGTAAACACTTTAGAGATAGATCCAATTTCATAGATGGTATGCTCATCAACCCCCTTACCTCTCTTTGAGGTTAAGCCAAAATTGAAATACTGTATCCCATTTGAATCAATTATAGCAATGGCAATGCCTGGAATAATACCTTTTGCTATTCTATTATTAATAGACGTGCTCACTGCATCCGGGAGGTGCTCATTACTTACTTTTTCAGAACCTGTTTGACATTGACAAAAAATAAATGACATCAAAAGGATTAATATCAAATTTCTATGGATTTCCATATCTATGATATTGGTTTCGAGATTTTTTCATTTGAATGTCCCCTAAAGGTCTGATGGTATGACCATGTGCCGGCGTTAGTTGGGTTTTTGTTTTATTTAATCGTTATAGCAAGTTGGTATTTATTTGTGAGCATTAGCGGTATAGCCAGGCATTGGTTATACCATCCTAAGTTTACATTTTCTTACTTTCATTAAATAAATCAGAAAGAACA
>CAZIFQ010000085.1:0-2591 GCA_964538375.1 uncultured Bacteroidaceae bacterium | reverse complement strand
CTGAAACATCTCTCTCCTGGTTCACATTTAACCCATCTTATCTTTTTCGGTCTCATCAAATCCCCTAATTATTATGAACATATGTTCATAATAAACAATTGAAAATTCTATGTCAAGAAAAAATATTTTTCAGGATGGGTTTTAACTAAATCGTGATGCTGTCCAGTCTCCAAGATAATGAGTTAGGATTATAACTACCAAAGCTATAGCTAAATGCTCGGCAATCACTTTCCATGGATTTACTTTCTGCTCCGTGGCAATTCTATAACTAAGAAGACATAATACTGATAATCCCCAAATTATGCTTATCATGATTGCTGTTGGAAGCTCAAATAATAAAAGCGGGATAAGAAAGGTTAAGGCAAAAATAAACTTAGATAAAAAAGTGGCAATTGTCGCTGTCCATATCTGTTTTGCAGTATGTTTATTTTCAGACTCCTCAGAAACATGAATACCAAGTGCATCTGAAAACGCATCAGCTATTGCTATTGTCAATATGCCGCCAATAACTACACTCTTTGAGTGAGTTCCTGATTGTAAACCAACCATTAACCCGAGTGTTGTAATTATTCCTGAAGTTACACCGAAACTAAAACCCACTTTTAATGAATGCTTCATTATGCCACTTCCAAATTCTCAATTTCTTTAATTGCTTTAGCAAATAAATCATAGATTGCTTTATATTTTTTCTCAAGCAGTTGCTTTGTTTCAGTGTCAGATTGAATATGAGACAGACTTACCCCTCTTCGCATCAAACCTTTTTCAGTAAGTGATAATCTGAACCAGATCCATCCAATGAGACGTTTCACATCTTTGTTATAAAAGAAGAATTCAATCTTATAACCTCCAGATTGTGTTTTTCTATTCCCTTTACCTCTTAATTCTTCCGACCCTTCATAGTTTGTAAATTCATAGGATAAACTCCCATCATATATGTCGGATAGCTCTTTTTTGATTTTCGGCCACAAGTTGTCAGGAAAATAATTGTCAAAGCTTTTCTTAAATTTGCGTTGGTCAATAGGTTTTGCTCTGTATTCACCTTCTTTAGTAAAAAAATCCGTGTCAATAGAGATAGGAAGAACATTTAATATGTTATAGAAAAGGCTTTGTATGTTTTTAGCAGAGTACAGATCATCACAGTTATCTGATCTATTTACTTTCTTTGTCAGTATTTTTGCAAGATTTGGTCGTGTTATAAGATTTATAATAGTTCTGATTGTATGAATAGGTTCTCTTACCATAAAATCAGGGGTGAAGGTTCCACCATTACTTGCTTCTCCCATTAGAATGACTTCGACATCTTCTTTTGAGAGTATCTCTTCTCCTCCGGCAACAGAAGCTTCTCCTGTGTCCGTTCTCTTTAGCACAATATTAAAAAGACTGCATATCTGTTCCATAAGAGAAGAAGAAGCGTCATTAACAACAATACCGTATTTCCCATCAACAAGTTTACCCTTATCTGCAATGTCAAGAATGGATGTCAGTACATCCAATGCGAATATCTTTTGAACACCTGGAACGAAAGGGGAGCCATTTCTATCTACCAGAACTACGTTTTTTCTGTCTCCATCAGTATCAAAGACAAAGAATGCAATAATATTCTTTTTAGATGTTATCATTTGACTAAGCGCTTCTTGAGCTTGTTTTGTCGCCTCAGAGGTTGGGGCAAGCTGATGATTCATGTCTTTGCGATATTCTGAATTTATCTGAACAATGTTAAATCCCCATGACTCCAGATATTCCTTATCTCTTCTCGCTCCGCCATTTGGATCAAGCCCGATCCATAGATTCATAGAAGATATTTTTGATTTGATATCATTTTTTATGCGCTTTATCTCTTGCTCATTTTTAGACCCGGTTATAATAGAATCGCAAAGTTCAGAATAAATCTTCTCGGATTCTTCTCCGAAAACAGGTACGTCTCTAAATGTCTTTTTAATTTTCTGGGAGGAAACACTATTGACTCCGATTATAATCTCTTTTATTAGCACGGGATTAGTTAACTCAGATTCGTATTTTTCAATGAACGGCTGCGCAATTCCAGCGGGTAATACTTTGCCGTCAGAGAGACCTAGTTTTAAGCCATTATATCCGCGGGGATTATGGCTTGCAGTTATATATAAGAATCCGTCGGCAGTTTCTCTGGAATAAGCAGCAATTCTGGTAATAGACGAGACGAATATATATTTTACATCTACGTTACGCCAAATGAGCGTCCTTATTGCAATATCCGCAATAGCAGGACCAGTGTGGCGTGTATCTATTCCAACAACTATAATAGGTTTTTTCTTAGATGATTTATTTTTAACAAGATCAGCAAAATTCTTAGATATGATTGCAATATATACTTTAGCGGCCTCTGTTATATCGGTGGATGTGCCATCAAAGAAATTAGGTTTGTCGTCTCCGTTTGTTATGTCAAATACCTGACGTATACCGGATATTGAAGCAATTCCAAATTTTCTGCGTTTTTTTATATTGGATATAAGTAAGGGCACGGCGCGCCGTGTCCCTACATTTAAATCAGGGAAAGGTTTTATTTCTGGATTTCCGATTTCTAAACTTGTTTTTTTATCTAACATATTACAACT
>CAZIFQ010000084.1:0-2678 GCA_964538375.1 uncultured Bacteroidaceae bacterium | reverse complement strand
AGAAATCGAACGCGCCTCTTTACATGGGCATAAAAAAAGCGTATGAGAACCGAACAGATTAAGGAGATTGGTTATGGATCAAAGCTACAGTATTGACGTTGGAACTACTTCGGTGGTTATCGCTCCAGATATTTCGAGGAACATGAATACGACTGACGCATGGACGGCTGGTGCAGTCGCGCAAGGCGATTATGTTTTATCGGATGGTCGCGTTTATTGGGCGGCATCGGCGGGAACGTCCGTAACTGCTCCTAAGCACAGGTATGGAACTGGGACGCATGACGGCATAAATTGGGTTTTGATCACCAATGTGCGCGATATGGTTATTTCCGCCGATGAGGATGTGGCCGTAACCGCGAACAAGGGCGACTCTGCTGTGCTGGGCGAGGGGCTTAAACTTGATTTATTTCGCCCGGCTTGGGAGCTTGGAAACTATACCGGCGCTATTTCAGCGATCAGCGCAAGCGGAACCGCAACAATCCAAGTTTTGTATTAACGGGGATCGGAATGATTGGAAAACTCGGATTAAAGAGCCATGGAAAGAAGGGCGTTTGGGGTTCATCCGCCGCCGCGTCATTACCGCCCCTGCTCGGCTCAATCCGGCAGTGGCTCACAGGCACGTCTGACGGCATCACGCTGGAAGACGATAAAACTATTGTCACGCCTACTCCTGGTATGGGGGGCGTGGCGTGTCTTGAAACCGCAGGGCTAAGTACATCCTACGTGAGCCTTGATGAGATGATATGCATTGAGGCTGGCGATACTGTCGAGGTAAGCCTTGCAGTAATTAGTAATCCAGACGGGGCAAGTGGCGATCTTCGTGGTATGCTTGCAGGAGATAACCCAGTTGGAATCAGTGGGTATTGTGTAGACGATAACGACACTGGCCTTATAAAAATGCGCGAAGCGGGAGGAACAATTAAAACCGCCTCTACAACGGGAGCAGTATTGCGAGTTTCCGATGGGTGGCGCAAAATAAAATTTGAGGTAGTTTCCTCCAGTCTAACCAAGGTCTATGTAGATGATTCCTTCACCGAAGATTGGGCAGTTAATTCGGTAGGGATGGGGATCTATTTTATAGGGAAAAACGCGGCAGATGTAACGCGGAATTTAAATGCTCAGTTCTCTTTAGTACGAGTGACTAGAGGTCCTTCGATCTTAGTTGAGCTATCATTTGAGGAAACCTCCGGCGACACCGCCTACGACTCCAGCGGCAACGGGAATCATGGCACGATTGTTGGAGCCACGCACATCCCTTCCGCCAATGCTCTGAATGGATTCACAAAGGATGGCTCGGTTTATGTCCCGGCCCTCCCCTCACCCACGAAGTCTGTCGGCACGTTTGATGGGGTTGGGGATGAAATTGGACTTGGTGCTAAAGTTGTCCCCGCTACGGATAACTTCACGCTAGAATTCGTTATCAGCGATGTAATAAATCCAGACTTCAATGCCCTCATCTCTCAATATTACGGAGGAGAGGCAGGAAGGTTTAATATTTCAGCGAGCCCAACTCAAGCCCTACTCTATTTTGGTGGAGCTGTAGTTATCGCGCACGCCCATGACTTTTCATCCCCCCTCAAACAGATGATTACACTTGTCCGAGAGGGATCTACATTTACTTTGTTTGTGAATGCGGCTCCAGTTGGCACTTATACATCCTCTGTAGCAATCACACAATTAGGCAACACTATTATTGGCTCGTTAGCAGGTCTAAACTTCTGGGGAGGGAAATTGTATACAGCTAGAGTTGTGGATTCACTTTACGACTTCACCAAGTACTTCGGCAAGACCACCACAACCATCGACGACGAATCTGTAAACGGCAACTTCGGAACACTGGTGCAGACCACCAGCACACCCGCAGACTTCTGGGCGGTGCGGACTCCTGACGCGGCAGGAACGGTTGTAGATGTCGCCGCATACCGACCACTGACCAACATCGGTGGTTACGTCCACAACGGCGGGGACATTGCAATCCAGCAGGACAGCGCGTGGATACTGCCGACGCTAGAGGACAGCGTTGCGGGTCAGTTGGCGATTGGCGCGGATGGTGCGACGGTCGGCGGAAAACAGTTTTACTCTGACCTTATCACTGAGGGGGTTCCGATTTTCAATATTGACCACGGAGCAGGAACATTTGATTTCTCGTGGGGTGCCCCAGCAGGAACCTTCCTCTGGTTGTTTAATGATGGGTCTGTTTCGACAGATGCACAGCCAACGCGAACGGTAACAGCAGGGACGAGTTATCTGATCCAGGCTACTTCATGGGCTGGTGATTACACGCTCGATGCGAAGGCTATGGGCGCTAATTTTATCGGCGTTACATCAGATTTCCCTCAGGGATTGACCTATAAATTAGATTGTTCCCCCACTGACGTATCTGGACCTGTGTCAGGATTTCCACAGGGATTAACCTCTGCTTTAGTTTGCTCCTCCACTGACGTATTTGGCAACGTATCAGATTTCCCTCAGGGATTAACCTCTGGTTTATATTGCTCCTCCACTGACATATCTGGAGATGTGTCGGGATTTCCACAGGAATTAACCTCTCTTTTAGTTTGCTCCTCTACTGACGTATCTGGAGCTGTATCAGGATTCCCTCAGGGATTAACTTCTATTTTAAATTGCACCTCCACTGACGT
This sequence comes from uncultured Bacteroidaceae bacterium, assembly GCA_964538375.1. Classification (GTDB taxonomy): domain Bacteria; phylum Bacteroidota; class Bacteroidia; order Bacteroidales; genus JAUUZQ01. Next base: position 36 of record CAZIFQ010000084.1, on the reverse strand, counting down.
ATCTGGAGATGTGTCGGGATTTCCACAGGGATTAAC
>CAZIFQ010000083.1:0-2838 GCA_964538375.1 uncultured Bacteroidaceae bacterium | reverse complement strand
AACACCGACTCATCGCTGGGTCTTGCAGACCGCTCAGAGTCCTATTTATTAGGGCTAGTTTTATTTTTATAATAATCTTGAAGTATAAAGAAAGCTTTTTTCTTATAACCATCTTCAGAGATGAGTCCTTTTCTATTCCAACCGTCTTGTATTTTTGGTAAAACTCTTCTTGGAGATCTAAAATCGACTAAAATCCAAGGCGAAAAACCTTGAAGTTGATCGATTCTGTCAAGCATTTTTAAAGTTTCTACATAAAGATTTTCTTGAAACTCTTCTGTCCATCTTGTATCTTTATTACCGTGCAATCCATATTTTGCCCCTGCACCAAATTCAGAGATTAAAACAGGCTTGTTCTGTTTAATAACCCAGCTAATTTTCGAGCATTTTTCTGGTAAACCATCATACCATCCAATGTATTGATTAAAACTCAGAATGTCTACAACATCAGCAAAAGGATCATCTATTGTTCTAATAAATTTATTAGCTTGGTAGTCACTTTGTTCAAGTGCTGCACTTATTAGTCTAGTAGGATCTTTCTCTTTTGTATAATTAGCAAGATTAGTTAAAAAAATATTTCTTGCATCACTAGTCGGCGTTTCATTTGCCATAGACCATATAATAACACTAGCACGGTTTTTGTCTCTGTTTATTACTTCGGAAAGTTGATTTTTGGCATTTAGATAAGTGTTTTTGTTTTTCCAAGAAATAGTCCAATATACTGGGTTTTCTTCCCAAACTAACATTCCCATTTTATCAGCAAGACGTACCATATGTTCATTATGTGGATAGTGAGCTAACCTAACATAGTTACAACCCAATTCTTTAGCCCATTGCAAAAGATGTCTTGCATCTTCTTCTGTAGAACCTCTTCCTTTATTTATAGGACTTTCTTCATGAATAGAAATACCTTTGAGGAAAATAGGTTTTTCATTTAAAAGAATCTGCCTGCCTTTAGTACTTATAGTGCGAAAACCAATTTGATCTATAATCTTATCGGTTTCAGTTTGAATAGTTACTTTATAAAGAAAAGGATTATCTACAGCCCAGTATTTAATATTATCTGAAATTATTTCAAAATAAACTGTTCCTTTTTTGTCTGTAATGAGCTTCTTTTTAATTTGGAGTTCTGGAATATTAATTTGAATTTTTTTAAAAGCTGAATTCCTTCCGTTTAAAGTTAAATAACCAGATATCTTATTATTGTTTTTTGGATCTAATTGGATGAAATAATCTTCGATAAAATTTTCACTAGTTTCAATAAGCTTTACACCTCTGGTAAGTCCACCATAATTCCACCAATCGGTATTCAGGGTAGGTACTCCTTCTTTAACTCTTTTATTATCGACCTTAATAATTAAAAAGTTGTCTTTTTCCTTAAGATGGTTTGTTACTTCAAAATTAAAAGGTGTAAAACCGCCTATATGGCTTCCTAATTTTTTACCGTTTAAATAAACCTCTGTTTTATAATTTGAAGCTTCAAAATATACAAATACACGATTTGAGTTTTTTGATAAAACATAATTAAATGATTTTTTATACCAAACAGTTCCTTCGTAATAAAAGAGCTTTTCTTTTTGAGTATTCCAATCACCGGGAACCGATATACTGTCCATTTCATCAAAATTATACTCAATTAGATCTGATGGCTTATTTGGTTTTGAATTCATGAAAAATGCAGATACCAATGGGTTTTCTTGCTTATCAAAAGGTTCGTAGCGATAATTGTAATATCCGTTTTCGTAGGGATCAACAATGTATTTCCAGCTACCATTTAACGAAGTTGTTGAACGGTTGTAGGAGTTAATAATTAAATTCTCCTGAGCAAATGAGGCTTTAGCAAATGCAATCAGTGTGATAATAAATATGATGTTTTTTATCATGAGTTTACTTTAATTAGACCTAACGGTAAATTGTATGAGTAGTGGCAGAATGCGTGGTGCTTTCCTGTCAAACCGTGATGAAGTTTATCGGGTTACAGGCCTTGTAATTTAGCACTCTCCCTGCCATTACTTATACAAAATGTTGTGTGTAGGTTTTATTCATTTTCTAATCTATTTCTCGTACAAATCCCATTTTCTCAGGATGGTCAGAGACATAAACTTCTCCATCTAATTTTCTCAGCATAAAAAGTGCGATAATGTCTCCTCCTGCTGCCCACGTGAAAAATATTCCAAAACTCAGAATTCCTCCATGTCCAATTATTATACCGATAATTGAAGGGATTATTCCCATTACAATTAACGGCATTGCTGCGCCAATTCTATAGTGCTTAACTTTTAATGGTTCTTTACAATGACAATAGGGTGTCAAGAATTTCCATTTTACCCCAAATTTTATAGATTTTAATCCATTCGATGCAAATTGTCCCCAAGTGAAACCATGCAGCAATTCATGTATAATAATCCCCGCGAGTATGAAAACAAGGATGTAATCCATAAATATGTCTTTACTATTTTCAAATGTTTCATAATCCCAAATTAGGATGAAGGGAAGAAAAATTATTGCCGTCATTGGAATCATCAGCAGTATAGCAATCAAGTTCACCTTTCCAATTCCCATTGTATATTCAACTATTTCTTTATTCTCAGATATTATGTTATCGTCCATCATCTACTTTAATTGGTTTGTTTATAATGTTGTCGGGTTACTATTTCGAACTTACACACAACGTTTGGCGGTATAGGCTGCGCCGGCCGTCTGAGTGTTATAGTTTTGTTTTAGTTGATTAACATAAAGGTACCAAAAAAGTAAACTTAAACAAAGGCCAGGCGTTGCCTGTACCGTGTGTTGAACTAAATCCGCCTACGCGGATAGCTCTTTTAAAAGTACCCGATTCTT
>CAZIFQ010000082.1:0-2878 GCA_964538375.1 uncultured Bacteroidaceae bacterium | reverse complement strand
TTACATCTCCAGTGCCCGCATCTATCAGCCCGACCGGTAAATTACCTATACTGTCAATTACGATATTCGCGTCATCACCGGCAACGGTGTTTGCGTTCAGGGCAACAGAGGCAGCAACATCAAGAGCAATAGTTGTTCCTATACCGCCAACTGCTGCAGTTAAGTTAATCGTAGCACCGGATACGTCAGCTGTTCCGTCATCAGTATGACCGTTTATCGAGCCGGCCGAGGTTAAGGTTACATCACCGGTTCCAGCAGTTACTATGCGTACCTCTAAATTCTTACTGGGTTCTGTAAGATTAAATAGAAAATTTCGATTGTAGTCTGTACCAACAACATTATCAAGTTGGAGGGTGAGCTCTATTCCAGTAGTAGAAATAACATCAGCACCGCCAAATAAATCAGCTGTTATCATCACATCAGCATCGGCAATAGTAAGATTAATGGTTTCGAACTGAGCTGTCATTTCCTTAATATAAATATCATCCCCGTCAGCTGCAGTGCTGGTAACGGTAAGAGTCCTGTCTATCCCACTGTCTCCAGTAATTTCTACATATTTAGTATCAGAACCAATTGCCTGTGCACTAAATGTTACATTGCCGTCAGCAGTAATTTCTGCTGTGCCGGTTGCATTATCAGCAAGAATACCTGCTGCTGAAGTAATTGATAAATCTCCATCAGCAATATTAATAGCAGTGTCGGCTAAAGTAACATAGTTGCCTGTGCCTGTAGACACAAGTGCGATTGTTCCTGAGCCGGTCTGAACAAGTTGTCCGCCAGCAGTTGTATTTAAGTCAATCCCTGCGGCATTTATTGTAAATGTATCTCCATCACCGCCGCCTGTAATGGCTACGCCAGCGGTGGCTGAAAAAGTTGAAGTTGTATCTATGTCTATATCATTATCTGTTGAGATATTTGCGCCGATTGTGATGGCACCAGTTTGATCTATCTTAATGGAACCTGTACCTGTAGCGATGGTTCCGCCGGTGTTGTCGAATGTGGTGCCGGTGGACGTAAAGAGACCGCCATTTGTGGTAATGGCTGCATTTATATCTATTGCGCCGCCGGTAAGCGTCAGGGCATCGCCTGCGCCACTTGTGGCAAGGGCACCGTCAACTTTGATAGTTCCGCCGTTTGGTGATTGGATCGTAACAGGGTCAGTAAATGTAATGGCGTTAATCGTGACTCCGCCCGTGCCGCTGGCATCGCCGATGGTGATGGAAGAGAAGCCGTCCGCGAGCGTCCCGATCTCGGTGACATCGAGGTTCAAGCCACCCGCACCGCCGCCGAGCCCAATAGCCGTCGAGACGGTCTTAGGCTTGATAAGAAGGGCGCCGCTTGAGTCAACGAAACCAGTGCCGCTGAGCACGATGCTGTCGGTGACGAAGGTAATGTCGCCGGTTGCCGAGACGCCGCCGATGGTGACGATGCCGGAGGTTTCTATCCCTGCACCGGACGTGCCGGCGGGGGTCCCCGTGATGGTGATAGTGGCAGTACCGGTGGACTCCACGTTGCTTCCCAGAAGGACACCGACATTGTCAGTGGCCGTGCCGCAGGCAGTACCAGTAATGTTGATGGCGCCGGTTGCGGATGTGATGGAGCCACTGTCGAGCTGGAACCCCCGGTTACTGTCGACCCCGCTCTGTCCCGTACCGGTCAGGTCTATGGTTCCGCTGGTGGAGCTGATGGTTCCATCAAACACGCGGATACCGGCGAGGTCGGTAGCGGCGCGTGTACCGAGGCCGCTCGTCCCTGCCATGGTGAGTGTGCCTGCTTCAATAGAAACGGATGATGCGCCCGCGATCCCGATGCCATAGTTGTAGGCACTGCTGACATCGGCAATGCCGCCGCCGGTACCGGTAAACGTGATGTTGCCGGTTCCCGTCGTCGTAACGTTGGTGCCGTCTTCCACATTTATGCCGTTACGTCCGGTACCGCTGTTGGCGTAGCCAGTACCGCGGATCGAGATGTTGCCGCCGGCAGCTAGAATGTCTGCCTGGTTGAGCCTCACACCGTGGTCGGACGTAGCGTTCCCAACGGCGCTGTCGCCGGCGGGGTTGAGGCTGCCGCCAAGGGTGATGTTCCCCCCGCTTGAGGTGATGGTGCTCGTCGTCACGCCATCGCCAATGACGATCGCCCCGTCCTCGTTGTTGTTGTCCGCGCCGAGTGTGATCACCCCGCCATCCGATGCGACAGTGACACCGCCATTGACGATGATTGATTCGGATGCGCTCAAGGTGACACTCCCGCCGTTGGAATCGATGTTATCAGTGACGGTGATGTCCCCGCCTGCAGTTACAGACAATCCACCCGAGGCAGTTGTTGCGCCAAGGGCCACGCCATCGGTTTCAGTTATATAGATACCACCAGAGGTCGTAGAGGAAATAAGAGTAGTTGCTGCTGTATCAATATCCGCATCGGCGGCACCAATACCTGTATCGGCAACCAGGGTCACCGTCGTACCAACAATGTTTTCGTTACCCGCGCCTTCACCTGTTGTCCAGACATCGGTAATATTACCGGTTGCCGTCGCATTGCCCGCCGTCACGTTGACGATGCCGCCAGGATTATTGATACGCCCAAGCGCGACATCATCACCGGCTAACAGGGTCACAGCACCGCCAGCGGCCGTGTACACAGTGCCATCAACCATAGTGATATTATTGGCAGTCGCCGTGACATCAATCGTCCCGGCACCACCGGTGGTCAGATCACCGGTTACATTATGGGTGACCCCGGTTCCACCGGTCAGATCAATGGCACCCGAGCCGGAATCTATGAGCTGGTTTATCGTCAACAGCGAACCGGCATCAAGGGTGACACCACCCGCGCCAACAACCGTTATTCCGTTTAGGGTACTGACACCATCAGTTACGGT
>CAZIFQ010000081.1:0-2926 GCA_964538375.1 uncultured Bacteroidaceae bacterium | reverse complement strand
ACAAACTTAAAGAAAATGGTGAGAAAAATGGAGTAAAGGATTTACATATCATTTCAGAAGATGAAATAAAAAAAATTGAACCTGCAATTAGAGCTCAAAAGGCTCTTAAGGTATCTTCAACTGGTATTATTGATTCTCATAAATTAATGGAATCTCTGGAAGCTAAGATTGAAGAAAATGATGGCTTTGTAATCTATGATATGGAAGTTGAGTCCATTCTTAGACAAGATGATTATTATATTGTAACATTTAGCAACGGTGAAAAAATACAAGCAAATATATTGATTAACAGTGCAGGCTTGTATTCAGATAAAATTGCAGCTCTGGTTGGGATAGATATAGAGAAGAATAGACTTAAGTTACATTGGTGCAAAGGTGAATACTACAAAAACAATCATATTAAAGGTATTAACCGTCTTGTTTATCCACTGCCAGATCCATCCGGCATTTTTTTAGGAATCCATCTTACTATTAACCTTAATGGAGAAGTTCGCTTTGGTCCCAATGCCTATTATGTTGATGATCTTAATTATAAAATGGATGAAAAATACAAAAGTGATTTTGTAGAAGCGATAACTAGATATATTGACATTGAAGGAGAAGATCTTCATTTAGATGATAGCGGCATTAGGGCGAAACTCCAAAACGCAGGAGAACCTTTCCGTGATTTTTACATTAGGGAAGAGACGGAAAAAGGATTTCCGAATTTTATCAACTTGATCGGTATCGAATCTCCTGGTTTAACTTCCTGTCTTGCGATTGCTAATTATGTTAAAAATATTATAAAAGGGGTTTAAAAATGAAAACTGTTTTAGTTACTGGAGCAGCTGGTTACATTGGCTCAGTATTAGTAAATCAATTATTGAAAAAAAGTTATAAAGTAATTGGCTTTGATATTCTGAATTTTGGAGGAGAGTCATTACTCTCAGTTTATAATCATCCCAACTTTGAGTTTATTAAAGGAGATATCAGAGTAAAAGATGAGATAGAACCTTTATTAAACAAGGTTGATGCGGTAGTTCACCTTGCAGCGATAGTTGGAGATCCGGCTTGCGCAAAAGATCCTGAAATTACAGAAGAAACTAATTGGCTTGCTACTAAAATGATATTTGATCTTTGTAATGAAAAAGAAAATGTAAAAAGATTCGTTTTTGCTTCCACATGCAGCAATTATGGTAAAATGGAAGGTGATGGTTTTTTAAATGAAGAATCTCCTCTTAATCCCGTTTCACTATATGCAAAACTGAAAGTACGGGTAGAAGAGTATATATCTAAAACACCTACAAGAAATGATTTTACTACTACTGCCTTGCGTTTTTCTACAGTTTATGGTATTTCTCCAAGAATTAGATTTGATCTTACCGTTAATGAATTTGTCAGGGATCTTACTAGTGGAAAAGAGCTTGTGATATTTGGAGAGCAATTCTGGAGACCTTACTGTCATGTTGAAGATCTTGCTCGAGGCTGCATTATTGTGCTTGAAACAGAACCGGAGAAAGTGAATAAGAATGTTTTCGGGGTTGGTGACACTTCAGAAAATTATTCCAAAAAAATGTTAGCCGAAATAATGATTAAAGTTATTCCTGATGCCGTAATAAAATATGTACATAAAGATGAAGACCCGCGTGACTATCGGGTTGATTTTACAAAGATAAAGAAAGAATTAAACTTTAACATCACTCAAAATGTTCCAGATTCGATATACCGCATAAATAAGCTTTTAAAAACAGGATTATTACTAAATCCCTACGATAAAAAATATCAAAATATTTAGGAAGCCATTATGTACAAAACTGTTGTAGATTTTATTCGAGAAGTATTCAAGACCCCCGCTGACTTTATTCCACTTCACGCACCCGTTTTCAATGGTAACGAAAAGAAATATCTGCTTGATTGCATTGATTCTACTTTTGTCTCTTCAGTAGGTGAATATGTAAATAGGATTGAAAAAGATATGGCTGAATATTGCGGTGCAAAATACGCCGTAGCAACAGTAAATGGAACTGCTGCTTTGCATATTGCTTTATTACTGGCTGGAGTAAAGCCAGATGATGAAGTAATTACCCAATCCCTCACTTTTATAGCTACTGCAAATGCAATTTCCTACTGTAACGCAAAACCAGTTTTTCTGGATGTTGATAAAGATACTATGGGGCTTTCACCAGAAAAACTAGATGATTTTCTGAAGAATAATACAAAGTGGGATTCCAATACATCGAAACTTCTGAACACATCTACCTCTAAACCAATATCTGCCTGTGTTCCTATGCATACCTTCGGACATCCCTGCAGGATTGATGAGATTGTAGAAATCTGTGATAAATATGGCGTTCCAGTGGTAGAGGATTCGGCTGAATCAATTGGCAGTAAATACAAAGGTAAAATGACAGGTACTTTTGGCAAATTGGGAATCTATAGTTTTAATGGCAATAAAACTATGACCTGTGGAGGTGGTGGTATAATTGTTACTGATGATGAAGCTTTAGCCAAAGCAGCGAAATATATTACTACAACAGCTAAAATTCCCCATCCATGGGAATATCGTCACGATATGATCGGCTACAATTATAGAATGCCAAACGTAAATGCTGCCCTGGCCTGCGCTCAGTTGGAGCAACTAGATGAGTTTATCTCAAACAAACGAGAAACTGCAAAAAAATATGCAGGATTCTTTGATAGCCATCCTGAACGACTTGCCGGGAGCAGCTTTAGCGAAGACTGGAGTCGAAGCATAGAGTTCTTCACTGAACCAAAAGATTCACATTCAAATTACTGGCTAAACGCTGTAATATTAAGAGACAGGAACGAAAGAGATGAATTCTTAGAATACACAAATAAAAATGGTGTTATGACCCGTCCCATTTGGACTTTAATGAATAAACTGGAAATATTCAATGGTTGCCAGACAGATGATCTAGAAAATGCA
>CAZIFQ010000080.1:0-3012 GCA_964538375.1 uncultured Bacteroidaceae bacterium | reverse complement strand
CTTAAGAGCGTTAGCGGAATTAAAGATATCCAGTCCATATCTGATGAAAACGTTTCTACCATCATGATAAACATAAGCCAGGACGCAAAAGATAAGGATAAGGTTGTAGATGATATTCAACAAGCTGTTGATCGAGTTCAGAATCTTCCCGACGATGCTGAAGATCCGATTGTAACGGAAATCACTACCGGCGAGATCCCAGCCGTTGAAATTGCATTGAGCGGAAATTTGCCGGAGACCGAACTTCGAAAATATGCAGAAAGTCTTGAGGATATACTTGAAGATATACCCGGTGTCTCGTCTATCTCTAAACGAGGTTGGAGAGATGAAGAAGTGTGGGTAGAGATAGACCCCGATAAAATGCGGGACTTTCACGTCAGTATAGAAGAAGTAATGGGTTCTTTGAAAGAGAAAAACATCAGTATACCCGGTGGAAAATTACGCGGAGAAAAGGAATTCAACATACGTACCACAGGAGAATTTCATACAAAGCAGGAGATTGAAAACGTAATAATACGCGCTAATGACCTTGGCAATTGGCTACGTGTAAAGGATGTCGCATCGGTTCGTTTTTCTCTAAAGGAAGAGGATATTATCAATAAAAGCTTTGGCACACGTTCAATCAACCTGACTGTAGTCAAAAAGTCGACAGGAGATACAGTCAAAATCGTTAAGATTGTTAAGGATAAGACAGCTGACTTTATTAATAAAGCAAATCCAGAATTAAAAGTCTCATACATCAATGACACCTCTTTTTATATTACAAGACGCTTAGGGGTATTAAAAAACAATGGGATATTTGGTTTGTTTCTCGTCATGTGTGTTCTCGTGTTATTTCTTCACTATCGTATAGCCTTTTTAACTGCATTGGGAATCCCGATTGCTTTTTGCGCAACATTGACAATTATGGGATTTACGGGCTTAAGTGTGAATCTTATAACTATGTTTGGACTCATCATAGTTCTGGGAATGTTAGTGGATGATGGAATTATTGTAGCGGAGAATTGTTCGCGCCATATGGAGGCAGGGCTGGATCCTCATCAGGCAGCCATTATAGGAACACAGGAAGTATTTAAGCCTGTTACCGCCACAATACTTACAACCATTGTGGCATTCAGCCCACTTTTATTTATAGAGGGAATGATAGGTAAATTTATATACGGTATACCCATAGTTGTGATTATCGCTTTAAGCGCATCACTGTTTGAAGCATTAGTAATTCTACCCTCTCATTTGGCTGATTTTGCAGTGGGTAAAAATAAAAAATACATCTCAAAGAAAGATATGCCATGGTTCAAGAAGTTGCTCAAATCGTACACAAAAATAATTAAAAAATCTCTGAATAGACGCTATTGGGTATTATCAGGTACTATCGTGGTTCTTGTTCTAACCTTTATGCTGGCTAAGACAATGCCTTTTATCCTTTTTGGATCCGAAGGCATAGAACAGTTCTTTATACGTGTTGAGGCCCCCTCAGGTACAAACCTTAATACTACAAATAATTTAATAAAAGAACTTGAGAAGAAAGTATCACAGCTTCCCAAAAACGAGCTGGATGCCTACACAACTCAAGTGGGTTACTATGGCGATACATGGATGTTTGACCCTTATGGAAAATCGGGATCTCATACAGCTCAAATTGTTGTTTACCTTACTCCAAATAATAATCGTAATAGAAGCGTTGAGCAAATCATTGAGGATCTGAGAGAAAAAACTAAAGACGTAAAAGGATTTGAGAAAGTTTATTTTGAAAAGGCCAAAGAAGGTCCGCCTGTCGGAAAAGCTGTTGCGGTCAAAATTCGTGGAGAAGATTTTGCTATATTAGAAAAAATATCCAACGAGGTATTGTTATTTCTGAACAATATAGAAGGCGTAACAGATATTGCTTCTGATTATGAAATAGGTAGAGGCGAAATACGAGTTGTAATTGATGAGGAACAGGCAGCGCGTTCCTATCTTTCCGTAAAAGAAATTGCCTCTACTATTCGTTCCTCATTTAAGGGAGGAAAGGCAACCTCTATTAAACCAACCAAAGCTGAGGAGGAGATTGATGTAATAGTTCGTTTCCCCGAGAATTCCCGCAGTAAAAAAGAAATCTTTCAGAAGATATTGATTCCAAATAAATTCGGCAATCTTATACCGCTAAACAAGGTCGCTCATCTGGAAGACAGAACATCAGTAACCCGTATCCGTCATTTTGACGGGAAGAGGATAATTACAGTACGCGCTGATGTTGATACAAAAAAAACAACTTCTTTAGAGGTTAATCAGATTTTAGCTAAGGAGTTTAAAGATATTCCAAAAAGATACCCCGGATACAATATAAAATATGGAGGCGAGCAAGAGGAGAACATTAAGGCAACCAACAGCTTCCTTAAAGCCTTTGGTCTGGCATTTTTCTTAATATTCCTTATCTTAGCAGCTAATTTTAATTCATTGGTTCAGCCTATTGTTGTAATGACAGCTATCCTTTTTGGTTTAATAGGAGTTGTCTGGGCATTTTTCTTCCATAATCTTCCTATAAGCTTCTTTATGATGATGGGTGTTGTAGGACTCAACGGCATTGTAGTAAATGACTCTATTGTGCTTGTAGAATTCATTAATAACCTCCGCAGAAAAGGAGTGGATAGACGAGCATCTATCATAGAGGGCGGACAATTAAGATTAAGACCTGTTCTGCTCACCACAATCACAACAGCCCTTGGTCTTGCACCAACCGCCTATGGCATCTGGGGAGACGACCCATTTCTGAGGCCAATGGCTCTCACTATTGTATGGGGCATTCTTTGCGCCACTCTGCTAACCCTGATTGTCATTCCGTGCATCTATGCCATTATCGATGACATAACGCTTAAGCTTGCCGGCCATACAACAGTAAAAAAAGACGAGAAATCGTAGAGAACATCCCCCCAGTTTCGCCTGTGGCGAAACTGCCCCCCCTTCAAAGGGGGAATTAAGACCTAGGACATGAAGCCCTTTGTTATTGAGATTTCAAGTAATTTGAGGTATGTT
>CAZIFQ010000079.1:0-3050 GCA_964538375.1 uncultured Bacteroidaceae bacterium | reverse complement strand
TGACTGGGACGAAGTCGTAACAAGGTAGGCGTACCGGAAGGTGCGCCTGGATCACCTCCTTTCTAGGGAGATCTGAGCAAAAGTCTTCGGACTGGCGCTCCACTCTAGATGTACTAAAATGTACTAAAGAACCAAAAAAAATCCTTGACGGTGTCAAGGTTATCTCAATGGGTTTTCTATCACTCTTCAGTTGTTAAGGAAAACTGGAGGGCCTGTAGCTCAGTTGGTTAGAGCACTGTGCTGATAACGCAGGGGTCACTGGTTCGAATCCAGTCAGGCCCACTCCCCCCCCAATATGGGGATGTAGCTCAGCTGGGAGAGCACCGCCTTTGCAAGGCGGGGGTCAGGGGTTCGAGTCCCCTCATCTCCACTGAGAGAGTGGTTGTGCAAAAGAGGAAAGGACAAAAGATTGGCTGACATTCTGAATGACAAAACTTAATAAGAAAGCATTTCTAATGGGATTTCTCTGCCCGGCGAAATGCCGGGCAGTTTTGTCTAAGAAAGCCAAATCAAATATATTGCCTGGTAGTGCCTGTTCCTGATTGAAAGATGAGGAACAGGCACCGACAGACAAAAGTCAGTCGGAATCGTACCTTAACAATTGAATAGTAACTGCGAATAAATATCGATTTCTCCGCATCACAAGAGTTAAGCTACAAAGTGCTTACGGTGGATGCCTTGGCGTTCAAGTGCCGAAGAAGGACGTGGGACACTGCGATAAGCCTCGAGGAGCCGTGAACAGGTGCCGATCCGAGGATTTCCGAATGGGGAAACCCGCAGCGGAAAACCCGCTGCATCCATTGACTGAATACATAGGTCTTTGGAGGGGAACCTGGGGAACTGAAACATCTTAGTACCCAGAGGAAAAGAAATTATTCCCTGAGTAGTGGCGAGCGAAAGGGGAGGAGCCCAAACCGGTTGCGTTTACGTGACCGGGGTTGTAGGGCCTGATCTATAGAAGTTACAAATTGGTTTGTTAGTAGAAAGGTGTGAGAAAGCCTACCAGAGAGGGTTAGAGTCCCGTAAACGAAAACAAGCCAACTTCTTTCAGGTACCCTGAGTACTGCCAGACACGCTAATTTGGTAGGAAGCTGGGAAGACCACTTTCCAAGGCTAAATACACTTGACGACCGATAGCGAATAGTACCGTGAGGGAAAGGTGAAAAGTACCCCGATAAGGGGAGTGAAATAGAACCTGAAACCGTGAGCATACAATCTGTCGGAGGACTATGATGGAAGGGCGCTGAAGAGATTCAGTGGCCGCCATAATGTCTGACGGCGTGCCTTTTGGAGAATGAGCCTGCGAGTTAATTTCTGTCGCTAGGTTAAGGGAGTAACACCCGGAGCCGGAGCGAAAGCGAGTCGTCTTAATAGGGCGCGAGTGGCAGGGATTAGACACGAAACCAAGTGAGCTACCCATGGTCAGGGTGAAGCGGGTGTAAAAACCCGTGAAGGCCCGAACCTTTCAGCGTTGCAAAGCTGCAGGATGAACTGTGGGTAGAGGTGATATGCCAAACGAACTTGGAGATAGCTTGTTCTCTCCGAAATAGCTTTAGGGCTAGCGTCATGTGTTGAGTGTTGGAGGTAGAGCACTGGACGGGCAAGGGGCCTTGTCGGCTACCAAACCTAACCAAACTCCGAATGCCAATACTTTAAGCATGGCAGTTAGACAGTGGGAGATGAGTTTCATTGTCAAGAGGGAAAGAGCCCAGACCATCAGCTAAGGTCCCTAAGTATAAACTAAGTGGAAAACGAAGTAGGACTACCGAGACAACCAGGAGGTTGGCTTAGAAGCAGCCATTCCTTGAAAGAGTGCGTAACAGCTCACTGGTCAAGTGGTCTTGCGCGGAAAATTTACCGGGGCTAAGTTTATCACCGAAGCTATGGGTTTCAGCCATTAGGCTGGAGCGGTAGGAGAGCGTTCTGTCAGCAGTGAAGGTCGACCGTAAGGACGGCTGGAGCGGGCAGAAGTGAGAATGCAGGCATGAGTAGCGTAAAACATGTGAGAAGCATGTTCGTCGAATATCTAAGGTTTCCGATGCCAGGTCAATCCGCATCGGGTTAGTCGGTCCTTAGTCGAGGCCGGAAGGCGTAGACGATGGATATCCGGTCAACATTCCGGAACTATTTAGTAGGAGCGATGGGGCAACGCAGGGTGGTAGACCAGCCTACAATTGGATGTAGGTGGAAATGTGTAGGCGATGACGTCCGTAGGAAAATCCGCGGACTGAGCCGAGGCATGAGTACGAGTCCTTGAGACAGAAGTGGTTGATCCATGCTGCCAAGAAAAACCTCTAAGCGTTGAATACTAAGTACCCGTACCGCAAACCGACACTGGTAGATAGGTAGAGCATACCAAGACGAACGAGAGAACTTTCGTTAAGGAACTCGGCAAATTAACCCCGTAACTTCGGGAGAAGGGGTGCCCTCTATTGTGATAGATTTTCATCTGGAGCATATGAGGGCCGCAGTGAACAGGCTCTGGTGACTGGTTACCAAAACCACAGGTCTCTGCTAAGTCGTAAGACGATGTATAGGGGCTGACGCCTGCCCAGTGCCGGAAGGTTAAAGGGAAGAGTTAGCTGATCTTCGGATCAGCGAAGCTCTGAATTGAAGCCCCGGTGAACGGCGGCCGTAACTATAACGGTCCTAAGGTAGCGAAATTCCTTGTCGGGTAAGTTCCGACCCGCACGAATGGCGTAACAATCGGAGCACTGTCTCAACGAAAGACTCGGTGAAATTGAAGTACGCGTAAAGATGCGCGTTACCCGCAGCAGGACAAAAAGACCCCGTGGAGCTTTACTGTAAGCTGCCATTGTGTTTGAACATAGTTTGTGCAGGATAGGTGGGAGGCTTTGAAGCCGGAGCGCTAGCTTCGGTGGAGCCGCCACTGGAATACCACCCTCTCTATGTTTAGGCCCTAACTCTAATCCGTTATCCGGATTGAGGACAGTGTCAGCTGGGCAGTTTGACTGGGGCGGTCGCCTCCGAAAAGGTAACGGAGGCGCCCAAAGGTTCCCTCAGGTTGAATGGAAACCAACCATAGAGTG
>CAZIFQ010000078.1:0-3089 GCA_964538375.1 uncultured Bacteroidaceae bacterium | reverse complement strand
AAAAAACCAATTAACTTAGAAGTATAAACCTGTAAACTTTTTTTAGGACGATACAGCTTTACCAAATCCCAAAGGGATTCAATATCAATAGCCCCGGATCGCAGATCCGGGGTTAAAATGATTGCGGAATTACCACCTACCAGGTAAATGATGATGCATTTGTTTACTCCACGCAATTACATTCATCAAGTCCTGCTTCAATTTTCCTGTTTAATTCGCTTATTAAATCTTTATAATCAGACATATGTCCGCAATTGCATACTACCTTCATCGGATTCAGATCAACAATGCTTTCGAAAAGCTCGTCTAATGAAGGTGCGTGATCAAGTGCAGCGTATTCTTCAAAAGTGAAACTGGTAAATACCGTATTGGCTCCAACTCCTCTCCTGTCCAACAGAAATCCTTTCTCTAACTTAATGGGATACGCTACTTCTCCTTCATAGCTTAGATCTGTGGGGGCAGGATAAGAAATTATCTTATCCTTTGCCTCATTCAAGGTAATGGGAACATTGTTAAAGTAATCAGCGGTTGTCATATAAATAATGACAGGTGCTTGTTCATGTATCATTCCCGTATTGATTTTAGAAGAGCTGCAACCTGCAACTATGAATAGTGAAAGAACTGTAATTATGATTTTCATTGTTTTATTATCTTGTGAATGGTAGTTTGCTTACGTTGCACTATATGAAGGAAGTATACGCCTTCACTGCAGGCAGAAATATCGATTGAATTATCGGGATTCAAGTTACTTGTTGATAGTAAAAGCTTCCCGTTTAAATCATAGAGCTTGATATACTCCACATCTTTACTACTCTTTATGAATATCTTATCCATGGTGGGATTGGGGTAGATAGTTATTTTGTCGATAAATTGATTACCCGCAGAAACTATCTCTGTCCTGTTAACCTCAATATCAAGCAAGTAAGTTCCCGTTTCTCCTTCGAAATATGGAGCAACAACGAACAATACTTCCCCTCCATTTGGTACTTCAATGCTACCAGCCATTACATCATCGTACACCTCAGACCAATATCCATGTGCGTTAAATGCCCATAGCATATCAAGAGAGTACACTTCCTGGTTGCCGCTATTATATGAATCATGAATCCTTGCATTTATTGTGTAATCATATCCAGATTCCAGGTCAATACTATAGAAATCCAGATCGGTTCCAATATGAGCATTTGATCCTGGTGTTGAAACACTTGCTGTATTTGAAGAATAATTTAATGCTAACTCGTATGCAGATAGTTCTTCATCATTATTTTCATACATATCTTCAGATAGTGGAGCTTCCTTTACAATGACTTTAATAGGATTGGTATGAAATGATGATCCGGAAAGGGTTACATTACCTTCATCAGGTTGATGCATTAATGCCAATAAATATGTTCCCGGATCAATTGATAATCCAGCAGAAGTGAATTCAAATCCCGTATAAGACAAGCTGGGCAATGAGACGCCTGTTAGTATCTCAACTATTGCACTAAAGTTGCCATCCATATCAAACAATACAAATTCAAAGGCACCAGTGAATGTTGCTGTCCCATAATTCGCAATATCAGCAGAAACAGTAAATGACTCTTCCTGTTGAATTTCAGAACCGGAACTTATGGTGATATCGCTATAAAGTTCTATATCACTGGAATAGTATACTTCTATCTCCAATAAATTAGTATAGGAGCCATCTCCGGCATATTGCCAGTTTCCTCCAGCTGGACGGTAAACAGCTACTGCATAATGAGTACCAGGTAACATATTCAAGGATCCTGGATTTACGAAGTCCACTCCATCAACATAATGAGTGCCTCCTCCCTCCAGGCTTATACCTTCAAGTATCTCAGCAAATTCAACTAAATTAAGGTCCTGATCAAAAATTGCAATTGAAAAATCACCAACGAATGTATTGGTTCCATCATTTGCAATGTTTGTATGAATCGTGAATGCATCTGTAAAAAACAGGGGATTAGAAGAGATTGTTATATCATCGAACAGGGAAAGGTCATAAGTCAATAATTCACCCGGGGGTTTAATACCAATGATGGCCTGGTGACCACTATTGTATCCTCCATCTCCACCGCCAACACCTGTATCCAATGGGTCAAGCGCATCAATGGCAAAAAATCCATCCTGATAACCTCCCCATCCCCAGTTAAAATGAAAAAAATCATTTGAATCATATCCATCACAGACAAATGCATGTCCACCTCCTGAGCCAAATCCTGCATATTCTATGGGTCTGCCTTCATCGAGTTCACAACATCAGTCATGGACGACCAATCATAAGTTGTGCTACCAAAGTTGGCGGATAAGGTTCCGTATTCATCATGATTGTATGAATGAAACCCGGCTCCGGTTTCAGGATAATTCCAGAATTTCATAATTTGAGCCATAGCAGTCGCTGCACAACCAGTTACAGCATTTTCACCGGCATCAGAATCATATGGACAGAATTCATTTACAAATGGGCTCTGGTTCCATTCAGTTGTAACCAATGGGTCCACTGCCATTGTTGATTTTAAAGTTGAATAATAATTTCCGGATAAAAGCGCTTCCCACAAATCATTTGGTTTGTCTTGTCCTGAATTATCATTGGATTGGATGTACCTGATTTGATTTTTATAGCCCTCCAACCATTTAGCTAAGTTTCCAGGGATATTTTTTTCTGAAAAGCTACCTTCAAATGAATATCTAAGAATAGGTCTTGCCTGGTCATCGCCGGATACGACAATAAATCCATCATCCTGGTTAAGGTTAAATATATAAATCAGTTCATTTTCTGTTCCAGATGATTTTAAACTGGATTGAAACGGATGTGTAGTTTCAAATTTGAAGTACGTGAGGTCAATCACGGAGCTGCTCTTTAAATTTGATTCGCTGCTTGCCCTGATGAAGCATTCAGCTGCCTCTTTGGCTTTATCTAAGTTGACTTCTTTGGCGAAAATAGAAATAGAAAATACGAGTAGTACGAGTACGAGGGTAAGTTTAAATTTCATAATTGTTTGGGTTTAGGATATGAAATCGGCACATTGAAGGTAAAAGGCAAGGGTGAACTATGGCTTAGATGTGAACTTCATAAAATTAATTAA
>CAZIFQ010000077.1:0-3159 GCA_964538375.1 uncultured Bacteroidaceae bacterium | reverse complement strand
TTTTATTTATTTATAAATAACTAATAGTAATAGTAATACTGTTAATTATGTTAAGAACTTTCTAAACTACTACTAATACTTTAAATACATAATTAATAACCTATTAATAAAAACCACACTTATATAGTTTTAAAAAATATAATAATTTTTATTAATAATTATCCACACTTATAAACAAATTATTAACAGGTTATAATTTGTTTAATTTTATCTATTATTTCTTTAAAATCGTTATTGTTTTTTATCTTCTCTCTTATTTTACTACACGCATGCATTACAGTAGTGTGATCTTTTCCACCAAATGATGCGCCTATTTCCGGTAGGGATAAATCTGTTAACTCTCGCGATATATACATAGCAATCTGTCTTGGTAGAACAATATTTCTACTTCGCCTATGGGAGGTAAGATCCGAAGGTCTTATTTTAAAATGCTCTACTATTTTTTCCTTAATAAAATCAATATTAATCGACCTATTCCTATTGTAATTAATTATATCTTTTAGAGCAGTATTAGCAAGATTAATATCAATTTTTTCCCCAGTTAAGGAAGCAAAGGCTATAAGCCTAACCAATGCTCCTTCTAATTCTCTTATATTGGTTTTTATATTATCTGCAATAAGATATGCAACGTCCTGAGGCATAGAAAGTCCTTCAAGTTCAGCTTTTTTTTGTAATATAGCTATGCGAGTTTCTAAGTCAGGGGGTTGAATGTCTGTAATTAATCCCCATTCAAATCTTGAGATAAGGCGATTTTCTAGAATGGGGATATTTTTTGGAGGTTTATCACTGGATATAACTATTTGTTTATGGGCATCATAAAGGTCATTAAAAGTATGAAAAAATTCCTCCTGCGTGCTTTCCTTGCCGGCTATAAAATGAATATCATCTATTAGGAGGATATCTACTTTTCTATATTTTTTTCTAAATTGATTTATTTTGCCATTTCCAATAGCATTTATAAACTGATTCGTAAATTTTTCACTGGATATATATACAATTTTTTTATTTATTTTTTTGCTTAAAATAAAATGTCCAATTGCCTGCATTAAATGAGTCTTTCCTAATCCGACGTCTCCATAGATAAATAGAGGATTATAAGCTTTTGCCGGAGATTGTGCTACGGCAAGTGATGCAGCATGTGCGAAACGATTACTGGAACCAACCACAAAACTATTAAAAGTGTATCTAGGATTAAGCGTGTTATCCATACTGGAAGTATTTAATTTATCTTCAGATATAATCCTTTTTATACTATAGGTTCGTTTTTTTTTAGGAATATACTTAACCTCAGGAGTAGTAAAATTAATAGAAGCTGGTTCACCTGTAACGCTTATAATAGATTCCGTAAGCAAGTCTATATATTTTTCTCTTAACCAGTTTTCAATAAAATCACTAGGAACTTCTAAAACAAGCGTGTTCTTAGTAAAAGATACAGGCTTTATGGTTTTTACCCATATTTCAAAACTTTGCCCTGTAGATTTTTCCTGAATATACTCAACCATCTTATGCCAAAGAAGTTCATGTTCCATATTAATACCTAAATTCCTTATTAACTACGAGTTATCCACAAACACATAAACAGCGAAACCTTCACGGGCGCAAGCCATTAGATAGCATAAAGGCTTAAACCTCTTATTAGTAAACATAATCCGGGCAAAACAATATAACTTGTTGGATAGTAGAAAGTTAGCAAAAGACAAAAATAAATCGGACATTTGATCAGCGACAATATGTCGGATTTTTATATAGAAAGAATACCTAGTCACGTAAGAGAAGTTATCCATAAGTTATCCCCAGCATGCAATTTGGACACGGCGCGCATTTAAGCACACAAAAATGACTAACAGATTCTATCAAAAAGACAATTCTCGAGCAAGCGTTTTCTCTTCCCTTTGTGTTCTTTGATAGATTTTTATGATATATTTATATATATGATTAATCCATTTAAAATAATCAATAAAGATAAAAATAGCGGGGCAAGAATTGGGAAACTTGTTACTTCTCATGGCGAGATTAACACTCCAATATTTATGCCGGTAGGTACGCAGGCAACTGTAAAGACCTTGTCGCCCGAGGAGCTTATTAATATTGGCGCAGAGGTAATTCTCTGCAATGCCTATCATTTAACTCTGAGACCGGGTACGGAAATTATAAAAGAAGCTGGAGGTCTGCATAAATTTATGCATTGGGACAGACCCATACTAACAGATAGCGGAGGGTATCAAATCTTCAGCCTTTCAGATTTTAGGAAAATTACTGATGAAGGGGCTGTGTTTCAATCACATATAGACGGCAAGAAAATTTTTCTAACACCTGAAGAGGCCGTTAGAATTCAGAATGATCTAGGCGCAGATATAATAATGACCTTGGATGAATGCATTAAGTATCCTTGCGAGTATAATGATGCCAAAATTGCTATGCAAAGAACATGTAAGTGGGCAGAGAGATGTAAAAAGGTGCATGTTGACGAAAGGCAGCTTTTATTTCCTGTTATTCAGGGAGGGATGCATAAAGAACTGAGGGAGAGATGTACAAATGAGTTGGTTGAAGAAGGGTTTTCAGGCTATGCCATTGGTGGTTTAAGCGTAGGAGAAGATAGATCGTTAATGTACGAAATTGCCCAGCATACACTTCGTTTTATCCCTGAACACAGGGTCCGTTATTTAATGGGAGTGGGAGATCCGCGGGATTTACTGGAATGCATAGGTCTTGGCATTGATATGTTTGATTGTGTGATGCCTACACGTAACGCAAGAAATGGCACAACGTTCACAAGGGGGGGGAAACTGGTTGTGAGAAACGCAAAATACGCAAGAAGCCACGAACCCATAGATGCTGAATGCGGTTGTTATACATGCCAAAATTACTCCAGGGCATATATTCGACACTTATTTAATACGCGAGAAATTCTAGGGCTCAGACTAACCTCTATTCATAATTTATATTTTCTAATGGAGCTCATTAAAGATGCCAGAAAAGCTATCTCTGAAAACAGGTTTTTGGATTTCAAAAAAGCGTTTCTGAAACAGTATGCGGGGAAATTAGCTCTTTAAATTAGTTCTTAAATATGTTATCTAATAAATTCTTAGGACGATTTAGACTATTTTAAACAAGAGGAGGCGAAAATGTTAAGCGTACTTTATGCAATGGGAAGCACTG
>CAZIFQ010000076.1:0-3358 GCA_964538375.1 uncultured Bacteroidaceae bacterium | reverse complement strand
AAAACCTGTGCACTCCTAATTGCGAAAAACTGTGTATTGTTATTTACCGATTACACAACTACATCGATAATGGTAGAATTACTTGCGAATGATCCTTTCCCAATCCCAAATTTTGATACTTCTAAGCCCGCTTTTTCTTCTCTCGAAAAATTATTGATAAACCCTTTGCTTACTTCACCACCTGCTTCGCAACTTTTGGTTCGTATTTTAGATAGAAAAACACTCCCTTGCTTTACCCGTGTGTGGCGACATGGTAAACGCAGCATGACCGTTTTCACAACTTATATTATTAGCATAAACCTGGTCTATCTTAGGTTGTTTATCTATAGTTACTGGTAATTCAATTCCTTTAACAAGGTATATATGAGCTGAGTCAACAGGTCTAAAAAGTTGATTTATATTTAAACCAGATTCTAATCTTAATGTAACTCCTCCTGTACCACTTAAATCTCGGTAAACAATATTGTTACCAGCTTGCATTTGCACAAGCCCATAACCGTAACTCGCATTCTCATTGTATATTTTTTCGATGATGCCTTTACTAGGAACACCAAATACTTCATTAATTAAACTAGTTCTGCCATTTTTCTTATTCTTTTTACTATCGGGGTTAAATAATATATCTATACTACTAACATCTGAAGATAAAACGATAGAAGACATTCCTGTGTAAGCATCAATAATTTTAACATTAGAGATCTTAAAGTTGCTAGAATACCCTAATTTAACAAAACCGTTTTTTTTGATATTAGTTTTTGAGTTACCATACTTAAAATTGACTGTAAACGGCTCTGTATTATCTGCACTTAAGCCTATTAGACTAAAGTTAGAAATTGGTTTCCCGCTGGTGGTACTTCTTGCACTAAACATAACTCCTGCTTGATCCATGTAGAAGTTAACGTCAGACTCAATATGTATATGTACATTGCTTTTCAATACAACTCCCTTTTTAAACTTATAGTCTCCATTCTTAATGGTTATAATTCCTCCTCCTTTTTTGTTGACTTTATCAATTGTCTTAGTTAGCTTTTTATCAATGAATCCTTTATTGCATTGATCAGGTATAATTGTTATGTTATTATTTCCGAAAACAGGATTAAAATAATATTCATCAGCCTTTTGAGTTTGTCCAAATGAAATGGATACTATACTAATTGTGAATAAAAAAATGAGTGACAATTGCTTTTTGATGTAATGCATAGGTGTAATTTTTTATGCCTAAATAGAATTTAATTTTTGTAGGCGCTTTATAAAAATCTGATTCTGACTGTGCAAAAAACACGATACAGTTTAATAAAAGCACAATTATTAAAAGGATAAGCTTATTTTTATTTAATTATCATTTTACCTGTAAAAGAAGCTTTACAACTCTCTATTTCCACAAAATATATTCCAGAATTTAAACTTTTTACATCAACTTTTATTGAAGAATTATTGTTATTAATTGTTTTAACAAGTTGACCAGAAACACTATAAATATTTACATTTTCGAAATTCTTAAGGCTCTTTATATTGATGAGATTTTTGGCTGGATTTGGGTAAATATTAACTAAATTTTCATTTAATTTGTTTTCATCAACAGATAAAGGAGCACAATTGATAGTTAAATAGGCTGCAGGAATTATATCTTCCTGAAATTGAAATCCAGTAGCAACAACAGGTTCTTCTATAACAACTGTTTTAATTCCATTAGTGCAAGTATAATTTGCATTTACCAAAACAGGCGCTATTGCTGAACCCACAAAAACACTAGTTTCATCACTAGAAATGTAGCTAGCTAGTGTTATTGGTGGAACAATTTCTAAGGGATAATATTTAAAATGCTTGGACTTTATTTCAGCAGTTTCGCCATAAGTAGCTGTTACATTTTTTATTCTAACGTGTTCAAAAGTACCATCATCAAGATTTATACTTTGATCGTATTTTTTAGACACAAAACCAGCTTCAACTCTAACAGTGAAACCAGCACTAACACTATGAATCCCCTCTGCATCTACAGTTCCATTATGCAAAGCATGTGGAGAAATCATTAATGCAGAATTACCATTTGTACAAGAAATGTTTCTTGCTACCATTTTATGTAAACCACCAACTCTTTTTTGTCCTGAAGGTAAATTTGTTCCTTGTAAATTATTTAATCCTGTAAAACCAGTTTCTAATCTTAAAGTTGCACCACCAGTTCCTGATAAATTTTTAAAAAGGATGTTTTCTGCAGATTGAGTTTGCACTGTTCCGTAGCCATAATGAGCGTTTAAAATATCAACATCTTTTACGATTCCGTTTTCAGGAAAAACATATGCTCCTGCATAATCATCTCCACCAAAAGTTATTGCAGAAAATTTTGTGTAATTATCAATTACATTAAAATTTGCTATCATAAAGTTTGAAACTTTAGTGCAATTTATAACTGCCACATTTGGATTGTTGTTTTGAGTTAAATCTACTTTAAACCTTCCTCCACCTGAACTTGTTATGGTAACATTTTGAATAGGATTTGTATTACTTCCTAACTTAAAAACAGCGTAGTTTTTAAGTTTTCCATTACTTGGAATTTCATAAAAAGGTCTTATAACAACATTTTGTTGAATATCTAAATGGACATTAGATTTTAAGTTTATACCTCCAAATGAATAATTCCCATCAGGAATCGTTAAAACACCTCCACCATTTGAAGATATATTATCTATTGCGTTTTGTAAAAAAAAACTATCGTCTGTATCAAAATTATTATCTACACCATAATCTAAAACCAAATTTTTATTAAAGTTCGCGTTTGTTAGTGATGTATAAAAATTAGCTTCATTATCTATTTGTGAAAATAAAGGCAATACATTAGAAAGTATTAAAAGGGTGATATATAGCGTATTAATTTTCATTTTACTTGCTTTATTTACTAATACTGTTTTAAGTTTTTTTTATCTTTATCAATCCGATCAAATTTCTTTTTTGTCTTTTATTTTACTTCTTGACTAAAGACATTGAAAATAGTAATGCTACTACTTTAATGATTTTCATATTGTATAAAATTTAATTTAATAACAGTTGCAAATATCAAGAATTACTTAGTTATTCTTGTTCTTCAGAATACATTTCTTGTATCTATGAGTTTTTTATTACTAAAACTCTTTATCTAACTCAATATCAATAAATCTAAAAGCACCTAATGGAATGTTTATTTTTACTGAAGAATTTTCGGCATTAAATTCTTCAGTAAAATATCTGTAATCTTTTTTATGATGACTAACTATTCATACAAATCTAAAGGAATAGACTGCCCCGCTAGCAATAACTGACGGGGAGAGCTATAATACTCCCCATTTCCTGTACCAAAGGCGTCGTTTGTTAAGTTAAACATTTA
>CAZIFQ010000075.1:0-3430 GCA_964538375.1 uncultured Bacteroidaceae bacterium | reverse complement strand
CCTCATCCCAACAATGTTATTTTTTAATAAATATTCAGATTGTAAATCTAAAGGATAGAACCATTTAATGCCTATTTATAGCTATCACTTACAGAAAAAAATAATAAGGAAAATATGAAAAATAATAATCATTTTATTTCATTAAGGTTTCCCAGTCGTGGATTGGTTATTTTTGCCGTTATTTTATTTTTCTTCCAATCAATTTTGTATGCACAAAACATACCAGGTGGCTTTGATTTGGACGGTCATCACAGAAACTACACGGTATTTTTGCCAAAGAACTACATTGACACTATAGATTTGCCTTTGGTAATTTATTTACACAGCTATGGATGGAACGCTCAGAATGGTATGAGTTATACTTCGCTCAATCAAGTTGCCGATACTTCAGGTTTTATAGTTGCCTACCCCAATGCAATCCCTAACTGGAATAGCGGAGTTGGAGACAATCCTGATTGGCCGACACCCAATGTTGATGATGTTGGATTTATTAATGCTTTGATTGACACCTTGAGTGAGCATTACAATATTGACCTTCAAAGGGTATATGCCTGTGGATATTCCAACGGTGGTTTTATGTCGCACAAACTTGCTTGCCAACTCAGTCATCGGATTGCAGCTATAGCATCTGTCAGTGGGGTTTTTTCAACTAATACTATGATCAATTGCAATCCACTTCATATTATGCCAGTTCTTCAGATTCATGGCACTGAAGATTCGTGGGTGCCTTTTAGAGGTATCAAAGGCTGGAATTCAGCAGATCAGACTGTAAATTACTGGACTAATTTCAACAATTGCTTTTCGGCTGATACTACAATTTTATCAGATATAGATACAACTGATGATTGTACAGTCGAAAAGATTAGTTATTCAAAATGTTCCGACAAAACCATTGTAATTTATTACAAAGTGATTAATGGAGGACATACGTGGCCTGGTGCTGGTCCGGCTGGTTACCCGGCAGGGAATACCAATCAGGATTTTAATGCAAGTGTCGTAATCTGGAATTTTTTCAAAGACTTTAAGCTTAATCGATAGCCAAATCTTTGAGAGATTGTTTATTCTGATAAATAACGTGCTACAACAATAAATATAGTGCATGCCGCAAATTATTGTATATATGAGAGATAGAGTTTTAATCAAAGGTATTTGTAATTTGAAAAATAATAGCTATAAACTGCGGCACGCACCATATTCAAACCGTTGTGTGAAATTTTAAAATAAATCAACATGAAAAATCAACTTTTAAAAGTATCAGTAAAATTTGGATTAATTCTTGGTGGAATTATCCTATTCTTTGGATTGATTAATACCTTTACATTCAATCCTGATAATTTATCCCAATGGATTTCTGGTTTAACTGGAAGCTTGTCTTTGGTTTTACTTCTTTTCATCTTAGTTATGGCCCATTATGAGTTCAATAAGAAGAACAATAATTTTATTTCCTTTAAAGATGCAATTTTGATTGGTTTAATTATTTTGGGTATTTCATATATTATCTCAACACTTTATGGATTCCTTAATATTGAATTCATGATGAAGGAAAAAATACAACTATCCCACTCAAACATGAATGAAGAATATGGCATAAATGTAAATGAGAATTTATTTTCTACTGGTAGATTTTTATTATCATCATTATTGGCACTTCTCATTCAGATATTGTTATTGTTTGTAATCATAACTGCTGAATCTCAATGGAAAATATATAAAAAGGCGGGTAAAGAAGGATGGGCATCAATTGTTCCTATATACAATGTTATTGTTTTATTAGAGATTGTAAAAAAGCCCACTTGGTGGATCATTCTTCTAATAATTCCTTTTGTTAATATAATATTTGCGATTTGGATAACCAACATGCTCTCTAAAAAATTTGGGAAAGATGAAGGTTTTACAATAGGGCTATTATTTCTTCCTTTTATATTTTACCCTCTTTTAGGAATGAGCAAAGTAGAATATATTGATGAATAAAAACTTTATTAGTCTTTATTATCTTGTTGACTATTATTATCATATTCTTTTTTACCCAAAACAAATTCGTTTACTAAACTATCTGTAATATAATCTTCATCATGGTGTCCTAAATAAATTTCAGCTACCATATTTTTCAAGCTTACAACATAATCAATAGATGGTAAAAACGGTTTTATATCCAATATTGGAGTTTTATCAAAAATATCTATTCCACTGACATATATTTTATTTTCTATTATTGTATCTATTTTTATTAATGATAATCCAATTGGATTTGGACGACGTGGTGAACGTGTTGCCATTACCCCATACTGATGATCACTTTGGAGTGGAGTTACAATACTATCCCAACCTTCTGCATCGTGAAAATGAAAAATTACCCAAATGTATTCAAACTCATCAAGGCAACTTAAACTCTTAGTATAAATAGTATCTAAAATAATTACGCCTTTACTTTCAGGTTTTAAAATTCCTTGTCGCGGAGCACCTGTTTTAAGCGTATATTTAGATGAAAAAAAGCCTATTGGTTTATATTCAATAGAGTTATTCCTACTATCACAACTAGTTAAAAAAATAAAAATGAATATTAAATAGATATATTTTTGTTTCAATGCTATATATTTTGTTTGCTCTAATTTATCTTATTTTTTGTTTGACTAAAATACTCCCCTCCTTTAGACAACGATCTTACTAAGTTAAGTATTCTTTTTCTTTCCTGCCCCGGCCTTTAGATTAGTCTTCGGGGTAGCAGGATTACTCCCCCTGCTCCCGATCCACTTTTCAAATATTTCTCAAAAGCAAAGCCATTGTATTTGTTATTGAATGCGATATAAGTCACTACTTCAACCGGTAACCTGGTTTTGGTGTAATGAATTTGTTTCCAGTTATGCCTTTACAAACGCTTTTCAAGGTTATTTACTCAGTCCCCTGATCAGCGAAAAAAGCATTTTTGATAACTCTTCCAAGCGTGAATAGAAGTCCTTGAAAACCTGCTCATCGATTTGATCCAGAGCTTTCAGGTAATCGAAAACAGCAACACATTCAAATGCAGATCCCCTGGCAATAACGTAAAAGTTCCGCTTGTCAGCTTTGGTGAAACGGCCCGAACCTTCTGCAATATTTAGCATGATGCTTAAGGATGCCCTGCGGAGTTGATCAGTCGTGCTGTGGTTGATCGTGTTTTTTGAAAGAAACTGGTTGACAGCTAAATTGTAGGATTTAGCCTTGTTATATACATCGAGTTTTTCGAAATCAAACATTGCTGGAAGTAGTTGTTAGTAAGTTTGAGTTTGAGTTTGAGTAGTGAGGGACGAAAAGAGTTGACAAACTCCTACAATCCAACAAAGGTGCAACTGTAACCAATGCTCTTGCACTATACTCACACTCCAAACTCTTTTCGTGGAGCTGCTTTTTACGCACCTCTCGCTACGAACCGGTAAGAAGGCTACCATAATTA
>CAZIFQ010000074.1:0-3497 GCA_964538375.1 uncultured Bacteroidaceae bacterium | reverse complement strand
ATAATAAGTTAAAAGCAAGTATTGGTGTTGTTTTATCTTTATGAACAATTACCTTAAGTCCGTTGCTTAACTGAAATCTGTCAAATTTTATCATAAGTTTTATTTACTACAAACTTAACTTATCTTTTCTTATTGATATGTATATTGTTGATATTTTTTTGAGAGTTCAGAATATATGGGTGGAAATTTTCTAAAAAGCAAGAATTAAGGTATTGCAGGTTAAATTTTATTTTGAGGTGCTAAGGCAAAATAATTTATTAATGTTTTAGACCTAAAAGGGTATGATATATCAACGCAGGGTGTAGACCTGCGAATATTTATTTTGATTACGCCCTTTCAGGGCTTATATACGCTTTGTCATTTTTGCACAGGACTCCGCCCTGTGTTATTGATCTTGCCCTTTCAGGGCTATATTATTATTATTATTTTCAAGCAAATGTAACTATTTTTATCATAGCACCTCAAAATTGGAAATTACCGTATTTCATATGTTTCAAAACAAATTGAGAAAATTTTCAAATATTTTTCTTATATTTGTTTTTTCACTAAATAATATAAATACTTAAATATATATATAGAATGAAACAAACAGCATTTACGCATTTTCATGAACAATTGGGAGCTAAAATGGTTCCTTTTGCAGGATTTAATATGCCAGTTCAATACGAAGGTTTAATAGCAGAACACATTACAGTAAGAGAGAAAGTTGGAGTATTTGATGTCTCTCACATGGGTGAGTTTTGGGCAAAAGGATCAAAAGCATTTGAATTTGTACAGAAAGTAACAACAAACGATGTAGCTGCATTAAATAATGGAAAAGTGCAATATTCATGTTTCCCTAATGGAAAAGGAGGAATAGTTGACGACCTTTTGGTTTATATGATTGACTGCGAAACATACCTTTTAGTTGTTAATGCAGCAAATATTGATAAAGACTGGGCATGGTGTTCGCAACAAGCAGAAGCTATGGGACTGGAAGTAGGAAAAGAATTTTATAATGCATCAGATGAAATTGCTCAACTTGCAATACAGGGTCCTCTTGCTTTAAAAGCAATGCAAAAATTAACAAACAGCTCTGTTGAGGACATGGAGTATTATACTTTTAAAAAAATAGATTTTGCAGGAGTTAAAGATGTTATTTTTTCAACAACAGGTTATACCGGTTCAGGAGGTTGTGAAATATATATAGCAAACAAAGATGCAGATAAAATATGGGAAGCTGTTTTTGAAGCAGGAAAAGAATTTGGTATTAAACCAATTGGACTTGGTGCACGCGATACTTTGCGCCTTGAAATGGGATTTTGTTTATATGGTAATGATATTGACGATACCACTTCGCCAATAGAAGCAGGTTTGGGCTGGATTACAAAATTTGTTGACGGCAATAATTTTATTGACCGCAACTATATGGAAAACTTAAAAGAAAAAGGCCTTACAAAACGATTAAGAGGTTTTGAACTGCTTGAAAGAGGAATACCTCGTCAGCATTGCGAAATTGTTAATGCCCAAGGAGAAATTATTGGAGAAGTAACATCGGGTACAATGTCAACAATGATTAAAAAAGGAATTGGACTGGGGTATATTAATTCTGCTTATACAAAATTTGATACAGAAATTTATATCAAAGTTAGAAACAAAAATCTTAAAGCTAAAGTTGTTAAACTGCCTTTTTATAAAGGATAGGCTCTATTTTATATTTACAACTTTATAGTTTTCACTTTCGTGATATAGAAAAGGAATGACTAAAATTAAAAATACTTTAAATGCCTAAAGTTATTTAACTTCGGTCTTCCGACTTCTGAATTCTAACTTCTTTTACACACTTTCGTGATATAGTAACTTGCAATCCACATTTCATCACCTGCAATCCACATTGTATCACATGCAATCCACATTGTATCTCATGCAAACCACATTTGCTCTCATCAGAAGCACATTGTATCTCATCAGAACCACATTGTATCTCATGCAAACCACATTGTATCTCATCAGAACCACATTTGCTCTCATCAGAACCACATTTGCTCTCATCAGAACCACATTTGCTCTCATCAGAACCACATTTGCTCTCATGAAAACTACATTTCCTCTCATGCAATCGACGTTCTATTACACCCACTTGATATTAAGTAATACATTATCAGTATTATCTGTATTGTAAGCCAGTTATAGCTTAAAGCCTAAATTGTTGAAAATAAAACAATGACAATTTAATGTTCTATAACATAAAATTAGCTATTGACATCGCATCATTAATGATTTAATTTTATATAATCAAAAACAATTACTAATCTCAAAAACTTAAAAATTATGAATTCAATACAAGAATCACGCTTATCTACAGCAAGAGGAATTAAAGAATTATTTGGCGATAACACAGAAATTTGGGAAGAAAACAAACTTATTAGCGATTCGGTTGGGCAGTTAGACGATTTTATTATAGATATAGACAAAACTTTTAAATTGCAGCTAACACCCATTTCGGGTTTTGCAAAAGATAAAAACAAATTTCGCAAATTAGTAGATATTACTACCAATATTCTTTATGGTATGTTTCGTGCCCTTGGCATAAATACTGGCAGCGAAACAATTTACGATAAATTTAAAATGCCAATATCGGGTATTAAAAAAATACTAGACAATGAAATGCCAACCATAATAAGTATTACTCAAAAATTTGCCGAAGAAAACAAAGATGTACTAAAAGATTACGGATATACCGAAAAACTAAAAGAACGATATGGCAAAGAAGCCGACGGATATATAACCTACCTAAGCAAGCCAATTGAGGGCAAAGCCATACGCAGTGCAGCCACCAAAAAACTTGTGGAAATATTTTCTGATATGAGTAAATTTTTCAAAAAAGAGTTAGACAACGAAATGATACAATATCAGATTACACAAAAAGAATTCTACACTCAGTATTTAGAAGCCCGAAACATTTACGATAATCCATCACATAATCGTTCTTTATACGGTACCGCTAAAAACAAAAAGACCAACAAAACCGAAGAAGATGTAAAAGTTACAGCACGCTTTAAAGCCGGCACCGATATTGCCACTAAAGTAAAAATGACAAGCTCAAAAGGTAATTATCAATTTTCAAAACTCGAACCCGGAATATGGATTATTACTTTCGAAAAATTTGGTTTCGATACCATTACCCTAGAAATAGAAATATTTAAAGGAAAAGGCAATCGCCGAAATGTAGAAATTAAAGAAACGGAGTAAAAGAAGAAATGCCTAAAATTTAAAAGGAGGGAGTTTTTTTGCTCTCTCCTTTTTTTTGTATATATTTGCTTAATGATTAAAAACAATATTATCCGATAATAAACGACTATAAACGTTTGTTGTCGGTTTTGTTGAACATTATCAAAGATTTATAAATAAATAACAAGCTGTGGCTATAAGCGAAATAAACGGAACTGGCGTTTATACAGATGTTATGCACAAGCAGTAAAAAAAAACATTGAATCATGAAAAAAACAACAATTTTC
>CAZIFQ010000073.1:0-3506 GCA_964538375.1 uncultured Bacteroidaceae bacterium | reverse complement strand
TAAACCCAAATTTTTCTTGAATTTTGCTTGGATTTTAGCACAGTTCATTGTTATGCGCTTTATCTTTTTGTGTCTAAATATCTCTCATTTATACTTTGAATCTCTTTAAGCATTTCATTAAAATTGTCATATTGGTAAAACTCTTTCTTATTGATACCAAGTAATATACTATCGGCCTTTAATTCCTTGTGATATTTATTTCCATTAAATATTTTAATTCGTCTAAGAAATTCACTGCGAAAATCAGGTGCAATAATATTGTCAATGCCAATACTAAGAGTATGCTGTTCTATTGGTTTGTAAAATACAAATCCGTCAAAAATGTCTTGATATTGAAACAGGTCATTATTTTTACCAATTGCATAATCAAATTGGTCTTTACCAAATGGAGAACCATTAAAATCAAAACCCACATTATCCTCTTTTGCAATATTAAAAGCTGCATCCCAATATCCTTCTTGGAGCAAAATATCTTTATCATTGTCATCGGTCGCTACACTATTTATTAGAAATGAGGCCACTCTTTCATTTCCATATTTCTCTGATAAGTATTGAGCTGCTCTTTTTTTCCACATATCAATCCATTCAGTATTGGGAATTGCATGTGCTTCATTTAAAATAACCAATAATTTTTTTCTTGGAGAGTTTTGTATTTTATCAAAACATTTTGATATGTTAAGTGCTATTGTGCTATCTCTATTATCGTCATTTACATTTTCCAAGTCCTGTCTCGTTTTTATTTTATCCCAATCAAATTTTATATCACACAAGTAAAGATTTACTTTATTTTTATGGTCTAAACTTAAATTTAAAGTCAACAGGTTTGACAAAAATATTCGGTAGCTTTCTCTACTCCATAATGGGTAGAATGAAATATTTCTTTGGAATCCAAGGAGCTTTTGTTCTCCATTTGTTATGTCATCATCGAAAGTTATCAGAAAATTATTCAGCCTATCCGATAAATTTGAAGAACCAATCTCGATACATATGTTTCCAACATTTGAGATGAAATAATCATCCCTTATGATTTCGTCTATTAATTTATATTGCGTTTCTTCTGCATGATAACGTTCGGCAAGAATCACAATGTCATATTTCTGAAACTGAGTTATAATATAATCTTTTGCTGATAGTTGAACGTTATCTAAAAATTCTAAATAATTATCGATTCGCTCAATGTCAATATCATTCTCTTGAGAAAAGGCATTACTCCAGAAAAAAGTAAATGTAAGTATTAGTAATAACTGTCTCATGTTGCTGCTATTGCGCATAACGGTGGCAATATGGCATGAAGCGGATTGCGAGCTATTCACTATCAAACCGAGATGAAGTTGAAACGGGCGAAAACCGCTCCAATTAAGCACTTCACCGCTTTTTGCTATATTGCGTGTTAGCGTTTCGTTGGGTATTTCTATTCTTTAGACTTATACCAACCATATATTTATATTCATTGCTAAACTCCTTTGTAAATTAAAATATAACCAAAAGTAAATCATAAATTGCTTTATAAATAGATAGTTCATAGTAAGTTGCCATAGTTAAAAAATCGTCTACTTCTCTGTTAAATAGATAAATTGTTAAAAAGCCCGAATAGCACGCACATAGGCTGAGGAGATGTTCTTATTGTAGCCGACCTGGTCGCCATTGGCGAAGTACTGTTGCCGAGCAAAGGTTTCATCGTATTCGGTAGAACTCCAAAAGTGGGCACTACTACTAGCAAAATCGCTACCTCCATTTGTTGTTGCCGTAGCATTAATTGTTGCCTTATTCTGATACATCAGATTTAATTCTTCTTTTGATGGTAGATACCAGTCTCCATAAGTTTTACCACCTTCTGTGATTTGTAATTCATTACAAATACGTGCGGCATAAGTACCACCGTCATCACCAATTGCCACTTGTGCAGCAATAATAATTGATGTATTGGCTTTGCCTGCATAAGGTCCATCTCCTTTGGCTTGTGTATTGCCATATGTTCCGGCATACCATCTTACTCCACTTCCTCCATTTTGGTCTGTTTTAGCACATACTAAACCATGCTCGCCTGTTTCGTCAACCCAAAACACGATACCTCCTTGGGCAAAGTCGCCTACTTGGTATTTTTTCTCGCTGATTACGTTATTGGTTATGTCAATGCCATCTCCCGCGATATAAGTGTTTATACTATCTTGGTATGTTGCGCCTCCATTACTTAAAGTTACTGTTAATCCTGTACGAGATATAGTTTGGTCGCCTGTGTTTGTACCACTTAAATTACTTAAATTGGTAATGTCTGTAACTGCTATGTTAGCGGCTTGGCTACTTGTATATACAGGGTCGGCTTCTGTTATTCCTCCTGTAATTGTTTCGGCAGTTTTTGCGTGTAGTGCGTAAGGCACTGTTAATAATTGACTTACTCCTGTTATGGTGTAGTTTGTTCCGCCTACTACATCAATATTTGTTTCTAAGAAATATGGTCCGTTTGCCCAGCTTATTGTGTCGAAACCTGTTTGTCCGCCAATTTCAATTGTTAACAGTCCGTTTACATTGGTTGTTGGCGTTTGGGTTTCAGTAAAAACCAATGTTCCACTTGCTGAACCTTGATATATGTTTATTTCTATGCCTACTTGGGTGTTTGTAATAAGGGTACTACTACCATCTCTTACTACGGCTTGGTAAGTCATTTTCTCGGGTGCTTGTGCAAACACGCTTGCAGTTATTAATACTGCTAATAAAATTGTAAATAATTTTTTCATTGTTTTGTCCTTCTTAATTTTTAATGATTTTAAATACTTTAATTTCTTTTTGGTTATCTAATACTTTTACAATGTAATTGCTTGGAACAAGATTGTTTGTTTCAATTTTTGTTTCTTGTCCTGTTGCCTTTACTATTTGTAAAAGTTTTCCATTTATGTCGAAAACCATATACTGCAAGTTTGCTGTTTCGTAGTTTTCTACTATTACGATTAAAAAATCGGTTGTAGGGTTAGGATATGCCGAAACTTCAAGGTTTATACCTTTGGCTTCGGGTATTCCTACTACTACTGAAATCTCGAATGGCTGTTGCACGCCTTGTGCTACTGTATTACCACTTGATCCTTGGTTGGTGGTGTAAACCACTTGGCCTATGGTGTAACTCGCCGAGCCACCGCTTCCACTTGCCGCTCCACCTGCTGTGGTAGTGGTTTCTTGGGCTTGTAGGTTACTCAGTCCGAGAAAGAGTAATACTACAAGGCTTAATTTTAATATGTTTTTTTTCATTTTTGACCTCCATTTTTTATTAGTTAATATTCATTTTAATTCTCATTTTTATTTTGCTTGTCAGTGTCGTTCTAGTTTTTCCAATGAACGCTAACGTTCTGGCGGTATGATTAGTACCGACGAACAAAGCTTTTATTTTGATTTTTCTAAGAACTAAGGTAATAATTTTTGAGCTAATTATTTGAGGTTGAGTGAGGTGTTAATTATACCGTGTGTGCCTGTGGCACAACTCATAAAATGTTGATAAGAATAAAGTTACATATTTG
>CAZIFQ010000072.1:0-3509 GCA_964538375.1 uncultured Bacteroidaceae bacterium | reverse complement strand
GGAAGCATAAACGCTTTCACGCGGTCGAGTTGACATGATAGCCGCTTGTAGTCGATCCGATTGGAGTAATTTGATCCGTTGAATTGTGGTTTCATCTAATGATTCTCCTCTTTGAATTCTAATATTACCGGGTCAACATCAAGCGCGGCGTAGTGGCTTTGCATGGTTTCCATCCCCCGGCACATCTGGGAGGTGTTGCAAATGCTCGTCACGTTTATTAGATCCATCAATTTCAACTGCTCGGTGTTGTCCAGCTTGCCAAGCACTCCGGCAATCCCCTCGGCAAACTCCTCATTTTCCGTAACGAGAATCGGCACGAAGAAATTCAGCTTGCAGAACCGGCGCACATCCTCGATTGATTCCTCGCCGCGCTCTACGTGGACTTGAGCAATCCAAACATAATAAGTGGCGGACTGCTCAAGTGAACGCTTTCGGGTTGTACGGATAATGGCTCTGAATTGACCCTTGTCGCGCAACGTAGCCCGCATCCGACCAATGAGGCGGCTAAGCCCCGGCTGGTCGTTTACGAGTACCTCTGTGGACGGGGAGGCCATTCTAGCTAGCTACCTTCTCGAAAGAAATGTAGTTTGCTTTCATGAATCCGGAAAGTTCGAGCATTTTCGCGTCAGTCGTTGTGACTTTTATCGTGACGGTTCGCACCGATTGGGCAGGAGCTTCTTGCGTCCCTTCAGATTGAACAGGCGCAACCGGGACAAGTTCTTTCTTTTCGGCATCGACAGCTTCCGCCTTCCTGTTCTGTGCATCGATAACCGCTTGCTCCGCATCCTTGCGCTGTTTTGAGGCTGAATTGATGCTAATTATAATCTTAGTCAACGGGACGCCTTCATCGGCTTGATTGATGTACTGAGTAGAATTGAGCGGAGTGGTAAGACCTTCACTTGCACTCGTTACGATTTCTTCAATCGCGCTTACGGTTTCCTCGAATGCCGTTTGCATGGCCATAAGATCAATAACCTGTTCATCAATCGAATCTTTGATGCCTGGCATTTTCGATCCTTTGTTCAGCCACTTCGCATTAAAGACGATCTTTTCAGCGAACTTTTCGCTTAATGGCTCGACTGCTTTGATCATGAGCGCGTTTATTTCATCGGTCTTTTCGTCCTTTCGGTTTACCTCAAATACGTCGATCCCCAACTTTATAGGCGATTCCGTAGCCACTACCAGGTTGAAAAGCTCTTTCATCTGACAATTGAAGTCATCAAGCGGGCGTTTCATTTCCCGCTGAATGTCCATACGCATTCCGTCAATCTTGTTTCTGACTCCGGCAAGCTCGCGTTGCATTGTTATGCAGTCCGAAAGCGTTTCTTCTGTGACTATTATTTTCTCATATTTCGCAAGCTGAGACACAAGCCCTTCTTTTACTGCATCGAAATTCACTTCGATTATCGGCAACGCCTGTTTAATGATTTCTAGCTTTTTCATTATCTTCATTCCTTGTTGTTTGTGTTGTTAAAGCGCCTGATCATTTTCTGATTGCGCGAGTCCTTTGATTAAGCCCTCGAAGTTATCGCACTCAATCTCTGGAAGATCGGTCATTTTTTCAATATCGTAATCCTTCATTGCCGCTCTGATTATCTTGGTTGGATACGAATCTTTGATGTCTTGAAGCCGTCCAACGTATGCGACACTTAATCCGTGTGTATTGGTTTCGTCGGAATCCTTGCTATCGTCGATCATAAACAACCCGTTAAGGGCGTATTTGCGGGCGTATGAGCTTGCCGCGCCTGTGACTTGGCTCACATCCATCCCCTTCTTTGTTTCGGCTTCACGAGCGAATCCGGTTGCAGTCCTTATATCTGCTCTGATTGCATACGTTGCCGTAGCCTTCACATAGATACGCTCCCCGACCGCTACCATTTCATCCGTCAAAACAATAGTTGCGCCGGTTGCGCTTAGTAGTGGCTTGAGTGCTTGTAGAATATCTTCTGCGCTTCTGTATGCGTAGCCTCCGAACTTATTCATCTGCCCTTTCGGCACGGTCAACGCCTGTTGGATGGCTGATAATTCTTCGTTGATTGTTGGGGTTCCATCGTCCATCTTATTTCTCCTCGGTTTTCTGTTCGGTTTTCACGACCACGACAGGGTAGAACTCGGCGCTGTTGCAGTGAGAACAATAGTTCGGCCGATCCCCTGTGGCGATTGCGTTGCATTTCTTGCACTGGAAGCATGCCACTCCTCGGTCGCGGTAAATGGCGCAGTCAATGTTGGCTCTGTACTGCCACTCCGATTGATTCCGCCGATTCTTGTTGTTGGTGCGTTGGTGGGAATATGGTGTTCCCTCTGGGCATCCAAGAATCCCTGCGTATCGCTTGGTTGTTCCAAATAAATGTTTGATTTCCTGTTTCTTGTCCATCGTTACTTCTCCATTAGTTCGGGGTTGTTGTGGATTGATCCGATTATTTCAAATGGAAGCCTTGTTCCGCCGTGGGTACAAGCTTGAGAGTGCCATTGGAACCCTTCCCCATCTTTCATCCTATACCATCCTCCCATATTAACATTGTAGGTAAAAACAAACCTCTGAATGTCAATATCACCCTCATAAATATCAACGCCGTTTCTATCCTGTAGCCCGGTGAACTGCCCGACCGTTTCGGGGTCTACCTCGTGAAAGTCATATATATCATTCGCCCCGTCAAACGCCCAGAATGTGCAAATTAGGCATTTTCCGTGTTCAGCATTGATCAGGCTACCGCAAGCCCAGCCTTTACCGTCCGTCCTTAGCCCTCTGAATTTGATTTCTCTTTTCATCCTGTCTCCTTATTTCCTAAACCGTATAGCACTAGGTGCACGGTGTCAACTGTTTATTTTAGTACTTTCTCGCGGTCTTCCATGTCTTTACGGAATTCGGATGGGTCAAGATTCTCCCATTCATCTATATCAAACCCCCGCGACACAATCTCGCAAGCTATGTGCATTCTTATTGTGCAAGGCCCCCCCATCTCCAATGCCTCTCCGTGCAACGTGAACCGTTCCTTTCAGAATAATCCTTTCGCATAACTCGCAGAAATGGTCTTTTCTAGCTTTTGGATTTGTATCTGATAAATGCGTCCAGCTCATTCCCCTTCCTCCCACTTCCCGACAGCGCGGAGGATTGCCTCGCACTTCTGATAACATGAGGCTAATAATAATTTACAAACCTCTCCAGTTTTCCACCGCGAGTCTTTTTGTCCTCCAGTGTAATACGATAGATTAAGTGTATATCTTGTTAAACTATTTTCATCCAGCCCGTCAACCACGCGCTGAACGGCGTTGTGGCCTGCTAGGTAGTCTGGCAGTTTAAAACATGATCCTTCGTTATTTATGGAGTGTGCTTTCTGCGTGAATCCGTGAGCCAGAACCGGAGTTAATCCATCCAGATTCGCCATTTCTTCTACAATCCGTTCTTCTTTCATTTAGCTCCTTTTTTTTGCTTTAACCGATCCGGCCACACCGCCGAGAAATACTCGACCTCGGGCCGCCTGATAAATTCGACCAGCGCGGAATGGTGC
>CAZIFQ010000071.1:0-3683 GCA_964538375.1 uncultured Bacteroidaceae bacterium | reverse complement strand
AAACCTGTGCACTCTTATTTGCCATTTTCTGTGCATTGTAAGTTGCTACTTACAATCAGGCAATAGAAGATTACCGCAAAGATCCGTATTTATCATTACGGGAAGTAAAATTTATTGAAAAGTTGAGGGATATCATGCATAAATAATGGAAAGTAATACGCTATCCATTTCATCACAAGAAGTCCCATAGGGTAATATACCCTCAAGTCATGTTTAAGCTCTTTTAGGTTTGGAGAATTCTGAATGATATCAATCGTTCCTCTCAGCAGCGCAAATTTGTAAGTAGAGTCTTTGCTCTTTCTTTCCCCCTTTATATGTATTACCATAGTCTCTCGAGCTTGCCGAGGGATTGCAACTTCAATCAAATAATCTGTATAAATAAGTGCTGATGAATTTCCGGGGGGCATGATGGCTTATTGAAAATCTGCCAGGAACTTGTCCATGTCAATACAGAGGGTTTTCCTGCCAGGCATAATTTTCATATTCAATCTCTAAAACTCTTTATTCCAGCGGGGTAAATGGGCATGTATGTTAAAAAAATGCTGTATGATGCTTGCTTCCACACAAACAGGTATGTCCATGTTTTTATCATTAAATGTGTCATACCAGTAAACATCCAGGGCATCAATATCTTCATCAATCAGTTTTTGTTTCCACGATTTTTTCCTGGGTATTTTTCCAAACTGATGTCCGTTTACGATCCTGTCATAAAGTCCACCTGTTCGCTGCTTAATTGTTCCGTTGCTTAAGACCTTACCGGAAGAGCCGATATAAACCAATTCAATCCTTCCATGCTTTAGTTCATACACCAGGTAAACTCCACTTTTATCTGTTGGAGCATTGCATACATCTTCAAGTTCATTTTCCTTTGAGAAAAAGAAATGATCATTGTTTTTATAATCCGCTAATTCATCGAACATAGTGTTGTTTTTAGTTTATTGTATGAACCTACCCCGATAAAGTGGACGGCAAGTTAAGCTATAATAAAAGTAGTAAATTGCCATGATGACACAAAAAAGACAAAAGTATGATCCTACAACAATTGTTGATTAAATTTGAAGACAGATGCAGGATTTAAATAAAGGCGTTTACACAAACTATTCTAAAGACCCAGTAAATCAAATAAGCATTACTGAATGCTGAGATTATTCAATCTTGTTTCCAATAAGGTCTGGTATTTATCCTTCATTTCCTGTGATAAGAAACTTTTATTAATTAAATCTTTCCATTTAGGAACTGATAATGAAATTGTTTCCAGGACTTTGTCAATGCTCTTATCTGTAAGTTCACATCTCTCTTTTCCAAAGTAGTTAATTAATAGATTACGTGTTAATTTCTTTTTCTTTCCTTTCAATGGCAACGCTATTTCTTCATCCTGCTTCTGATATTCTATAGTTGAATTTACTAAATCATAACATGGGGATATGGAACTTTTGCCATCTTGTGTAATTATGGAAAAATTCTTTACATGCATATCTTCATTACCAACCAGGTAGTTGAAAATTGTCAGTTTAAAGAGTTTTATCTTTTCAATTGCAGGGAAAGTACAATATCTATCAACAAGATTTACAACTTTTTCCATACTGTATTCATACTTTGTATCCCTTGATAAACCTGCTAATTGTGCAAAATCTTCAACAGGAATTTTATCCTTATGTCCCTTCCTGTCAAATCTTTTAATAAAATATGTCAATGATTTATCTTTCGACCATATTAAGCCATGTTGTGGAATTTCCAGGCCTATCACACTCGCAATCCTCATGGTCAGGTCTTCATTCTCAGGCATCTCCTGAAAAATATCATGCTGCGGTTTAAGTATATATTTTCCGCTTTTGTCCACAATCTCAAATCTTTCTTCTTTGATGTTCAATACGGCACTAAGTTTTGGTTGCACCCCTTGAACAGACATCTTGGAGGCACGATTATATGCTTCCTTACGCTGTTCATCAGCAGTATATTCAAGGTCCTTTAAAGTTTTCAGACCTGCTGACAATAGTTTAAGTCCTTTTTCACTATAGCGATTATTACCACAAGATATATATGCAATCGGGCACTGATTCATTAGACTATTTCTTTTATTGTGACTGCTCCAACTGTGTCTTCGCCAATGGCTATTAATTGCGAGAAAAAATCAATTCTGTCAATTTTTCTAATTTTCAACAAGCCTTCGAGTTGGATTCCTTCAGGTAGAAGTCCATCAAAGAATGGTGGAAAATTATTGAATTTATAAACCTGTTGCTTTGTCGGCATAGTAAGGGAAACCTCAAGACCCTTATACCCTTCAAGATATTCAAATACATACTCTTTACCTTTGACTAATTCGCTTAGAATTCCAGCCTCAATCCCTTTAACATATATTTTAGCCTTTCTCATTTCCTGTGTTATGTATATTCTCCATCAGAGGACTTGTTAATATTATTCTTATGTTTAATACTTTCAGGATTTTTCTTAAAGTATCCAACCGGACTGATTCTTTTCCATTCTCAATATCATAAATTACTGTCTTACCAACTCCTGCCATTTCTGCTAACTGGACACGACTTAATTTGGCTGCCCGCCTATGCGTCTTAATTACTTCTGCGATATCCTGTGCTTGCATTATTTCTTCCTTTATAGCGG
Organism: uncultured Bacteroidaceae bacterium; assembly: GCA_964538375.1. GTDB lineage: Bacteria > Bacteroidota > Bacteroidia > Bacteroidales > JAUUZQ01. Next base: position 1,064 of record CAZIFQ010000071.1, on the reverse strand, counting down.
TAAAAATAGCACTTTTTATGAGATTTAACAAGAAATTAGCGATTAATTACCGCTATACAGGTAATATTAGATGTTTTTCTCATGATTTAGATGATAATTAATCATATTTACTGCCATGGCAGTAAATCGCTATACTAAAGTATTGTCAAGAAGGCAATTTGTAGAATTTTGGCATCATCCCAAACAAACCCTCTCTCCAAACAATAGCCTTTAGAATATCAGCATCCAGAACCACTGATTATAATACTCCCCATTTCCTGTACCAGTGCATACTCTTTATCTTTATCAAGTCCGTGAATTGTATCCAGTGTAAATCTTCAGCTTAATCTGTACATTTAATGGTTAGAAATATAAGAACCTTTAGCTCGGCGAAGCCAAATCTAACTCTTAATTATTAAACCATCGTGTCCAGATTAGGCTGAAGATTTACATTTTTTAACTCCTGACTCAGTAATGTTCAGAATGGTTTATTGTAAAGTGGGGGAGGGGTGGTTCAAATAGACCGTGATTTCCAATATTAAATATTTTGATTTATTTTTGATAATAAGTATCCTCACCACATAAGTAGTAAAGTCATTTGAAACGCAAGTATAGTATTATAGCTATTTCTCTTGTTTTGCTAGCTCTTCCCGGATTAATGTCATCGTGTGATGATGAAGAGCCGGAGCCGGATCTTATAGCAGCAAGCATTGAGCTTGTTTCCGGAAATAACCAGGTAGCTGAAGTATTAAGCGCTGTGGCAAACCCAATAGTAGTTGTGGTAAAAGACCAAAAAGGCCTTGCTTTTGAAGGTGCCCTGGTTAATTTTGAAGCAAACGAAGGTTCAGTCTCAGAACCAGCTGTAACTACAGGTGCCGATGGTGAAGCTGCTGTTACATGGACCCTCGGAACAAATGCAAGTAATCAGACCTTAACGGTAAGCGCCTTTAAAGCTGATAGATCTACTCCTTTGTCGGGATCGCCACTCATTGTAAATGCATCAGGCAGAATGACTGTGCTGGATGTTGAGGGAAATAAATATTATACCGTTACAATTGGCAGTCAATTATGGATGGCGGAAAACC
>CAZIFQ010000070.1:0-3884 GCA_964538375.1 uncultured Bacteroidaceae bacterium | reverse complement strand
CCCTCCAGTGAATATCCTTAATACTTATCGATCGAGTTCTATTGGCCCCTCTTTTCCCCCTTGTAGCAGCAAGGTTAGGTGTTTTTCATAGATTGATAGAATTCTTCTTCTTGCTTGAACAGTCTCTTAATATATGAATTATCCCTTTCAACCTTGATTAGAAGGCCTCTTTCTCCTGGCCAATAACACCAATAATCCAGTGAATTAAGACCTGTCACCATTAGCTGGTGCTGGAGTTGACCAAAGTAATAATCGGGAACAATACCCCTGGCAGCTTGCCTATATGCTGACTCGCCACATTTGATTTCTACTAAACTTTTATAGTCATTACTGATACCATCTAAGCTAGCAATTAGCCATGAGTAAGAATTGGATTGGATGCAAATAGGCTGCACTGCTTTTTTAGTAATTTTTTGATACAAAGATCGAGCCTTTGGTTCAAGCGCTGTTCCTTTACGCATTTTTTCATTCAGTCCTGTACCAATTTGAACTTTAAGTTTCTTTTCATGCAAAAGCTTATCAGGAGATTTAAATCTATTCTCCCCCATTATTGTGGGAGCATCAGACGCACCTATTCTCAAATGTCTCCAATTTAACCATTGTTGCGTACCTTGCTCTAGCTCAATTACCTTAAAAGGCAAATTCTCAGTATTAGAACCATTCCTGAATAATTTTTTTAAGAACATAACTATGCCTTCTTAACGGTGGGCTTCAGTGGGCGCGTGGTTCTCGCGATTCACCGAAAGACCTAATTAGCTGAAATATCTTATTGGTCATAGCGATAATAAATATTGCTCGATTTCTAACTTTGTTGATTTCTCAGGATCAATGACCTTGTATCCTTCTCCTATTATAACGTTTTTGAACTTTTTGTCTGATGTGACTACATGGGGCAAGGAGGAGCCCCCTAAAAAACGAAGGTAATTGATCACACAAGAAATTATTTTTGCATCGCCAATGTCTTTGTCTGGTTCCAAACCATACTTGCTAATAATTTCATTCTCATTTGTATCTTTCCCAAATTTAAACTTGGGCAATGGTTTGGAATCTCTAACATGAAATATGCTATCGAAATATGGCTTTGCTCTATTTTTTATCGCAGAAGCATATTTTTCTGGGTTTTCGTGATTTTTAGCTTTCCGATCAATTACGGTGTAAAATTCTTTTTCAACTTGTTCACTTGTAGAAAAAGACAAGCCTAATAATACTTTTGTATTTGGTTCGCATAACCACCTGACAACATCATGGCCTGGCTCATCAATCCAATATTTAACGATGGCACATGTATCAAAAAAAAGAACCTTCATGTCCATTAAGAACCTCCACGGATCTCACATCTAACATTACGGTTCAGCTGCGCGGTTTACCGCGTACGCTGCGACCGATGGTTGGGACTGTCATATTCTGTTGCCTGATGCCAATCTCCAGTAGTACCGCCCAGAAGGCGTCAACTTGCAAGCCTTTGACCCAATGGCAGCCTCGTACATGTGCGGTGTGTCACAGGGAATGACCAAGTGAACTCGGCTCAGTTGCTGCAATTCTCGAAAGACCTCGACGTGTGCGGGATTCGCATTCTCCGAAGTGCTCTCGTATGACGGATCAAGGGGGATATCCTCTGCTGGTAGCGGGAATAGTGCCGGCAACCTGCGAAGAAGTGCCCGGTCAATTGGTGGTTCGCAATTTCGGAGCGGAACGAGTTGTGCGACATGTGATTTGAAGAGAGGTCGTTGATCCCACGCGCCGAGTGCTGCCTCAACATAGGAGTAAATGCTTGTAGCTGTCACTGCTCCAAGCACATCAGCGGCACCGCCCGAGAGCGCATCAATCACGAGGGACGTGAAAAGCCCGCCTCCTCCGTCTTCAACGGAAGGTTGATCAGAGCGACTGGCCGTGAGAATGGATACGCCCTCGCGAAGTAGGGCTTTGGAGTTGTCTATGGCCGGAACGGCCCCGAGTTGACCAGAGAAACAGCAGTCGAGAAGGATGACAACCTCATCTGCCTTGGAGTCGTTGGCCCATTTCAGAACATCTCCCATCGCCACTCCCTCGTCATACTTTTTGGCGTCTTGCGTAACGAGATAGCCATCGAGGTTGTTGACAGTGCCATGGCCGGAGAAGTGTAGCAGGGCAATGTCCGCCTTGCTTCGGAAAAGCTCGTCTATTGCCTTTCGCAGAGAAGTCCGTGTTATGACCGTCAGTGTACTGCCAAGAGGTGCGGTCAAGCAGCGGCAATCGAAATTTGGTGAACCATCGTGGTTCTTTGCCAGAATATCAGCCACTCGGTTCGCGTCATCTGCACATGCCTGTAGACTTCCCACGGCATATTCATCAATACCTACACAAAGCGCGCGTCTCATAGTGTTACCTCCTTTGCGTCGGCATTACCGCGCGCCATTGACAAGAGCCTTCAAATTGTCCCAACTCCACTTGTAGATTTTGTCCGAACCAAGTGCGCTAGACGGTTTTGTACAGTTTTTATCGCTGCGGCCCCACAGCAGGAAATACGGGACTCTCTCCTCTCGTGCGATATTAAGTTCCGCGCTTACACCCGTCGCGTTGTACGTGTACACACCGCAAATAACAATCACAACGTGGCACCCTTTGATTCGTCGTCTGGCGTTCTCTCGCCAGTTGGTTGCTATCGCCTCCTTGATCGACATGTCAACGATGTCGAAGTCGGTGTCTGGATGTTTTGACTGCCCAACGAGCAGGTTCTTGAGGTCTGCGTCGTGGTCGAAGTCGAAGCTTATGAACGCTCTTTTCTTGGCCATGCTGTTTATCCTTTCTTTGCTCCCAACGGTGGAGCTGAGACGCGCATAAAACGCGATAGCGTTTTTGGGCGTCGATTCTCCAGCGACTTGTTATGTGCTGTCTCTCAAAATAGTTTTCCTTCAAGAATGCCCGCACTAAAAAGAATTTGAGCAAAAATTAATACGCCAAGTAAAAATAAGGCAGATTTTCCTATATTTTTCAGTAGAACATTACCAGTATTAACGCTAAGCGAAAACTGTATATATTTCGAAACCTGCTTATGAATAAGGAAAAGTATCACTAACGTCAAAGCAACTATTATTGGGTACCAATAGCCCGTGTAATGAATTTTGAGAAAGATCTTTGCAATCAGAGGTGCAATTGTCGCAAAGAGCAGTAGATATGCACCTCCTGTGAAAATGAATAAAATTAACTGGCCGATAGCATTCATTCAGAATCCTTATTTAATAGCCACATGTTCCGCATAACCGGCTTGCAATGGAGCGTAGCGGAATTGCAAGTCCGAGTTGATGCGGTTGCTATGCATTTTCTTTTGGTTTAATTTTCCATGTCATCCTGTTGCGCATACCGCCTTCAACATCAAAATGTTCAATTCGACACCGTTTGTCAGCTGGTTGCTCAACGATAGCGACATGATCTACAGACAAGTCTCGTGCAATGATATAACAGAATCGCCCCATATATGGTTTGCCAGCAAGGTGGTCACATTCACCGTACTCGCCGCCACAGATTGAGCACTCTTGTTTCTTTACAATCATTCCAGAGCTAACAAATACTTGAGGTGGAAATACTATCTTTTCTATAGCCTCCAGTTTTTTGAATTGATTTGAAAGGTGAGCGAATCCCTGATGTGCTCTTACTGCATCCCATGAGGCCATTTGTGCCCTAACCAGCTCATCCCATGCGGCATCTGGATTCTCTTCCTTTAAGAAAAGCCACATTTTTAGTTCTGCGATTAATGCAGCCGTTACACATTCGCAGCCTAGCAAAAGGTTCGCATAATCCTCATCACCATGTTTTATTGCGATATCTTTTTCGGCATCAACCGCGATCTGCAATTGCTGAAGCGAGTCAATGGCTTCCCTTTGGAGGTTACTATCTCTGGTAATAGA
>CAZIFQ010000069.1:0-3961 GCA_964538375.1 uncultured Bacteroidaceae bacterium | reverse complement strand
AACAATAAGTCGCTGTAGTTCAATTAATTGGACGTTTTCGTTCAGGCACTAATTATTAAAATGAAAAAGGCAGAAATACACACTTCTAAAGGCATAATGCATGTAGAGTTTTACGAAAAAGATGCACCAAATACAGTTGATAATTTTATCAAACTGGCGAAAGATGGTTTTTATAACGGACTGAATTTTCACCGCGTGATTCCTGATTTCGTTATCCAGGGCGGCTGTCCTGATGGAACTGGGGCAGGTGGACCGGGTTACAGCATCGACTGTGAACTGGATGGCGATAACCAATATCACGACAGGGGAGTGCTCTCCATGGCGCATGCCGGAAAAAATACCGGTGGATCGCAGTTCTTCGTCTGTCACTCAAGAAACAATACCAGTCACCTCGACCGCATCCATACCTGTTTTGGTAAAGTAGTAGAGGGAGTAGAGGTCATTGATGAAATTCGTCAGGGCGACGAGATTGAAAAGATTGTTGTTACTGAGGAGTAAGAGATATTTCTCTGATGAGATTTTTTATAGGTCCGCTTATGCAATTCATTTTATATAAAATAATGGGGCATTTAATTCTGGGGGATATATATCAAATACTTTAAAATAGCAAGTAGATCGCTGATCTATGATGTATTGATGATGTAATATTAATGATAGCTAAGTGTATTCTTGGCGTAGTCCTTAATCATACTTTACAGAAATTAAAGCTATACATTTACTAATAATACTAATTATGGTAGTTATTCTAGTTAATTGAATTTGAATTATTTACTTAAACTGTTCACTACGCAATACACTATTTAAATCACTAAGTTTACAAGTATGATGAAGAAAATTACATTTTTATTAACGATGCTTATTGCATCAATGGGTTATTTACAAGCAGTAGATCTTCCTATTGACTTTGAAGGAGGACCTTACGCATTTATCGATTTTGATGGAGGTACTGCCACAGTTATAACAAATCCACAATCTTCTGGTATAAACACCAGTACAACTGTTGCACAAATCGTCAGAGATGGTGGTGCAACATGGGCTGGTAGTAAATTGATTTTAGGCAGCAAACTTGATTTTTCCACGACAAATGCGATTACCATGAAAGTATATTCACCGCGTGCGGATATGCCAATCTTGTTTAAGCTAGAAGGAGATGCAAATACAGAAATATCTGTCAATACTACAGTTGCAAACGAGTGGGAAACACTGACATGGGACTTCGCCGGAACGTCTTCAGACACCTATAATACACTGGTATTCATGTTCGATTTTGGAGCTGTTGGTGATGGAAGTGCAAATTCTACTTTCCTTTTCGATGATGTAGAACTAATCGACAATACCGGTGGTCTGTCTCAAATTGACCTGCCAGTTGATTTCGAAAGTGCAACTGTAAATTATGATTTATCAGATTTTGGAGACAACGCCACTGTTTTAGGAGCTGATCCATCTAATGGAGCTAATAATGTAGCGATCACGACTAAAACAACTGGTTCTGAAACATGGGCTGGTACAACCATTGGTACTGCGCTTGGATTTGCAACCGTAATTCCAATTACTGAGACAGATACAAGAATTAGCGTTGACGTATATTCGCCAACCGCAAGTATTCCAATACGTTTAAAAGCAGAAGATCATAATGATCCTACGAAATCAGTCGAAACAGAAACATTAACTACTATGGCAAATGCCTGGGAAACCCTGGTATTTGATTTTAGTAATGAAGCTACAGGAACAGCTGCATTAAACCTGGCTTTCAATTTTGATATGGTTTCTATCTTTTTCAATTTTGGTACTGTTGGATCTGATAAAGTATACTATTGGGATAATGTAGTTTTTGTAACAGGTGCTGCTGCATCAGACGATGCAACTTTAAGCGACCTAATGGTAGACGGAACAACTGTAACTGGTTTTGATGCTGCTACAACAGCGTATATTGTTGAATTAGCTGCAGGTACTGCTACTGTACCAGCTGTTACTGCTACTGCAACAGATGCAACTAATGCAACTGTAGATATTACTGCTGCGGCAGCAATTCCGGGAACTACATCAGTTCTTGTTACTGCTGAAGATGGTACAACAACTGAGACTTATACAGTTGAATTTACACTTGCTGTTTCAATTGGTAGTTTTGATCTTGAAAGCATCCATGTATATGCACATGAAGGTATGCTGTATGTTAACTCTGATGATCAGTTAATAAATGGAAGCATTGAAGTATTTGATATTTCAGGCAGGAAATTATTTAACGCCACTATAACAAACAGCAGAGAGCAATACATACTCAGCACAACTGGTGTTTATATCATTAAGATTACAGATTCTACAAGCCAGAAAGTATTAGTAGAAAAAGTAGTATCTCGTTAGCATTATATATAACCTGCTTTTATTAGTGGGGCAATTTGATTCTTAAGAAGAGGCTGTCTCAGAAGTATACTTGAGACGGTCTCTTTTTTTTGTAATTCAGGTGGCTTCCTTCAGTAGGCAAAAGTGTCAATCCGTTCAGGATTTTCATACGGTGCATCCGGTTAGTCATACGGGTCGCATTCGCCCAGAAATTCACAGGAGGAAAATAGCAAAATAACGGAGAACAGTACAATGGAAATAGATTTCATTTTATGTGTATTAGATGCTTAACCCAGCTAATACAGCAGGAATGAGGGGATATTGTTTGAAATAGATTTTTAAAATGGAACGTTTTCCACGCCATCAATTTTATAAACTACTTCCTTTACCCATTTTGCCCATGCTAACGGCCGCTTCGATGTGTCGAAAGTTTGCCAGGGAATTGGTTTCCCGAATTTAACAGTCAGATGCTTATTTCGGTGCTTAAATGTTTCATCCATTAAATACAGCATCTCAATATTTGCTTTTATACCGAAGAATTTTCTGAATTTATACAAGCGATAGAAAAATTCCGTATTTCCACCTCCCATGTGAATTGGGACAACATCCCTTTGAAATTGTTTTGACTTATTTATAAAGTTTTTATACCATACCAGGTCCATAACCTGTCCATTTTCTTTGCGGCTGACTAAGCCGGCAGGGAATGTCAGTATTTGCTTATCGGATTTAAGAGCAGCATCAAGTTTCTCTGCTAGCTCGGTTCCCTGCCTGCCATGCTTATTTACAGGAATGAAAACATCTTCCAGGTTTTTCAGGTTCATCAGGAGATCGTTCACGAGAAATGTATAGCTATTTGGGCCGTATTTCTTACCTATCAGGTCCATAATTACATGTCCGTCTAAACCACCAAGTGGATGGTTTGATACAAATATATATTTTCCGTCATCGGGCAGGTAAGCTTCTCCTTTAACCTCAATTGTTAAATTGAAAAACTCCATCATAGCTACGCTGAATTCGTGTCCACGTAAGTGACCATAATCCCGGATGATCTCATTAAAGTAATCCTGATGGGTTATTCTTTTTAGATATCTGAAAATAAAGCCCGGTATCCACCTGGCTAATTTTGGATTCTTTTCGTAAAACAATTTCTTTACATCAATCTCTTTCATGCCATTGAACTCAGCTGCTGCCATTAGATTCTCCCTTTTTGTCCTGGACACAAAAATAAGAAAAATAATGATGGGGTAATAACCTGGGTGGCTGTAGAGGAAAATTGAATCTATGATGATGAGCGATCTGCAAAGGGAATCCTTTAAAGAACTGCTGAATATGACGGCATGCAAACGGATTTATGCCCCTTTCCTGCAATACCACCTGAAGGAATGACAATACTACACTGAACCGAGGCCTTAGCTGAACTCATGAGGCAAAATGGCGGAATGAGGAGGTCTGTTAGGTTGGTTACCTTGCCGGGGGCTACCTCGCAAAGTATGAAAACCTCCAATTGTGCGGAGTGAAATAAGTAATGTGGTGAATTGATGACGAGATTGCTTTCAGCGGACTCTTTCCCTCCCTTTAGATTTACTTCCTAAATAATTCTTGATTATTTTTATGAGAAAGA
>CAZIFQ010000068.1:0-4037 GCA_964538375.1 uncultured Bacteroidaceae bacterium | reverse complement strand
TATATAACTTATTATTAATTAAAAAGAGTAAATAGTTACTTTCCGCCACCGACCTAATAATTCTCCCCCAAATAATTAGAGTCCTCTGTATGGCTTGTTTTTTATTGTCATCCTCCCCTGTTTTCAGACATCAAACTATGGGAGGATTTTTCTAATTGGTTTGAGATATTAACAAAGTATGGTGATTTCTGATTCAAGTGTGCAATTCTTCAAACAAACAGGACCCGGATTGGTCAATAAGAATCAGCTTGAAATGATCAAGCCTTCGAGCGGGTTTTCCAGTAAGACTCATGTACGTACTTATTCTATTTTGCTTTGGAAAAAATTCAAAATATCTAAGCTGGCATCAATGTCCATATTACCCCATGCTCCTGGCCAATCGTGGTCTCCGTTCTCAACTTTGTAAAACAATATCTCTTTTTGACTAATAGTATCCATACAATCTTCTATTACGATATAGCTGCCATCATTCTGATTTTTGTTTTCAAGAATTTTTGTTTTACAAACTGGATCTCGCAACCGTTCTTTCCAAAAATCAATGGCGAAAGGTATGCTCTTGTAAGCTCCCCAGCCATCTTTATTTAAAGCATCTCCATTAAAATTCGTCACACGATCGTTGGTTCCAAAAATTGCAAATAACGAAACAGGAACAGTCGAGTTGCAGCAGTCAAAAAAATGGTCCATCATCATTCCTGCCACAGGAGCAAAGGCCTTGAATAATTCAGGATATTTGCAAGCCATGAGGTAACACATTTCGCCACCATTGGACATCCCTGTTATAAATGAATTTTCATTAGATAAACTGTATTCCCTTTGAAGGCTGTCGACCAGCATGGCTAAAAAATCCACATCATTCACTTTAATTTCCTGATGAAAAGAGTAGCCAACATTCCAAAACCGATTAGAATCAGCATCAAATGTTCCTTGAGGATACACCAATGCAAAGCCAAAATCTTCTGCCAGTTGATTCATCCCTGAGTAGCTCATAATTTTTTCAGCACTGCTGGAATAACCATGCAGGATTACAATAAGCGGAGCATTATCCACCAGTTGATGGGGCATGTACAAAAGATATTCCCTGCTGATAGCATCATGCACAAAATGTTTTTTTACGGGAAATGGTGATTCCTGAGCTGAACAAAAGTAAAGGTTAAAAAACAGAAAAATAACTATGGCAATTGTTTTCATGCACTGTTAGAATTTGGGTGGTGGAATTCGCATCCTATTTAACTCCGATGGGTTTTTTCCACCCTGTTGTCCGAGCTTAGATAATACAATTTCACCCACCGTATGGTTATCAACTTCTTTAAATTCCATCTTGGGTCAAATTTAATAAGTTTTTGTTTTCTAATTTAGAATTAAATAAAAACATCGACAAAAGTCAAGGTAGTACTATGTGAATCCCAAAAAACGAATTACAATCTTCAATATTATGAACCTGATAATAAAGTTTTTGGATCATAATCAAACAATTTTACAAAGACCAAATTAGAAAGGATAATTGTTCCTGAAAGAATTGCCATAAAAATCCTTTCATTAGCATACAGTTCAATTTTAAAAAACGGAATGGCTACTTCGAGAATTATTATTCCTTTAAAATAAAGAAAAAAGTTCCGTTCTCATCCTCTAATCCAGCAATTTTACCAAACATGGGATTCATCTGTTTGTTTGCTATAACAGAAGCAGACACTTTTTCGACTAAACTTTCAATTGGAATACAGGAATTTGGATTCATTGCTAGAGTATTAGCAAAGGTCCTTGTAAATTGACTTTTCTCGGACAATTCATATCCTGGTGAGAAGAATAGTTGGGCTGATTTGAATCTGGTTGCTTCCCATTCATCACAACTTTTTATTTTCATTGGTGCCCTTAACTCTTGGAAGAAACTAGTCCCAGCCTCACATGCATCAGTGACCACCAAATTATGAGTTAATGATTCAGGATATGATTGCATGGAAGCCTTCAATGCATTGATATTAAAATAGGTAAATTCATCATCTTGGACTGCGTCGGTCGGAATCCAATAGCCGGTTTCATTCACGAATTTTCCATGACCAGCATACCAAACTAAGATTGAAGACACCCTGTTACTACTTATAAGGTCCCTTAGTTCGATTGCAAAGAAAATTTCCATTTCTTGCTTGGTCATATTCTTCTTGTGAATAAAATTATGCACCTGATATCTTGCCAGGGCCGTTTTCATTAGAGTAATATCTTTGGATGGGTCTCCTAGACTTTTAAACCTTTCATATTCAGAATTCTCAATGAATATCGCCCATGTTTTTCCCATGGGATTATCACGAAAATTTGAAGCTTCCCTATTTAAAATAAATATTGTTTCTGTAGAATTACCAGATTCATCTGTTGCGCTAATTGTAAAATTACTTTTGTCTTGGATCTGAACGCGTGCTGAGAAAACAGGGTCAAGGTCAGTGGGCATATAGCTTGCAGAAACACCATCGATATAGATAGATGTAATTATACTCTCGTCTTTGACCTTTCCTTCAATATAGATAATCGGATCATCCGAGTCAAGGTAAATAGTATGATGATCTGAAGCATAAGGGGCAATAACTTGAATTTCCGGAGGATTTGCCTCCCTAATCACAGTAGTAAACAGAAATTTCCCATTTAATTGAGACCACTCTTGTGGATTTTGATAACCCCTACTAGCCTCTCTTACTTCAACGCGTGTATTTATAAACACGTCTTCAATCCGTTGGGCTTCTAGCATTTGTTCAGTTAACTTCTCTGTGTAGAGCCCATTATTACCAGAACCATCAGATGCAGTTGCTCCTGGTGCAGTAGCAAAAGCTATTATTGTACCACTTGGGGCATCCATTGTAGAAAACCCTTGACTAGCTCCCCTTACCCATGATCGAAATGGATTATTCCTACAAGCATCTAATATTACAATATTTATGTTTTCCGGGTAGCTATCGAACTGGCTAATTATCTTCTCCACATCAACGGCCTCAAATTCAAGAGCTAGTTTATCCTCAATTACAGCATCAACTGGTAATAGGTAATTTGTACCATCAACCTGAATACCGTGGCCAGCATAATAGAATAAAGCCACATCATTGTTCTCCAAATTGCGCCAAAAATTAAGGATGCCTTTGTCCATTTCATTTTTTGATGCATCTTTCAACATCGTAACCTCAAATCCCAATGCGGTTAAAGTAGAATCCATCAAGGTTGCATCGTTTACCGGGTTTTTCAATGCTCCTCCATTTTGGTAGTTACCGTTTCCAATGATTAGGGCAACTCTATTTTCTTGTGCAAAGTTTGGGATTGATAGTATTAGAAATAATATGAAAGCAAAAGACCTCATTGTTGCAGGGTTTGGTGCATTATAAAACTAATCAAAAAAATTTTAATCGAAAAAGGGCAACCGATCGCCATGTAACCGATTGCCCCAAATCGAAACTACCCGAATTGGAATAAATTTCATAACTTGTTTTTCATCTCCCTTAAACCAACATTATCGCATCATGAATCAGACTGAATTAAGAGAATACCAAGCTGAATTTGAAGTTATAAGAAAAGACTTGCATAAAGGCTTTACAGAGATTGAATCCTTACGAAGAAAATTCGTAAAAGATTTTTCTACATCCAGAATTAGAAATTTAAGCCTTGATGAATACGTTGTAGGAAAAGGGGAAACAACTACATTTTGTAATAGGATTGAAAATGAATTAAATCCTTGGGGAAATATTCATGGCAGTAATGCTCGAAAATTTGGAATCTATTTTGGAACATTTGGAGATGATGACGAACGTAAATACCGAATAGGCAAAAAAGCTTTGGGAACTAATATAGATAAAGCCCTTCAACTAATATTATTAAAAATTGTTGAGTTAATTGAAAATAAGGACGATTTAAAAGTTGTCAAGAGCAACCCTATATCACCTATGTTTAAAGGTAAAATTCTTTCAATCTATTATATGAATTGAACTTAAAAACTAAATAACTAGACATAATAACAATGAACTGTGCTAAAATCCAAGCAAAATTCAAGAAAAATTTGGGTTTAC
>CAZIFQ010000067.1:0-4198 GCA_964538375.1 uncultured Bacteroidaceae bacterium | reverse complement strand
AGGCGATTATGTGATTGATATTACAATTAAGGACAACAATCTTTTTGTTACAGATTCGAACAACGCTGATACTAATGTCTTAGCAGCCATAGAAAATTTGAAATTTATTGATTTAGAAAGTGGAGATGAAGTAATGTTTCAACTTATGGAAGATAAACAAGGTATATTGTGGAATAATAGATTTCAATTTTATAAAATCGAAGATTAACAAAGAACTACCTATAACGGAACGATATCTATGATTAATCCAAATCTTTTTTACGCTACATTCTGATATGGCGTTCCTCTTCTTACCACAGCCAGAACTCTGTATAATAATTTAGCTCTCACAGCATTTATCACACACATTTTACTTTTCCCTTCTGCCACTTTTCTCTCATAGTATTTCTTCAAATCAGGATTGTGTTGTATGGAGCTGATAGCAGCCAGGTGCAGAGTCAATTTTATCGTTCTTTCCCCTTAAAAAACCAAGTGACTTTTTGATCTGCAACGGAGATTCAACCCATACAAATGCTTTGATCTGTACCATAGCTTTGACAAGCTCCCTGGAGTATAGACCTGTGTGTTCCATACAGATCAGGGCTTGCTTAAAGTCAAATCCTTTCTGTTGTTCCAGCCATGTGATGAAGCGTTTGATTCCTGATTTATTATTATCAAACACGCGGTGTTGTTGATCTTCTGAGTTGAAGCGCACTACTGCATCGAACTTCTCTTTTGAAAGATCCACGCCTACATAGGACAGGTAACTTTGGTTTTTCTCACTGTTATTCATAACTTTAAGTGTTTATGGGTGATAAGTGATAAACTGTAAAAATACCCCGATCAAAACCTTAATAATAGGCCTAAGAACCTCAATATCTATTTGATCCTCGGTACAAGAAAAGACAAGGGAACTTAATCGTTCCGTAAACCTAATGTTTTGTTAGGGCCATAGTTCACCCTTGCCTTTTACCAGGTTATCACTTTGATCCCTGTTTAACTAACTTAAAACTAATCAATGAAATCTTTAGTTTTTAGCGATTGCTAATCTAAAGGTTAGGGGTTATTGAAGACCGGCAAATCAAGACACAAATGAATCATATAACTTCAAGGAATAATTACTAATTGAATAATTTAGAAATAACAGTGCACCTCAAACAAACCCAACAGATTCCAGTTTCATTCTTAGTATCGAAACCTCTAAAATCAATAGTATTTATTATAGTTGCTTTAATAATAAGCAACAACGCATTCTCACAAAGCGATTTTAGAGATGGATATATCGTCAAACAAAAACATGATTCTATTTTTGGATTAATAGATTACAGATCAGATGCTTCAAATTCAAAACGTTGTAGATTTAAGCTTGATCCGGATTCAGATATAATTGAATATTCACCAGAAGATTTGAGTGCGTACAGATACGCAGATAGCAAATTGTATATAAGTCGAGACGTTGAAATAGACAATGATACATCATCCCATTTTCTTGAATGCCTGATTAGTGGTCAACTAAATGTTTATTATCTGGCATTAAACGATGGAGCTGAATATTACTTCCTGGAAACAGATAGCACTTTTTTTATAGCAGAAGATAATGATGTTTATTTTACGAATGAATATGGTGATAAAAAAGTTTCATATCCGCATCGATATAAAGGAGTCTTCAAATATCATATAAGAGAATTTAATGATTTATACGATGAAGCAGATAATTTAAAATATGAAAAAGAATCTATAATTGAGTTAGCTAAGATGTATCATGAGAGAGCATGCAATGGAGAAGAGTGTATAATATACGAAAGAAAGATACACAAACAGAACATCAAGTTTGGATTAATCGGTTTTGTAGGAGGATCTTCAATCAAATATGGTAAATCCTATACAAATTTTGAGGGAAATATGGATTCATATTGGGGTGTAGGAGCAAACTTGTTGTTGCAACAACCCAAATTCAATGAGAGGTCCTATGCTGATGTCAAATTGGCATATGAGAAAATGAAAATATATGCTACTAAAGAGACTTCAGTATATACTAAGGAATTATATTTTGATATAACAGGGCTAAAACTCAATATTGGCTACACATATATATATCCAGTTTATTCAATAAGGCCCGTATTCTCCCTGGGAATATTTGGTGAATACTTAAAATTTAGTAATTACACATACAAAATATACGATGCGGAATCGATTTTTAATGACAAGATCGATCACTATGTGGATTACGGATTTTATGTTCAATGTGGTTTATTCTTAAAGGATCGTGTCCAACTTTCCTTGATTTATGAGGTGAATGTCAAACAAGCAGACATGGAATATTTTTTCAGATCAGGATTCGAAGGATTATTTAGTTTCTATTTTTAAATTATGAAATAGTCAGAAACACTATAATATTAGTAATATAAATGAACGTATTAAGGGTAAGAATTTTCGCAAAACAATGGGTGAATTAGAAGAAATCTTTTCCATGTTGCGATTTGTATGATTACGGGGCTAGTACTTCTATTTAAAAATAGGAGGTTCTGATTAGGTGAGCTTTTCGCATTTCAATAAATTTTCCTTAATTTCATTTCATATATAAAATGATGCCTGAATCAGAAATTGCTATATATAAGGCTTCGGACGGAAGCACTGAGATTCAAGTTAAACTTGAGGGTGATACTGTCTGGCTAAACCAGTATCAGTTATCAGACTTATTTGAAGCGGATCGTACTTCAATTAATCGACACATTGCCAATATTTTTAGATCAGAGGAGCTAGATGAAGATTCAACTTGTGCAGAAATTGCACAAGTTCAAAAAGAGGGTAACAGACAGGTAACCAGGAATATTAAATACTATAATCTGGATTTAATCATATCAATAGGTTATAGAGTTAATTCTAAAAGAGGAATTGAATTCAGGATATGGGCAAATAAGGTATTAAAAGACTATCTGGTTAAAGGATATTCTATCAATCAAGAAGTATTAGCAAATAAGAACAAGCAACTTGAAGAACTACAGAAAACTCTTAGGATATTCAGACATTCAATACAATCAAAGAAATTATCTGGAAGTGAAAGTCTGGGATTATTGAACATTATAGCTGATTATTCACATGCCCTGGATATTTTAGATCAATACGATTATCAAAAGCTGGCGTTTTCTGACACTTCCGGCGATGGGCCATTCAGGCTCACCTATAAGGAAGCCATTAAACAGATAGACATTGCAAAGAATGCTTATGGCAATAGCGATTTGTTCGGCCGGGAAAAAGATGATTCATTTCAAAGTTCCATAGGAGCGGTGTACCAGACTTTTGATGGCAAGGATCTTTATCCCAGTGTTGAAGAGAAAGCAGCAAATTTATTATATTTCATCACTAAGAATCATTCATTTACAGATGGCAATAAAAGAATTGCTGCATTTATTTTCCTCTACTTTCTTGATAAAAATGGGATTTTATACACTGAATCCGGCCAAAAGAGAATCGCAGATAATGCTTTAGTAGCTTTGACCCTGATGATTGCTGTCAGCAAACCGGAGGAAAAAGATACGATGATAAAGGTGATAGTTAACCTTATCAATAAAAACAATTAGTTCAATGTTGTTTTGTGAAGATGACTGTTATGATTACGGGGCGAGGGATTTACAACCCATAACACATGTAACTGTTGCACAACCCTCAAAATCTAATCGATTTTAGCACATTTCCGGATCCCCTCTAAAAAACAAGCCAATTTTCAGTTTGAAGAGTTCAAAAACTGTCTCAAAATAGCGGTGACTCTTCCCTATTGCACTAGAAAGGGCGTGTTTGTACCCATTCTTTCCCTGGTATTTGAGTAATTTCTTCAGGTTATATGCCATGGCGGCCATCAACATCACCTTATTGGCCGATTCGATGCCCCGGGTATTGATCTTTCGCATTCCCATGAAGTTGATTAAGGTACCAAAGACCGGTTCAACGGTGCTGTGTCGTAGGGTTTTGTAGTATCGTCCTTTACGGCTTTTAGCCCTTTCCACTGCCCTATCGTATTCATTCTTATATGCTGTTACCCTGATACTTCTTTCATGTGCTTTACCAATACATGTGTCTTTCAATGGACATCCTTTGCAGTCGGCACGACAAGTACGGTAGTGATGCTCAGGATGGTTCTTTTGATACGCTGTTTTCTTATACACTGCATACTTCCCCTGTCTGCACCGCCACCTGTCATGTTCTGGTTCGTAGGTCATAT
>CAZIFQ010000066.1:0-4475 GCA_964538375.1 uncultured Bacteroidaceae bacterium | reverse complement strand
ATAAGGAAGGTTTTTGCTTTGGCTTCTAAATTAAAGAACCCGGTAAATCTGAGTATAGGTCAGCCGCATTTTGATGTGCCGGAAGAGGTCAAAAGAGCTGCTGTAGAAGCAATTCAAAGTGGATTAAATAAGTATACGCTTACTCAGGGTATCCCTGAGTTGAGGGAAAAGATTAAGGCTCAGCAAAAAGAGAAAAGGAATATAAATCTTGAGGAGATAATGATCAGTTCCGGCACATCAGGACTGCTTCTACTGGCTTTTATGTGTCTTATTAATCCAGGCGATGAAGTTATTGTATTCGATCCTTATTTTGTAATGTATAAACATCTGATTAGGGTAATGGGAGGTATTCCTGTTTTTGTTGACACATATCCATCATTTAATATTTCTATTGATATGGTTGAGCAGGCTATATCTAAGAAAACAAAAATTATTGTAATAAACAGTCCATGCAATCCAACGGGCGCTGTATATAGCAAAGATCAGTTAAAGGGACTTGCGGATATAGCTAGCAAACACAATATTCTTATAATATCAGATGAAATTTATAATGAGTTTGTTTATAGAAAAGATTTTGTTTCAATTGCGGAAATTTGTAAAAACACATTAGTGCTTAACGGGTTCTCAAAGACCTATGCTATGACAGGATGGAGACTCGGCTGGGCTGGGGGACCGAAATGGTTATTGGATGAGATGATTAAATTACAGCAGTATACTTTTGTTTGCGCTCCTTCAATTGTTCAATATAGCGGACTTAAAGCCATGGATTATAATACAGATCACTTAATAGATTCATATAAAGAGAAAAGGGATTTAATGTATAATGGCTTAAAGGATTATTTTGATATATTAAAGCCTGAAGGCGCATTTTATATGTTCGTAAAGACGCCTGACGGACTTACTGACGAGGAATTTGTTGGGAAAGCTATTGATAGCAATTTGTTGGTTATTCCGGGAAGTGTGTTCTCGGAAAGAAATACCCATTTTCGCGTCTGTTATGCTGCGGAGAACAAGGTTTTATATAGGGGAATAGAAATTCTTCAAAACTTATCAGGGAAATAATATGCCTAGTCTATGTGCCGTAGTTTTGACATATAATTCATCAGATACGTTAGAAAAATGTCTCGAGAACATTAAGTGGATAACTGACATAGTCATAGTGGATTCAGGAAGTACGGATAAAACAATTGAAATAGCAAAAACGTATACGGATAGAATATATTACAACAAGTACATAAATTATGGGAAACAATTGAATTGGGCATTACAAAGAATAACAAGTGACTGGATATTGGTAGTTGACTCTGACGAAGCATTAACGGAAGAGCTGTCCAAGAACGTAAGAAAACTTATGAGAAACAGACCTGTTCCGGATGGCTATTACATAGCTCGCAAGAATAGTTTTTTGGGGAAACCTGTTAACTATTGCGGATGGTATCCCGACTATGTTTTGCGGCTGTTTCGGCGCGATGGAGCAGCATACAAAAATAGAGAATTGGGCTCAAGCGTTGAATTGAAAGGCTCTGTAGGATATTTAAAGGGAGATCTAACCCATCAGCCATATCGTAATCTGGAGCATTATTTCCAAAAGTTTAATAAATATACCGATTTGGCCGCTAAAGAAATATTAAAAAGGAAAAACAGGACAGGAATATTTCACTTAATTCTATGGCCTTTCGGTAAGTTCTTCAAAATGTATATTTTAAAAAGAGGATTTCTTGATGGAATTGTAGGAATAGTAGTGTGTGCATTGGGTGCTTTTTATGTATTTTCCAAATATGCAAAAGCATGGGAGATAACGCATAGCATTGGTTTTAAAGGCATAGAAAAGCCTCGGAAGAAGAAAGAGAAAACACAGAAAATAAACACAGGTGAAGTTAACAAAATTATTATCAGAAGCGTTAACTGGATAGGAGACGCTGTTATGACTACCCCCGCAATCGTTCAACTAGCGAAGAATTTTCCACATGCAAAAATTACTATTGTTGGAAAAGAATGGACTAGGGATGTGTTTATTGGCAATCCGTTTATTGATGACATTGTTACTTGCAATCCAAAAAACTTTTTTGAATACATCAGAGTAATCAAAAAATTAAGAAAAGAAAGATTTGATATCGGAATAGCATTTCCTAATTCTTTTAGCTCAGCGTTATTTTTATTCTTAACAGGAGCAAAATACAGAGTTGGTTACAAAACGAATTGCAGAGATTTTTTGCTTAATATATCAACTCAACGCACAAAAGAAATAGAATTTAGTGCCCTAAGAATAGATTATTTTATAAATATTGTTGGCTTAATAGGCAAAAGACCTGCAAACAGGAAACTAGTTCTCAATATTTCAGAACATGGAAAAGCCTTTGCAAAGAGATTTCTCAAGGAAAACAAGATAAATAGGGCAGATACAATAATAGGTTTTAATCCCGGGACTGCGTATGGAAAAGCAAAGTGCTGGCCTGTTAAAAAATACGCAGAATTAGGAAAGAAGCTGATAAAGGCTTATAACGTGAAACTAATTTTATTTGGAAGTCTGCATGAACAAAATATTATAAATGTGTTGGCAAAGAGATTAAGAAATAAATGCGTTATAGCAGCTGGAAAGACAACCCTTCAGGAGAACATAGGGCTGATTAATAAATGCAAGATATTCGTAGCGGGAGATACTGGTCCTCTGCATATTGCATCTGCATTAACAGTTCCAACGCTGGCGATATTTGGGCCAACAAACCCGGATACAGTCACGATTCCATCCGAGAAATTACGGGTAATATACAAGAAAGTTAGCTGTTCGCCATGTTTTCTTCGAGAATGTCCAAATGCTCACATATGTATGGAAAAAATAAGTGTAGAAGAAGTGTTTACTGAAATTTCTAAGATGATGAGGAGATTTGCATGAGTACATTAGTAGTAGGTTCTGTTGCTCTGGATTCTGTTAAGACTTCGTTTAAAGAAGTGAAGAATGTTCTTGGCGGCTCAGCGTCTTATTTTGCATGCGCAGCAAGCTATTTTGGAGAAGTTCGTTTAGTGGCAGCTGTAGGAAAGGACTTTCCGCAGAGGTATATAGATATGTTTAATGAAAAAGAAATAGACATCATTGGGTTGCAAAGGAAGGATGGTAAAACATTCAGATGGTCAGGAGTTTACAAGGAAGATATTAATCAAAGGGAGACGTTATCTGTGGATCTTGGTGTTTTAGAAAATTTCTGTCCTGAACTCCCGGACAAATATAGGAAGTCAGAGTATGTTTTTCTTGCAAATATTGACCCGGAACTTCAACTTTACGTTCTAAATCAAATCAAAAATCCAAAACTGGTTGTCTGTGATACAATGGATATCTGGATAGAGAATAAAAAAAGCAAACTTTTAGAGGTGTTTAAGCGGGCAGATATAGTTATGCTGAACGATAGTGAAGCGATGCAGCTGACAGGAGAATCGGATTTTACAAAAGCAGCCAATGAAATATTAAAATTAGGTGCAAAATATGTAGTTATAAAAAAAGGGGAACATGGAGTAATGCTTTTTACTGAACACAGCCGTTTTTCTCTACCGTCATATCCAGTGAGAAATGCGATTGATCCTACGGGTGCAGGAGATAGTTTTGGGGGTGGTTTTTTAGGTTGCATTTCCAAAATGGATAACGAAAACTCTCGAGATAATATCATTCGCAGAGCATTGGTTTATGGAACGATAATGGCATCTTTCACTGTGGAGGATTTTAGCCTTAACGGACTAAAAACTCTTAATGAATACAAAATAGAAAAACGTATCAAAAAGTTTATTGAGATACCAGAAATAAGGAATTTGACACAATCTTTTGGCTATGTATAATGAACTTCGTAGTGTTGCGGGTGTAGTTCAGTGGTAGAACTTTAGCCTTCCAAGCTAATAGCGTGGGTCCGATTCCCATCACCCGCTCTAAAAAGTTTTGTTGTCTGTTCTTGACAGAGTAAAATGACGGTGGTAAAATTCGAGACTTTTTTAGTTAAGCATAAGGTGGTTCTATGATTAAATTTAAGAATGGTATTGGGATTGATATTGGCAGTAATTCCGTTAAAATTGTGGAGCTTGTAAAAACTTCTCAAGGAATAGATCTTAAAAATGCAAGTATTGTCAAAATCAAGACAAAGGATGGAACTCCAAAAGAAGAAAATACAATTTCAGCTCTTATAGAGGCAATCTCCTCTTTTAAAAAACTTTCAAAGTCTCGGTTAGTAGTAGCCATGCCGGGTCGTTCTGTTATTATCCGGCACTTTAAGATTCCATCTGTAGGAGCAGGTAGAATAAAGCAGATTATAAAGTACGAAGCTCAACAACAAGTTCCCTTTCCGTTAGAGGATGTTATTTGGGATTATCAGATTTTAGAGAATGATGATGAAGGCACTTCCGAAATAAATATTGCTTTACTTGCTGTGAAATCGGAGCTAATTCATGATCTTCTAGCCAAAATTTCCACTATAGGGATATCTGTAGACATTATT
>CAZIFQ010000065.1:0-5070 GCA_964538375.1 uncultured Bacteroidaceae bacterium | reverse complement strand
ATACCCATGAACATACTCACACCTGGCACGCCGATGATGATCAGCGAAGCCAACACGATGATCATAGTATTGACCAATACCGCCTTTACCTTTGCCCTGCCGCCGATCTCGAGAATCCGGTTAGAAAGCCTCTGGCGCAGCATCCTGGCCATAGTTTGCATGGCGTGTACCTGCACCTCACCACCAATCTGGCTTTGTTTGATCAGGCCAAGGAACTCCCGCAGCTGCACCGGCGCCGGCACCGACTGAAGTACATCGTGCACGATGCTGTCAATCTCTTTGTTGGTCTGCAGGCCGGAAGAGACGGTGTCGCAGATCTTCCCGAACAACCCGAAATCCCTCATCTGCGACAGGCTGTCTGAAAGACTGGTGCCAGTATTGAGCAAGTTCACTAATTGTTCCAAGCCAAACCCCATTTCGTCTTGAATGCGTTCACGCCTTTTTTTGATCTTGTTCTGAACAGCCCGGGATGGCATAGAGAAACCGTAGAACAGGCCTCCTGTAACCAGGGAGGCGGTCAGCAAGAACCCCAGGTCTAAAAAGTAGCCGACAACCCCTCCCAGGATTGCCGTGATCAGAGATGTGTAGATCCTGCGGGCGTAATATTCCTGGGGAGACTGATAAATATACCCGGATTTTCTCAGCAGCTCGTCCAGGTCACCTTTTTCTTTGCCGATTGAACGTCCCAGATCAGAAACCATGGCTGAGAGCACCTGAGCCTCAGCGACAGATCCTATTCGTTTGCTTCCATCAGCATCTTCGACGAGTCTGTTGCTCATCACGCGAGGGATAGCGAAAGAAGCAAAGATAATAAAGATACCCAGTC
Organism: uncultured Bacteroidaceae bacterium; assembly: GCA_964538375.1. Taxonomy (GTDB): domain Bacteria; phylum Bacteroidota; class Bacteroidia; order Bacteroidales; genus JAUUZQ01. The sequence goes on along the minus strand of CAZIFQ010000065.1, from coordinate 4,244 downwards.
CAAAAAGACCGGACAGAATTGCCAGGATAGTTGTATTTAGCAGCATATCAATCATTTCCTCCCAGAACCATGACCTGGTTGACCTCGTTGAGCATTCGTTCACCGATCAATACACCAACAGCAGAAAGCAGGAAAGATCCCATCATAGTGATCTCGCCCGCGAAGCTTGAATAGAAATTGGCATAATCTACAGAAGTGAAGCGCATCAAGGCAGCCAAAATAAAGGGGGCTACGGCCAGTACCTGCATCTGGATCCGGATACCGGACAGGTCAGCAGTAACTTTTTTTCTAGTGGCAGCATTCTCCCGGATGGTCTCGGTCAAAGGTTCCAGGATCTGTCCCAGCGACCTGTTCGCGCCGTGCCTCTCCCACCCCACAAGAGTGTTGACCAGGATATTGAGCATAGGTGACTGCCTTCGTTCCTGGATGGGGAAGAAAGCCTTCCCGAGATCTTCACCCTGAACCAGGCTTCTCGATACCTGTTCCAGATCTCCTGCCACCATAGGGGGAGCGTATTTAGCAGCATTGGATATCGCACCGTGCGCTGTGCCTCCTCCCATTTGAGAGCCAACTGCCATGGATGCAGCAGCGTCAGCCAGGGCCTCTTCGTATTCAATGGACACCTGGTCCCTTCTGGCAAACAGCCATCGCAGATAAAGAATGAAAACCACCAGGCTGGCAAATATCGAAGTTAGGATTCCCCCCAGCACTAGGTAAGTGAGGGCAAAACCGCCAGCAGCTCCTAAAAGCCCCACCCTGATAAATCCAGTTTTCGTGACCTGCAGGTCCGCCTGCTTTAGTGCCAGGTCAAGCCCTCCTGCCTGCCAGGTACCTGCAAAAGATCTCATGTCCATGTCTGGATGAGGTGTGACCGCCCCGGACTCTTTATCGGCTTCTGCCAGATTTCTCAGCCGCTGGATCCCTGAGCGTTGGGAGCCAACACGTGCAAAAGCCACGAATATGATAAATATCCCTATCGCTGCGCCTGATGCCAGTAGTAAATAAGTTAGATGTTGTGGTGTCATTAATAAATCTCCTTATGCAGCCTTGTAGACCCATTCTGGTATGCCGGCATTTGAAAAGCGCTGGGTATGAAGGGAATCTATTAGCGGCCCATTCAATTTCGGGGAACTACCTCCCGAATACTCAAAGATCAGATTAATCATGGGTTCCGGATCTCGACTGCCAGCGTTGAGGCCTCCATCCATCTCCCCGACTGCCCTTATCCTGCGGTTATTCCCTTCTTTTTCAAGCACAACCACGATGTCAATTGCAGTTGAGATGATCTGGGCTATTTGACTCATGCGAAGGTGCCGTCCGCGTTCGCTCTGGCTGATCATCATTGCCAGCCGGCTTTGCATTTCCTGGAGGCCGTAGGCGTGGAAGGTGGTCAGGCCGTTTTTGTGCCCGGTATACAGCGCATTCAGAAGATCGAACACCTCCCCTCCCCTTGCTTCAGAAAGGGTCAGTGCATCAGGGCGTTGGCGAAGGGCCAGTTTGACCAGGTCAGCCTGTGAGATCTCCGGCACATCTTCCAGTGAAGGTGGACGGGTTTGCAGTGTGAGTACATTATTCGGCACATCTGAATCTGGGAAGAGCCTGATCTCCGGGGTGTCTTCAATGATCAAAACCCGGTAATCAATAGGCAGGCAGCGGCCCAGCGCGGTGATCAGTGCAGTCTTGCCCACACCAGTTGGTCCAATCACTGCGATGGACAGGCCGGCCAGTACTGCTCCATGTAGGTAATTGGTCAGTTCTTTTGAAAGGATATTGGTCAGTTCCAAGTCAGGGTAATCTGGGATGGGGGAATTTTTGATCTCATCTGTTATGGCATGGGTGTTTGGTGTGTCCTTATTTACTCGCCAGGGTTTATAAAGATCGATCAGTTCGATACCGGCATGGCGAGGGATGCGGATCACGGCGGTAGGATCGGGGTTAGCGATCGGCTGCGTCACCACGCTGTAGCGGTTGTAGTCGATAGCTGCGTCCACGATCGGTTTGATACGGTTGACTGTTCTTTCTGCCTTGGCCAGGGCGGTATTGAGGATATTGAGAAGAACCGATTTGTTGGGGAAAGTTATATCAGTCCGTTCCCACTCGTCCCTGTAGATCATGACTTCGTTTGGCCCATTGATTGCAATATCTTCGATCGTTTCGTCTTCCAAAAGATGATCGATCGGGCCCAAGCCAAAGGTGTATGAGATCGCCTGGGAAACAAAATCATCCCTGTTGTAGATAAGGGGCGGCAGACTGTCTTTGATCGCCCTTCCCTGGTAGTTTTCGTGCACTTCGGTAGCGATCTTGCGAGCCTGAGTCCGGACCTCTCCCCCACCCTGTTGAAGTTCAGCTGAAGAAAACCTTTCCCCCAACTTGGACCTCACCTCACCCAGGGCGATATCAAACCCGCTAACGCCCGCGGCGTCTTTTGGGAGGTCTCCATCAAAAGACATGGTTTCCCATTTGATTTCAGAATCACCGGTATTGTTGTTTTCAGGCACCGCTCTGTCCACCTTTGTTTAGAATATTTTTTATCTATCGGTGTCTTTTACCAAACAGTCTATTTTTATGCTGTTCGGATTTGCGCTGGTTCCAGGCAAAGCCGATCGGGGGGTAGAAACGGGCTGCGACATCAATGATCCCGTCAAGGGTCTTCTGGGTATGGGTCGGCAGCTTGGCCTTAGATGCGTTTTTGGCCACATATGAGATCCCTTCGTTTTCAGCCCGGGTCACATTACCTGTTGCATCAAATGGGATCAAGCCGGCAACAGAAAGATTCGCAGAAACACTTGCTTCCTTCAGGCTCAAGCCCACGTCCGGCAACCATTTGTTGATCACCAGCTTGATATCGTTCCTGGGGACTCCAATTTTTTCTAGCAAGTTTGCACCCGTCCTGGCATCGTTGATGCTGGTCAATCCTGGTTCGGCCACGATAAGAACTGTATCCAGTTTGATCAGCACGCCGCGGTGTACACCCACGTTGGTGCTTGAACCGAGATCGACGATCACAAACTCGTAATGGCGCCTGAGATGGTCCATCATAGACTGGGCGAACTGGAAACCAGAGTCTGTTAACAGGGCGTCATGCTGGGCTTCGATCATGCTGTCCACGCCAGCCAGGAGGTCCAGGTTCCCTTGCCCGCCCACCTTCAGAAACATATCTTCTGTGAGCGCTTTTTTAATTGCTTCCGGCCTGCCATGCCCGCCTTCTAGTTTATAGATATTGGCAGCGTCAACAATACTGCGATTCCTACCTGCTGTGTCAAACCCAAGCCGGAGCTTGACGTGGCCCCCGTTCATATTGGCATCCACCAGGACGCAGTTTCTTCCTCCGATTCCGGACAGGGCTACGCCCAATTCCGTGGCCAGGAAGGTTTTGCCCACGCCGCCTTTCGGGGACCAGACCCCGATCTTATGGCGCTCCCATGGTGCTCCTCCTGCTTGTTGGGCAGCTTTGCGGATCAAGTCGGGGGCGACGTTCCAGGCACCCTTTCCCCAGCTGGCCTGAGTGCTCTTGATAATCGCAGGCATTTCCCTTTTCATTGTATGAACAATGCCCGGCGTGAAGGGGATGTTGTAGACTTTTTCCAGCCCTGCCTTTTCGATCACGCTTTCTTTGTTTGAACCGGCTTCAACCAAACCGATCAAGCTGAATGGGTAGTCAGTCTTTTCGCGGATCCGAAAGAGCTTCTCAATTGTGACGCCTTCCGTATGAAAATCCACCATAAGGAAAGAAGCGCCGGTTGAAGGGAGGATATTGGCCAGCTGTTCTTCATCAAATGAGCTGATAGTTAAGGTTGCGACAAGGGGTGTGTCTTTTCCGCGACTAAAGGGTTCTGCGATCTGTTCGATCGTGTTTGCCCGGGCGACGATAATACCCTCGAATACCTCCTGGATCTCTGGTGTCAGATTATCTGTCATGGAAGATCACTCCGATAGTTGATACCGGTCAGATTTGAAGAGGTCCACAAGGTCCTCAAAATGAGCGCCCAGCGTTGGAACCTGGTCTGTTTCCCCATCCAGCATGGGAGAGAGCAGAGAAAGGCCTAGTTGGCCGGCCGCATCAGCCATCATCACAAATTCAACGGCTTCGCGGGGGATGACTACATCGATGGCTGTGATCTCTCCCAGTTCTACCCCATCGCCAGATGATGAACGATCATCGCGCTGCACGGAAGAAATCTCCGCGTATTGGACGATCACTTTTGCGAGAGGATAATCTGGTGCGATCGTCGGCGTTGGAGTTA
>CAZIFQ010000064.1:0-5285 GCA_964538375.1 uncultured Bacteroidaceae bacterium | reverse complement strand
AATACCTTTTACTAGTTGTCTATCTATCTCTATCCTTGATTTATGCATGCACACCTTACAAGATTGTCCCATAGCTGATTAATTTTATTGGTTACTACTTACTTACTACTACTATTACTTATATTATTTGTTGCTACTAATTCTTTCTTTTCTTATCTACTACTCCGGGCAATGGTTCCTTCATGAGGCTGTCCAGCTTACGGAGCTGGATTTTAATCAGTTCATCATTGTTCTCTGATTCTTCAATCCTCATTAAGATTATTTTTCTTAACCTTTTATTTGTTTCAACTAATTGTGCTAAGCGATATATGATTTTCTGCTGTTGGTTCATTTGCTATCTATATTTATTTTGACCCCGTAGAAGCGATCCAATGGTACCCGGGCACGGGATTCGATTAGATGCTTCTCTATTTTTGGTAATCCCTGTATATTACCTTTCTCATTTGGGTCATGTCTTTTATTCTTAATTATGGATCTACTATTATTATTCTTTTTCTTTTGGTTCCATTCTTTCCATATGGTTGAAATTATTAATAATCTTTTTTCTTTCTTTCGATAATACTGATTGCCATTTTTGGCAATCCTTATAGAAGACTTATTAAATACTTATATTCTTTACTTATTAGATACTTATATATATGTAAAGAATTATATATATGGGATTTAAAATTTATAGGGTATCGAACTAAAGAATTATACATATCGGATTTAAAATTTATATATATCGGATTTAAAAATTAGCATAGAGCACTTGTTCAACGGATGTTCCCATAATTTCCACAGATATAGTGATTTACTCATCATAGTATTGATAATAGTCTTTAGGTTTTAAATAAACTAAACAGTATCTACCCGTTCTCTCACACAAACCAAAGAATTCTAAATCTCTAATGGCTTTCCCTATATCTGCATAATTAATTCTAAGCAGTTTACTCAATTGTGTTATATTCAATTCTGCCAAATCCCACTTTCGATCACGGAAATTAGTTTCATTGATTTCATCGTAGCCAATATTTTCAATTATAGCATATTCTTGTGCATCATATTCTGCAATACTTCGCAGATATAAATAAAGTACTTTTCCTGGATTGCTTATCTGAGCCCATAAACCAAGCTCAATGATCATTGAAAAGAATGTGATATAATTCCCTCTTTCTTCAACTACTTGGTTTTCCCTAATGAAATGAATTTTGTAACGATTATAATGTCGCTTCCCTTCTATCTTTTTCTCTACTATTAAGACTGATTCTTGAAGTTCAGATATTGCCTTTATAACGGATGGTGCACTTAGGCCAGATGCCTTTGCAAGATTTTCTATTGATAGTTGAAACCATTTGTTTACTTTATAATCAGCCAAATGACATAGTACAGGATAAAGTATTAATGCTGGCTTGCTAAGTCCTTCATGTAATAAGTATTTTGGAAGATAGCGGTGACTGTTATCATTTAGCTCATTCATATATTTGAATTTATATGTTTTAAGTTTATCATACTTTTTAGCAAAAACAACTTTCATTTCCTCCTTGCTCATCCCAGGTTTTTTCTTAACATCCTTCCTGGCGGCTGATCCTACTTTTGTTGTCCAATTCTCTTTATCTACGTTTTTAAAATTTGTTCTTTCCATAATTTCTCATCCTAATTTCTCATCCTGTTTTCTCATCCTATTTTGGTATCAAAGATCCGAGGGAATAATTGACCGGATGAGAAGTCAATTATTTTAGCTTGCATAACCTATCCCTCGGACTTTGTTTTTACTTATATCTTATATCTTTAGGAACCATTAGTTTATCTATATGCTTTAAAAACGGACTGACTTCAATATTTAAGTGATCATCCTCCATCCACCCTAAAATTGGGGAAATATTTAGATGCCGGTTTTTATCTTTTATTCTGATGGTTATATCCAATAAACGATCAACGCTTTCTCGGATAAATTCAATGGAACGTTTTGAAATAATAGCATTTTCCTTTAAATGTTGTTTCATGTCTGAGAGAGTACAATTAACTAATCTGCCTTCCTCGGACTCATCCGCAAATATCAAAATACAATGCAATACCTCTTCATCACATTTTAATATATATTCGTGTTTAAGTAACCATCCTAAAGTATTCACTCTATTGAGCATTTTTCCTGCTTCCAATGACTTTGTTCTTTTCATGATAAGTGTTTTTAGTCTTTATTATATTATACTAAAAATATTTTGATTAAATCAGAGGAGGCACCCAAGCGAAGCTCCAACCTAACTTGGATGTCAACGATACCTAGTATCTGTCCCCCGATTATTTTACCAACTCAATTTTGACAGCCATCTTACCTCTCTCTCTCATCTTGGTATGGAATAAAACTTTAATGCCGATTTCTGCGTTCTGAACGTCTGCAACATTCTTAAAGCATCTTGAATTAAAGTAAATGTCTGGTTTCCCCATGGATTGATCTTCTGGGACAATGAAGCCAAAACCTTTGAGGTTGCTAAAGTATTTTATTGTCCCAACGTGTTTTTCAAAACTCATAATTTCTAATGTTTTAAAAAAGGCTCTACTATTCTATTGATTGCCCGGATAGCAGAGCCCTTCAAACTAAAGGAAGGATATTGATTATTTTTTCCAGAGCCAATGCCACGCATTTTGATACCACTTTTTATGGACTTCAGGCACTTTATCAACTTGCATTTTAATTACTGGCGTTGATGCCTTTGTCGTCGGGACTAGGAGAAGACTTTTCAATAGTTGGTTCTGCTCTGTTAGCGTCTCATGGATTTGCTCAAGAATTAGAAATGATGCTTCCTGCGCATTAAGTTGGTTCGGCCTCTTTTGGGTAATCCTATTTTTTAGGGATTCAAATCTATTTTTCATTTTTTTGTAATTTTGGTAATTTCATTTTTTGTAGCTCCACCCAGTCTTTGTGATAACCAGGGTATTCAATCATAGACATCTTTTTATTGAATTTTGGTGATTTTACTTTTTTCTTTTTGGGTAGTCGCTTTTCCGCTTTAGCAAGTTTCTCTTCTGCCCTATTTAAAAAGCTCCTTTCTTTGGCCATCGGAATAAGGACTTCTGCTTTGTAACGCCATACCTCTAAAGTATCGTAGGGTGAACGGGGATCATTTATTGCTAGAATATTTCTCTTGTTCAGTGAAACTTTCTGACCGCCGATAGAAGATAATACGCCATATTTGATTCTTGCTGTTGACCATTGACCTGGTTTCAGCATTGCTTCCAGTTCTTGTTTCTCTTTTTCATCTGCAAACGTTTCAAGCTTCGCCGTAATAATTGCCAGCTCTTTATCAGACAAATCAACTTTTGCAGAATATCGTAGGAATTCCTCTAGCAGGTTTGGAGGGAGTTCTTCAGCAGGTCGGTTCCCCTCATTTATTTGTTGCTGGCTGTAATTTTTGAAAGCGTGTTTAACATCAACAAGTCGGAGTTTGAGATATTTGATTTCTTCCAAAATCTCCTCTTTTTTATCTTCCAGCGAAAAAAGTGTCCAAGTCGTTCTTGCCACATTCATTTCTAAATTTAGAATTGGACTGTTTCTTTTAGCTTGGTTGAAAGCCTTGATGTAATCTGGATGTGTGATATATTGGTCAAGTGTTTTCATTTCTTGTCCTCCTTTATTGCTTGTGTAACCTCAGTTGGAAGTAAAATGTCCAGAGCTGAATCGATATCCTTTGAAGGAGTTTCATCAACATCTCGAGGCAGTAAAATTGAATTATCCTCCTCTTCTGGCTCTGAGCTAATTTGCCCTGGAATCAAAAGAACCTCCTCTTTATTCATCATTACACCACGATTATTTAAGTGGGTCTGTGGTGTTCGAAACGTTTGAAATGTCCCACGTCTAATTAATTTCTTTGTCATGATATATAATTTTAAATTATTGATTTTCGTCCCATACGACCGGCCCTAAAATTTGTTCGATTCTGCGCCTAATCCGATGGCTAGGTTTGAACTTGTTATTCTCCAAAAGTGAAATAGTCACATTTGTCGTTTGGCAGAGTTCCGCTAAATCGAGTGATCTTAATCCTTTTTCCAGGCGTGCTTCTTTGAGGTTCATATTATTTATAATTTATTTAATGTAAAGATAAGTAATATATCAACACAAAACATGACGTAACTGCCTGATAATCAAAATAGTTTAAAAATATAGGGCATTTTTTAAAATAACCTATTTTATTAAAATTGTTATCTTATTAGGTAGCACAGGATTAATAAAAATCAAAGATTTGAAGACTTTTATTTAAAATGAATATAAATAATTATGAGGATATCAATAGGAAAATGCTCCGCAGGGCCTTACGAGACTGCTTTACAGCCGGTTTAATACGGTTTTAAGAGCGAATACGGCGTTCTAATGACAAAGTAATATATATATACCACTTTAGGACTTAAATTGAAATATGGGCAGCTTTTTAAATGAAGGACAAGAGCGGGGGGAGGTTGCGAGTCAGAATAATCATCCAGGAGGAAATTTCAGTATCGTGGACACCGAGACTAAAAAACCCAAAACATTAGAGCAATATGGTTATACCTCAAGGGAAGAACCTCCAAAAAAGATAAATTTCAGTATTAAGGACACTAATACTAAAAAGCAATATCACGGACACTGATATTGCGAGTTCAAAAAGTAATCAATATGCAATGACTATTAAGGACGTTAATGGTCATAACCACAAAACCCTCTCTTAAATGAAGGGCAACAAAGGGGGAGGTTGCAAGTCAAAGAACTGGAAATAGAACAGGGAATAATCAATATGGAAGTATTAATAAACATAATACTTCCTCACCCAAAACCCTCTCTTAAATGAAGGACAAGAGCGGGGGGAGGTTCGTAAACCAAATGAACCAAATAGTAAGTATATTAAGGACGGTAATATACCTAAACCCAAAACCCTCAGTGATATTGGCCTCACTCCACATCAATCCATGGATTATCAAACCATTTCCAGAATGCCTCCCAGAAACTTGAGGATAGTGGTTTGGCCGACTCCCCGTTTTCCTTTTGTACTTTCAAATGCACGTTGAGAATCAAATAGACATCTCATGTTGACATGAGATGTTCCCCAACTCTCATACTTCCCCAGCTCTGCATTATCAAATAAGTCCTTAATAGATTTATTAACCACTTTTTCTAAACTCTCACACTTCCCCAACTCCCCATTGAGATAATCCCGGGTGGTCTGTTTTAAATTAAGTTATCTGCATCACTAACAATGTGACACCAGTTATAACCATCAGAGTAAAACATACTGTCAGATAAATAACAGCGATGGGAAGGGTGATGTTAATTT
>CAZIFQ010000063.1:0-5899 GCA_964538375.1 uncultured Bacteroidaceae bacterium | reverse complement strand
TTGCCGCAGGCAACAACATAACTCTGCGGTAAATTCGTCTGCGGTGAATTCGTCTACGCTTACCCCTTCTTTTTAAGAAACTTCGGAGTAAAGTATACCCACTTAAACCTCTCCCCATACGGAATCCTCGCCATAACATTCGCTATCCCCAGTCCACTCAGTATATGCCAGATACCCCACCAGCCGGCTATAAACGCCATCCCACCAATCATCAACTCCTTCGGGAAAATCGCTTCGTTAAACAACAACACCAATCCCAACCCGCTGTTCTGTATCCCCGTCTCTATCGTAAAGGTTCTGCGAGTGGGGACATCCACCTTGAAAATTCTACCTACAGACCATCCAGTGGCCAGGGCAACGATATTGTGAATCAACACTACAATAAATATCGCCCCGATAAACCTTACAAAAAAGCTGTAGTTCATCGAAAACATCACCACCACCAATGCTATGAATATAAACATGGAGATATTTTTCAGGGGATTGAAAATCTTTGCGGTAAGCTTTGGCAAATAGTGATTGAACAACATTCCTGCTGCCAATGGAATACCCAGAAGGATGACGACAGTCTTGAACATCTCAAAGGGATCAATATGCAGCTCTCGCAAAAAAGCAGTGGCCTCAGGTGAGGCAAACTTTAAATACATGCCTCCCCACAAGGCGAAGTTGAAAGGTGTTAACACTATGGCTCCCAATGTGGCAATGGCAGTCAGCGTAACCGATAGGGCCACGTTGGCCTTGGCCACGGAACTCATGAAGTTGCTGATATTCCCTCCCGGACAACTGGCCACAAGGATCATTCCCAGCGCAACAGTAGGTGTGATCACGCTGCTAAATACCAGCGTCAGCAAAAAGGTTACCGCCGGTAACAATATAAACTGTGAAGTAAATCCAAGTATCACCAACTTGGGATTCTTTGCCACATTCTTGAAATGCTGTCCCTTGATCCCCAGCGCCACCCCGAACATCACAAAACCGATTACAATCTGCAGGGGCAAACTTGTCCCGCTGAAATTTAAGCGCTCATGATCCATCTCCTGGAAGGTGGCGAGCATGCCTTTGCTTTTTTCTACTATTTGTAAGGAGTCAACAGACACGATGGTGTCCTGGATGGTTTGAAGTGTGTCTAACATGATAGGGTTTGCTTGGTTTAGGATTTAAATATAGATATTTTTATTAAAAGGGGCGGGTACCCCTTTTATCCCCATCATTATTTTTGAAAGGGCTCGGGCCTTCCCGCGCTTTGGGCTAACGCCCAGTGGGGGAGTTGTTAAATTTTATAGTAAATGATGAAACAGACATGTCGCTCCTCCGGAGCTTATCATCCCCCAAACCTCAGCCAAATTCCTTAATCGAAGCGCACTCCCTCTCCCAGCGGGAGAGGGCCGGGGTGAGGGTAATTGATATATGGGAGAGGGTCGTGGAGAGGGTAATTGATATATGGGAGAGGGCCGGGGTGAGGGTAATTGATATATGGGAGAGGGTCGGGGTGATTCTATGGGCGATGCAATGAATGTGTGATCAGGCTTGGTGGTATAGTCATCACATCCTTACAACTCCTTGTTTCCATCCAATTACAACAATATTGTTTGACCTTACCTCTTCAATATCCCCGGCATATATAACCTTTCCTGGTTCAGTATTACCTAGTTTTTTCCAGAAAAGTAAATTTTTAAAATAGTCTTGAGTAATTGTTTTTCCCGATTTTATTTCAAGCGGAAAAAGTTGTCCGGAGGTATCGATAATAACATCAATTTCATGACCGACATTGTCTCTCCAGAAATAGAGATTGTTATTTTCGCCACGGTTTAGTCGGTTTTTGATCATCTCAACGATGACGAAATTTTCGAATATGCTGCCGGCCAGATAATGTGAAGCAAGTTGTTCCGGACTTGTTATCCCTAAAAGATTACATACCAATCCGGTATCGTAGAAATATAATTTGGACATCTTCACTACCCTTTTATTGAAATTTTTGTGGTGAGGTAGTAAACGGTGAATAATAAAACTACTTTCTAATACTCCTATCCAGGATGAAATGGTCTTTCCGTCAACGCCAACTTCAATAGCCAGGTTATTCATATTAAGCAATTGTCCCGTTCTGCCGGCACATAATTTAATAAAGCGGCTAAAAGCATTCAGATCGGAAATATTTTTTAATTGTCTTACATCTCTTTCAATATATGTTTGAATGTAATTCGAATACCATTTGCCCGACTGAACCGGCTGGTCATGTACCGGAGGATAAAAACCTTTGTAAAGCAGATTATTCAAATTTTCAGTTGCTCTTTCTCCAAGTTCTGAGACTGAGAATGGGAGAAGATACATGTAGGCTATTCTTCCTGCCAGACTTTGAGAAATATTCTCTTGTAAAAGAAAATTATTTGATCCGGTAATAATGAACTTTCCATATACTTTTATTTCATCAAGTATTTGTTGTAAATATGAAAAAAGCTCTGGTACCCGCTGGGCTTCGTCTAATATGACTCCTGTTTTGTATTGAGATAAAAATCCACGAGGATCTTCAATCGCAAATCTTCGTGTATCAGGATTCTCCAGACTTATATATGGTAAATCCGGAAATGTATCAATTGCTAAAGTAGTTTTTCCCGATTGACGGGGACCGATCAATGCAAGTGCTTTAAATTGACTGGCCAATTGGAGCAACTCTTTTTTTGCTTCGCGTTGAATCATACAACAAAATTACAAAAACGGAATCAAATTCCCAAATTGTAAGAAACTTTAGATTAAACCCCAGCGGGAGAGGGTCGTGGTGAGGGTTGTCTTGTCTTAAAATTTCCTGATCTTCTCAACCATCTCACTTATAGCAACTACATCAATAGCTTTGCTCATTGCCCATCCCTCTTTTATGGGTGATGCAATGAATGTGTGATCAGGCTGGATATCTTCAATAGCACTGTAAAACCCTTTTGTTGGTTTTGGTGATTGTGAAGCTTTGCACTCAATTGCAAGCAGCTTATTTTTATAGTGCATTATAAAATCAAGTTCAGCACCGCCACTGGTTCTGTAGAAGAAAATCTGAGCATCGGGAAAATGACCTTTAAGATTTGAGAGGATTACTTGCTCCCATATCGATCCAAAAACAGGATGACTGTATAACTCAGAGAAACTATTCAGATGCAGCAATGCAGAAGTGATTCCGGAATCTGAGATATATACTTTAGGAGATTTTACCAATCTCTTTCCCATATTCGAATGGTAAGGAAGTATAACATCAAGCATAAATGTAGCTTCCAGGAGATCTATGTAATTCCTTATTGTTACGTTGCTAACACCTAATGATTTCCCCAATAGTGAGTAGTTTACGGTCTGTCCGTTAACATGTGCAAGCATTTGCCATAAGCGCCGCATGGTTCCGGATGAGAATCCTTTCCACTGCAGGAGATCCCTTTCAAGAAATGTAGTGATGAAGTCTTCTCTCCATTGAGTTGATGTAGTTTCATCCCTTGCAAGTACACTTTTTGGGAATCCACCTCTGATCAGATAGGTTTCCAGACTGATATTATCTGCAATTTCAGAACTAAGAAAAGGAGTGAGTCTTTTGTATGAAATACGACCGGCAAGCGATTCGGAACTCTGTCGCAGAAGATCTCTTGATGCTGATCCCAGGACTAAAAATTTTCCGGGTTCATTCCATTCGTCAGATAAGCTCCGCAGGAGTGGAAAAAGATCCGGTTTCCTCTGAATTTCATCGATGCAAATCAATTTTTCTTTATGTGAAGATAAAAACCATTCTGCATCATTCAGTTTCTGCAGGTCAGAAGGCCGCTCCAGGTCAAGATAAATTGTCTCTCCAAGACTTTCTAAAAGATATTTTGAAAGGGTAGATTTCCCACACTGTCTGGGACCAATAATTGCTGTTACCGGCATCGTTGACAGCGCTATTTTTATCTCACCTTCTATATGTCGACTGACGTAGTTCTTCATCTGTTACCATGCAAATTTAAAACTTAAATTTAAATATGCAAGGAAAATGCCATGGGAATAATCTATTTTGTTTTTATCTAAGATAAAAAGACATGTCGCACCTACGGAGCTTCCCTTCTCTCGCGAGCGTTAGCGAGCTCCCTCCAGAAAAACTCTCTACACGTCCTGCTGATAAAAACTCTGTTTAACTCTGCGCCTAAGCGAAGCGCCTCCCCGTTGCCGCAGGCAACAATATACTCTGCGGTGAATTCGTCTGCGGTTAAATCGTCTGTGGTGAAGTCAAGACAACCATTTTTCAAAATTTCCCATACTAATCACTTCAAATGATGTTTCTGAATAAGCGTTTTTCCATTGTGTTGGAATCTTCACTTTTGCTTCTTTCCATTTGAACTCATAAGCGAATAATGTGCCCTCCCTTTCTTCAACCCAATCTATCTCTTGTTGATCATATGTTCTCCAGAAATAATTATTCGAACTTATCCTTCTGTATTCCTGGTATTTAATCCGTTCACTTATCATGTAATTCTCCCATAAAATACCAATATCACTCCTCGATTCTAAAGGGTTAAAGTTTGCAATTACAGCATTTCGTATTCCGTTATCAAGAAAATACCATCTTGAATTCTTAGTTATTTCTTTGCGCAGATTTCTGCTAAATCCTTCTACTTTATGAAGTATGAAGACTTTGCTCAATAGATCAAGGTATTTTTCAACTGTATTCTTGCTTATTCCAAGTTGCTTACCTAATTCCTGCAGTGAAACTTCTCCTCCAATTTGAAAAGCTATCAAACGCAATAAATTAAATATTTTTTGCGAATTCTTAATGTTCTCATAAATCAGTATATCTTTTAATAAATATGAGCTTACCATTTCATTCAGATAATCAATTTTATCTTCTCTATCTGCTAAATGAAGTAGCTCAGGATAATTTCCGAATACCAGCCTTTCCCGAACCTTATCAATTTTTTCAATACTGTTTTCAACCTGCCTGTATTCGTTTTCCGATAATGCGAATAATGTGAAAGAGTATTTTCTTCCGGTTAAAGGTTCACCAGCATCTTTTTGAATGTCAAAAGAGGATGAACCAGATATGATTATTCTCAACCCTTCGATTTCGTCAATCATAAGTTTTAGCTTCAGGCCAATATCCGGAATCTTCTGTGCTTCATCAATATATAATAATTTGTATGAACCTAAAATCTGTTTATAATTCTCAATACTCCTGGTCGCAAGCTTATCATGCACATTTATATCTTCTCCGTTTAGAACAAGTACGGGCTCCTTAATTTTGTCTAGAATCTCCTTTACAAGTACCGTTTTCCCAACTCGCCTTGCTCCAAATACCAGCACAACTTTATTGGATTGTAATTTCTTTACTATATTTTTAGCGCTGTCTCTGATTAAATAATCCATAATACCGTCATTTAATTGACGCAATTTAGCACAATACCGTCAATTCAGCAAATGATTCTTCTCAAAATTTTCGGAACGAAATATTTCGCAATATCTAAATAATTGTATATCAAAGCAGTTACGATTATTTTTGTATTTATCTAAGATAAAAAGACATGTCGCTCCTCCGGGGCTTATCACCCCCCAAACCTCAGCTAAATTCCTTAATCGAAGCGCACTCCCTCTCCCAGCGGGAGAGGGTCGGGGTGAGGATAATTGAAACAAGGGAGATGGCCGGGGTGAGGGTAATTGAAACAAGGAAGAGGGTCGGGGTGAGGGTAATTGAAACAAGGGAGATGGTCGGGGTGAGGGTAATTAATATAAGAGAGGGCCAGTAAAGAAAGCGCCAGCTTTCCATCTGGACTCCCCTGAGCTTGCCGAAGGGTGTTCATCTGTGTCAATCTGTGGATCCCTCTCTCGCGAGTTTTACGAGCTCCTCCAAAAACACTCCATGCACGTCCTGCTGATAAAAAACTCTGTTTAACTCTGCGCCTAAGCG
>CAZIFQ010000062.1:1430-6108 GCA_964538375.1 uncultured Bacteroidaceae bacterium | reverse complement strand
CGTACAGCTCTTCAAGTTTCCGGATTTCCTCTTTCTCCATATTGAAAGCAGAGAACACAAAATCACAGGCGTTGGAGGCATTCTCAACTTCCAGTACAGAATTGACCGTTATATTCTTCACTTGCTCAGGGATCTCACCCTCAACCAACCAGCGGCCTGCCACAGCTTTTTCATATTCCTTTCCTGCGGAATGCTGGGAAGCTGCAAGATAACAGACTTCGAACCAGGGATGATCATTTAGTAATCGAATGAAATTTTGACCTACCATCCCTGTTGCCCCCAGAATACCAACCCGGAGTTTCATTTTCTTGTTCATTTAGCCTGCCTTTCCGTTTATATATTCTCCAGCATCTTTAAGAATAGCTTTGTGGATCTGGCGCACAGCCTGCTCTCCATCTTTCGCCTCAATGGCCAATGAGATGCTGCATTCTGAAGAGCCTTGGGCAATTGCGATGACATTGATATCTCCTGTCGCCAGTGCACCAAAAATTCGAGCTCCAACTCCTGGTGTATTACGAAGACCAGCTCCCACTGCAGTGACAATCACCACATTATCCTTGGACCAGATTCTTTCAATATCCTTCCTTTCCAACTCTTGGGCCATCTCTTCCTGCAAAGCATGGAGAACTGAGTCTACGTTTTCCATCGGTAGAAGAAAAGAGATCGATTGTTCGGAGGATGCCTGGGTGATCATTAACACACTGGCTCCCTGGCTAGCGACAGCAGCAAAGGTCCGGGCTGCAATCCCGGGTATACCCATCATGCCCCTGCCTTCCACATTGACCATACTTAAACCTTCGATAAGAGTGACCGCTTTTACAGTATTTTTCGCCATTTCCGGATTCTGGACGATAAGGGTTCCGGGATGGTCGGCTTTAGTAGTGTTCTTGACTCGAAGCGGAATCCCTTGCTCGACAACTGGCTGGATGGTCCGGGGATGAACCACCTTGGCGCCAAAGTAGGCCAATTCACTCACCTCGTTATAGGACAACAACGGGAGGGATTTTGCCTCGGGAACAATTCGCGGGTCTGAAGTCATGACCCCATCCACGTCTGTCCAGATCCAAACCTCGTCGGCTTTCAGACAAACACCAAGGATCGAGGCGCTGAAATCGCTGCCTCCCCTTCCCAATGTTGTGGTTATCCCAGATTCAGTGGCTGCCATAAAACCTGTGACCACTGGTACCTGCTCTTTTTCCAATAACGGGACCAGCACATTTTCGATATGCTTGCAGGTAAGATCCATTATCGGAACTGCATTCTGGAATTTATTGTCTGTAATTATCAATTCAGTGGAATCGACCGCTTGGCTGGATATTCCAAGCTGACGAAGATAAGCTGCCATGATTCGGGCATTGATTCTCTCCCCAAAAGAGGAGATCGTATCAAGGGCCCGCGGGGTACATTCTCCCAGCACATATATACTTTGACAGAAGGCAGCAAAATTATCAAGATATTGATTGACAGAAGCGCGTATTGAGGCTTGTTCCCCGTTGGTATCCAAAAGGTCATTTAATACAAGGTAGTGTTGGACCCTAAGCTGTTCTACAATACCTTGAAAGGTTTGGTCATCTCCCTGGGAAGCTGTCAGGGCTCCATTGATCAATAAATCGGTTACACCGCTCATAGCTGAAACGACGACGGTCATACGGTCCCAATCTTTTTTTTGATCCAATACTATTGCGGCTGCTTGCCCGTGAGCTTTAAGGCTGCCCACTGAAGTACCTCCGAATTTCATGACCAATGTGCTCATTCTTTCCTCCTAACGAAGCTTAGCCCCTTTGATTTCTTTGGGCTAGTTTAATGACATCTCCCAGCACTCCTGCTGCCGTTACTGCTGGACCCGCCCCGGGACCCGAAATAATTAGTGGGTTCTCAAAATACCGCTTTGTTTGTATTGAAATATAGTTTGCCGGACCCTGCAGTGTGCCCAGTGAACTCGCTCGGTTAACGGATTTCAACCCGACATCTCCTTCGTCGGCACTGATCGTGGCAACATAACGAAGGGTTTTATTACTTACCAGAGCTGATTCGAAACGGGATCTATACTCATCATCTAGCGAGTGCATTTCTGATAGAAACGAATCCAGTGGTATACTGGCTAAATCTTCCGGATAGAGCGGATGAGTCTGAAGATCCTCTTCCGTCAGGGACCAACCAGCCGTGCGAGCTAATATAAGTGCCTTTCTGGCTACATCCTTACCACTTAAGTCAATCCGAGGATCTGGTTCAGCATAACCCATTTCACAAGCAGTTAATACAGCTTCAGAATAAGATACCTTTTGCTCCAGTTCGGTACACAGGTATCCCAATGTTCCGCTAAAACATCCTTCGATGGCTGTGATCTGATCACCAGAATCAAGCAAATAGTCCAGAGTCTTGATCAACGGCAATCCTGCCCCCGCTGTGCACTCATAGCGGACATTGGGACTCTCATAGAAAACGCGAGCCTGCTGCCAGGGACCAGTTAATGGAATCTTGTTTGCCAGCACCACGCCGAATCCGTTTTCCAGAGTTTCCCTGAGAAAGGGTTCTGTATCTGAAGAAGCTGTCACATCGATAACAATCAACCCTTGCTGGGAAATCTCAGCCAAATCTGGATGGGCGCTGAAGATTTTTTGGGATGAGAGCTCTTTTCCCTTTAACCCTTCATCGAGGACTGACTGCAGGGTTCCCAAAGCCAAACCTTTAGGGTTCACCAGGGCACCGGTACTGTTCGCAATGACAATAGGCACAAGAGAAAAACCTGTCCGCTGGGTGATGGTTTGTCCGTATACTAGAATTTGGGAGATCAGTTCTTTTCCAACTGTCCCTGCTCCCAAACAAATCAGTGGGATCTTTTGTATCTTCATAATGACCTCTCTTTCTCCTTAAACAAAAACCACGTCCAAAAGGGACGCGGCTCTTTTCGCGCGGTTCCACCCAACTTCTATGACGATCAATCGTCAGGCACTCTTTTAAGGATAACGGGTTGCCCCGGAGTTCCTTACTCTCATTAACAATGATTTAGGGAACCCACTCATGGATGGTTTTCACCTTTGCCTTCAGTATAAGGGTTTTCAGCCGGTGACCCTCATTCTCTGGAGTTATCTCAAAGGATACTTGTTCCACTCAACGCTTTTTCATATTATGATATTAGCCGGAATTATATCATTCTTCCAAAATTTCACAAGTTACTTTATTTCAGGGCAATCCCGCCCCTAAAACCAGAAGGGGGTTTGGGATTCGGACTGAAATAAAAGAAATCGCGATCAGAAAGCAATAATTTGGTTCCGAAAATATATTGAATTGAATAACCATGGATTTCTTTCTTGACATCCCCGATTTATCGAAGTAAAATTCTGCCTAATGAATTTCATATCTAGATCACCTCAAACCAAGAATCACCTCGCGATCACAGTGCCTATGGGGATGCCCAAGGCTCTCGATGGAGAGTCAATTTGGATTGGGTCTGGTTAGGTCTTTAAGATATATTTTTTTAATTTAATCAATAACCGCCCAATTACAGGCGGTTATTTTTTTTAATCCGATAGCAGGTACTTTATATCAATTCAAAAGAAATCAGATATCACCCGAGGACCACCATTATGCCAATCAAGATTCCAGACCGATTACCCGCAAAAGAAATCCTAATTAAAGAGAACATTTTTGTAATGGATGAAAACAGGGCTTTGAATCAGGACATTCGCCCGATCAGGATCGCCATTCTGAATCTGATGCCAACAAAAATTACGACTGAAGCACAATTGTTTCGATTGATCGGTAATACACCACTGCAAGTCGAGCCTGTGCTCGTCCGTATGAACTCACATGAAAGCAAGAACACTCCGAGAGAGCATATGCTCACATTCTATAAAACATTTGATGAGATCAGGGATGATAAGTTCGATGGGCTGATCGTCACTGGGGCACCGGTAGAACATCTCAAGTTTGAGGAAGTAGATTACTGGGAGGAATTGACAGAGATCTTCACCTGGGCCTTAAATAATATTTTTGCCCATCTTTATATCTGCTGGGCAGCCCAGGCTGCTCTTTACCAGCAGTTTGGAATTCCCAAACACCCGCTGCAAGCCAAGAAATTCGGTGCATTTACACATAGGGTGACTAAACGTAATGTAAAGCTGTTACGAGGTTTTGATGATATCTTTTTTGCTCCGCATTCACGCCATACCGAAATTCGCCAGGAAGATATTGAAAAAGAACCGCGAGTAGAGGTTCTGGTTGATTCATCGGAAGCGGGCATCTTAATCGCGGGAACCATCGATGAAAGACAGCTCTTTGTCACCGGTCATTATGAATACGATCCCCTCACATTAAAGGAAGAATATGATCGTGACGTTAAGGCCAATTTACCGATAACGGTTCCGGCTAACTATTTCCCTGATAATGATCCCACCAAAGAACCTGTTGTTCGATGGCGTAGCCATGGAAACCTCTTATTCGCCAATTGGATTAACTACTATGTGTATCAGGAAACACCTTTTAACCTCGACCATCTACATCAATAATCAACCTGTCTAATCGTATTTCACAAGGATAACAACATGAATAACCCAAATAACAATCACCAGTATGGCTTTACAACACGGCAGCTTCATGAGGGACATAATCCTGACCAGGACACAAAATCCAGGGCCGTACCTATCTATCAAACCACTTCTTACCTGTTTGATGACAC
>CAZIFQ010000062.1:0-1330 GCA_964538375.1 uncultured Bacteroidaceae bacterium | reverse complement strand
CCCCGACTGGGAATTGAAGTGACCTTTGTAGATCCTGCTGACCCCGCCAGTTTTCGAGAGGCGATCAAGCCAAATACAAAGCTTATCTACGGTGAAACACTGGGAAACCCCAGGATCAATATCTTTCCGTTTGAAGAGGTGGCGGCAATCGCGCAGGAGTTTGACATTCCGCTGATGATCGATAATACTTTTGCAACCCCATACTTATTGAATCCATTTGATTGGGGAGCAAATATTGTTATTCATTCTGCGACTAAATTCATCGGCGGGCACGGGACTTCCATTGGAGGTGTAATCGTGGACGGGGGCAACTTCAAATGGGAAGGCAACCCTCGTTTTCCCAACTTCAATCAGCCTGATGACTCATACCACGGATTGACCTACGCCCAGCTTGGACCGCCAGCTTTTATAACCAAGGCGCGTGTGCAGATCTTAAGAGATGTTGGTGGGTGCATTTCACCATTTAATTCCTTCCTTCTGCTGCAAGGTCTGGAAACCCTGAGTTTGCGGATGCAGCGACATGTTGAAAATGCCCAGAAGGCAGCCGAATTCCTGAGCAGCCATCCCCGGGCAGCCTGGGTTAGTTATCCTGGTCTTGAAGACAGTCCGGATTTCCCTGCCAAGCAAAAGTATTTGCCAAGGGGTGCGGGCGCAATCTTAGGATTTGGCATTCAAGGGGGAATTAAGGATGGGAAGAAATTCATCAACAATCTTAAATTATTCAGCCACCTGGCAAATGTGGGAGATGCAAAAAGCCTTGCCATTCATCCTGCCAGCACAACTCATTCCCAGCTGAATGAAGAGCAGCTGATCAGCGCCGGAGTGACTCCAGATTTTATCCGCTTAAGTATTGGATTAGAGGATATTGAAGACATTCTCTGGGATCTTCATCAGGCTCTATCAGCTTAGATCAATAACCCAACATGATCTTATCGGAATAATGATCCTCCGCTTAAGATTGTGATGGGTCTATGATAGTGGGCGGTATTAGACAGATCTAGAACCGTTTTTGGACTTAGGCGCTCATTTTCCACCACAACTTTTTTCAATCAACTAACGGCTTGCGTTACTTGCCCTGGAGCGGGGAGTGTGAAGCTGTCCCCTGAGAAATTGGTTGAGGCGTGAAAATGCATGAATCCGACCCAGAATCCCCAGCGTCAGGTGCACGCTTTGTTGGCCTAAATCGCACACACCGAGAGATGATATTGTCGTTCCGTCTTACTGTATCTCCTCAGCCGGAAAGCATAATTCGACAGTGTTACTCTTGAGGTCGGAGAGATTGGCAGGTCAGGATCTTCAACAACGGCTTTCTCTTGAAGTAAAGCTTTCT
>CAZIFQ010000061.1:0-6242 GCA_964538375.1 uncultured Bacteroidaceae bacterium | reverse complement strand
AATTGTTCTGCATTTTTTTTAATTTAGCAGTCAACTTATTTCAGGCACTGACTGGTATCAGGTTTCTCCCCATCTCCCCATCTCCCCATCTCCCCCTCTCCCCATCTCCCCCTCTCCTGGTCTCCCCATCTCCGATAGGGGTATTTTCTTCCTCAATTGTCTTCCTTATGAATCAACAATTAATAATGTTTAAATCAAACAACATGAAGAAGATTAGTTTTATAATGATAGCACTTATGATGGGAACAGTTTTGAACCTGTTTTCACAAGAAGCTTACCAGGAAGACTCACAATTAGTGAGCGTTACCGATACTGAAGAGGAATCTACAATAGTACGTCCAATCCATATCAGTTTTATCACACCGATCAGCACCAATGGAATGCAATCGGGTGAGGTAACAAATATATTCTCTTTTAATATGATTGCTGGTTATTCCGGTGGTTTGCAGGGATTTGAAGTAGCAGGTTTTGCCAATGTCATCAAAGGAGATACCAAAGGAGTACAACTTGCAGGTTTTAGCAATACCAACAGGGGAGATGTGGATGCATTCCAGGCAGCGGGGTTTACGAATGTTGCCCTGGGGGAAGTCAACGGAATGCAGGCAGCAGGATTTGCCAATGTAGCAAGGAAGGAAATTAGAGCCCTCCAGGTGGCTGGCTTTAGCAATGTTGCCGGTGGCATGTCCGTTGGAGGACAGATTTCCGGATTTGCCAATGTGAACAGGGGAGATGCCAAAGGTGTGCAAATAGCTGGTTTCAGCAATGTGAATACTGGAGATATTGCAGGTGCCCAGGTATCAGGGTTTCTAAATACAGCCAGGAAAGTAGATGGTGTGCAAATTGGATTTATCAATGTAGCCGACACTATTGCGAATGGAGTAGGTATTGGATTCCTGACCTTTGTTAAGCATGGATACAAATCATTTGAAATCAGCGCCAATGAGACATTCTATGGCAACCTGAGTTTCAAAACCGGAACAGAGAGATTATACAATATTATCAGCATAGGTGCATCACCAAAAAATAACGAGATCCTTTGGGGATGGGGCTATGGTTTAGGTACTATGTTCCCTGTATCAGAAAAAATGAAATTAAATATTGAAGCAGTTTCATTCCATGTAAATGAAGACGTATGGTTTACCCATCGGTTAAATTCACTGAATAAACTGAATGTGGCAGTGGAGTATAAGGTAGGTAAGTTCATGACAGTATACGGTGGACCAACCTGGAATGTGCATGTATCACAATTGTACTACGTGGAAGGTGTTCCTACCTCATCTTCACTGGTGGGATGGAAAACATTCGACAGGACAAGAAACAGCGTGAATGTAAAGATGTATCCCGGATTTTGTGGGGTAGTTAGGTTTTAGTTATTGAAGTAAAAGGTAAAAAGTAAACGGCAAACGCGCAAAAGGACACAGGGGCCCCACTTTTTCCTTTTTCCCTTTTACTTTTTCCTTCTATTCTCAAATTATTTTGAGAACTCTACCTCAAATTTTAGATTGATCATATCATTGATGTAATCATCCTTGAATTCTGCAAAGACAGTTTTTGATTTGAAGTTGATATTCCAAAGCGTTCTGTCAATGGCGAACTCATTGGAACTGGCTTTTACAATACCATCTTCTATGGCTATAGTGGCAGGAAATGAAATGCTTTTCGCCATACCTTTGATGGTCAGATTACCTGTAAATTCATGAGTTGGGGCTGAAAGAGATTCATCGGTTTCGCCTATAAATTTCTCTACTTTAACGATTTCAAATGTTGCTTCAGGATATTCTGCTACGTTAAAGAAATCAGATGATTTCAAATGTCCGACTAATTTATCATACCATTCGCCCTCCAGGTCTTCAGATACGATTGAGTTAAGATCGATGATTAAAGTTCCTCCGTTAATATTACCATCCTGTACTTTTATGGAACCGGATTTGATGGCTACAACACCATAGTGCTCGCCACCCACCTTTTTTCCTCGCCAATGCATCATGCTTTCAGATGCAATATTAAGTACTTCACCACTTTTTTCTTCAACTTTTTGCGCTTCTCCTGTTTTTGCTTCTTCAGCATTTTTTGGAGTGCAGGAGATTAACATTGCTGCTATGCCTGCAAATAAAAATAATTTCTTCATTTTGTTTATAGTTATAATTGTAATTTTTAAACAAAAGAATAACTGAATTGTTCATTTGAAGAATTTTCTACTTCCTGTCTTTTTGGGAGGATTGCACACCGCTGGTGGGTGGGGCGTTTACCTGCTATTCGAGTATTTGACGATCAACTCATCATGCAGTCGATTGTACATCTCAAGTACCTCTTCCATATTCTTTTTGGTATAATCAGTCAGAAATTCCTTCGCCTCTTTTGGGTGCTTTTTATATAATTCAGCTGCTTTACTATCTATTTCATCCCGCTCGTCGAAGAGTCGCTGCTCGAAGGGATCACGAACGGCCCGTACATCCTGAATCATATCCTGCCATTTCAGGTAGAGCAGGTTATCCACAAAGTCGATGGCCCATTTTGCTGATTCACGACTGTAAGTGGTAGGATCAAAGTTTTTGTAACATTCTGCAATTTCCTTTGTGCCGGCGTAGATGGGTACATAGGGACTGGTGTAGGCATTGTCGAGGAACACCCAGTAGATGCCACCGATAGGATCCGGATACCAATCTCGCAACTGGCAGATCATTCCGTAGTATCCCTGCGGACGTGCCACGTTTCTCCGGTTATTAATATCTAATAACTCTCTTAAATCTTTTGAGGGGAATGGCGTAGTGAGGGGACTCTTCTTCATGCCTCCCTTGCCATCCGGAACATACCAATCATAGTCTTCGGTTATATCATAAATTGTACCTTCAAAGGTAGAGCGCTGGAAAGCCATCACATCTTGCACAGCAATCTTTTTTTCTACTTTCACAGAGGTTGGATACAAGGAAACAGGTTCCACATACTGGATGTATTGATTGTATCCCATCATGTGACCGTCCTCAAGGCTTCTTTTTGGCCAGTCTGCAAAGTTCGGGGCATAGGTGCTGTAAAATAACCATAACCTGCTGGTAGCCCATTCACGAAACATTGGAGCGTATACTTCCTGGAAAACAAATGGTTTAGTTCCATCAGGATCATACCAACCCTTATCAATACCAAATGATTTATAGTTGGATGAATAGAGGAAATTGTCTTTGTCATTCTCATCTACTTCCTTGATGATGCTCCAGTTTGCAACTACTAATGCTACTTTGATTATTACTAAGATTATGAGATAACTCCTCACGGATTTTATCAATTTCCTTCCTGGTATCCTGGTAGTCGGGGTCCAGTTTAAACGCTACTGCAATATCAGCGTCCGTTAATGTAGCAGATTGAAGAGTGGATTCAAAGTTAGCATTCATCCTATATTGAATTTCTCCTTTCTCATTGTCACTAACATATATTCCCAAATGTTTACCCTGGGAATCAAATCCACGAAAAGCAAATTCAACTAGCTCTCTTTGCTCCTCAAATGTCATTTTGAGAATCTGTGATGGATTCTTTGTGATGTGGCTCATTATTTTTATGGACCAATTTGTTGTCTTTTTGATTTGCTCCGGATCAGGCAAATAGGATAATTCTGTCTGCACCTTTGTAAATCTCTCAGATAGTATCTTTTCATCCTTCTGTAAGCCCGTCATTTGCTTTCCAACATCCTCACTGGATAGATTACCCTCGGCTACTGCTTTAACTAAACGTTCCTTGCTTTTATGGATCTCCTTTATCTTATTCTCCAATTTGAATTGCTCCGACTGCAGGCGTTCAATTTTTCCCAAATCTGGCGTACTCCTTTTTATGGCCTCTTCTATCTTTTTCCGATTACCCAGTACTTCAATTAAGGAGATTAAGATTTTTGATTCCAATTCCCTAGCTGGTACAAATCTCTTATATGTACAATCCTTATTTCCATCTGTAGTACGATGGCGATAATAGAAATTCCTTTGCTGATTTGTTGCTGTGGTGAATCTATGGCCACAATTCTCACAAAAGATAAAACCACTTAACAGATAAAGATATTTGCGGTGACCTCTTCCAAAGTTCTCACTAGTTTTATTGGACTTGTTTTGAGCGTGGATTGCCTTTATGGTTTGTTCACTAAATATCCGAGGAATTTTCAACATGACCTCCTCCTTTATATAATTCTCTTTGTACTCAAATTTTAATTTCCAATCCTCCCCACATCTATGTAATAAAATTGTATGCAATGTAGTGGCTACCATTCCCATCTCCTTAGCCAATTTCTCTAATGATTCCCCTTTCAAATATCTCTCTGTGGCTCCCTGGATCAAATGTACTTTCTTTTCATCCAATCCCCACTCGTTGGTTTTCTTGTCATACGTCCTTCCGTAGGGTAATCTTCCACTGGATGGAATACCTTTTTTAGCAGCTGCAATTCTACCACGAATGCTATTGGTACACATCTTTTTCACAAATGCATCACTTTCCAATGATCCACGCCTTACAGCACTCTCGTGATCCGGTTTCCGCAAGTCATATCCCATGTCCCCCACGAAGTACATTATGTTATTGCGTTTGAGAATATCAAAGCCCTCCAATGAGTCCATGAGATCACGACCCCATCGGCTTTCATCATCTACAATAATGGCATCAAATATATCCTTGTCACAATCATCCAATAAACGTTTAAAGATAGTCCTCTCATAATCGGGGTTGCTGAGGCGGTACGCCCTAGTGGAATGCTCTTGGCCTGTATACTGCCAACATTCTGTTGGGATAATGCCTCCACGATTGGTAACAACTTGGAGAATGTTATTGCGTTGGCTTTCCATTGAAGTTTTAATCTCTTCATCTTGTTGCTCTGTGCTGACTCGGACCAACGGGGCAAATCTTAATTTCTTTGTTTTCATATCCATTGTGATTAAATGGTTAAGTATTAATACTATTAATGTTTATAGATCAGGCCACCAGCCAGTAGCATCATTTACTTTCTGACCTTCTTCAGTCAATCCTAATGACCAATATTCATCGCAGATATACCCTTTATCCTTTAATGATCGTAGAGATTGTGAGATGGATGCTCTGCGCTTTTTCAGCTCCTTCAAATCTTCATCCCATCGCTTGAGTCCTTCGGGTGCAATCCTATCTCCCCAATGGTATTGTTCAATATCATAATACAATTGTCCCTTGGGAAGTAAACCCTCTCCATCACCCTTCATCTTGTATCCACTGAGACGGAATAAAATTAGCTTCTGTAATTTGCCTAATCCTTTGCTCATGGTTAAAGATTCTTATAAATATTGATCTTCTCCTCTCTACTAAATCCCAAATAGGTGCGTGTAATTCCTACTGAGCTATGGTTAAAGATTTCTGATAGTTGAATTAAGGCATTCTCACTCTGTCCATTGATATCGTAGAGATGCCTGCCAAATGTCTTACGGAGTGAATGAGTGCTGATATTGGGAGCAACTCCCCTGAAGGTAGTCTTCAGTATAGTGATAAGTGAAGCAGTGGCGTATGGGTTCCCCTCACGGCTTGTAAAGATGAATCCTTCTGCATTGTACTTGCCTTTCTCTCTTAGCTTCTCCAGGAACGTAGCATAGGCCTTTGCTATCTTCTCACTGACATACACTTCCCGGTCTTTCTTTGTTTTCTTCTCCTTAATCCAAAAAGTAGTGTTTGCCCTGGCTCCATTGAGATCCGAATGCTTTAGCTTCATTACATCGGAAACCCTCAAGCCTGTGTTAATGGAGAAGAGGATGTAAAAGCCAATTACAGGGATAGGTCCCCAGAGTAGTGCGTTTCCTTCTCTCTCTGCTATATCATATGGAATGTAATCAGAGGTGAAGTGCTGTCCTTTGGTTGATTGCTTTGTTCTTTTCATTGGGTATGTATTGTTAATAATACCCTAAATATACAGATAATATATTAATGTACCTACTCCAACCATATGAAAGTTAATATTCATATTAACGTATATTAGCTAACTGTCTAAATATTAACATTATATAATCTTAAGAAATAAACAAAGTTAAGATTGCTGGTGAAAAGTTTAATTATTAAATATTTGGATTATCTCCACTCCTAATAAATCTATTAAGAGTGTCGTGCTGTTCGACACTCGTGTTTTGGATTATCTCCTCCTTTTAACTGTCACGCCGTGTGTGCTATGAAAGTCATAGCCAACTTCAATCGGTGTAGGTATAATGGGTTTCACTCCCATAACTTCCTCCTCATTCTCATTGTCAGCTGTAGTAGAG
>CAZIFQ010000060.1:0-6675 GCA_964538375.1 uncultured Bacteroidaceae bacterium | reverse complement strand
AATCCATTTTTCTAGTCTTTCAGTAGTTAGTTCCTCTTCATTATCTTCATCAATAGGTAAACCACAGAAAAATCCGTCATCATTTACTGCTTCTGAATCTGTAAAAGTATAGTCTTTTGCATCAACAAAACCCAAAATTTTAGCCTTTTTCTTTGTGATTGTCTTATAAAGATGTGCCATCCCGTCAGCAAAGTGTTCAGGATATAAGACACTGTTTCCAAGTCCGACAATAGCAAGCTTTTTATCCTCAAAACTAATTTCATCCATCTTTGTGAAAAACGCTTCCCATTCATCTACAATAGTTTCATTACTCCAATGATCTGCACCCACTGTAGAACCAAGAAATATGATCTGATTATATTTATCTAAATCTCCTTTTACAACTTCTCTAACAGGAATTATATCAACTTTTTCATTTCCAATCACTTCTCCAAGCTTAATTGTTACTCTGTTTACGTTTCCGCCTTCTGGACTGTAAAGTAATGCAGTTTTGTTCATAATGTTAGAATTAAACGAATAATTAAAATTGATGATTTTTATATTGACTTAGCCCCTACTTTATTGGACAAATGCCTTTTCGATTTTAAAAATACCCATTTTTCAGCATCTAACAAAGTAGTATTTTGAAGTTTAAAAGGTATGTTACCAGATTATGAAGATTTCTATAATATCCAATTATGAGACCAAGCATATAAATCAATAATTTTTCAGACAATCAGCTGAACTATACAGAAATATGCTTGATAATAAGCCATCCATGAAACCCGGGGAAAATCCGAGTTTTTTTATGGTATCTCAGAACAATCGGGACCGAAATAACAAGATGAGCAAATGATATTCTCCACTGTGTTTGGTATGATAATGGCATAAGTACTGGATTCGTGTGTAAACCATTCCGCTTGCTGGGCAATGCCCTGGCAAACCCCATGAAAGGTTGATTGGTATAACAAGCTAAGCGTTTTACCATCTTCAGAAATGGATATACCCGTAAGCAGGTAGTCTGATTCAAGGCTGCCAAATTTGTAGGTCGAGGAATTTGTGTAGAAGCTTATCTTTTCTGACCTCCAATCCACATCCATGTCAATATGCTCACGAAATGCTCGGAATTCCTTCCGGGATGTTCATATTATTCTTAAGTAATTCCCAGTTGATTGGTTTGGAGTTAACTTCTTCTTCTTCAATAAGACTAAAAGATGATAGATATAATACACCCCCAGTACCAGATGAGGAAACCTTGACTGTCTTGCAATAAATTTCGGTAAAGCCCTGACTGGGAAAGATGCAAATGTCCCTGTACGGATCATGAATCTCTATCATCTCAAAGTCATCCTGTGCCATCGCTGTCGCTGCGACAGCTACTAGCAATATGATAAATAAGTGTTTCATACTCTTAAGATGCGACAGGCTAAGAAATTCCATAAAAATTTAGCTGTTTTATTCATGCCTCAAATAATACATAAACCTATAACCCTTTCAGTATCAATCAGCATCTTTGAATTTGTGTTGGAATAGGGTTAGGGGAGGGGCTGGGACAAACTAGGGACATGTCTATTGTGTAAAAACTGTGACAAAGCGATGGAACATACCGACTGTTATGGCTAGTGGTATTTCTTAGCCTAACTTTAATTGAGAATAGCCCCGTCTATTTAAACTGAATTATGATCCTAAAATAGCGTAAAGTTCAGTAGGTCAAAATATTAATTGACTTGTGTTGATTAATAGTATAGCTTTGATTTACAAAACCATTATCCTATAAAGTATATTAACCAAAACCCAAAACCATGAAAAAGTACTATTTCTTAATTCCTGTCATTATATTATTGGCATTTTCTTCATGCAAGGAGACAAGTGAATTGTCAGATAAAAACGAAGATGTAATAGGGGCGTATCAATACACCGGAAACAAAAATGGAATGGCAATACTATCTGAAAAACATTTCATTTTTGTTCCCTATATGGATACTGTATCTACAATGGTTGATTCACTCAATACTGGTGAGAATATACCGAAACAGATTTTAGTTGAAGCAGGTACTTGGTCTATGCAAGATTCAATTATTACACTTACTTTTCTATATCACAGCAATCCAGCGAAGATAGGAACTACAACGAGGGTTACGCGTACTATTAATGGTAATAATGTAGATAACTATATCCTTGGAAAGAATGGTGAAATTCTTGATGAAGTACCTATAATTAGGTTGGATTAGAGTTTTATCAGGGTCAAACCAGAGACAAAAAAAAGCTCCAACCGGAAGGTTGAGGCCATTTAGATCATTTTCCTAATTACTTTATGCCACCGAAACCCACAATCCTTCATCATTCTTCTCCACCTTAGCAAGCCCGTTTCTGGTGAGCCCCTTTATGGCTTTATCCCACTTCTTGTTGCTTAGTCCGGTTTGTCCTTTTAATTCATTCAGGTCAACAGGAGACTTCTCTTTCAGAAGATTCAGAACCAGCTTTTCCTCTTCAGTCAACTCAGCGTTAGATTCACTGCCGATTTTATCCTCCGAAGCTTTAGCGAAGGAGGGCTTTTCACTTTCGCTCTCAACCTTGCGAGTCTCCGGTTTCATCTGCGGGAAACATGAGATGAAGGATGGGTTAGCTTTTTGATATGATAGAGTTAAGTTGCGTAGGGGATTGAGTTAGGGACACATTTGGGACATGCTGGTAGAGGCATTGGATATGACCGCGTGTAGTTGCAGTGTAATATTTAATACTAATTAATATGATGTTGTGTCATTTCGATGTGCTGCATGTGCATAAATCAGTTTTAATCCACTTTCAGTTTGTGTAGCAGACCAGGTTACTTCTCCTTCCAGTCGAATAACCACTCCGTCATTTTGAGTGATTTCCTGATGAAAAGGAGCAAGTGCAGAAGCCACACCGGGACTAAGGATTTTTACATACAGAGTATCCCAAATTAGTTTATGGTTAACCATATTTTGGTAACTATCTCTTACATCTTTTTCGAACTGGTCATAATTCATAACCGAACCATCTGCGAAGAAAAAGAATTCTGGAGTTTCGAGACAAAGGTTCATAACCTTATCGGCATTAATCTCAATTGCAGCATCTCGAAGAGAATTCATTAAGGATACCATTTCAGATTGTATGTTTTCATTTCGTTTTTCATCTGGGGCAGTACATGAACTAATAATTGATAAAGAGAGAGTGATAATTGATAGTCTTTTCAACTTTTGGATCAGTACAATTAAATTATTACTTCTTTTCATATTGACCTCCTATTTATTAGTTAGTGCTTAAATTGTAGCAAACTTGGTTATATATGCAATTAGTACACATATATCCCTTATAAAGATAAATAAAATTGTAAATATTAGTCCAAAAGTGTCCACTATTTCAATCGAAAAGTGTCCAGTTATCTGAGTTATTAATTTTGGTTTCTTTCAAAGAGAAAAGAACCAAATAAAACCAGATGATTACGATGAAAAAAAAGCAAGAAGTTATTTTAAGATTTTTCAGGGATGGTGACTCCAAGAGCAAGATATCACGCGATTTGCAGCTCCATAGACAGACGGTGCGGGCATACATTGCCGAGTACCTTGCTGAGCTGGAAAAGGAAAAACAAAGGGCACACATGCTGAAGGTTCCCTGGCAGCGTATGTTAGCGAGTCCCCAAAGTATAAAGCACGTACTACCCCTAAAGTTGCACTAACCAAGGGGGTTTGCAGCCAGATTGATTTGTATTTAGAGGAGAACTTACGAAAGCGCCGGGAAGGAATGCGCAAGCAGGTCATGCTAAAGAAGGATATCCATGAAGCACTTGTTGAACAGGGCATAAGCATTGGTTACACTACGGTATGCAACTACATCCGCCAGGAAAAGCACAGGAAAATGGAGGCGTTTATCCGTCAGGATTATATGCCAGGTGAGTCATGTGAGTTTGACTGGGGTGAGGTAACCCTGTATATAGCAGGAGTGAAAAAGAAACTCTACATGGCCACTTTTACCAGCAGCTACAGTAATTATCGGTTTGCTCTGCTGTTTGAGAAGCAAGATACATTGGCTTTTATGGAGTCACATATTGCATTTTTTGCCACTGTCTACGGTGTTTTTCAAGAGATGGTTTATGACAATATGCGAGTTGCGGTAAAGAAATTTATTGGCAGGAATGAGAGGGAGCCCACCCGGGCATTACTTCAACTCAGCGGTTATTACAAGTTCCGGTACCGGTTTTGCAATGTACGCAAGGGTAATGAGAAGGGGCATGTAGAGAGAAGCGTTGAGTACATCCGTAGAAAAGCTTTCAGCCGTCGCTATGACTTTGCCAAATTACAGGATGCCAATGAACACCTGCTTGCCACTTGCAACAGGCTGAACAATACCATGCTATCGAGCATTGATAAGAAGCCAAATGAACTTTTTACTGATGAGAAGAAAGTGCTGTGGCAACCTGAGGGGCGGATGGCTTGCTTTACCATTGAGTTTTTAAAAGTAGATAAATACTCAACCATTTGTTTTGAGAACAACCATTACTCGGTGCCGGACCACCTGGTAGGAAAAGGGGTTGATGTAAAGGTATTCTCTTCCCGTTTGGACTGCTATGAGCTGAATAAAAAAGTTTGTACCCATGAGCGATCTTATGGGAAGAAGCAATGGATCCTGAACCTTAGTCATTATTATGGAACCTTGTTGGTAAAGCCAAGAGCTTTGCATAGCTCGGTGGCCCTGAAACAGTCATCTGAGTTGATCCGGGAGTTGTACCACTCATACTTCAGCTCGACTCCACAAGAGTTCATTAAGTTACTGATGTTCTGTGATAAGAATGATTACCCAGCAGAACAATTAAAAGGAGTTGTTGAACTGGTTGGCAAGCTCAGTCCCAAAGATGTGAGTATCGATAAGATCAAAGCTTTGCTGGGCAATACCGGGACCCTTGCAAGCCAGATCGATGAGAACCATCAAACGGTTCAGTTCTCCAAAGAGCAATTACTTGAATACACACAAATGACAGGACAAAACTAATGGACATGGAAGATATCAATGAAAAAATAATGCATTACTCCCGACAGCTTCGTCTGCCGGGTTTTAGAAAATACTATCAGAGCCTGCAGCAGGAGATGCCTGTAGAGAGTGCGGATTACAATGCTTACCTGGGCAGGTTACTGGAAATGGAATATCAGGAACGCATAGAGCGCCGGAAAAAGCTCAGGATTAAACTGGCCGGGTTCCCGCAGTTAAAATACCTCCAGGATCTGTCTCTGGACGATCTGCCGCAGGATGCACGCGAGAAGCTACCAGCTTTGAAGAGCATGGACTTTATTGAAAGCGGGCAAAACATTATCCTGTCCGGAAATCCCGGTACCGGGAAATCACATCTGGCCACCGGACTGGGTCTAGAGGCATGTAATAAGGGTTACAAGGTCTATTTTGTCACCGTTCCTCAGCTAATCACCCAGATCAGGGAATCACACTCAGAACGGCGGCTTAGAGCCCTTGAAAATCGCTTTGAGAAGTACGACTTGGTTATATGCGATGAGTTTGGATACATCTCTTTTGACAAGGAGGGTGCTGAGCTACTTTTTACCCACCTCTCGCTACGAACGGGTAAGAAGGCGACCATAATTACAACCAACCTGTCCTTCGACCGCTGGAGCGAGATCTTTGGGGATCCGGTGCTGACAGCTGCAATGGTGGATCGTATCACTCACAGAGCTCATATTATCAATATGAACGGTAAGTCATATAGGGCAAAAGAAACAAAAGAATGGAACAAGAAATGAAAGAATCTGAACATCAAGGAAGAGATCCTCCTGGTGCAGAAAAAGAAAAAAAACCAATAAAATAAATTGTATTAACTTTGATATAACTGGACACTTTTCGATTGAAATACCTGTACACTTTTCAATTGAAATCTACAAATAAAATAGAGTAATAGGAAATAAGTAATAAATGCTGTTTCATTCCAGACCCAAATGATATAATCATTGGATAACCTACTTAAAGATAACACTTTACTTTATTCCTACAAAGAGCGAGGGACACCCCAGGGACACATCAGGGCCAAAGTGACCTTATTAGCGGTATAGCTCACCGCCATATTATTCGCACAAGCCCAGGATGAGGCTCTGTGATTAGCTCCAATATCCAGCATAGTCAATTACTGCTAGTCTACTTTGCCGTTATAGTGGATTACAATTTACAAATCACTTAATATACGCGTAAAAGTGGTCCCAGTATAAAAGGCATATGGTATCCTTCATTAAGAGTGAATTGCTTTAAAAAATAGGATACATCTTTAAAATTGAATGCAGTAGATTGAATGATTGTATATAGGATGCAATATGGAGCAGTTTAGATACAGTCTAGTGCGTTAAAATGCTTGTTACTGCATATCTTATTAAGTTGCTTGACTTGCTGCTAATTAGCTTTGTTTATGGTGTCAAAAATGTGATTGATGGAGTATTGTGATTTTGTATTTATTGGGAAAGGGATTTTGGGGTGGGATTAGATTCTCCCAAAATCCCAGTGTAGCTATAATGCAGAT
Source organism: uncultured Bacteroidaceae bacterium (assembly GCA_964538375.1). GTDB lineage: Bacteria > Bacteroidota > Bacteroidia > Bacteroidales > JAUUZQ01. Next base: position 164 of record CAZIFQ010000060.1, on the reverse strand, counting down.
AAGATAATAGATACAGTAACTACAGTATCTACATAGTTAAAAATAACCTATCTGTATATAGTGTTGTAAGTAGCAACTTACAATGCACAGAAAATGGCAAATAAGAGTACACAGGTTTCAGCAATTAAGCGTACCCATTTTTCCTGATTAAACGTACAAAAAAA
>CAZIFQ010000059.1:0-6713 GCA_964538375.1 uncultured Bacteroidaceae bacterium | reverse complement strand
ACTGTAACATCTATGTAGTCTGAGTCAAGGATAGCAGCGGTAGTAGTTCTCCAAAAGTTACCATACTCTCCAACCTCAGACAAAACGACAGTCCTTTTAGTAATGAATCCAAGTCTGTTTTTAAAAAAGAATATGTCCTTAATACTTGTTGTTCCATCAAGCATGCTAGGGATTGGATTTGATTCAGCATCACCAACTAATAAGTCTTTCCACTTATCGTAACTATTAAAAGTAAACGTATCATCAGCATTTCTAATCAGAACATGAGGCATTGTAGTTTCATCTATATTGTTGACAACAAGTGGGTCTTTGGTTTCTTTCCATTGATTATCTTTATATTGTAGCCAATATGTCGCAAAACCACTTGCTCCAGAACCAGTAATTTTTACTATAGTGCTGTCAAAACCTAAACTTTTTGGGAGGTCTGTATTAAACTGAACTTTATACCCCCACCCGAAAGAAGCCTGATTACCATATGAGTCAGATGAGTCTATCTCGACAATTGGAGTCGCTGAACTTATTTTAACGATACTTCCTATAGCTGAAGCAGTAAACTTTCCTCCATTATTTATATTCGTAGCCATAATCGTTGCTGCTGCTGTAGTGGTAGTGGCTGATGAGCTATAAGTTCCTGTTACCTCATTCTCAGCTATTATAGTTACATTATAAGTATAAGCATTAACTGGGTTAGCAGAAGATAACCATAAGTACCCACTCTTTGTATAATCATCATCTCCCTCTATTGGGATATAGCTTGTAGTACTATATGTAATTCCAGTTATATATTCTGTTTTATCTATGGCTAGCTCTGAAGTTATGCTATAAGAAACAGCCACAGCAGTGCCGTCAAGTTTTGTAATGGAAATATTATTACTACTATCATATGTTACTGAATATTCCGCTCCCAGAGCAATAGTTAGTTCCTGAAACACTTTAACACAATAGCTGGCATAGGTTATCGTTGGACGTATGGGGGTATTCATAAATATTACTATTGCATCTTGTTTGTCGTGTATTGAATCTATGTTGATATCTATACCATCTACGGTTATAACAGTAAATCCATCATATAGAGGATAATTGTATATAGTATATGGAGCAAACAGTCCTAGTGTCGACCTTAATCCAAGAGAAGCGACATATCTTGTTTCTGGTGGAAGTGTTCCATCATCCATTGATGTTTTTGTTTTAGGAATCATAGACTTATTAACCAAGAACGTTGTATCTTTTATTGTTGTAGAAGAGTATCCGTTTATCCCTCCAAAAGGATATAGATAGTCTTTCGAGCTCCCCTCAAAGGTTAATCCTTGACCCTCCTTATAGACTTTACCAGACTTAACATTGATTATTTCCATAACACTATCTGAAATATTAACAAAATACTTCTCTTCGTCACTTCCAGATATTCCTCTATCATAAGAATATGAGTACGCATCTTTGTCAAACGCTATGGAACCATCCAGCGATAGCTTTTGAGTAGGATTACGCTTAAGTAAACCTCTATCTAGTGTGGGGAAAGCATTAACCATTTCCTCTACTTGAGTGTCTAATCTATGCTCTGCTGATTGTTGGTTGACTCCACCATATAATCCGTCAAACTGATTTGATATTAAAGCCATTGTTAACTCATTACCAAGTTATCTTGACCATATGTAGAAGTCAACATGTTGTATCTACCAGTATTTCCTTCACTTCTACGAGCAACAAGATAGGCATCTTCTTCATCTGATTGAGAATAACCATAAACATCTACATTCATAATGGTTCTAGCCTGAAACTTTCTAGCTGCTCTAACAGTAATGAAGTTACGAAGAGGATGAGTGATAGAGTTAAAGTCTAAGTCCCAGATAACATCCATGTCTTGTGGCTCAAGGAAGATAGAGGTTTGCTTTTCCTTATTGTATAAATTCCAGTTACGCATAATGATATTTCCATCAGAAGAGGATATATCTAGCACATTAGCTGGAACAGCAATGAAGCCACTTGCATCTTGAGGGAAAGAATAAGCTAAGTCCTTGTTGACATCCCAACCTTCAGCTAACACTTCTTTCTTTGTCTCGATAAGGACACTTGCTGCAAGTTGAGCCTCTAGTATCTCTGCTAATTCTACATCATCTGATATTGGTAATTCGTTAATCATCTGAAGCATCACATTAACTGACGCTAAGAAAAACTTGCTTGAATCATATTGAGGGTCTAGTACTGCCATTGTTAATTCCTTATTTAAGCTTTAGAATCCCCAGCCGAGAGGAGGCTAGACTGAGGACTAAAAACCTAAACGTTCTTGATAGATACTGCGGCTTGAGGACGTAATGCACCCATACCGTTTGAGAAGTAAGCATTAATAAGCTTAGCATCAAGGAACTCTGGTTGAGGATTGATATCTAGTTTAATATCCCATAGTTTAACAACTGCTGCTGCTTCATAAGTAAATGCAAGTGCAATTAGTCCTGCTGTAGCTGGTAAGTTGTTTGACTTAAACACTGTAGCTCCACCAACCATCTTTACATCACCAATATCAAGACCACCATTGTTAGATGTGTAATCAGAAGATATGATAGTTAAAGCTTGTGGTAAGTACTGAAAGTTAGTTGGACTCATACCAACATAAACTTCATCCATAACATCATTAGTTTCCATTGCTGCAACTGCTGCATAAATAGATTCAATCAACTCTTTACCAAGACCTTCAGCTGTAGTAGCTGCTGCTGCTCCGCCTGCAAGTGCTGTGTTAGTAACAACTGTACCATCACCATTAGAAACAAGACCAGTTGCTAAAGACGATGCTTCAACTGCTGCTGATGCCTTACGGTCAATAGCATTTGCTAGTCTTGTACCAAGTTGTCTTACATTCATTGCTAGAGTATCATAACGAGCTACCGCTTGTTCGAACTTGTCAATTCTACGAGACTCATATTGAGGTCTGTCTAATGAGATAGTAATCTCATCTTGTGTACCATTGTTAACATTAACTTGTGTTCCAGCTGGGTATGAAGCTAAGTTTCCATCAGCTGTATCTTCTTTACCTTCAATAATGAATGAACCACCTGAAGCTCCGCCCTCAATAGTGTCTGTGCGAAGTAAATCAACAAAACGAGTTTGTCTTTCTTTAGCCTCTAATACATCTAGTGTTATGTCTCTTTTTAAATCTGCTGCTGAGTCTGTACCTATTGAAGGTGTTGTGCTGCCTGTATATGCCATCTGTTGTCCTTTGCTCTTTCGAGTCTTTGTGATTTGTTGATTAGTTAGTTAGAACCAAGCCACAAAATCAAAAGGACAAACCCTCCACCAAGAGGTGGTTCAGGAATATTTTTAGAAGATGTTTCAATGTTAGGTTTTTAATCTAACATAATCGTGTTGAAAAGTATAACATAAAAACTGAACTATCTCCAAACATCCTCTGAAGTAGCATTTAATCTTTGTCTAAATCTAGCCTTATCAGCAGTGCTTGCTGTCCTAGAGTCTGCAAATTTCTTATCTCTAAGTAGTTCTCTTTTACTCTCATAAGGATGTATCGCAGTAGGTGCTGGATTACCACGTACTCTATCTTGTGGAGCAGAATCAACATCTCCAGACTTTCGCTCATAGATAGCCTGTAAGCCAACCATCAGTGCTTCTGAGTTGTTTGGGTCTTGAATTGTATGATTAAATTGTCTCTTCTCATTATCTGTCATATTATTGGCATGGAAATTCATAATAATATCATAATTCTCTTTACCACCAACATACGAAGCATTAGTATCAATAGCTTCTTTAATCTCATAAGCACCAAGTTTAATCTCTTGCTCACTGATACCAGCCTTAAATAGAGCCTCCTTCATTTCATCAGTAACACTCATCCCATTAGCTAGGAACTCTGGAGCTAAGTCACGAACAGTATCTATTTTAAGCTGTTGTGCTTGACTTGTTTTAGCCATATCAGCAATATCAGCATCGTCCTGCTTACTTGAATCAGCAACCTCTCTAGTTAAGTTGGCATGTTTATCTTCAATGTTCTTAATATAATCAGCCATTTCCTGTGGATTGCTCCACTTACCTTGAAACTTACCATCTGTTAAGTCTTCATCATTCACCGAGAATGTAGTTTGTGTATCTACATCACTTGGTAATCCTGATGGAACCACCTCTGGTTCTGTTCCTGTAACTACTTCTGTCTCTATTGCTACTTCTGTGTTTTCCATACTCTCTCCTCCTCTCATAACCTTAGATTAAAATCTAAAGAAATCTTGTTTGAAATTAACAGTTGGTTGTCTGTCTCTAAGTTCAGCCTTGGCAAGTTTCCAAGTAAGTTGTACTAACTCATCTTCATCCATTTGCCACTTCTCTAACAGCATAGATGGCTTCCAATCACTGTTAACTAATGCTCTCAGTTCCTCGATGGTTGCAACAACCTTAACACCTTTTTCTCCACCATACCTAGTTCTACCCTGAGACAATGAGTACTCTGCATATTCCTCAGCTGTCCTAGTCTGGATACCAGTCTTAACTACTTCTGCCTTAACAGTTTCAGTCTTATTAGCCTTAATAATAACTGCTACTGCCTGATATGTTAATGGTTCATCTTCTGTCCCAATGCGTTCTGCAATCTCTTTGTTTGAAAAACCTTCATTGCTTAGTTGAATAATCTTATCTACGTTTGGCATATTAGCCTCCTTAAATATGAGTCATAGACTCCATAATCTACTCCGAAGAGTAGACTAGGAACTTATGCTTGTTGCTGCTGCTGTGGTTGTTGACCTTGACCAGTAGCAGCTTTACCTGCACCGTCTCCGTATGATTGAGCACCAGATTCTAATGCTTGTTGCTTAACGGCAGCTTCTTGAGCAGCTTTCTGTTCAGTTTGTACTTCCTCAGATGTTTTCAGTAATCCAACAGTATTAATACCATCAAATGCTGCATACCTCTGTAATACTTCACTCTCTTTAATCCAATGATTAAGTTGTAATTGAGTAACCCTCTGCATGAAGTTGTCTTGTTTCTGTCCTTCTTGACTTCTACCTAGGGCATCTAGTCCAGTGAGCACATCTACATCTACAGCTTCAAACTTAACTTTAATCTCTTCCATAACCTTAGTCACAATCCATTTAGACCATCTTAATGCCATTTTAGAATACACTCCAGCTAATGTAGAAGACTCAAGCTGTTGAGCCATAACTCTAATCTCTTCAGCAGTAACTCTCTCTGCATCTCTCTGTACTGAACCAGTGTCTAAGAAGTTAGCCTGTAATTCTCTTTTAATGACTGCTTCTCTTTCGTTAGACACCTGAAAGTCAAAGTTTTTACCTAATTGAAATGCTGTTACATCATCAGCTGCACCATCAATCACCCCACCATTCGCAGCATTAACAAGGTCTGTCTTTCTAGTCCTTCCACCACGTTGGTTTACCATAATAACAGTCTTAGCAGCTATAACACTACCTTCAGTGTTTAACTTACCCAGTTTGTCAATCTGCTCCATATCTGCATAGTAGTCTTCTGCAAAAGGTCTGTGATATTGGTCACCCAATACCCAGTTCCAACCAAAGTATCTAAATGGTAATGAGTCGTAATCTTTAAATGATTGTTCTTTTCCTACAATCTCTCCATCAATATCTTGTTTCATTATCCACTTGTTAGTATCTTTATCCAAAGCCAGTAACGTATACAACTCATATTCTTCCTTTGTCTCTTTGGGAACAATTTCTTCTGGTAACATCTTGAGCTTTTCAACAATACACATTGCTAATGGCTCTCCACGTGAATCTAGGTCTACTACGAATGTACGAAGTGGGAATATTGTCATTCCCTTTCTGTCTACTTTCTCAACTACAACACTACCCACAACTATTTGCTGTAGTAGCATATCAAACAGAGAACTTCTAATCTGTTGGTTCTCTATCTCCGCATTAATAGCATCAGTATTAAGAGATAGCTGTGCTCTAATCTTCTCTGTAGCTGCTTCGTTGCCCTCAAAGAGCTTAACCATAGCTAATGCATCAGGCTTCAATCTAAAGCTAGATGTAGCTGGTGGAAGTAAAGCCATACCCATCTTGCTCTTTAAGTTATTAATCTGTCTACCGTTAAAGCTTTGAGATACAGACTTGAATAAGTCTGAGCCACCATCTGAGCCTATAGCCCTAAACACATAAGGAAGAGACACTTCACTGATTGCTTGTGCTCTGTCCTCATATGGCTTTCTGTCACTAAGCTTACTGTTGTAGTAAGCACTAGGAATTGTTGTTTCTACATCAATCATTCTACATCCTCTGTTGGAAATCCTTGTTCGTGTATCTCTTTAATCTGGGCAAGTAATTCTATCTGACCAATGAGAATCATCCTGTCATCATTATTTAATATCAAGTCACTAGGCTTGAGTGAAAGCTGCTCATCTAAGTAATTAATTAGCTCTTCCATTATACAGTGAACCCTAAACCAGAAAGCCCTGTGCTTCCAAGAGAAGATGTCTTTGGAATTAGAAAATCAGAAGTTGAACCTACGGTAGGGTCTGTTCCATCATCTGAGCCAAAAGTTATAGCACTCAAGGCTTCTCCGTCTGGTCCTGTCTCTCTACTAATTCTATCTGCTTCTGCTTGAGCTAATGCTGCTTCTTCTTCTCGTCTACTTGCATCTTGCTCCGCCAACCTCTTTGTTTCTTCGCCTTGATAATATGCTGACCCAGCACTTATTGCTGCTGCTGCTACCGCTGCATATACTACTGTTGTTGTTGTTGCTGC
>CAZIFQ010000058.1:0-6716 GCA_964538375.1 uncultured Bacteroidaceae bacterium | reverse complement strand
TTTGCAACCACAAAGTTTCATGCTTTGACATTTCCATCACAAATCTCCTGTTTTCTAATCTTTGTTTATTAAAAAATTACTATTCTAAGGTCTAATTATCCCATCATTTTTATACATATCTACTATTGACAAGGCATGCTTACACACAACGGTTTAATATATACTCCTAAACTATCTCCAAAGTCATCAAATGGGAAGATATATGCATATCAGTTATGGCTAATAAAATTATAGTTATTTTTTGGATTAGGGAGTGATGCCGGGAAATAACTAGAGCGGGCTTGGGGTCTTCAAATGATGGGAATGGATATTATTTTAAGTAGCTAAAAATCAAAAAAATGTAAAACCTTGTTAGCAATATCAGGATCATCCATATTTCCTACAACGGCATATTGTCTGTCCACTCCTTCAACATCACTGGTAGTTTCACCTTCATATTTATCAAAGAAATCATTTAGTTTCTTTCCCCCCTTATCACCAGAATGCAATAAAAATACTTCTTTGTTTTTTGTAGCAAAAATCCCAGCATTTGCTGTGCTTCCGGTCCATGAGATACTTATAGATCCGCTACATGGCAGAGGATCATCTCCAAATTTCCAGTTTCCAACGAAAAAAGTGAACTTATGAGCAGTAATATTATCCTGGTAGTAAAACCATTTCTTTAATTTACTATCGAAATTTACAGTTACCTTTTCATTTAGTGCAGGAACCAATACTTTGCGAGTTGTAGTATTCGGTATAAAAGCAACTAATCTCTTATTTAATTTATACTGAAGAGATAATAACCTTTTTCTTTCTGTGATTATTTTCATGCTTCAATGTAGTTATAATAATTAGGTATTTAATTTTAGAAGTATTTCCTCATCACCTTCTCATCACCCCAGTCCTCACCAAAGCCGTTTTCCATCAGGGAGTTATCATGTCCCATTCATGCTCAATATTAATTATGTTATTTTCTTCTGCCAGTATCTTTTGTATACTTCTTTATTAGATTTTTGCCTGTAATCACGGTTCAGACAATTGACGGGTAGCGGGGCTTTGATGTTCTCAGCTAACTTAAGGGACAAAAGTGACAAACCAAAGGATATGTGACTAATCTAAAGTTGGTTGGATTTGTTCCTATTGGGTTGAAATAGAGAAAATTTTTAGGTGGAATCATTTAACAATGGAGGCAACTGCAAAGGCTATAATAAGATAAAGAATTATAATTATAAAAATATTTATCAAGATGAACCCCAATGATTTTAAAAACGAATATAAAATCTTATTCTGAAATATTTGATATTGACACCAGATAAGATATAGAACAATTATTAACATCGATATATAATTGATACCATTCCAATCAAGTATATATGCGAAAGATGTAGTAACAGTGCCAAGAAAAATTATCTGCCCAAGTTGATATGCACTTATAGATAAGTGTTCCGCATAGTTCATCCTATTAGATCTGAATATTGCTAAAGAGAAAAATGCTAATATTGGTAAAATCAGGAAGAAAAGTATTTTGGAGAAACTGTTTAAATTATCTATTGCATTCTCATTGAGAGACTCTGTGTTACCAGCTTCATTAATGCCAGCTATAAAACCCTTCATACCCGAGATAAAAAACACTCCTCTACCTAATAATGAGGATAATAATAAATATAAGAAGAAACAGAACAATAGATATAATAAGGGATTCATATATCTGTTCCTTCCTCCTTGAATATAATATGTAATAACCCTGGTGGGACGAAATAAAAGATGAAAAAAAGTTTTAAAGAAGTCCTTATTCCATATGAGGACCACATCAAGCAACTCACTGAATACTTCTTTTGTACTTAACCTACTATTAGGTTGATGGGCTCCGCAATTAGGACAAAAGTTAGATTCATTTGATAATTCTGCCTGGCAGTTAAGACATTTCTTTAAGGTAAAATTATCATTCATTTTGCTCAGCTTAGATTTGATCAAATTGATATGACAAACAAGGTACAAAAAAACCAATGAACGTAATCACAGGTTCAGACAATTGACGGATAGCAAGACTTTACCTGTCAATCTATCCGGGTTATGGCATAGAATTTGTTCTTTCAATACAATAATTCCACAATATTATGAAAGCTTTATACACCCTGCTTGCACTTATATTTCTGTTCAGTGCAAACTTAAAAGGCCAGGACTTTACGTATTTCTACAATCCTTATTCAAGGATGAATGATGACCAATTAAACCTGGCGCTTGAACAATCTCAAAAGATGAAACGCAATGGAGTGGTCTGGACTGTTGTGGGTACAGGGATGATGACCGGAGGAGCCATAATGATGTACGATGGCATTCAAAAAATGACATATGAAGATATTGGAAATATTGGCTCTTTTATCGGAGGATTAGGTATTATGTGTGCCGGTATATTTCCTGTGACCTTTGGATTGGCAGCATGGTTCACCGGCAGTGAAAAGATCAACCAGATTGAGATTGAACTGCTGGCTTTTGATACAGGAACCTTAGATATAAAACCTACTGATTACGGATTGGGCCTGGTTCTGGCCTTTTGAATACGAGCTTCTTATCGGGACTTCTATGGGTTTACTCAGATTTATATCTCTGTGTGCCAGTTTAATTTCTAAAGGAATAATTGTAAAATATTACACATTTTTCAGATCTTTTGGCTTGTTCGTTAACCATCAATAAAAAGTTGATTAAGAGACGAATAAGGGGTAATAATATTGCAAATATCAAAGAACAATTGTAAATTTAACCAGGTATAAATCGAGAAATCAGCGGGGCATTCAATTTTTTATTAATATGAATATTTATGAAAAGATCTATTCTCATCCTTGTTATGGGTTTTCTGTCTATATCCTTTGTATTGGCGCAGAAGGTCGACAGTATTATGGTTGAACAGAACGGTGATTTTGTTAAGATAGAGTATAAAATAGTTGACTCAAAACCAGGGGAAGTATACAAGGTAAGAGTGCTTTGCTCAATTAATTCGGGATTGAATACTGAGCTTAGGAGTGTTTCGGGAGATATGGGAGATAATGTCCAGGGAGGGAAACCTGGGTATTTTGTTATCTGGGATGTTCTTAAAGATGTAGATGAACTCAAATCGGCCGAGTTCATAGTAAGAGCCGAGTTGGTCAGAGGTATAGCAGACAATGGGGACCCCGGTAAGGATTACGAACTAACTGCTAAATGGGCAAAAAAATGGTTCTATGTTGGACCGGCATTTGAATTTCCGGGCTCCAGAGCCGGAGTAATGCTTGGTATAATGGGAGATATTGGGGTGTCGGCCATATTTACTTTCGGGAAATACGCAATTGATGAAGAATTTCCTATTGCTGTCGGGGTAACTGAGACTATTGATGATTATCTTGAAGGTAAAAATGTTACTCCTATTACGGTTCTGTTTACCGTGCGCATTATAAGTAGAAATTCTCTTCAAATGCATTTAATGGCCGGAATTGATAAAACAAGGGTTATTTTTCTTGATGTTGATGCAATGAATTCTCCCTTTCACGAGGAAAAAGTTTTTGGACCTGCAGGAGGACTTTCCATTGGTGCAGGGAGGGTCGCGTTTAATCTGAAAGCATCTCGTATTGATCCTGGACAAGTTGAGAAGGAAGAGAATCATGACAGTTGGATACCAATATCACCGTTCAACTATTTTACAGCATCGCTTGGGGTGAGGTTTTAGCAACGATTGGGAGAACAGGAATAGGAAATACTACTTTGCTTAATAAATGTAGGATAGATTCTGACAATAGACTAAATATGTAAACCATGAAAATATTTATTTTTATCGTAATGGGCCTGTTTGCTTGGGAAGGCCTGTTCTCTCAGACAACTGAAAAAAAATCTGGTGTAATAAAATTTAATATCTCAAAGACAGGAGCAGAGCAGAAAAAATTCAGCGATCAGAGCAGGATAATTTCAGATGATACGCCTCCTGTAATAACTCTTGATGCTCCTATATTGTCAGAAGACTCCCTGGTGAAGTCGGATACCCGAACACTGATTGTAAAAGGCCAGGCACAGGACGAAGGAGGCCTTTTTGCAGTTATGGTCAATGGGATTGATGCTAACATTGCTGCCGACGGAAAGTTCCTTGCTGAAGTGCCATTGGCAATAGGCAATAATACCGTAAGGGTTGTTGCGACCGATGTAGCATTTAATAATTCGATATTCCAGTTCTACTCTGAAAGAACTGCCCGGACTTTTACTTTACCGGAGGAAGAAAAACCACTGCCACCGACACCTGTCAACACTTATAATATAAATATTACCAGACCATCTTCATCAGAATTTGTAACAGCCAGCGATAAGTTCATCCTCCAGGCCTGCATAACAGCAACAGCTCCAATAAAAAAACTTATGATCTATCGTGATGGTTCGTTTGTGAGCGGGTACCGGGGGAACCAGATTGTTCGAACAGGTGATTGTGCATTCCAGGTAGAGGAGCCTGTGGCACTTAAACTGGGGTACAACGATATTAAAATTGAGGTATTTGCTGAAGACGACACGGTAAGCAAAAATGTTACTATAGAGTACAGCTTTTATGCCGCAAATAACTATGCTGTACTAATTGGAAATGAAAAATACAATGATCCGGAGATTGTTGATCTTTCGGAACCAATAAAAGATGCAGAGGAGCTATATAATACGCTTACAAAGGATTATAACTTTAATACCGAGAATGTGATTCTTTTAAAAAATCCAACTAAATCGGATATTATAGGAACCCTTCATCATCTCCGGTCAACAATCCAACCAGACGATAATCTGCTGATTTTCTATGCTGGTCATGGTTACTGGGATGAAGGAATGGGGGTGGGCTATTGGTTACCAAAAGATGCAAACAAGAACAATCCTGTTAACTGGATACCAAATACTGACCTTACCAACTATCTGGGTGCAATTAAAACAAAACACACCCTTCTTATTGCAGACGCATGTTTCAGCGGTGGAATATATAAAACCAGGTCGGCATTCTCCGCAACATATGCAATTGAAATGCTATATCAGCAAAACAGCCGCAAAGCTATTACAAGCGGGTATCTTACCGAGGTGCCTGACCGAAGTGTCTTTTTTCAGTATCTTATTAAGAACCTCAGGGAAAATTCAAATGAGTATATTTCGGCAGAGGAGCTGTTTTCAAAGATGAGACTGGCCGTAATTAATAACTCAAGTAATATTCCGCAATACGGTACAATCCAGAATGTTGGTGACGAAGGGGGTGATTTTATCTTTATCCACAGAAAAAAATAACGATTCTTCAGACATATAGAAAGACCCTCTCTTTGTTATCTCATTCGAAGTACGGGAAGGAGATCTGAGAAACCAAAAAAAGATATGTTCAATGAGGAGAAGTGAACATTAGAGCGTATTTTTTTTGGCACAGCTTTTGCCTTACTCTTTCTGAACGCAACAAGCATAAAACCGGAAACTATGAAAGCATTACATACCATATCAATGATAGCAGTCTTTGCAGCAGCCACTGTGATAGGATCTGCCCAGGACTATCCCGATGAATACCTTGGTCTGCCGGGAGATAACCTGAACCTTTATGCCGTGATGAATATTTTCCAGGAATCAGAAACCCTGGAAGCATTTGAGCGCCGGCTGAATGACCAGGAGACCACTATCAATAACCTGGACCTGAACGGAGATAACCTTATAGATTATATTACAGTTTCAGATTTTGTTGACAATAAAGTACACAATATTGTACTGCGCGCGGCGCTGAACGAAAACGAGCAGCAGGACATCGCTGTTTTTGTTGTGGAAGAACTTCGCAACGGGGAAGTGCAGATCCAATTGATCGGGGATGAGGCCCTCTACGGACGCAATTATATTGTTGAACCCATCTATGCCGAAACACCCAATCCGGGATATACCGGGAATCAAGGCAGGAGCAATGTAAATGTTGTTAGCACCAGCTATTATGATATCGCAGCATGGCCGGTAATCAGGTTTATGTACCGTCCAACTTATGTAGTATGGAGGTCCTCCTGGCATTGGGGTTATTATCCCAGTTACTGGAACTCCTGGAGCCCTCACTACTATCACTATTACTACGGATACCATTCTCACTGGAATGACCATTACTACAGCCATTACCGTCACTATGATCATTACCGCAGCAAGAGCTACAATAATTACTATCACAGCCATGTGCGTGTATATAGTCCTACAGTGGTTGTAAACATCAATAATGGTCGATACAAGAGTACCTATTCACGTCCGGATCGTCGGAGTGCAGGGGAAGAACGCTACACCCGCACCTCCAGCCGTAAGCGCAGCCGTCCGGCCGTTCAGCGCAGCAGCTCTAAAAGCCAGCGTAGTCCAGCTGTTACCAGGAGTAGCAGTAAAAGTAGCAAACCAGCTGTTACCAGGAGTAGAAGTAAAAGTAGCAAACCAGCTGTTACCAGGAGTAGCAAAAGCAAGAGCTCAGCCAGGCAGTCCGGCAGTAGCAGCCGAAAGAGCAGTGCTAGTAAAAAAAACAACGCTAGTAAAAAGAGTAATGCTAGTAAAAAGAGCAGCGATTCATCCCGCAAGTAGACTGCTTCTGCAAGACATAGATAATATAAAGGCGGATATCATAGGTGATATCCGCCTTTTACTTTAGCGGCTCTCCCCCATTGTCTGAACCGGGATTAATGTGATGATGACGCGATCCCTCCCTTTAGATTTACTTCCTAAATAATTCTTGATTATTTTTATGAGAAAGA
>CAZIFQ010000057.1:0-6979 GCA_964538375.1 uncultured Bacteroidaceae bacterium | reverse complement strand
TATGGATTAATTATATAACGTTTTTAAACTAATTTTAAATTTGCAATAGTAGAATAACCTAATCAAATTCCAGCTTTGAAGATTATAGCATTGGGAGATACCCACGGAAGAGATCATTGGAAGGAGATTGCTGCGTCCAATAGATTTGATAAATTGATTTTTATTGGCGATTACTTTGACTCTCATGGGGAGCTGTCTGCAGACATACAAATAAGTAATTTCAAAGAGATCGTCCTATTCAAAAAGAGCTTTCCGGAGAAGGTTATCTTGTTGCTTGGGAATCATGATTACCATTACCTGGATCAAACTTTTGGAAAATACACAGGGTATCAACATGAATATGAAAATGAAATCTCAGACCTGTTAGTTAATGCCGTAGATGAAAAACTTATTCAAATAGCCTTTATTTGGCAAAGGTTTCTATTTACACATGCAGGGGTCACAAAGACATGGTGCAGCGATAAATCTATTGACTTGAGAGATTTAGAAAATTCTATAAATAGCTTATTTATTTCAGCCCCTAAATCCTTTATGTTTAATCCTGGGATCTGTGGTAGCTCATCAGGTGATGACGTAACACAATCACCTATCTGGGTAAGGCCAAACAGTCTCCTACAAGACAAAATAGACAACTATATTCAAATCGTAGGACACACTCAATATTCAAGAATAGAGATTAGAGATAATGTGGCTTTTATCGACACTTTGGGGGAAAGTGGGGAGTATTTGGTGATTGAAGATGAGATTATGAGATCTTCTGGATGATGCTTCATAGGTGTACAGTGAAATATCACCTGTAAACTATTTGCTAAGTAGAAAGTCCATAATTGATTTATATGCTCCTAAAAAACGACTCTAATTCGGATACCTTGATATTTTTGCCTCTTAATCGATTACCTTATTGGAAAAATTATCGAGGTAAGCGAATAAAGTGTAAGTAATACTTACATAAGTACTTATTACAACAGTTCATAATTATCATCATGTATGAATAGTTTTATTTTTAAAAAGTATCTCTTACCTTTAACTAACAATCTGTCCAATAGGATTTGAAACTAAACAAGTCGGACAATAGTGTGGTTTTAAATTTAAATCCCTCAAAAATGAAAAACATAACACTTTTTATCCTTGTACTCATCCTGGGTACTACGGAAATTTATAGTCAGACTCCCACGCAACCCAATGGTTCAGGGTCTGTTGCTAATCCTTACCAGATCGCATCCCTTGAGAATCTGTACTGGTTGTCGCTGAGCGACACGGCATGGCACAGAAACTACATACAAACTGCTGACATTGATGCAACGACCACGAGCGGGTGGGATGAAGGGAGTGGATTCAAGCCCATTGGTAATGGAGCAACTAATTTCACCGGATCCTATAATGGAAGGGGTTTTATCATCGATCACCTTTTCATCTCCAGGAGTATGGTAAGTTTTGTCGGATTTTTTGGATACCTGGAAGGTGCTTTTGTTGACAGTCTTGGAATGACCAATGTTGATATTTCTGGCAGAAGTAATATTGGCGGACTTGTAGGTGTGAATCTAAGTTTTTCAGTGGTGAGTTATTGCTATAGTACCGGACAGGTGAGCGGTGCTCAATACTATGTCGGAGGCTTGGTTGGGGAAAATTCTTTATCTGCACAGGTGAAGAATTGCTTTAGTTCAGCCAGTGCTCACGCTGGAGCTGATTATGCAGGAGGTTTGGTCGGAATTAGCAATGGCTCTTTCATTGAAAATAGCTACAGCACAGGTTTAGTAAGCGGGGGTCTCGGGATAGGAGGCCTCCTGGGAAGAAACCAAACATCTTCAGTGATAAATTGCTACAGTACCGGGGTCCCGAGTGGATCCAGTGATGTTGGAGGACTCATTGGTGGAGAATATAGTTCTACTGTGAGTAATTCCTTCTGGGATACTGAAACATCAACGAAAGAGACCAGTAGTGGGGGAACAGGTAAAACAACGGCAGAGATGAAGACGCTATGCAACTATGTAGATGGAATCGAGGCAAGCTGGGATTTCATGAATACTACTGGTAACGGAACGGAAGATTTTTGGGGTCTCAATCTGACCGTAAATAACGGATACCCCTTTCTCTCATGGCAGGGATTTGACCATTTGGAGGTATGCTGTGCTTTTGAAGATGCTGTGAATCCTGAATTAAGCGTACAGGACATCTCCCTGCAATTGGATGAAACAGGAACTGCAGAACTTGCAGTAAAAGATGTTGTTACCTACGCCTCGGATAATTGTTCAGTTGCCGATACAACTGTCAGCCGAAGCGCTTTCGATTGTTCAGACACTGATGCTTCTGTAAGCGTTGAGGTGATCCTGACTGACGAATCCGGCAATACAGTGACGAAAATAATTTCTGTCACAGTTGAAGATCATATCGTTCCTGAAATAACGTGTCTCGGAGACCAGGTGATTGATTTAGTTGAAGGGCAGTCAGCTTATTTGGTAAACGGAACAGAGTTTGATCCTGTTGAAACTAGTGATAATTGTGAGGTTTTCACGCTTGAAAACAATTTCAACAGTTCGGCCAGCCTGGCAGGCGAGAGTCTGCCAATCGGCTCTACAGTAATAACCTGGGTTGTTTCTGATGGTTCAGAAAACCAGCAAACCTGCAATTATAGTATACAGGTGAATGAATACGTGGGTATTGATGACGCTGCAAAACACGGTAAAATTTTAGTATACCCCAATCCTGCAAAAACCCAGGTGCAGATTGAATACGGATATTTAATGGTTGAAAGTATTCAATTACTGGATATTACCGGAAAATCACTTAAAGAGCTTACTGTGGATGCAAACCCCCTGGTCATTGATATTTCGGACCTGACCGAAGGAGTATTTTTTGTTAAGGTCATCACTCATGATTCTGCTGAATTTTTGAGATTTGTGAAAAAACTTTAATTTATATTTCAGATCAATACGATGAGCAGACTTTTCCATTACTCAAGGTATTGGTAGAAAGGTCTATTGAACCTACCCCGATAAAGCGGACGGCAGGTTAAGCTTCATTAAAAGTAGTTAATGGGCTACCCCTCCCATACAATAATTAGAAAATGGAGAGATGGCAGAGTGGTCGAATGCGACGGTCTCGAAAACCGTTGTTCGTCTTTCGGCGAACCGGGGGTTCGAATCCCCCTCTCTCCGCCATTATATTTCGAAGACCTTGTATATGAATAATATATGAGGGTTTTTTAATATTCACATACCTAATTACATACAGTATTGGTATTTAACCTCAATGAATAATTTTATCAATATGCTTGATTCAAGTAGAAAATCAATGTATCATAACCAGCTTTTGCATTTCCTCCTTTACTATTTGTCTAGGATTGTGAATTAGCCACCTGGAACAATAGCAAAAAGACTCCAATTAGAATAATTTTGAATTGCATTTTTTAGGTTTTAAATTAGTTTCTATACGCTCATACTTGCTGATCACCCATTATTCAGCTAGAATAATTCATTTACCTTTGGATTCCTTCTCTTTTCCTAACTCCATCATGGTTTCAACAACTCCATGAGCAACCCCATTCAATTTATCATCTCCCCCGTATTCATCAGCAAGGACTGTTTGCCATTAAATAATGGTGGACAGATTTCCGTTTAAACTCACATAAAATCAGCGGCCATAAATGTGTAAAAAGATACAGTTTTTTGTGCCATCTACGACGGGGAAAAGCATGTAGAAGTAGATGAGTATCTTACTTTTTCAGAATTCATTCCCCGGATGGTCGGGAGCCTTCTGCAGGAATTTATATTATAAAAGTTAAGCAAGGCGGGAGATTGTACTATGAAAAAATAATAGTAAAATAGGATTAAATATATAATTCATTTATCCTGAAGGAAAAGATCAGCTGATCTACTCTGGTAAGAATCCCATTTTCTTTGCGCGCTTTTCCCAGTTCTGCCTGGCTAATACTTGCATATCCTCTACATTATCAATCTCATCCATGATCTCTAGCCCGATAAGTGTCTCGATGATATCTTCCATGCTAACCAAACCGGTCACGCTGCCATACTCATCCACTACCATGGCAATATGTACCTTTAGTTCAATGAGCTTGTAGAAGAGTTGGATGATGGGCATGGCCTCTACTATCACCGGAATTTCCCTGCGTATATCCTTTAATGCCTTATTCCCCTTCTTCGCAATGATCATCTCCATGATTTCTTCCCTGAGCACAAAGCCAGTTACCTGAGATAGTTCTTCTTTGTATAATGGAATCCTTGAAAAGGGCTTATCCTTGCTGACTTCATAGAAATTTTCAATCGTCTCACTCTCCTCTCCTGCCAGGACCACGGTTCGGGGAGTCATAATGCTTTTCGTATTGATCTGGTTGAACTGCAGGAGATTCTCCAGGATCTGCGATTCTTCTTCACTGATCACCCCATCCTTGATCACATCGTCGGTGATGGCCTGGAACTCAATTCTGCTTACCGTCCCTTCCGGTTGGTTCTTCTTTAGTTTACGTGTGATAAACTGTGAGAAAATGATAAAGGGATATAGGGGAGAGTAGATCATGATATTCAACGAAACGACGCTGAAACGACCGAGGCTTTTCCAGTGAGTTGCTCCTAAGGTTTTTGGGATGATCTCTGAACCAATCAATATTACAAAAGTAAGAACTATAGAGGTAATAGTCAGGTATTCTTCTCCCCATAGTCTCTGTGCCTGGGATCCTACTCCGGCTGCTCCGATAGTATGGGCAAAGGTGTTCAAGGTAAGAATTGCCGATAATGGTAGGTCAATGTTGCGCTTGTAATGCTGCATCTTCTTTGCATATTTCTTCCCTTCCTTCACTTTGATATTGATGAAGATTGGAGAAGTACTCAAGAGTGATGCTTCCAGGAGAGAGCAAAAAAACGAGAAAAAAAGTGCGATGATCAGGTATAAGATTAGCAGTCCCATAGAATCGTTTATTTAAGAGCTTCGTGCTTAATTATTATCAATAGAGAAGTATCATATCCACGTAAATGGATTTTATCTAATAGTTTATTTTCAACTGCTTTATCAATCATGCTTTCCTTGGCTTTAACAACGGTACATGCCTTGCCTGGCAGAGAAACACTTAGAATAAGTAACAATAAAGATAATCCTTTTATTACATTCGAATACTATGTATTGCGCCAGTATTTACGCCAGTATGTAAACAAAATCATGTAGATTATTACTTTTAATGTATTGTAACTTATACTGGTACAAATAGATACAGATCTGTGTAAACTTATGGAAATCCCGATTTAAAACTCATAATCAGGGGGTCGATGGTTCGAACCCAGGTGAGCCCACATTTACAAATGATAAACCCCTCTAACTAAATAAGTAAGAGGGGTTTTTAATTTTCAGGGGACACTACAGGGGATGGTTAAAGTATATGATATACTTGCTTTCTAACGGTTAGTAAATGGCACGTAGGGCATTAGAAAGCAATAAACTTTCGTAAATCACTGAGCGCCCTATTTGCTATAAACCATGTTATGGGCTTTTTTTATTGAAATGAATAATCCCCTGTACCATTAAAGGTAGTTAATGAGATGGTAACAGTCCATGTGCCTGAAGTTCCCGAAGAACTTGTTCCATCTGCATCTTTTACTAATAATTGAAAACTACCATTGGTAGCATCTATTGCCATATCCCAACCTACAGTTGAATTATTATTGGTGAAAGAGCTTGTTTCTGATACTGTTCCACCTAATCCACTTATATCACCAGATGTGCCAGTAGGTGACATATTAATTATCGGATATGTACAACTTCCATCATCTTCCTCTGCTTCTTGATTGTAATTGTCTGCATAAACATCAATACATCCTTTCTTTTGACAACTCGTAAACGTTGAAGTTATTCCCAAACATAAAACGGCAATAGCCATAAATTTTACTGATTTTCTCATAATTTGAAGATTAGTTAATTTACTTACTCATTTGGCCTTTCAGTATCCGCCCTGTTTTTAGAGTAGTTGCAAGTCTCTATTTATTTTATTTGCTTTTACTATTTAGGTGGTCAATCTGCTTTAACCGCTCATGTTTTAATTGCCCATAACACCTTATGGATCTACCCCAGTAATTGGGACGATCAGTTAAGGATTTTTGGAGTCATTCAGCTAAGGATTAGGTACAAAATGAAGATCCAATTTTGAAGGCATAACTAACCACATCGCTTCATCATCCAACCTCTCAACTTAGTCCCGGCAAATCCAGCGAAGTAAGAACAGGGTGCAAGAGTATTTACCTTTCTATTGAAATGGTATTAATGTTGTCTGTGCTATCAATCATAATGTCGTAATAATAGCATGTATTCATCTCAACAGTATCAATGAGTTCGATTTGCTTTACCGTAATAGTGAAAACTATTTCCCCTGGGGAATAGCTTACATACTCTGATTCCTCTCCTGGATCAATATTATTGAGGTTTACTGTGTTTCCACCTGTAGTTTTAATCTGAACACTTGCAGTTTCAGTCCCATTATTTACAATCCTGGCTTCGGGATCTTCTCCATCGCATTTATTACATGATGTAATATTTAGTGCAATCAGAACAGCTGCTGTAACGAAAGTTAGTTTTTTCATATTAGTTTTAATTTTATAATTTATTTACGCAAATTAATGAAGTTTATTATTCAGATTTCTCTTAGCTAATCCACCCTGCCACATCCTCTGGACTTAGCCCATCTGGGCCCAGCTACGCCCGCCATAGTCCTGATCTTGTATCTGGACGACGGCGGGATTAAAATCAACCACTTACAATTTATTTTGTAGGTGGCTTTTTCTTTGGTGCAAGTTTGGTGCCAGAATTTGATTGCTTCATTAAAAGTAGTTAATGGGCTACCCCTCCCCTCTAAAACTTTTTAAGAAGATCTTTTACCGGCAGCTCCACCCCCATTGTCTGAGATTAATGTGATGATGACGCGATCCCGTATTCTAAGATAAAAACAAGTTTTTTATCATATTTTTCCAGTAATTCTGAT
>CAZIFQ010000056.1:0-8155 GCA_964538375.1 uncultured Bacteroidaceae bacterium | reverse complement strand
TAACTGGACACTTTTCGATTGAAATACCTGTACACTTTTCAATTGAAATCTACAATTCATAGTTCTGGAGGTGAAAGATCCTGAACCATAGCAGTATCTAAATACTATTATTAGGCTCGAATCAGTAAATAAGAATAGACATTGAATACACCTATAGCCACACCATATTGACAAGAGAAAGTCTAAAAGTCACTGCTCTTTTTGGTTATGGTTATAAGATAAGGTCGGCCCCCGACCTAGACAAGACGGCGCTGAAAACATACGCCCATCCCTTGTGCTTCATTATGAAATCAGCTGCACAAGCAGCACATTTATTTTTTTACCATGGCAAAAAACCACTGCATAAAAATAAATGATAATTACCCTTAAATAGTGCTTGAAAATATTTATTACCCTTGCAAAACTAATTTTACCCGAAAAACGAATAAAAAATGAGTCTCATAATTAGATAAATTAAAATTACCCTTAATTAAATTAAATAAACTAACTTTACCCCTGTAAAACTAGATTTACCCCAGTAAATAGAAAGAAAATGAAAAAAGTAGGGTTTACATGGCATCAGGAAAATTTAAATATCCAAGGCTTTCATTTGACACATGAGTCATACATCGGAACAACAGACAAAACAGAATTAGGTTCAGCAAATACGGTTGTGCGAACATTCAAATCGAAATATGATGTTAGCATTGATAATTCAATGTTTCATCTAGAATTCGCTCTAAAATATGATGATATAAACTTAGCGTTCATCAAGGAAATTTTTACCTCTGTTGATCATCAAACAATATTGGACTACATCAAAGCAAATCCAAATCGAAAATATTCGAGAATCATTGGGTATCTGTATGAGTTTACCGGAGGTAAATCAATAGAAGTTGACGTCAATACCACAAATTACGAGGATTTATTGGACTCGTCTCGATATGTAACTGGAAATATAATAAAAATACCTAAATGGAAAGTAAACGATAATCTTCTTGGGCCAAAAATATTCTGCCCGGTAATCAGAAGAACTACTGAACTCAGCGAGTTACTTGATTGGAATATTGAAGAAGCAATTACAAATCTAAAACATGAATATTCTCCAGAAATTTTTAACCGAGCTAGCTATTACCTTTATAAAAAAGAAACAAAATCCTCCAGTGAAATAGAGAAAGAGGAGCCATCGCAAGACAGAATGGAAAGGTTCATAGCTTTACTAGAAGATGCAGGACAAAAGCCCTTTGAAGAATCATTATCTGAAAAAGAATTGGTTCGTTTACAAAACGTTATTGTTGACTCAAGATATGCTAATGAAGGTTTTAGAGACTTTCAAAACTATGTCGGTCAAACAATGAGAGACTATACCAAAAAAATACATTATGTATGTCCACCACCGCAATTTGTAAGATCTCTTATGCAAGGAATAGTTGAACTGAATAAAAAAAACACATCAACCGAAACGATTATAAAAGCCACAATGGTATCATTTGGTTATGTATATATTCACCCATTTGAAGATGGTAATGGAAGGATTCATCGCTTTCTTATTCATGATATTCTTGTACGTGACGGCATTGTACCAAACAGCACAATACTTCCTGTATCCGCTCAAATTCTAACTCATATGGATGAATATGATACTACTTTAGAGTTACTTTCTAAGTTGATTGAGCGAAAAGTAAAATATGATATTGATGCTTCCGGGGAAATGATAGTTAATAATTCCTCCGAAATAGAAGCGTTATACCGATTTCCAGACCTAACCAATCACACTGTGTTTTTAGCAAGAGCTATAAAATCTACAATTAATATAGACGTTCCGGAAGAACTGCATTTTCTTCAATGCTATGATGAACTTAAGCGAGATATTCAAAATATTGTTGATATGCCAGACAATAAAGTTGATCGCATGATTTTGTTCCTTCACCAGAATAAAGGAAAGCTTGCAGATCGTAAGCGTAATTTTTTCAAAGAGCTAAATGATAATGAAATTGAGCAAATGGAACAGGCCTATACTCAGGTATTTCAAATGATATAACCAATGCCTGGGATAGCGCTAAAGTATAACAATATTATATTAGCTAAGTATATCGATAAAACACACCTGCTACCGCACCATTAAAGCAAGGAAAAACGGAGAAGTCTCTGCTTCAGAATATTATGTTGTTGAGTTTTGGTCGGGTGCAGACCTCAATCTTAAATTACTATTGATTGTATAATTTGAGTTCGAACTATTTATCATTATTCCGGAAATTATACATAACATTCAATTCTCATAATTCTGGAGGTAAACGATCCTAATCGGCAATAAACATTTAAGTTATTGCATTCATGTATATTTCAGCAGTATCCGAATAAGTGTCGATAATTTTAAGTTGCCAAATCCCCAATGAGATTGCTTTTCCGAAAAAGCAGCCTATCCTTTCATATAATTTGATTTTAAGGCATGTAGGTCATCAAAATTATCCGTGTGAAAGATCCCGAACTATACTTAGCAACTAACTAATATACAGCGCATTCTTTGCTTACGGAATTACTGGCATCCGTTTAAGGATCTCTTAATTAATTAATTTGTGTGACTTTCATTAATGCAGGATGTATTCTTCCAATACTTACATTTCAATAATTTGATCTATTCATAATAATCTGTATAATGTTAAATATAATTGACAAATAGAACTACATTTGTAAATTATATTTTATGTTATGGCAAAAAAGAAAATGATAATCCTACCTAAGACAAGAAGAATTCTTGCCGAAATGGGGGGAAATCTTAAACTGGCACGACTGAGAAGAAAGCTGAGCGCAGAGCAAGTAGCTGAGCGTGCAAATATCAGCAGACCAACATTGGTAGCGATAGAGAAGGGTTCCCCAACGGTTAGTATTGGATCATATCTGCTAGTATTGCAAGTTTTAGGCTTGGAGAAGGACTTCCTGCTTCTTGCTAAAGATGACGAATTAGGCAGGAAATTACAGGATATTGGAATTAGCATAAAGAAACGTGCACCAAAAAGAAAGACAAGACCATGAGAATACTAATATCTTATGATATATTAATAGTTATACACCATACGGCTTCTAAATACTAATATATTAATAGTTATAATTATTTTGTTACCTTTGTATAAACTTATGAGATATTAATAGTTAACAATGTTTATAGATCATAAATACTTAAAAGTTAATATTTAAATTAGAAATAATGGGTGATTGGTTGTTTTCAACAGAACGGGAAATACTGAAAGAATTAGGTCAGCGGCTGAAAAAGATCAGGGTTCAGCACAACCTTACTCAAAAAGAAATGAGTGAAGATGTTGGATTAAGCGTTTCAACAATTAGCTTGATTGAACAGGGACATTCAACTACAGTTGAAAGCCTGATCAGGATTTTAATGAGGTTGAATAGAATAAATGATTTTGAGTCAGTTTTTAGAGTAGGTGAAAACCTTGAGCTAAAATTGAAATTTGAAAAAGCCAAAATGAAATCTGAGAGAGAGCGCGCATCAAAAAAAATTAAATAGGCATGATAGTCGAAGTGATGTTATATGGTCGACCACTGGGAACAGCAGAGTGGAATAGTGACAGAGGAAGCGCCACCTTTCAGTATAGTAGCGAGCTATTAAATAGCATTGAACCTTCTCCGATTGTAATGCCAACTGAAGAAAACATATTTGAAACAAGCAGGGATCATATCAACTTTCATAATTTACCATATTTATTATCCGATTCGCTGCCAGATGATTTTGGTAATATAATGATGAAAGCATGGCTAAAACAACGAGAGCTATCTATTGATGACATTAACCCCGTTGACAGGTTGACCTACGTAGGAAAGCGTGGAATGGGTGCTATTGAGTATATGCCCGCTAATCATAAAGAGAATCATAATTACAGCATTGATGTAACTGAATTATTAGACATTACAAAGAGGGTGCTGGAAGGCAAGTACGAAACTTCTTATAGTGATTTAGATAAAGAAAGTCTTACAGACATTTTAAGAATAGGGACATCAGTAGGAGGAGCCAGGGCAAAGGCCTTAATTGCTATAAAAAGAGATAAAAACGATAGAATTGAAGAAATAAGGCCAGGTGATATAATGCAGCCGGATGGCTATTCGTATTGGATCTTGAAAATTGATGGTGCCAATAAAAAAACCTTAGGATCAGGAGACGGAGAAGGGAAAGAAGAATTTGCTTTTTACAGATTGGCAAAAGAAGCCGGGATTGAAATCTCTTATAGTACTTTGTATGAAGAAAATAACAGATTCCACTTTCTAACTAAAAGATTTGACCGTTTAGATCATGGCGAAAAAATCCATACACAAACATTTGGAGCCCTGGCTGGTATAGACTACAGGATTCCAAAGGCCAGTAACTACGAAACCTTGTTCAGGGTAATGAAAAGGCTTCAGCTTCCACATAAACAATATGAACAGCAATATAGGCGCATGTTGTTTAATGTTATGACGAGAAATCACGACGATCATGTAAAGAACTTTTCATTCATGATGAATAAAGAGGGGCGTTGGCAAATATCTCCTGCCTACGACTTGTGTTTTTCCTATAGTCCTTCTGGCACCTGGACCAGGGAACATCAATCTTCAATAAATGGAAAGTTCGACAATTTCACAAAAGATGATTTGTTAGGTATTGCAAAAACATTTGGAATCAAAAAAGCCAATGTCATTTTGGAAGAGGTCATTGAGGCTGTTCATCAATGGCCCAAAATCGCAATTGAAATCGGTATTCCTAAAGGAAGAATACAATACATTAGTAAGCATTTAAGATCAATAAAATATTAAGCAAACTTGAAGAAAGCCATTGATCGCATATGGAAGAATATAGCCTCCAAGCAGTATCTACCAAGATCAGAACAAGAATTAAGAGCTATGGCGTTTAAGCATGCAGAGAGTTAACTTAAATTTAATAAATTGATTTGATTGATCCGAATCGTTTGAAATTGATCTGAATTGACTTATAATTATAATATTATAATTATAAGGAGAAAGTTGGGTGTGTACTATAACTATTTCTATGTTAAATAGCCCATAAAAACCAGGTCCTTCTCCCCTATCCCAGGTGAGAAACAATGTCTAATAGTGCTTTTCCCGAAAAAGCACAACAATGCTGGATAATTTGATAGCCAGGTGGTTAATGGATTTTTCATTCATTTTCACAAAAAAAGTCAATATATTCTCTGGATAATTTGATTGTCAGATTGTTAGCGGATTTTATAGTGGTTTTTCATGAAAAAGCAGTCAAATTCCTGAATAACTTGACAGTCAGATTATTCAGACTTTTCGGAAATTCCATCGAATCCCTCCTATTCCAGTCACAACAACAGCTTTTTTATCTTTCATCTTGACAATTTAAATGACGAACTGAAAGACAATATACAAATACCTTGTCAAATAGGTCCCAGGAGAATTATTTCAAGGATCTCTTGTTGAGAATTGAGCCGAAAGATCAACAGGCTAACAATGCAAGACAATGTTAAACCCAAAACTGCGAAAGCGGCTAATCAAGACTGCAAAGTGAATACTTTACTAAAATGGTATCCATAAATGCTATAGGTTATCGCCATTGGAAACAGGCTGGGTCGTCTGAACAGGCTCCAGAAAAAGAGATTCCAGTAGCGGAAACGATTTTTACTCAATACGCCAATAAATACCATCGACCTCATTAAAGCCATGAGGCTTCCAAATTTGAATCCGGACCTGAGTTTGTGGATTGGATGATATTCCTTTAGAAAAACCTTCAGACGGTGATAATAGGCCTTTCCTGAATAAATTGTTCCAACAATATGCCGGTAACCGCTTAGCAATGCCTCTTTATCCATTTTTGGAATAAAATTTAAAGCCTGACTGGTATTGTCGCCATTGCTCCTATTGAGAATCCGACCTTCAGCGGAAAGCCGCTCATAGAGCCGGGTATTATTTGGTGCGGTCAGCAAGCCAACCATGGCCGTAATGATACCACTCTGTTGTATGAAATCGATCTGTCGCTGAAACACCTTCGGTGTATCACTGTCAAAACCAACAATAAATCCGGCTGCCACCTCGATACCTGCAGCATGAATATTATGTACACACTCCATCATGTTATGTTCTGCATTCAGGTACTTACCGCA
The DNA here is from genome assembly GCA_964538375.1 of uncultured Bacteroidaceae bacterium. Taxonomy (GTDB): domain Bacteria; phylum Bacteroidota; class Bacteroidia; order Bacteroidales; genus JAUUZQ01. The sequence goes on along the minus strand of CAZIFQ010000056.1, from coordinate 2,045 downwards.
TTCTACCAGGCTTTCCTTTTCAGGGGTTTCAATCCCAACAAATACCTTTACAAATCCAGCCTGGGCCATTAGTCCCATAAGCTCCTTGTCGTCAGAGAGGTTGATGGATGCCTGGGTAGTAAAGCAGAATGGATTTTTATGTGCTGTCATCCATGCGATGATCTTTGGCAGGAGATCTTTCTTTATTACCTTCCGGTTCCCAATAAAATTGTCGTCTACGAAGAAAACGGTCCCCCTGTGACCTGTTAGATAGATATTATCCAGCTCCTGAATAATCTGGGCTGAGGATTTCGTCCGCACCTTGTGTCCAAGTAAGCTCGTTATCTCGCAAAAATCACAATTATACGGACAGCCCCTGGAATATTGCACGCTCATTTGAACATACTTAGAAATCTTTACCAGGGAATATTCGGGGGGAGGCGTTTTCGACAGGTCTGCATACGAGCTGGTGCTGTATTCTTTTTTCAGGCATCCTTGTTCAAGGTCATGCAAAAACTCAGGGAAGGTGATCTCGCCCTCATTCAATACAAGATGATCGACATCGGCAAAAGACTCAGGTTCGCCTGTAAAAAGTGGACCACCGGCGACAATCGTTCTGCTGTGCTCTTTGCATCGCTCGATTACTTCAAGAGCAGATGCCTCTTGAACAGACATTGCACTGACGTATATATAATCGGCCCACAGGATCTGTTTGTCGCGCAGCACCTCCACATTCAGGTCAACCAGCTTCTTTTCCCAATCCTTAGGCAGCATGGCAGCAATAGTAAGCAAACCCAGGGGTGGACCGCTCGCCTTTTTTGAAATAAATTTTAGGGCATGTCTGAAACTCCAGAAAGTATCTGGAATACGGGGATAGACCAGCAAAATTTTCATTTTGTTTTCAAAAATAAGGCCTACGCAAATCCATTGCAAATGAAAGGGTTAAAGAATACTATTATGGGATAAGCAGACTTCCTTCCCTATTCTAGGCCAATTAAAATTAGAAGGTAATTTGCCCTGTTTCTCTACTTTTATCTGGTACATAGAACAGGAAGGCCTACCTAATGATTTCTTTATCCCTATTCTATTCCATGATTTAAACAATACTTCTCCGTATTATATTATGCCATTGACGGAAGATGTATATTCAAATGAAATAAGTAGATATAGATTAAAAATAGGACTCCAAAAGGACTTAGTGACATTCTTAATGCTCTTGAATTTCTGCATGATAATGGATTGGTACATCGTGACTTAAAACCGCAAAATGTACTAAAACATAATGGAATTTGGAAACTAGCTGATTTCGGTTTGGTTACTCAGGATAAGGAAATTCTTTCACAGACTATTACTACCAGTAAACAGGCTTTTGGAACAACCATGTATTGTGCACCTGAACAAATAATTGAATTTAATCGAATTACACCGCAAGCTGACATTAGTTCAATCTTAGATATTATAAAGAAAGAAGAAGAAAGACGCCAAGCAACTGGAAACGCCATATACTCAAATTATAAGTACCTATTAAAATAACAAGTACTGTGCCTACCTCTGCTGACTTCTCATCATAACTAACCCGTAGTTGATGAGATCTCCCTTGGTAAGGCAAATGTCCTTCAGTCTAATCCTGCGTGATCTACATAATTACCCTTTTGGTATTCGTGGGGCTTCGTAATGGTGTGGTTACTTACCCGGATAACTATGCCTCTTATCCCGTTCCTGTTCGTCAGTTCAGACTTTTGCCGGTTGGCTTACTTCAGTGCTTGGATCACTCCAAACCACCTTGCCACTTGCTAACACTTCCCAGCGTTACCTGAGCGTGTAAGGGACTTGCACCCTCTGGACTTTCTTTTATTCAAAGAACTTAACTATATATTTACCATTCAAGGCACACACACGTAATATACGTAAGCCGGGCTGGCGGGTAATTTAGAGTTTTGTACATTTACTCAAAATTTTAACGGGCTGATAAGTAGGTGGCTTGGAATTCCCGGCCTCCGCATATTACCACCGTTATACAATATAAAATGATAATATGACACAACTTTTGACTATCGGCGTGGTCA
>CAZIFQ010000055.1:0-8508 GCA_964538375.1 uncultured Bacteroidaceae bacterium | reverse complement strand
GTCGGGCTTGATTATTAATAATGTAATAAGACTAAATTATGTAAATATGTTTTATGTTGGTTTTGGTGTAGGTGGATTTTATCGATATGGCTATTATGGCTCTGATAATTTTAATAATAATTTTGCACTAAAACTATCAATTTCGATTTCATTAAAGTAAAGATTATGCAAATAATAATACCAGTACTGAGAGTTTTACGATGGGTTTCATAATATTTGGTTTAGTGGGTTCTGCAATGAAGATGCTTAACTAATCAGTCTCATATTCAATACATAAATACATAACGAAATTGCCCTCTTCAATTATACGTATCCGAGTTGGATAACCATCATCGTTATAATCGCAATCATAGTCTGCACTGCCTTCATCAGCACTGCTATTCGTAGAAAGACAATATTTGTTTTGAAATATCCAATCACATTCATCATAAATCCATGATATATCACAAGCATTTATGATTGCAAGATTAATGGCTGAAAGCGGGCTATTATATTGATTGAATACACGTGTTTGTGCCCATTCATTAGAACCATCTCTATAATAATATATCTCTGCTCTATCTTCTTGCCATGTACACTCATAGCCGCTATTACTATCATCCCAACTTATATTAGTAATATTCCCATTTGCATCAAGAGTGTATGTATCTCCATCAAGCACGAAACTGTTGTTTCCCCAAACAATGTGAGAAGTAGCATAATATTCACTTTCATCACCGCTACTAAAATCATCTGTAACCCAAGAAATCATTTCAGGAAGGTCTTCACTATTATAAGTAATAGTAGTTGTTCCTCTGTTCTCATCACCAGAAATACCAATCAAATATCCATCAGAATCGTATTCAAATTCCCACAATGGGTCAATCATGGCAGAATTATCAGCAATCTTAGAAATCCTTAAAGCGTTCTTATCGGGTTGCAAAGGGTCTTTCTCGCATCCAGAAAACAGGAATACGAATAATATCGCCAGTACAGAAAGTCTCTTTAGGGTTTTCATAATATTTGGGTTTTTGGGTTTTCAATGCATCATTGTGATGCAGAACTTCACCACTATATTAAAGTTAGCGATTATAAATATATTTCGCTGAATATCTCGAAATTGTTATCAACCACAATAAAATGCCCCATTATCCACCCTCCAAATACAGGGGAAGATAAGCCTTCAAACTCCCTGGAAATTCATCAACAATTATTTGGGGGAGGATTGTTTATGCCCGGTTTATTTTTTTTACTTTAATTATCGCAAGTATCATAATTACGATAATCACAATTATCTGACCTAAAAGCAATCCAAAATTATCATTCCAAATACTTAGAATACTTAAAAATCCCACTCCAAGTATTATTTTCTCAAATAGATTGAAATCCTTGGTCGTTTTTCAATCAAATACTCTTTCATATAACTCTGTCGTTTTATGTAAATGCCCTGTAACGGTTGGCGGTATGAAACATTGGGGAGTTCGGAGCTACTTCACTATCAAAATACAACAAACTTTGATGCGAGAACTGATGCTCGATAAGCACTTACCCCCAATGTTTTATGACCGTGTGTTGTGCGGTTGTATTATTAATAGAATTCAAATGCAATTATTTTTAAACCATTCTCTGTTTCTTTAAAGGCCATTCTAAAAAGTTTTAGTATATCATTTTCAGTAAAAATTCCACTGTAGATATGATATACTTTTTCTTCCACTTTGTAACTAAATATTTTTGTGTTAATATATCCTTTTTCAAGACTTCCAAAAATTTTGGTCATTTCTAAGTTAAATTCTTCAGTTGCTACAGGGATATCAGTCAACATTTTACATTTATAGAAATTTCCTTGATATATATTCTTTACAAAATCATTTATAATCGTTTCAATTTCAAAATATTTTGGAGATTGTTCCTCTATTACACTTTGTTCATAAGTATAAGTTGTGGTATCCTTATTCATATCTCCACTATCTTTAACAATGTTTACTTTTATTATTTGCCCTGAGTCAATTTCATAATAATTATTTATTAGAATCGCAGAACTTAATGCAAAGTCTTCTTTACTGATTCCCAAGTCAAACAACTTACTATTTATGAAAGAAAACTCTTTAATGCTTCCTTTTTCTTTGTTCGCAAGTGTTTCAAGATTAACATTAACAGTACATAAACAGTTTGTTACTAATTCTCTTAAATCCTCTATAGTGCCTAAAGAGCAAGATGTTATTAGTACCAGGAATAATCCCAAAAATAGTTTTTTCATAATTCTCTAATTTTAATCAGTGGCTTGAATTATTATATGCCGCACAACGAAGCTGTATGTGCGGTTGTATTATTAATAGAATTCAAATGCAATTATTTTTAAACCATTCTCTGTTTCTTTAAAGGCCATTCTAAAAAGTTTTAGTATATCATTTTCAGTAAAAATTCCACTGTAGATATGATATACTTTTTCTTCCACTTTGTAACTAAATATTTTTGTGTTAATATATCCTTTTTCAAGACTTCCAAAAATTTTGGTCATTTCTAAGTTAAATTCTTCAGTTGCTACAGGGATATCAGTCAACATTTTACATTTATAGAAATTTCCTTGATATATATTCTTTACAAAATCATTTATAATCGTTTCAATTTCAAAATATTTTGGAGATTGTTCCTCTATTACACTTTGTTCATAAGTATAAGTTGTGGTATCCTTATTCATATCTCCACTATCTTTAACAATGTTTACTTTTATTATTTGCCCTGAGTCAATTTCATAATAATTATTTATTAGAATCGCAGAACTTAATGCAAAGTCTTCTTTACTGATTCCCAAGTCAAACAACTTACTATTTATGAAAGAAAACTCTTTAATGCTTCCTTTTTCTTTGTTCGCAAGTGTTTCAAGATTAACATTAACAGTACATAAACAGTTTGTTACTAATTCTCTTAAATCCTCTATAGTGCCTAAAGAGCAAGATGTTATTAGTACCAGGAATAATCCCAAAAATAGTTTTTTCATAATTCTCTAATTTTAATCAGTGGCTTGAATTATTATATGCCGCACAACGAAGCTGTATGTGCGCAGTTGCATATATTCACTCTATATCTGTGATTAGAGTAACACTAAGGTATAAAATAATTTTGGGAATTTGATATCGGACTTCTAAGAACTTGCACCTTTCTACCTCATTGGAATGAAAAAAGCTCCCCCAAATAATTCAAAATAGTAAATTGTCCATAAACACTGTTCAACCTCCCCTGTAATCGGGTAGCGAATAAAGGGAGGTTAATTTGGATTATTTGCTATCCTTCGGGTTACACCCTTATGCGCCCGAAACCTCTTTTTCAGTGTAGTTTGCAATCCCTCGGTAAACTCAGGAGACGGGGTAGCTTTGTTGGGAGGAGGGATAGTAAAAATTACAAGAGTTCTGAGTATGCCCGGGAATTACACAATGCACAGTGGTTTTTTTGAAATGGAAATGCTATTGTTTAATTTTGGATTAATACTAAATCAGACAACTGATAGATATGCGTCAAATTATAGTTTTATTAACGGTCATATTTTCAATGGCCATGCAAAATTGCCAGACCCAAAGCTTTGACTATCCTGTAAGCGAATTTGATGATTCAAGCTCCTTCAATTTAGAGAAATACTCTGATATTGTACCTGTTCGAAATGAGCCAAATAAAGTAGTGGAGGGTTGGGAAAATTATTACTTTTTACGATCTGATTGCAGGTGTTTGTTTGATGGTGAATATTTTGTTGCGGTGAAGGATATAAGTCCAGGTGTGGAAAACCTGATGATTACTTTGCAGGGAGGAGGAGCCTCCTGGCCAGGAATGGAAAAAGCAAAAGAGGAAGTGTATGAAAAAAATGTGAGGGTGTCGAATTTTGCTATTGCCCTGGCAGATAGATTGGAAGAGGAGTGGAACCAGGTGTTACTACCCTACTGCGACGGGTCGGTTTTCATGGGTGACAGGGCAGCAGATTATGATAATGATGGCATTGTAGATCATTTCCATTGGGGATTCCGGGCCAGCTCAGCTGCTATGGCCCTGACTAAAAAGAAGTTTCCTGTTCTTGAAAAAGTTATGATAACCGGATGTAGCGCCGGAGGATATGGCACGATTATCATGAGCAGGCTGGTCCGTCATTACTACCCTGAGGCAAAAATTTATGTAATCAATGAAAGCGGAGCGGGCCTCTTAAATCCAACGGACAAGGAGACGTGGGAGTCTATTAAAGAAACATGGAAGCTGGACCAGCTTATTCCGGAGGATTGTGACTTGTGTGATGGACAATTAATTTATTGGTACGATGCTATGCTTGCAAAGGATTCACTGCTGACGATAGGTTTGTTTAGCAGTTATGAGGATTACGTGATAAGCGATAATTTCCTTGAAATGACTCCAGAAGATTTTCGATCATTCTTAGTGGAGATCTCAGGAAATCTGCATGAAAAGTATCCCAGGAAATTTAAACGCTTTTTTATTGAAGGGAATTTACATTGTATTGAAGACCGATACTATAAAATAGACAGCATCACTTACTGGGATTGGGTATTGCAATTGATGAATGAGAGTGAGGAGTGGGAAGATCTTTTAGAGTTGACGCCTTATTAGCATTTGTCTTTTCGGAACAAGGGAGGAGATTGTATGATGTGGTGACCGGACGTGGAATTTTCTGGATTAGGGAGTGATGCCGGGAAAAAATCCTCCCCCAAACAATTTAGGAAAGAGAAAATGATCTATTTCAGTATCAACCTCCCCAGTATATGAAAAGTAAATAAAGGGAGGTATTTTAAACGCATCCCTAGCTGATTCAGTAGCAAAATCTGCTCAATAACATACTGGATAAATACGTCAAAATTTTTCATCTGCTTGACTTTCAGCACTAAAAAGACATAACTTGCATTAAATTAGTAATAACCCTAACAATAATTCCCAATGCAACATGTGATAAAACAATGTGCGGCAATACTACTATTTAGTATTGTCAATACAGGATTGCTGGCACAAGAAGTTATTCCAACTTCTGGGGGCACTGCAACTGGATCAGGTGGCTCTGCAAGTTATACCGTTGGACAAGTGGTTTACAAAACCAACAATGGAACAAATGGTTCGCTTGCTCAAGGTGTTCAACAACCCTACGAAATATCAGTTGTGATCGGAATTGAAGATGCAAAAGGCATTTCCCTGGAATGTTCAGTCTATCCAAACCCAACAAGAAATCAATTAATATTAAAAATTGAGGATTATTCCTACAGAACCCTTCGATATCAAATCTATGATATGAATGGCAAACTTCTTTTAAGCAACGAACTTAATTCTGCTCAAACAGAAATCCCTGTGACAAGTCTTTCATCAGCAACATATTTGTTGAAGGTCATTGATGTAAGTCAAGAAATAAAAACATTCAGAATCATAAAAAGATAAGTTATTATGAAAAAATTCACTCCAATTTTAGTAATACTGCTTCTTTCTTTAAATACATGGGCACAAAGTCCTGAGAAAATGAGTTATCAGGCTGTTGTTCGCAATAGCAACGATGTTCTAGTCACTAACACACCGGTGGGGATGCAGATAAGCATATTGCAAGGTTCAGCAGATGGAACACCTGTTTATGTTGAAACTCAAACACCAACAACTAATGCCAATGGCTTAGTGAGTTTTGAAATTGGCGGAGACAATGCAACTGTAGTTTCAGGCGAAATAGCTACAATTAACTGGGCAAACAATATTTATTTTATTAAAACCGAAACCGACCCAACGGGCGAAACAAGTTACACTATTACCGGAACAAGCCAATTGTTAAGTGTTCCTTATGCTTTGCATGCAAAAACAGCAGAAAGTATTGAGGGTGGAATAAGCGAAACCGACCCTGTATTTACTGCATGGGACAAATCCACCGGTATTTCAATTACAGAGAGCCAAATCAGCGACTTAGGAACATATATCGAAACCGAAACCGACCCAAGCGTACCCACCGGCACACAAACCGGTGAAATGCAATATTGGGACGGCTCTGAATGGGTAACTGTTTCAACAGGAAATGAAGGACAGGTATTAACCTTTGTTGGAGAAACGCCAGTATGGAAAACACGACTAGCAGATGGCGAAGTAGAAAACCCTACCACTGGTAAAATATGGATGAATCGCAATCTGGGAGCTTCACAAGTGGCTACTTCAAGCACTGATGCCAATACTTACGGCGATTTGTACCAATGGGGCAGAGCTGCCGACGGTCATCAGTTGCGTACTTCGGGAACTACATCAACATTAAGTAGCAGTGATACTCCCGGGCATGATGATTTTATAAAAAATAGTAGTGCCCCTTATGACTGGCGTAGCCCAAAAAACGATAATTTATGGCAGGGAATAAGTGGCACAAACAATCCATGCCCAAACGGATACAGATTACCAACGGAAGCGGAATTAGATGCAGAGCGTCAGAGCTGGAGCAGCAACAACGCAGCCGGGGCTTTTGCCTCACCGCTTAAATTGCCCGTTGCCGGCAGCCGCATCTACAGCACTGGTTCGCTCTACGGTGCAGGCTCTTACGGCTACTATTGGTCAAGTACCTTAGATGGTACCTACTCGCGGTACCTGCTCTTCACCAGCAGCACTACCGACATGGTCAGCTACGGCCGGGCGTACGGATTCTCTGTGCGTTGTCTTAAGGAATGACACTTCAGTCACCAGGGAATTTGTCGTTTGATATGAACATAACTAAAAAACTAACCCTTATAGGAATATTAACCATATTCACTCTGGTTTCTTCGGTGATTACAGCCCAACAAACCATCAGCGGAAACTTTCCCAATCTTGCCAATCAGCAGGTTAAACTGTTTGGCTTTGAGGGTTTTAATACTTATGCAATCGACAGTGTTAAGATAAGCGAAAAGGGACTCTTCCAACTTTCATTCAGCGGTAAAGATTATGGCATGGACTACCTGGCAGCAGAAGACAATAAAGCTTTTATTGTGATACTGGCGGCTAATGAAAATTTAAAGCTGAAAGGCGAAGCGCTGGCATTTCCTGAAACGGTGGTAATAACTTCAGGTAAACAAAATCAACTATTTGCCCAATATGCAGCCGAGCACCCCCGACGAGAACAAGCCCTTAGTGCATGGAATTATTTGGAGAAAATTTATCGTTTGGATTCGCTTTTTACCATTCATGAAAAAACAATAATTGCCATTGAAACGGAAAAACAGCGAATAAAAGAAGAAGACAAGGTTTTTTTGACAAGTTTAAACCCCAAAACTTATGTTAGCTGGTTTTTACTTGTACGTAAATTGCTTAGTTCCGTTCCTACCATAGCACAATACCGCACAGAAGAAATTCCGGCTGCCATAGCAGCATTCAGAAATATGGATTATGCAGACCCACGTCTGTATAAAAGCGGTTTGTTGCGGGAAACGATCGAAAGTCATTTTTGGCTTATCGAAAACAGCGGATGTCCATTAGATTCGGTGTTTACCGAAATGAAAATCTCCATCGACTTTATGATAGAAAATCTTGCATCTGATGAGAAAAAACTGAATGAAATAAGCAATTACCTGTTTAAATTATTTGAACGCCGCAGCTTGTTTGAATCCTCAGAGTATCTGGCCCTGAAAGTGCTGAACGAAGTAAGTTGCACCATTGATAACAAGCTCGCCGGGCAGTTGGAAAGCTATCGTGCCATGAAAATAGGAAACATAGCTCCCGACTTTGCTTTCAAAGAAGATTGTTTTGCACCGGGCTACCAACCTGCCAATTCCCCCCAAAAGCTATCAGAGATAAATAGTAAATATAAGGTAGTAGTATTTGGTGCAAGCTGGTGCCCAAAATGCCCGGAAGAACTTACACAAATTGCCCTATTGTACGAAAAATGGAAAATTCATGACGTAGAAGTCGTTTTTGTTTCCCTTGATGAAGACAAACAAATTTTCAAAAACTTCACGGGTGTTTTCCCTTTTATCAGTATATGTGACTATCAAAAATGGGACGGTCCTGTTGTCGAGGCATACCATGTATTCGCTACACCTACAATATTCTTATTAGATGACAAGCGCAAGATTTTGCTCAGACCCAAATCTGTTAAGCAAATGGATGCCTGGGTGGGCTGGTATCTGGTACAGGGTAAGCGCTAAAATGCATGTATATATTATTGCATACGCATTACAATAATTACTAATTTTACCTTTCGACTAAAACTTAGATTAGAGATTCAAAATCGACTAGATTGAAATCCTAAATAATGACTTGATATATAAATACAAAGATTATTTATAGTTTGAAATACAGCAAGACCCTGTCTTGTCCTAAAATAGGTTTACACAAAATGTAACCTTATGTCAGGACAAAAAATGTTTAGTGACTCCTTTAAACGAGAAGTTGTAGTCCAGGTAACGACAGGACAACTTACTCAAGCAGAAGCAAAAAGAAAATATGGAATAAATGGTCATTCGACTATTTTAAGATGGATTCGTAAATTTGACGTACCGGACCCACATTTACAACGTATTATGGATTATAATAAAACTGATAAGAAAGAGCTTGTCA
>CAZIFQ010000054.1:0-9453 GCA_964538375.1 uncultured Bacteroidaceae bacterium | reverse complement strand
TTAACATATTAACAATCAGACGTTTATATCAACAATGGGTTTTTAGAGGTGCCCTTAAGAAAATTAGACGGATTATCAAGGTATTGGATTTCATCAATAAGGAGATAGATTTTATCGTTTTTCGGTTTTTCAATAAAACTAAATATGTTTTCCGGATGATTGTTTAATTCAACCAGAACAGACATATCTTCTAATGAAATAAAATAGACCTTTTTGCCACTCTCTAACAAATGATCATTTAACTGCATCATGATCGTTGTTTTGCCTGTTTGCCTGGCCCCCATAACTATCGCATATTCCTTTTTGTCAAGATGATTGACAAGTAGTTCGTATGTTTTGCGTTTAAGAATCTTCATCTTACACTTTCTTTATTACACAATGCAAAGATAATAATTACTTGCAAAGTAAAAAATATCGGATATTTTACACTTTATAAATAAGTTTTATCGGATAATACCAACTCTTCCTCCCCTCTCCAACCTGCGAGCAAACTCCCTTATACATCACCCCCTTAAAAAACTCCGCTCAACTCTGCGCAAGCTACGTCGGTCGAAGGGAGGCGCGCCACATGGCTCGTCTCTACAAAAGATGCACATTGACAGGGGTTTCAAGTTGTTCATTTCTTCTTTATAAATATTTACATCGTGTGCGTCCATTTTTTGAATTTATATTTCTTACTTTTGCAGACAATATAAATCCACATAGCAGCGAACAGAATGAGTGCTAAAACACCAGTAAAATTCTTCTCAGGCCGAAGTTCGATGTACCTGGCCGAAAAAATAGCAGTTAGTTTTGGACAAAATTTAGGTAGAACAAGCATTTATCAATTTAGCGACGGAGAGTTTCAACCTGCTTACGATGAGAGCGTCAGGGGACACACCGTATTTATTATTCAGTCGACATTTCCCCCGGGAGACAACCTGCTGGAGCTGCTTATGATGATCGATGCTGCCAAACGTGCCTCTGCCTACCAAGTTGTTGCCGTGATTCCTTATTTCGGTTTTGCACGCCAGGATCGCAAAGACAGGCCCAGGGCATCCATCGGAGCCAAACTGGTTGCCAATTTACTTATTGCTTCGGGTGTCGACAGGATCATGACCATGGACCTTCACGCTGATCAGCTGCAAGGATTTTTCGATGTACCCGTGGATCATCTCTATGCCTCCGCACTGTTTGTTCCTTATATCAAAGACTTAGGTTTGGATAACCTGGCCATTGCCGCTCCCGACATGGGTGGAACAAAACGTGCCAACGCTTACTCCCGTTTCCTGAATGCCAGTATGGTCATCTGCTACAAGCTTCGCAAAAAGCCAAATGTGGTTGATGAAATCAAAGCCATCGGTGATATCAAGGATAAAAATGTGGTGATTGTTGACGATATGGTGGATACTGCAGGTACCATCTGTTTTGCTTCCAGCATGATGAAGAGTGAAGGTGCAAAAAGTGTAAGGGTTGTGGCTACGCACCCCGTACTCTCCGGTCCGGCGTATGAACGCATCGAGGAAAGTGAAATTGATGAGGTGATTGTAACCGATTCTATTCCGCTGCAAAAGGAGAGTAATAAAATCAAGGTGCTAAGTGTGGCGGATTTATTTGCGGAGGTGATTGACAAGGTGTATAACTACGAGTCAATTAGTGGGCACTTTATTTCTTAACTTATTTTTAACCACAGACGAATTTACCGCAAACGAATTTACCGCAGAGTAAGATGTTGCCTGCGGCAACGGGAAGGCGCTACGCTTAGGCGCAGAGTTTAACAGAGTTTTTATCAGCAGGACGTATTTGGAGTTTTTTTGGAGGGAGCTCGTAAAACTCGCGAGGAGATGGCTGACGCCATCTTTTTTTTTGGTCCACAGATGAACACCCTTCGGCAAGCTCAGGGGAGTCCAGATGGAATGGCTAGCGCCATCCTTTTTTATCCATGAACCGGAGGTGAAGCTAATTAATAACCCCAGAGGGGTTTAATAAAATAGCCACGGGTGAAACCCGCGGTAAACAATGCCCATTACCCCCCAACCCTGAAGGGGTTGAATAATTGCATAAAATGAACCTTATCTACTTCCTGTTTGTTATTTAGACAGTTAACAAATAACAAATTCAATAATGGCTGAGAACCACCCCACCGTTCTGATCCTGGAAGATGACCCGCAACTGGGAAGAGTACTTAAGGATTCACTGGAACTGAAGAAGTACCAGGTAGAGTGGCAAACACGTGCAGACAAAGCGTTACAACTTTTTGAAGCAAATAAATATGACATCTGCCTGGTAGACATTGGTTTGCCCGAGATGAGCGGCACTGACTTTGTTAAAGCACTCCGCAAAAATGATTACACCACACCTGTATTGTTTATGTCGGCCCGCGACCAGGACAAAGACAAAATTGAGGCCTTCTGCGCCGGTGGCGATGACTATATCGTAAAACCATTTACTACAACGGAACTGGCTCTGCGCTTATATGCCTTGCTGCGACGCTCACAACCTGAAAGAGCATTACAAAATAAACCTGAGCTCCTGCAATTCGGCAGTTTCACTTTTGATTATCCAAACCGCGTTTTATGCTCCCCAAAAGAGGAGATGAACCTCACCAAAAAGGAGGCGGAAGTATTGCGTATGCTGGCACAAAATATCAACGTTGTTGTGAAACGTGAAAAAGTACTCACCAATGTATGGGGAGAGAATGACTATTTCATGGGGAGAAGCATGGATGTGTATATTGCAAGACTAAGGAAGAAACTTTCGGTAGATACGGGGGTTAGTATTGTTAATGTGCATCGGATGGGGTTTAAGTTAGCAGTGAATGAGGTTTGAGGGGGAGACGGGGAGACCAGGAGAGGGGGAGACCAGGAGAGGGGGAGACCAGGAGACGGGGAGAGGGGGAGAATTTAAATAATCCAGTATTTTGAAGTATTGATCATCCTTACAATTTTGCCAAGAACATCATTGTATCTGGCATAAAGTTCGTCATGTACTTCTTCAGAAATATATTTAGAGTCTTTTGCAATATCTAACCAAACCTGGGTTTCAGCAGCTTCACCTTCTGAATCACTCAATTTTGCAATAAAAGCTTTTTCATATCGTCTCTTTCTAAATGCCTCTGCAATATTAGCTGGTACTGATCTTGAAGATCTCCGAATTTGATCTGTCAAAGAATAGAGCTCTTCCCTTGGAAAACTTTTTGTTAGTTGAAAAATTTCTATTGTCAAATTGTATGACAATTGGTAAACATTTAAATCCTTATGCGTTGTAATCTTTTTCATAGCTTTTTTAGCTATTAATGTGATTACAACTTAAAATATCGTACTTATTGCTATTTATTTTCCCCTCTCCGTGTCTCCTGGTCTCCCAGTCTCCCCCTCAAAATCTATTCTTCAGAGTTTCTTAGTCAAATCGTTCCCAACCTTTAGCGATATTGGTATTCGAGCATCGGGCCAGCGTTTTATTTGAATTTTTTGTTTTGGGGCAAAAAACCTATATAGCAAATTCTTGAGTTTTTATTTAGAATTAGTAAGTTCGCAGGATGATAAAATCATATAAGGATAAAGTTGTATGGATAACAGGTGCATCTTCGGGAATTGGAGAAGCATTGGTGGAGCAATTTGCTAAAGAAGGTGCCATCGTTATTGCTTCCTCGCATGAGCCTGAGGAGTTGGAACGAGTAAAGGAGAAATACAAAAGCATATCTGAAAACATCCATACGGTTGTTTTCAACCTGGGAAAGCCGGAAGAAGTAACTAAAGCAGCTGAGCAAGTATTGAAAGAGTTCGGTAAGGTAGATGTTCTTATGAATAACGGCGGCATCTCGCAACGGGCATTAGCCATAGAATCGCCCATCGAAATTGATCGTAGATTAATGGAAATCGATTACTTTGCGGGTGTGATTCTGACGAAAGCTGTACTCCCTGGAATGATCGAAAGGGCTTATGGACAGATAGGTGTAACAAGCACTATCTCCGGAAAATTTGGATTCCCCATGCGCTCAGCATATGCCGCTGCCAAGCATGCCATTTTTGGATTTTATGAGAGCTTATTGGCAGAAAATTATAACAAAGGGCTTCGTGTGACCGTTTTCAGTCCGGGAAGGGTTCAAACAAATATCTCCCTAAATTCAGTAGATAAAGACGGGAAAGCCAGGAACGTTATGGACGCCGGACAAGCCAATGGCATCTCACCTGAAAAATGTGCTGCGAAGATGGTTCGTTCTATGAAACGTGGACGAAAAGATGTACTTATTGGTGGAAAAGAACTACTGATGGTATGGATACATAAGTATTTCAGGGGATTGTATTATCGGATGGCGAGAAGTATGAACCCGTACTAGTGGGCAGTAAGCAGTGGGCAGTAAGCAGTAAGCCTTTCAATACAAAATATTTTAAAAATGTCAGACACTCGCATAGATAAATACCTCTGGTCAATTAGGATCTATAAGACAAGAGCCCTTGCAACAGAAGCTTGTAAGAAAAACAAAGTATTGATTAATGAGATGTCGGTCAAACCTTCCAGGTCAATTGCTGTTGGTGAAATTATCCAGGTAAAAAAATCACCTGTCATCTACACCTACAAAGTCCTCGACCCCATACAGAAAAGAGTTGGAGCGAAGCTTGTTTGCAATGCCATGGAGGATCTTACTCCGCAGGAGGAACTTGATAAATTGAAGATGAAAGATGATTTCTTTGTAGTCAGAGACCGGGGCACTGGTCGACCTACGAAGAAGGATCGTCGCTTGCTGGACGGTTTGAAGGGGGAGGATTAAACCACCCCACCTATCTTCGAACGGGCAGAAAAAACGAGCTTTAGCGAGTCCTCTAATCCTTTACACAGCGGACACTGAATCCTGCGGAATATGCTACACCAGACCAATAAAAGCCCCGGTAATTGTATATCATAAAATAATTCCATGCTGCTGTTTCATTGATTGTAGTAGAGCTCCAGAAATAGGTATAAGCTCCCTGATTATAGAAGACTCCAGCTTCACTATGGCGACTTCCGGCAGGAAGAATTGAAAATCCAGTGGCATTGTTGGATTCCTGATCATTTCCAACGTCTCCCGGATCTGCACTTTCTGCCCAGCCGTAGGTGGCCGCCATTGAGGAAGCACTTTTATCACCACTGGTGCTTCCATCATAATTGTATCCGTTTGCAATGGTATAACTAATCAATTGCTGCCACTCTGCATGACTTGGGAGGTGCCAGTCATCTGGACAAACACCTTGCACATTACTTGGATTGGTCTCACTGCTTACAGCATTGCCTCCCATGGCGGCTGCCCAGGTATAATATGCTCCGTATTTGGGATCTTTGTCAGTATTAAAGCTGTGCGCATCCGCGGTAGTAATGTCCTCAAGTGCCGCCCAGTCTTCGTCAGATTCAATCAGCGGAATAGCCCTTCCGTCAGAATAATGTGTGGTTCTAAGATTCTCGGCCATCCATACCTGGTCTCCGATCTTAACTGTCGGGTAAGCGTTCCCATCGACATCAATCACATCATCCTTACCGGCCTCTTCCATGGTTCTGACTATCATCCTCTTTGCATCAACATCGCCAAAAGTGTTGTCTTCTATATAGAACAGGATTGTGTAAATTTCACCCGGAGTTAAGCCATCAATCACAGCACTGTGCGTACCCGCAGCACTCCCAAACTTTTTATAGTCCCCGTTATTTTCCGGGAATTGATCAGTACCATAATACACACCAAGCTCCTCTACTTCAGTACCGTGCTGCTCGACTGTAAATTCAATATCGAGGGAGGTGGTAGAGATGTCTATTGTGTATGAGGAAATATCCGGAGCCGTGAGACTGGCATTGGAATCATCAATGTCATTCGATAGTATTACAGTTGAACCTTTATCATCATTCTTATTGTTGGTAAGATAGGAGAACCTCACCTTCTTTTTGGCCTTACCCAGGTGCCACATGATTAAGGGATCGTCCATTATGACTGTTGTCGGGGAAGTAGCAAACTCGATTTCACTGACCGATACCGCTACTTCTTTTGGGATGTACTCAACCACTGATATATCCTGAACTGAATCGCTTTTCACAGTAATCACAAGATCTGTTTTGTAAGCACCCAGGCTATCCACATAGGTAACTGTCCGCTCCACGCTCAATTCATCAAGTGAAACACTGGCCCCCGCGTTAAAAGCTTCAATATCTTCAAAATTCGTCAGCCCCTGGTCCTGCATCTCCTCGAATATCATAGCCCTTATCTCCTCCTGGGAGACTTCCTCGGGCACCTCTACTTTATTACATGCAATAACTGACAGCAATACAATACAATAAACAATAGCTCTTTTCATAATGCAACTTATAATTTTAATTATACCTATGTGGTGAATTCGTTTGATGTTAAATGTCTATTGTTAATGGAGACGCTTTTGAAATTGAGGAGACGCGCCACATGGCTCGTCTCTACAAAGAATTGATGTCATAGGTTTACAATGGTTTCTGTCATTTCAATAATCTCTGCCCGTGTTCTTACGAGGTCGAGGATCTCTTTGTTGCCGCTGCGGAATTTGAATCCGAACCAGCCACCGCGGGCGGTTTTCTTCCAGAGGAAGTACCACAAGAGGGCCAGTTTTCCCATGGGATAAAGGGTAATGAGATAGGCAACCCAGATCCACCAATAGGGCGTAAATAGTCCGACCAGTAAGGTTTGTAATGCGTAGAAGAAAGGCAGGACGACCAACATGGTGACCCCTACTTTTACGGAGCTGATGAACTGCTTGTCTTTGATTCCATTGGTCATTTTAACCGGCAGTAAGTATACAAGGAAGTTATTGATGAATCCGTAGAGGAAGACAGGCAGCGTAACTACAAGTAACAGGAATCTCCAGATGGTTCCAAGTAAGCCAAAACCCTGCTTTTTCACTACCCAGTCGCGGATATTATCTTTATTTACTGTTTCAAAATAGGGCACGACCTTAGCTGATATGGCTTTGATCTTAGCTTCATCCTCTTCCAAGACCTTGTCCAGCCGGGCGATCATCTCCTTATCTGCTGCAAATTTGTCACGCAGTTTCTTCCCCTGAATGCCCATGATCTCCCTCATCTTCTCATTGAAGATGGTACGCAACCCCATGTAGCCATCGTAATAATCCTCTGTCTCAATTTGTATCATCTGGGGTTTCATGTCATCGGCCAGTCGACTTTTTAGCTTGTTCATTCCAACCGGACCGTTCTCTACATAATCATCCCAGTATTCAGATACATCTATGGGTTTACCATAATTCACAAAGAGTGATTGGTTCTGTTTTATGAAATCACTAAAATCTAATCCCACAGGAACAATTTTCACATAGGGCTTGTTCCCCATCTTCTCCTGCGCCTTGAAGGCAATACGAAAGACACCTTTTTGCAGGTTGCGCAGTCTTCGCATATCGCCATGGTTACCCTCAGGCATGATGCAGAGCTGGTGATTCTTATGTAGCACACCCACTGTAATATCAAAGATCTCCTGGTTTTTTCCCAGCTCCTCTACCCCATCGCGGATACGAAAAACCGGTAACATTTTCAGAATATTCAATGCCCTGGCCAACAACTTCTTTTTGAAGAGATCAGCACGTGCCAGGAAAACTGTATCGCCCGGTGAAGTAAAGAGCACGATAAGTGCATCCATGAGCGCGTTCGAATGGTTCGGGGTAAGGATCACGGGAGCATCTTTAGGGATATTCTCTAGTCCTTTTACGTCTACTTTACCATAAAACTTCATGAAAATGCTGGATACCCAATAATATATTGGATAGTAGAGAGGAGTTCTTTTATATATGCGATCCATCGCACCACGCACTTTTCTCTTGGCTGCCATTGGTTGAGTGATTTGGGGGGGTAAAGATAATAATTTGAGGGGAAATTCACCGTAAACAGATTCACCGCAGAGGAAAACGGAGGCGCTGCGCTTAAACGCAGAGTTTAACAGAGTTTTTATCTGCATTACGTATTTGGAGTATTTATGGAGTTTTAGCTCGCTAACGCTCGCGAGGGGGTGGCGCAGCCATCTCACATAGAAGATTTATCTTTTTCTTCATTTGTACTCCCCCACGTTCTGCTGATAAAAACTCTGTTAAACTCTGCGCCCGAGCGAAGCGACTCCCATCTGCCGCAGGCAGAAATAAACTCTGCGGTGAATCTGTTCCCGTTGAATCTGTTCGCGGTAAAAAGACTTTGTCTTGCCTTCATTTTTTTCATACTTTTGCAGTTCGTATTTATAAAACTCAAAAAGATGATCATATCAGGGATACAGCAGGTAGGTATTGGCGTGAAAAGTTTACAGGAATCGTGGAGGTGGTACAGGGACCATTTTGGCATGGACATCCGCATATTTGACGAGGAAGCAGCAGCGAATTATATGCTGCCTTATACCGGGGGAAAGCCCTGTAAAAGACACGCTGTACTGACCCTCAACATGATGGGTGGTGGCGGATTTGAGATATGGCAGTACAAAGACAGGGAGCCGAGAGCGGCAAAGTTTGAAGTAAAAGCAGGTGACCTGGGAATTTATGCAGCAAAGATAAAAGCTCCTGATGTACAGAAAGCGCATCAGCATTTTAGCGAGATGGGCCTGGCGCTCAATGGTGTGGGTAAAGATCCTGATGGACGGGAGCAGTTTTTTATGCGGGATCCATGGGGAAATATCTTCCAGATTATTGAAGCTGACGAATGGTATATGCTCAACAAGAAACGCCTTACCGGGGCCAACTATGGCGCAGTGATTGGCTGTTCAGATATTGAGAAATCGATGAAACTGTATTCAGAGGTCCTGGGTTACGACATCGTGGTGTACGATGAAGACAAGGTATGGGATGATCTTTCCTCCCTGCCCGGTGGTGACACCAAAATCAGAAGGGTATTGCTAAGACACTCCGCCAAAAACAGGGGCGGCACATTCTCGAAAATGTTTGGTCCATCTGAGATTGAATTATTGAAAACAACCGACCGCGAAGCGGTAAGCATCTACAAAGACCGGTACTGGGGAGAGTTGGGTTTTATACACCTCTGCTACGATGTCATTGGCATGGACGAGTTGAAGGAAAAATGCAAAGCCGCAGGACATCCTTTCACCGTTGACAGCTCGATAGCCACCGAGGGCGAGGTGTTCGACATGGGTGAAGCAGCAGGAAATTTCTCTTATATTGAAGATCCGGATGGCACGCTGATAGAGTTTGTTGAGACACATAAGATTCCGATTGCCAAAACATGGGGGATATACCTGCGGCTTGACAAGAGGAAGGATAAGTATAAGCCGATACCGGATAGGGTGATTAAGATGCTGAGGTTTATGAAGGTGAAGGAGAAGCACCTGACGTAGGGGGTTAACTACAGACGAATTCACCACAGACGAATTCACCGCAGACGAATTCACCGCAGAGTATATTGTTGCCTGCGGCAACAGGGAGGCGCTTCGCTTAGGCGCAGAGTTAAACAGAGTTTTTTATCAGCAGGACGTGCATGGAGTGT
>CAZIFQ010000053.1:0-9495 GCA_964538375.1 uncultured Bacteroidaceae bacterium | reverse complement strand
GATAACTGGACACTTTTCGATTGAAATAGTGGACACTTTTGGACTAATATTTACAGGTTGGTGATTTAAAAAGAGTACCATTTGTAATCCCAAATCAAATTGACACTGTGTTAGTTTCTAACCTGTCAGATACTAATATTAATATTGTCAAATTTCTTAATTCATTTGTTCTTTTTGAAAAGGAATTTGAAAAATCACCATTGTATCTCAATCTAAATGTTGATTTTAGAAAAAATATCAAATCCTTTAATAGTAGTTATAATCATCTCCAAACCCAAATACTAATTAGTGAAGCTCTTATTAATGAAATAATTTATAACATTTATGAATTAACAGATACTGATAGAAATATGGTAATTTCACAAGAGGGACTTAGTGTTGGATCTCTCCCAATTTCTAAGTTAGCACGAGAAGCCTTTTTAAGTGGCGATAACAATGAAAAGGAATTTTCTCTGGACAATTTAACCGAGTTTATTCATAACCTGCC
Source organism: uncultured Bacteroidaceae bacterium (assembly GCA_964538375.1). Taxonomy (GTDB): domain Bacteria; phylum Bacteroidota; class Bacteroidia; order Bacteroidales; genus JAUUZQ01. The sequence goes on along the minus strand of CAZIFQ010000053.1, from coordinate 9,008 downwards.
CGAAATTGATTTCCAAATGCCGGAGATAGAAAAAATTGAACAAGAATTCCCTAGTTTATATCAAAGCAATAATGATTTAGAAGAATTCTGTATCAGGAACCAAGTAAACCCTATAAATGTGTGGTATTGGCTTAAAGAAAGTAATGTAATTCCAGAGCAACGCATGAACGATATAGCCATGGAATTTCTTGCTGATATGCTTCGTGAGATATTATTAGAAGATGAGGATGGTATTATACCCTTGGTGCCAAATGCCGGAGAAAAATTATTATTAGATCGAGTGGAGGAGAAATTTATGAAAAAAGGGTTCAGCATGGCCCAGTATTCATCCTTCGACAGTGTTTTAGGTAGGGAATTGAACGATTATTTAAACCATTATTTCTTTCAGACTTTCTCCGACCATTTGAATTTGTTTATGTATTTGCCAAAAACGCCATTTATCTGGCATTTAACTAGTGGTCCGGACCATGGTTTTGATTGCTATATTATTATTTATAAATGGAACCGGGATAAACTAATGAGGATCCGTTCAGTGTATATTGAGAACCGGGAACGAGCTTTAGTAAATCGGCAGAGTGATCTGGCCAATGATGAAACTGCTGGTGCCCAAAATGAGAAGGGAACAATATACCGGCAACTGAAAGAAATTGAGAGTTTTAAGAAAAAGATAGACGAACTCCTGGAAGAAGGTTATGATCCGATTCTGGATGATGGGGTTGGTAAGAACATTGCCCCCTTGCAGGAAAAGGGTATGATTGCTTACGAGGTGCTAAATAAGGGACAATTAAAGAAATATTTAAATGCGGATTGGTAAGTATGGATATCGAATTAATTAAATATATTATTTCCAGTGGCGAAGGCTTAAACATTGAATTTAAGAAAGCCAGCGATTCTTTCCCATCAGATGCTTATGAAACTATTGTAAGTTTCTCAAATACTGAAGGCGGAACCTTATTACTTGGAATTGAGGATGATGGTAATATCTCTGGCGTAGACTCCAATAAAAAAAACAAAATATTAAAGGATTTGGTTTCATCTATTAATTCTATTGACTGTATTAATCCTCCACTTTATTTACAGCCTTTCCCTTTGGAAATAGAGGGCAAAATAATTATTGGAATCCAGATACCTGTTAGCTCACAGGTACATGATCATAAAGGACATATTTATGTCAGAGAATTTGAAAGTGATCTTGATATTACTAAAAATCAGCAACAAATTAGTGATTTATATCTAAGAAAAAGGAATATGTTCACGGAGGGACAGATTATTCCAAATTTAGAAATGAACGATCTGGATCCGGATCTTTTCAGTAAATCAAGAAATCTTATTAGATCCTTTAAAAGCGACCACCCATGGTTGGCATTGGATGATATGGCAATGCTAAAAGAAGCTGTGCTCTGGCGAAAGGATTTTTTGAATGGGCAGGAAGGCTTAACCCTGGCAGCAGCATTAATATTTGGGAAGGATAGCACCATTCAAAGTCTTGTTTCAGCTTACAAAGTTGAAGCAATGTTGCGCAAAGAAAACCTGGATCGCTGGGATGACAGGATCACTCTAAGAAAGAATCTGATTGACACCTATTTAGAGTTAAAATCTTTTATTTATAAATATCTTCCGGAAAAGTTTTACATGGAGGGAGATCAGCGTATTGATTTAAGGGATAAAATTTTTAGGGAAGTTATTGGCAATGTAATTGCACACAGGGAATACAGCTCAGCATTAGCTACTGAAATAATTATTGATAAATTTCAATTATCTGCAACAAACCCAAATAAACCTCATTTTAGTGGTCCTATTGATTTGGATAGCTTCAACCCTTTCCCTAAAAATCCAAATATCCGGAAATTTTTTACTGCGTTAGGCTGGACTGATGAGATTGGTTCCGGAATCCGAAATACCAAAAAGTATCTTCCTCTTTATGTCGATGAAGCACAGCCCACCTTTATAGAGGGAAATGTTTTTAGAACAATAATACCCCTCTCTTTGGTTACCCTAAAGAAATTTACCAATCAGTGGTTGAATTGGCTAGATCTTTCTTCTGATTACACAAAACATATGGAGAATTCCTTGGGGAAAATTCAGATTGATTCTAACCTTTCTGAATCTGATTGGGAAGATTGTATTTTGCATTTGGTACCAGGATGGTCCAAGAATGGTACCAGGCTAAAAGAGTTAGATTGGCCTAAAAATCAACCGCTTGATCAGGAATCAGTAAAAAAGGTACCAGGCTGGTCCAAAAAAAGTACCGGGCTTTTGCACAAAAAAATTCGCTACATCATCTCAATATTATCTCTCACGGCAGTCCCACTAAGTCTTGATGATATTATGTTGGCTGTTGGATATTCAAACAAAAAAACCTTCCGGGATAATTATATAAAGCCTCTGGAACAAATTCAGTTTATTACAAAAACAGATTTAGTGAATTTGTCTTCACCGGACCAAAAATATAAGCTAAAAAATGCTGGTATTTTATTTCTAGGAATCAATGAGTAAAACAATATTATGATAGACACCTGGTTTAATAAAGATCTCGAAAAAATATTTGAAGCTCATCAGACCGCCGTTTTTATTGATGAATCTGAGGAAGGAGCTTTTTTACTTGAAACAATAAACGGTGAATATCAATTAATAAAAACAGAAACTGAATTTGATGAAATAGAGGCAAAGTTCGAGATTGAGAAGAACCGAGAGAAGGCTAATAAATACTTGATCTACACTACAAGCCCTAGGGATAAGCTCCGGTTTATCAGAGAGTATTGCGAAACTGATGGTTGTATTGAAATTAAATATCTGCAAAACTATATTAAGGAAAAAGTACACAAACACCTAAACCTCAATCTTCATCTTGAAAAAGAAGAACTTATATCGGCAGCTAAAGTTAGCATTGGCAAGGATCAAACATATTGGCTCGATTTGAGTCACAAGGGAGCCTCCGAAATTTTTGACTTAGAGAAGGAATTGTTACCCTTTCTGGATGATCCAAAAAATTATCTTAAAAAATATGACAAAAAGGTACAGGAGATATTTTTCAAGAAGATCAATGAATTAATTGATCAACCTTATCTCGAAAAACCTCCTCAAACTTTAGCAACTGAGGTAGTAAATCATTTGTTAAATGGCTTGGCCAATAACAACCCAAATAAAACTCTGCTGGAAGTTTACAATAAATGGCTGGATAGCAAATCTTGTCAGCAATCTTTTGAGAGCTATTTGAAGCGATATAAGTTACAAGCTAAATCAGATGTATTTGCCATCCATCTTTCCCATCCGTTTATTGAAATAGATGAGAGTTGGTTGGAGGAATTAGGTAAGAATATTTCCAATAAAGGATTCGTTTCAGATTTTCTTCCAAAAATCAATCAGAGAATAGCCAATAGAGCGGCTCAACACCTTGGTGTTACCTTCTGGATTCATATCAAAGCAATTCTTGAATTTGATGAAAAGAACATAAATCAGCTAAGCTCATTAGAGGAATGTGTAACATTCTATTTAAGGCATTTTTACAAGCTTGACAGAGCAATACGAACACTTTATTCTTTATTTCTGGATAAAGAAACGCTAATTCGGCCTATCCAAAATTTCTATAAAAATCTTGCTGTAATCTTTCTGGATAAATGGTTTAGATACATTGATAATTATAAATCCAATCAAGTTGGAATAATTCAAAAAATAATTGATGAGAATGAATTAAAAACAGCTATAATCGTTGGTGATGGCGTATCCTATGAGTTTGCTTTGGATATTACTGAAAAAGTCTCAAGGGAGTATAAGTTATCATTAGAACATCAATATTTAATGGCGGGTCTGCCTTCCGAGACCGAAAACAATATGAGCCAGCTTTATTTGACTTCAGGAGATGTTGTTCCTACTAAAAGTGAAAGAGAGTCATTTATAGCTGTTAATAACCCATCTAAAGACATTGGCTTTAGGGAGCTAGAAACAGTGAATGAAATGGCTGATAGTTCTCAATACCTGATTTGCAGTCATAAAGATCCGGATAAACTTGGTGAAACCTACCAACAAAAAGCATTGAAATATTTTAATGAAGTGGCTGCTTTATATGCCAGTAAAATTGAGCAACTTTTAAAGAACGGCTATCAAAATGTGTATTTGGTTAGCGACCACGGATATGTCTTGACCGGAATACTAGAAAACTCTGATAAAATCGAAGTGGATTTTAAAGGAAATGTGAATAAGAATGAGCGATTTATCAGGACAGCCGATCCTCAGACTATCGATAAAAATTTATTAATCGAGAAAAACATCAATTATAAGGATTATAAATACTGCTATTTTGCAAAAAGATTAGGTCCTTTTAAAACACCCGGAGTATATGGCTTTAGCCATGGTGGTTTTTCTCCTCAGGAAACTATTGTGCCATTCTTAAAATGGAGTAACATACCTACCAGGCATGAATCACTTGAAATATATTTCTCAAATAAAGAAGACCTTAAAGAGGTTACCGGAGATTTATTTGCCATTAAGCTAAATACCAGATCTGCAAAGCAAGACTTGTTTACAGTGGAAAGGAAGATTATTTTACTCTTTTTTGTGGATAATAAGAAGCATAATGAAAGCGAAATAATTACCATTCAACGAAACCAGGAAATAAAGAAAGATTACAGTTTTGGTTCAAATAAGTCCATTGATTGTAAAATTATTGACGCAGTAACTAAAGAACAATTAGACAAAGTAACTATTAAACAAAGTACGGCAAGGGATATGGGTGATTTATTGTAATAACCTCTAATTAATTAAAATTACACCAATGATAGTATTAGATAATCTGGATAATAAGCTATTAGAAAACTTCAGAGGTTTTGTTGTAAAGAAAGATCTGGTTCTTTCTTTAAAAGTTGGAGCCAACGTACCGGTATTTGTGCTCGAATACTTAATAGCTAATTCATGCTCGACAGATGATGAAGAAAAGATTAAGCAAGGAATGGACAATGTTAAGGATATTCTTGCTAAACATTATGTTAATCCTGAAGAGAGCAATCTGATACAATCCAGGATACGGGAGAAGGGCAGTTACAAAATCATAGATAAAATCTCGGTAAAATTAGACACTAAAAAAGATGTTTATTGGGCACAATTACAAAACAGCAACATAAAAGATGGAGTTATCTCTGATGCCATGGTCGCTGAACATGAGAAAATGTTAATGGGCGGTATATGGGCCATCATTGATATTGAATATGATGCCTATAGTAAAGAGGGAACAACTTTGCATCCCTTTTTGATAAGAAACATTAAACCAATTCAGCTCTCGTCGTTCGATAACTCAAAGATTCTTGAAAAACGCAAGGAATTTAGCAAACAGGAATGGCTAAACGTAGTATTACGTAGCTGCGGCTATGAGCCGGATTCAGAAGGAATGACAGAACGAGTAAAGATGCTGCTCTTATCCCGGTTAATACCCCTGGTTGAATCGAATTTCAATTTTATCGAACTGGGGCCACGATCCACAGGTAAATCTTTTGTTTATAAGGAACTAACTCCATACGCCGTTTTGGTCTCTGGTGGACAAGGAACAGTTGCCAAGCTCTTTGTGCACGGATCAACAGGTAAAGTGGGTGCAGTGGGTCAATGGGATGCCATCTGCTTTGACGAAGCAACTGATAAAATCTTTAAAGACCGAGATGCAATTCCATTAATGAAAGATTATTTAGAATCCGGATCTTTTTCCCGGGCAGGTGCAGGTGGGGAAATAACCGGAATTGCCTCTATTATCTTTAATGGAAATATTAATCAACCGGTAGAAACTGTATTACAAACAAGTCATTTATTTAGTCCACTGTCAGACGAAGTAAACAGAGATACAGCTTTTTTAGACAGGATTCATTATTATCTTCCAGGTTGGGAAATGATAAAATTTTCACCTAAGAACTTCACTAACAATTTTGGCTTTAGCACAGACTATTTTTCAGAATGTTTGAAATCATTCCGGAAAATCACATTTACCGACGCATTGGAAGAGTATTTTACCTTGGGTGCACATTTAAAGCAAAGAGATACAAAACCTGTTAAGAAAACAGTTTCTGGCCTCATAAAACTACTTCATCCGGATGGCAATTATACGAAAGAAGACATTAAAGAATACGTTGAACTTGCCATTGAAATGAGGCGCAGGGTAAAAGAGCAACTGAAACGAATTGGTGGAATGGAATTTTGGGATACAAATTTCTCCTACATTGATAAAGAAACGCAGGAAGAACATTTTGTTGGTTTACCCGAAGAAAGAGGGTCACATCTAATTGAAAACACACCTTTGCAACCAGGAGTTTGCTACACCAGCACAAGTGATGGTGATAATCTTGCCTTGGTAAGAGTTGAGGTTGTAACTTCTCAGGGATCCGGTAAGTTGAACATAACTGGGACAACGAACAATCTTGTTAAGGAGAATATAAAGAACACTTATCAGTATATTAAAGCCAATGAAAAAACAATACTTAGTGATCAGCATTCACTAAAAAACTTTGACATTTCTGTTCAGATAACCAATGTTCTCGGATCCAATATTACTACTGGAATTGGTTCTGCAGTATACATGGGTTTCATCTCTTCAATTTATAAAAAGAATCTAAAGCCTGGCTTAGCTGTTTTGGGTAATATATCAGTGGGTGGCGCAGTTGAAAGAGCGATAAATTTTGCTGAAAAAATAACGATGCTTTCAGAAAATGGAGCTAAGACTGTAATTGTACCGATGGACAATCTGAATGAGCTATCAAATGTGCCAGCGTCGGTGCTAGGGAATACAGATGTACCCTTTTATTCAAATAATCAGATGTTGATGCAAAAGGGGTTGCTGTTAGAGTAATAAATAATTCTTTGCAAGTCATTGATATATTGGAAAAAACGAAGGGCTTGACCACTTCAATCCGATTCTCATTATCCCATTTAAGATCCATGTTCTGTATCTTACATTAGATGCCATATTCCGGCTAAGGGTGGTCAGTGATTCTGTTTTTTCCAACTATGAACTAAGCATACACTCAGCTCTCCTTCCTCAATATGTAACTGAAATAGATATACTTTTTGGATTCAAATCGATTGTATGTTTCAGATCCGATTGTTCCTCCAAAATTCAGGGCAATCTTATGCAGATATTTTGGGGTCAGTTTTTTTACGAGTTGCCGCTTGCGTTCATCATCCAATTCCAGTGCTTTAAGCACTTCCCGGTTAATAAATCTTTCTTTTAGGAGTGTTAAGCCACTGGATTGAATATCTTTTTTCATCCCTTCAAAATTATAATCAAAGCGGAAGTCAGTTAATAAGAAATATCCACCGGGACGAAGGATGCGTTTGACTTCTCCCAGGAAGGCTTTCATATCAAGATATCTGTGCGATGACTCAACATTTAATACAATATCGCATGAGTTATCTTCCAGGCTCAAACTCTCTGCATTTCCTTGTAAAAAGCTTAAATTATCTAAGCCGTAATGACGGTTGCTAAATGCTACAGCCAGTTTATCGAGGTCTACACCTATTGCTGATGCAGGTTGGAAGCTCTTTGTGATATAGGACAATCCACCACCTCTGCCACAACCAACTTCCACAATATCCTTGTTTTTAATTTCCGCTTCAACAGCCAGGTGATGATATAACTGGATGGAGTAGCGGTTTGTCTCATTCTCTTTATCTAAAGGTACAACCTGCTCAGGATCGCTAAATCCATAATTCATAAAAAGAATCTCAGCATTTTTATCAACCCTGTTCACATACCAATACCATAGTCTGAACATTCTTTCGCGAAAATTGGACTTCATTTTTGTTTTAATTTAATAGATTTTCTGTTTGATTGGTTCCCAGGGCATATACATGAGAACGCACTTTTTGGGCCCATTCCAGGTTCGAGCAGGATTTGTCAAACATATCATAGGGAATAGGTTTGCCAATCGTTACTCTGATTGTTTTATTTCGTTTTTTAAACATCTCATGCGGCAAAAGCATAAGTTCAATCACCGTCTTTATACCAAACAACTTCCTGAAAAGGAATATTCCATAAAAGAGGTTCGAATTTCTTCCATGAAAATGAAAGGGCACGACATCTCTTTTGCTTGAAACTGCCTTCTTAATAAAACTTTTTTTCCAGGGAAGATCCCTTACTTTGCCCTTCACCACCCTGGAAACTAATCCAGCAGGAAAGTGAGTAATAGCCACATCGCTATTATAGACTTCATCGATAGCGTTCAAATATTCTTTTGAAGATTTTCCAAAGACATTAACGGCGGCAATAAAAGGTCGTAATTGTGGGACGAACATAAAGGAGTCGTTGGCTATCGCTTTAAGTGTTCCGTATTTTCGTGAAACAATTAGTGTCAGAATCAACCCGTCAATGATGCCGAAAGGATGGTTACCCGCAAAAAAACATTTTCCATTTTCAGGAAGATTTTCCTCTCCTTCAATTTCAAGTTTCAGGTTAAACTCCTCGATAATTTTAGGCATAAATTCAGCCCCGGTATTCTCAGAGTATTTGTTAAGAACGTAGTTTAATTCCTCTTGCTTTATAATTTTCGCAACAAGCCTGACAACAAAGCGGGGAAGTTTCTTTAATAATTTTGAATTTCCCTCTTCGATTATCTTTTCAAGGTCTATGTACTTTATATCATGGTTACTTGCTATCATTTGCTTTGAAACAGCTTGAATACTCATAAAAATTAAAGGATTGTACTCATATATGTGGTCTTTTCTTCCCCTGTTTAAATTCAAATCCTATTGGACAGATTGTTAGTTAAAGTTAAGAGATACTTTTTAAAAATAAAACTATTAATACATGCTGCTGATGATGATGATGAACTGTTGTGTAAATTTCGATACTAAAGTGGAAAAACGGAGGGCTTGACCACTTCAAGCCGATTCTCATTATCCCATTTAAGATCCATGTTCTGTATCTTACATTAGATGCCATATTCCGGCTAAGGGTGGTCAGTGATTCCGTTTTTTCCACTTGAACATCTAATCTAAGTTTTAGTCGAAAGGTAAAATTAGTAATTATTAAGAAT
>CAZIFQ010000052.1:0-10169 GCA_964538375.1 uncultured Bacteroidaceae bacterium | reverse complement strand
TAACTGGACACTTTTCGATTGAAATACCTGTACACTTTTCAATTGAAATCTACATACTGTAGCAATATTGAAACAAGACTTGAAAAACACAACTTTGGGGCTACCAGGAGCACCAAACCCGGGAGACCCTGGATCCTGGTCTACTCGGAATCATTCCATTCAAAAAGAGAAGCAATTCAACGAGAATCAGAAATTAAATGCAAAAAAAGCCGGATATATATTGAACATCTAATTGGAAGCTCAGGCGATTAGAGCGTCCCGATTGAAAATCGGGAAGGTCGGGAGTTCAATTCTCCCTCTCGCTACACTTAATAATCAAACACTTACACATTAATTTGTGTAGGTGTTTTTGGTTTGTGCTAGGTTTGTGCTAGGTTTTATTAATTCTTCTAACTCATAAAGGGGACGAAGGCTCGAATTTGCTGCCGAAAGTGGGAACTTTTCCACTTACCCCTTGGTTTGGGATGAAAATGGGGGAATAATTAGAAAACTTGAATATGAAGTCGTCAATTGACCTGGCAAAAAAACTATTGAGAAGATAGAAGAGGTGGAGAAACCGGGGAAACTGGCCAATGACCTGAATGGTTATAAGAAGAAAAACAAACTGGAATTGCCGGGGCTGAGTCCGGAGGTGGTTGCGGGCTGGATTAGTTAAGAAAAACCGAATAATAAACTTCATTAAGTTGCGTTAAATAAGTTATAAAATTAAAACTAAATATGAAAAAACTAACTTTCGTTATAGTAGCTGTTCTGATTGCACTAAATATTACATCATGTAATAAATGCAATGGAGAAGATCCCGAAGCTAGGATCGTAAATAATGGGACTGAAACTGCAAGTGTTCAGATTAAAACAACAGGTGGAAACACAGTAAACCTCAATAATATTGATCCAGGAGAGGAATCAGAGTATGTAAGCTATTCCCCAGGGGAAATAGTTTTCACTATTACGGTAAAGCAAATCGAACTCATTGATACTGTTGAGATGAATACATGCTATTATTACGACATTATGATTGATAGCACTGACAACATTGTTACCTTTCCTATTGAAAGGTAAATAATCTTACACCCAGTTCCATACTTCAATGGATTTTCCCAAACCTTATAAAAAAGCCTTTGAGAAGCCCGGGAAACTGCACCAGGAAATGATGGGGTATCGGAAGAAGAACAAGTTGGAGATTGGGACGGTGACGATGGAGGAGGTAACGGCGTGGATACCTTAATGATTATTGAAAAATAAGGAGAGGCCTCAATCTTTGGATTGGGGCTTTTTTTGTCACTTGGTTGTCCCTCGCTTATTTTTCTCCTCGCCTATCCAATTCTTTCTTCATTTTAATAGCCCACGTACGAAATGAATACATAAGAATTAGATAAAAAATTATTGAACCCCATAACCAAATTTTATACTTTTCATTATCAGCGGTATAGAGGCCAATACCTCCAATTACAACCACTATTCCCAAGATGGAATAAATACAAGGCTTGGGAGTATGCGAATACGAGGAAAGGTTACTGGCACACTGCCAATAGTCCTATCTTGTCCAGATCTGTTACCAGTGACCGTCTTAAGCAAGCCTGGTATATTTTCTTTTTGGATTATTACAGCTTAGTCAATGGTATAAATTAAGGAACCGCCGTGTACCGAACGGTATGCACGGTGGTGTGAGAGGGCAGATAGGGAATTAATCCCTATCTGCCTACTCGATTGTCCTTATTAATGATAGTTTTATGAAAATGTTTTCAAGAAAACTAAAGTTATATAACTAGAAGTAGTAAACCCAAAATTCCCGGGTTATCAGTACATGGAGCACCACCATTTTACAACAAATCCCGCAAAGAATATCTCTCTGCAGGATTTAATATCTCGTGGTTATGAGTGCTTTTTATATACTACCATGTGTAGCGTAATCCCAGAGCAGCGCCCCAACCCAAACCGGAATTATCTCCCAGAAAATCCCACATAGGACGTCCGTCTATACTCAATAGCAAGGGGATGTCAAGTGTGTTAAAATCATACTCTAATCCAACCTGTCCACCGAGGGCAACGTTTATATATCCACCACTTCCATCATTGTACATTCCTACGCTTGCTCCGGGTCCAATGTACCAGTTTAACCCCCCGGTAATGTTCATGTCCCAGTGGTAAATTCCTGCTAAGAACATACGGCTGACATTGTCATTTCCACCCCATCCCAGATCGAACTCTATCCTGTTAGCATTGCTCAGACCATGCTGATAAGATAATTCAGCACCATTTATATCTCCATTACCTCCTCCACGAAGACCAATAGCGTGTGGGTGTACTTGAGCCTGAGCATAAACTCCAAGACAAAGGAAGAAAAGTAAGATTCCTAATTGCTTTTTCATTTTATTTATTTTTGCGTTTATCATTCAAATATATATATTTGTTTGTTACGATCGTGTATTAATTATTGATTATAATAATTTTGATAAACAGAGTATTATGAATCCGATTAAAAGTCTTGTTCCGGTTGGCAAATGGTTATTACGAGTTGCTGTAGCAATTGTTCTCTACGGTTATTACTTCAAGATGTTTGAAAAGTTCAAATTTGATTCATTGGAGTATATTATTGCCTTTGTTCTGGTTGTATGTGCAGTAACAATAATCGTAGGTGGTTTTTTGAAGAATAATACCCTTACGGTAGTTTCTGGCCTGGTAATTTGTGTCTTATCTGTCCTTATGATTTTTGTAGACGGGCTAGAGTTTGATGCTATATTAAAGCATTTTGTTCCTGCTGCCATTGGATTCTATTTTATGGCCAGGGGTAATTTGGGATAGGATTTTTCTCTCGAAAGAGTCAGCTGTTCTATTTGGATTAATTCGATTTGTTTTGGCTTATTTGGGTCCAAAGTGGAAAACCCGCTCTACTGGAACCACCTGTACCGCTTAGCATTGAACCAATAAACATAAAAATAGGGAGAATTCTATATTGTTGAATACCTATTAATTAAGTCATATCTCAATGAAGTTCAGAATGGCTCATTTTAACACGGTTTAGGTGGTTCATATGGTCCGGGATTTCCACTTAATGCATATAAGCGAATAATCAAATTATTTTCAGCATTGTTACTAATAATAATATTTATCAAATTAAGTCTTTTCACTAACTATACTGCCAGCATTATCTGTTCCCTGCCTCCGCTTACTTTTTGTACAGAGTTCCATTATTTTGTGGAGTTATCAAATGAATTTAAAGCGGAATCTTCTACCTCATCGAAATATTCATTTAAATCAACAAGAATATTTTTAACATTGGAGTTCTCTGGATTTTTATCCGCAAGCCATTCCCTTAAAACGTCTTCTCTCAATCTGGATAAATATTCTTTTAATTTATCGTAGTACTCTGCTCTAAGCACCCTTCTCTCATTTTGTGTTTCGGTATCATCAGGGTCAGAGCTAAATGGCATCTTCCTCACTGAATTTGCTACCCGATCAAATGCATCCTTTTTAAACTTTTCTTTGATCATTTTGATGTCATCATCTCTCAAACTCATATTACATGCTTTTTTTAGACAATTATTTCAATAATGAATTTACTCATTATTAGTAACATGTATGTTCACCTGCTCTAAAACATATCGATTTGGGGTGTCATTCCCCCTCCATAAAATTTCTGGTTCACTGGCTACTGCTAATGCTGAAACTTTTTGTTTGTCATTCTTATCCAGCCACTTCGCATGAACAGCACTGGCATACACTCCAAGAACAAATGCATCTTTAGAAGCTTTTTCTATTTGTTCGACTTTCTTGAGTTCCTGTCCAAATGGGAAGTAATATTGTTCTGTCATGCAGAAAATGTTTTATAATGGACGATCTTGACTATGTGACTATTAAAGTTAATCATATTTGACCAAATAAGAAGTTTTAACAGACTTTTAATACTAGAGGAATATAAAACCTAATCTGATGAATTACGGAAGTGTATCAGTCTGTATTAAAGAATATGCTGATTGATTTCATGTGTGTTTTCAATATCCAGACAAACTACGATATTCCCGATCTTCATCACATTAAGTAGTCATGACACAAATGCCATGTATATCTGGCCAAAACATATAAGCGCTAATTTCTTCTGGTTTTATAGCCTGATACCCAACACCAGGATATCATCGACCTGTTCGCTTACTGTCTTCCATTCCTTTAGCACCTTTTGTAAATTTTCATGTTGGTTGGGAAAGGGGGATGCAGACTTTTCAAGGAGAATTTGCTTAAATCGCTTAGTAGTAAATTTTTTACTATTCGGACCTCCAAACTGATCGGGAAATCCATCTGAAAACAGGTAAAGCACATCTTTGCTTTGCACCTTTATTGATTGCGTTTCGAATTGCTTTTTTACAGGATAATATCCAATAGGCATACGATCAGCTTTATATTCAATTAATTCATTGTCCCTTACAAGGTATATTGAATTATATGCTCCTGAATACTCTATAGTTTTTTTCTTATTATTATAAACACATAAAGCGATATCCATCCCATCTCTGGCTTCGATATTTTCACCAGATTGTGATAAAGCCCCGGTAATTTTATCCCTCAATGCAGCCAGGATATCTCCCGATTTTAAGCTTGACTTTGGATCTTTTGTAATTTCATTTAAAAAAGAGTTTCCCAGCATGCTCATGAATGCACCAGGAACACCATGGCCCGTGCAATCTGCTGCAGCAAATATTACATTTTCTTTTACCTCATTAATATAATAGAAATCGCCACTAACAATATCCCGTGGATTGTGGAAGATAAAATACTCTGAGAAGACTTTTTCAAAAATGGATTTAGAGGGTAGTATAGCATTTTGTATTCGGCTTGCATAAGTAATACTGCTGGTTATATCATCGTTTTGAACTTCAATTATCTGCTTCTGTCTTACGATTTCTTCTGTTCTCTGTTGTACTTTTTGCTCAAGAATTTGCTTGTCTTTTTTTAATTTCATTTCGCGACCAAGAAATACCAGGTAGAATAGACCAAGGACAATTGGAATAAGCAATATATAGAACCAGCTTCGTTGGTAAAATGGAGGCTTAACTTTGAATAGAATTGTGACCGCTTCACTTATTTCATCCAGTACATTTTTTGCCCGGATACTTATCAAGTATTCTCCAGGCTCAAGATAGAATTCCAATACTGAATTAGTGCTCCATTTTGACCAGTTTTCCATGCGACCCTCAATTCGAAAATTAAACAAAGTTGAATTGTTCTTCAGAAAGTATGGAGCAGAAACTGCAATCCTGAGCAATTTCTCATTCGAATCAATTTTTAGAGCTGAAGGATTAAATAGTTCTTCCTGTTCATTAGTAACCGTTTCTATATTTATCTTAAATTTCCCTGTTTGACCAAAACCAGTTCCAGGATTAAAGTGGAATATCCTCGAGTAATCATCAACTATCCATGAGTCATGCTTATCATCCGAAAAATAACTGTTTATATTATCAAAGAGACCCCAAATGTTTATCATAGAACTATCGCTAGTTGCCCACCCCTTAAACTCCAGAATTTTATTCTCAATTTTTAACCAGATATTCCCCGTTTTAATAGGAAAATAATTTAGAGAAGTAAAGTCCTCTGGCCTGAAACCGGGCAAGTCATAGAGAAGAAATGAGTCCGTAGCTTTGTTATAAAATCTTATTGCAGAACTTGAAAAAAGAAAAATGGTATCCTGTTTTTCTGCAAGAAATAGCTCTTCAGGATATACAGTCTTAATAGAATAGGATATGAGACTTGTAGAATCTTCCACATTTTCACTTTGCTTATATACAAAATCATAGCTACTGATCCAGATTGATTCTTCATTCTTGATTGCAGAAAAAACTACTTCCTCACTTGAAAACTCCTGCTCCGGCCTGCTCCAGGATTTAGCATCGTGCTTCAAAGAATATACACCATCATCTGCACAAATCAGGTAGCTTCCTGTTTCATCCATTTCATTAATAAATTGTATATTCCTTGTATCCAGTAGAAGTGATGCGCTATGATCCCTAATGACGTATAATCCAGAAGAAGAACCCACCAGAAGCCCACGCTCTGTTCCCTTTAACTGCTGGCAACGTGAGCTAATTCCTTCGGCTTTAGCATAGACATAGTCAATTGACTTTAATTTGCTTACTTTCTTTCGTATATATTGAGGTTTTACCGGTTCCGGTGTATCTCCTTTTTTATTTCTACTAAACAATTTACCAATAAATCTCCTCTTGTTTTCATCTTCTTTCTTAGGTGTTAGTCGGTTCTTTTTCCGCTGTTCTTTATTTGTTAATGCTTCTACTTCTTTTTTTAAATAGATTTCTACATCTTCATAATTCTTCACTTCAGATAAATAATATATCCCCTCTGTTGTAGAAACATATAATTCACCATTATACCAAATGGAATTGGTAAATAATCCTTCAATACCAGGGTAATTACTGAAGTCTTTTATGGGTATTTGGAGATCTACACGGCAAATAAAAGATTGATAAGTTAGCCATAATCCTCCAAAATCATCTTGTCCTATTGCATATATTTCATCATCAGGAATACCTGTTTCATAATTTAAGGTATAGAATACTTTTCCGTTTTTCTTGCTAACTATAATGGCCCCTCCATACAATGTCGAAAACACATAGCTTGAATCATTTAATTCTAATCCGTCTGAAAGAATATTTTCAGACAGATATTCAGCATTTGACACTATGAAATCTTCCATCGATTTTCCGTCAAAAAGATGCAAGGCTCCTGAAGAACTTCCAATCAGAACCTCTTGTTCATCATATGGTAATGTAAATAAAATGCTTTCATTCCTTAGGTCTGTTACACCAACGGGAATAAGTGTATCAATATTAACCCTGAATAAACCTTCTTGCTCAATATTTACCAACAGTGCATCAGTTGAATTTATTATTCCAGAGAAGGCTCCATACTTCGAACTGGAATATTTTGCAAAAAGACTTCCATCAGTTATTTTATGTATGAATAGATGATCCCTGTCGTAAAAGATTATAGTACTGTCCCGAAATTCTATTCTTGATGTACTTTCAGATAATTGAATTGAATCGGAGAGTGGAGTGTATTCGTAAATTCCGAAATTATTTTTTTTCAAATATCCATAATCTTTATCGGAGATTACATAAACAGTATTATTGTAGGGGTTTTGTTTAATAAGTATTGGTATACCTTTCAGAGAGATTGACGACCAATTGTTCCCATCAAAGTTCATTATTCCCTTTCTGTTTGCAAAGAGCATGGCATTATTTTCGCCCTGGCAAACCGACCAGTTTTCGATTTCATAACCTTCTCTGGTCTCAATGTAGCTTATATATGGAATTCCACTTTGTGAGAATGCCGGACAAAGTGAAAAAAAGGTTAAAATGATACTAAAAAATATCTTTCTTATCTGCATTAGTAATCGTCTTTTGGGTAAAAATCAGATGCAAGTTAGACATTTTTCCAATGCCTAAGTGCACAACGGTTTTGTCGCATTAAATAATTGAATTCTTAATAATTACTAATTTTACCTTTCGGCTAAAACTTAGATTAGATTTTCAAGCACCACCGTTATCCGAAAGCTATAATCCTTCAAGCTGTTTATTTCAAAAAAAGATTCACTTTAAGCTATAGAGATGTTGATAAAGGCGGTGTTTGAACTTTCTCCATGTGAAAGGAAGTTTTATTAATCAATTGGATGATTTATACTCAAAACCTCACCAGAGTCAATCTGGTTGCTTCTGGGATAGTTTTGTCAAATGTTTAAGGGAAGGGCTTCACCCAAGGAAATCGCTTATTAAAAGACCTCCTAATGAGGTACTGCCAATATGAAAATTTCCAATACAAATATAGAATTGAAACTGAGTCACAATACTTGACCATACATTCAATCCAAAAATCATAAATCCGCATCATTACAGGCTTGTAGCGACAATAAAAGTGTATATTTGGCCCCATTTTTCTTAATTCAAATTTCGTTTTCTCGCTTTTATAGTTTATATTTTTTATTACCATAACAGGTATAAAAGAAAAAGTATAAAAGAAAATGATGATGAACGAAAAGAAATTTTTAGACATGAATGAACTGGCAGAATACATTCACCTTTCAAAAGCAACGATTTACAAAAGAGTTTACAGCAAGACCATTCCTTACGTAAAATTAGGATCTAGAACAGTTTTCGTAAGGGAACAAATAGACACGTGGGTCATAAACGGTGGACAAATGGGAGTGGACCTTCCTGAGTTGCCAAATATATAATATCAATATGGCAAGATTTACAATACAGTTGGACAAAAGACGAAAACTCCATAATGGATTGTGTAATTTGGTTGTTAGAGTTAATGTAGGGAATGACATGGTCTATCTGAATATCGCCAAACTTACAGAGCAACAGTATGATCATGTCTTTAATAAGAAGGCAGGGGATGAGGAAAGTATAGCTTTCCGGGAGAAATGTGAAAAGTATCGCACTAAATGTGAGCGTATATTTAACGAAGTAAAGCCATTCAATAAGGAGCGGTTTAGAACTCTTTTAAAAGAGGAAGACAAGGAATTACCAAAATCATTATTTCTTAAAGATTTGTTTACTGATTATTACACCAATAATGAGAATCTTAAAAACTTTACAAGAACCAGGTATAGAACTTCAATGAATGTTTTTGAAGCATTTCAACCGGGAGTAACCGTATTTGATGTAACACCAGAATTTTTGAGAAGATTTGAGAATAATAAAAGGAAAAAGGGACTTTCAGGTGCAACTGTCGCTTCATATATAACCGACTTAAAAAGAATCTTGAATTATTACACAAAGGTTAAAGAAATTATCCCTAAGAGTTTTAAGTACCCTTTCTCTGAGATTGGTTACAGAATAAAAAATGTAGTACCAGGGAAGTTTGTTTTATCAAATAAGGAGATAATGTCAATTGTTGCAATGGAAGATTTTGACACTCCAGAACAAGAATTTGCAAGGGATGTTTGGTTGTTCTTATATAGGTGCAATGGAAGTAATTTTGCAGATCTTTTAAGATTAAAGTGGACAGATATGAACAATGAGCAAATTATATTTTATAGAAAAAAGACAGAAACTACTCGGAAGAAGAATGTCAAACCAATTATTGTTCCTAGAAATGTGGGGCTTAATGAACTCCTGCAAAGAATTGGGGATAATAATAGTATATATGTATTAGGATTATTAAAGGAAGGTTATTCAGAAACAACATTTGACAATAAATCCAATAAAACGAGGGGGCAGCTTAATAAACAGCTTAAAGAAATAACGGGAAAACTTAATCTCACTTCTCCACTCAGGCTTTCCAAAGCAAGAGAATGTTATGCCACAACCCTATTTAGAGCTGGAAAATCGGTCGATAAAATATGTGATATGATGGGACAATCTACTGTCACAGTAACAAAGAATCATTATGTTGGTTCTATGGATGCTAATGAGATCTTTGAGATGAATGATGTACTCTTTTAATGTGCTAAGTTTTGTGCTAGGATTAAGGTAAAATATAGGATAATAGAGGAAAACCAGTATAAGTAAAGTACTCATTATGAAAACAGAGGAAAACCTGTAACAGTCTATATATCTGATATTCATCGTTCATAATCATGAGGTCGGGAGTTCAATTCTCCCTCTCGCTACAAAAAAAGCCACTGCAAATTTTTTGCGGTGGCTTTTTTTATGTTTGTAAAATGAAGTTTTACACATATATAATCTACAGCAAATCATCGGATAAATACTATACCGGCTACTGTAGCAATATTGAAACAAGACTTGAAAAACACAACTTTGGGGCTACCAGGAGCACCAAACCCGGGAGACCCTGGATCCTGGTCTACTCGGAATCATTCCATTCAAAAAGAGAAGCAATTCAACGAGAATCAGAAATTAAATGCAAAAAAAGCCGGATATATATTGAACATCTAATTGGAAGCTCAGGCGATTAGAGCGTCCCGATTGAAAATCGGGAAGGTCGGGAGTTCAATTCTCCCTCTCGCTACACTTATAATCAAACACTTACACATTAATTTGTGTAGGTGTTTTTTGTTATGTGCTAGGTTTGTGCTAGGTTCTTGTGATTTTTGACGGGATTTTCATATAATGAACCTTCTAACTTACATAAAGGACATAGATTCGAATCCGCCACCGACCTCTACCCATGACAGACCTCGCATTTGATGCGGGGTC
>CAZIFQ010000051.1:0-10502 GCA_964538375.1 uncultured Bacteroidaceae bacterium | reverse complement strand
ACTCAGTTATGGAAATAGAAATATGGCGCAAAATAGAATCAACTAAATACCTGGTAAGCAATGCCGGAAGGGTTCGTTCTGCTAATTGCATATTAACACCCAGACCGACACAACAAAACTATATGCGAGTACAGATACACGGAGTAGATAACTACGTTCACAGATTAGTGTTTCAAACATTCGTGCAGGCCATACCCGATAAGCTTCAGATAAATCATTTAAACAGCGACCCCACCGACAATAGGTTGTGCAATTTAGAACTGACAACACCAAGCCAGAATAAACAACACGCCTTACATCAACAATGGTACTTTACACAAACACGACTGCCCGGCTTCAATTGGTACTTATCAAGTACAGGACATCTACCTATTTACTGTGGGTTTGTCGAACCCTGCGCAGATATCTGCGTAGGGTCTTAAAGGTTCGTCAATTAATTGACGAACCTTAACTTAGATTATTGACTTACCAGGGGCACCCGAAATTGAATAACCTTACTTAAGTAATACAATCCTATTACTTCGATACAAAGTTGATTAAACAACGCTGTTAAAACACCCTCAGCGACACCCAAAACGCAAAAAACCCTGTAAGTGTTTAATTTACAGGGTTTTCTAATCTACTTTGCGGTCTGGACGAGACTCGAACTCGCGACCTCCGGCGTGACAGGCCGGCATTCTAACCAAACTGAACTACCAGACCAAAGTATTATATATCGACTATGGGTATCAATGCTTATAAAGAACGTGCATTACTCAAATGCGTGGCAAAAATAGGTGAAATTTTGATATCACCAAAGAAAAAACGAAAAAAAGTGTGATGCAAAATATTACCTTTAGTAGCTATAGTGAACTTATGAAATTGAAGTATATAAATATTCCCTTACTCTTTCTCCTGGTGATTGCAAATACTGCAACATTGGCGCAGGATTGGTTCCCGGAGGAGAGTTTCCTCTACGACCAGGCAAGTGTGGCCAGGATCGATATTTCAATTGATCCAAATTCGCTGGATATTATTCTTGACCCCGATAGTTCAAACAGCAATGTTGAGTACCAGGCGGTTTTTACTTTTGAAAGGGGGGGCACGTCATCTACAATTGATTCCGTTGGGTTCAGGTTGAGGGGAAATACTTCTCGTGTTTCTGCTAAAAAGTCCTTTAAAGTTTCACTGAATACATTTGTTCCCGGACAGAAATACTATGGCGTGGAGAAAATCAATATAAATGGTGAGCACAACGATCCATCGATTTCCCGTGCACATATTTGCTGGGAACTTTTCAGACGGGCAGGCGTTCCGGCTCCCAGGTCAGGACATACAGAATTGTATATCAATGGAGAGTATAAGGGCTTGTATATCAATGTAGAACATATTGATGAGGAGTTTGTGAAATTGCGGTTTGGCAACGATGGGGGAAACCTGTATAAGTGCCTCTGGCCCGCCGACCTGGCCTATGTAGGAGAAAACCCTGATGTGTATAAATTTGAGTCTTACGATCGTCCACCTTATGAGCTGAAGACGAATTTGCTAACAAACGATTATTCTGATCTTGCTGATTTCATAAAGATTTTACATGAAAAAGATCCGGATGATTTTCCCCAATACCTGGAACCAGTATTCAATGTAAATACTTACCTGAAGAATCTTGCAGTTGAAGTACTCACCGGTCATTGGGATGCCTACTCTTACAATAAAAACAACTATTATCTCTACCATAATGTATCAACGGGAAAATTTGAATTCATTCCTTATGATCCTGACAATACACTGGGGATATCATGGCCAGATAGAGACTGGACCCAGCGTGACGTGTATAACTGGAGTAAAGGAGGTGAAGACAGGCCCTTAACGAAGAAGATTCTTCAAAATGATATATACAGAGACAGGTATTCATTTTTTATGAAACGTTTTCTTGACGAGGAGTTTAACGCTACCCGGATGAATCCTTTTGTTGATAATGTTAAGTCCCGCATTCAATCTTTCGCTGAAAATGATGTGTACCGGACCTATGATTATAGTTTCAGCTATGCCGATTTTCTTAATTCATTCGATCAATCTCTTGGCAGCTTTGTAAAAGAAGGGATCAAACCGTATATCTCAAAGCGCAACGCAAGTGCGTGGAGCCAACTGGATGTCAATGAAATTGCGCCGGCTGTGACTATGGCAAGCATCAACAGGCCTGATGTGAGTGAAAATCTGAAAATCTCGGCTTTGGTAGAAGATGAGCTAACTGTTTCGGATGTTACAGCATATTTCTCAGAAAATGGAGGGGATTTCAGTGCTGTACCGATGATAAATACTTCCGGTGATCTGTTTTTTGTTTCTTACCCGGGAATTAATTCCACTGGATATGTGTCTTTTTATATTGAGGCGACAGATCAGCAAATAAACACAACAAGGGAACCTCCATTTGGTGCCTACATAATTAATTATGGACCAGTATCCGTTCCACAAACGAGATATTCTCATCAGATTGATATAAGTGTTTATCCGAATCCTGCGCATTCTTGGGTAAGTATTGATGCAAAGTCAAGTGCAGATAGCTATACTTTTGGCTTGTATAACATATCTGGGCAGAAAGTACTAAGTGGTACCTCCTTCAACTCAAAATTCACCATAGACTTAAATGATGGACTGATGGAAGGAATTTACTTTCTTGAGCTAGGATACATAGAAAACGGGGCAATTCGCTACCAGGCCCATAAAAAAGTACTTATCCGGAGATAGCCGGGTTACGAACTACTAATTGCCAAAGCTGCTGCACCCAGCACTCCTGAATCCTTCAATTCTGCCGGATAAATCTTTACATGCTCTGCTATTACCGGGATCGAAAACTCATCCAGCATCTTATCTAATGCGGGTTTAAAATACTTAAATGCACTGCTTATGGAACCTCCAATGATCACTGCCTGGGGTGCAATGAAAAACATCACGTGAGTGATAAGTTTTCCAAGATGATGACCAAAAGTGTCAAAGGCCTTTAAAGCATCTGTGTCTCCACTTTCAGCAAGGTCATATAATTCCTCACCTGTTTTCTGATAGTTATTTACAAAGAACCGGCTGCCACAATACTCCTCAAAAGTGCTGTCGAGATAAGGTATGCACCCGAACTCACCTGCCGCACCCAGGTTGCCTGAGTAGACTTTGCTGTTAATTACAACTCCACCTCCCAGTCCTGTTCCCAGTGTTATACCTACGATGTTCTTATACCCAACACCGGCTCCAAAAAAAGCTTCACTCAGGGCAAAGCAGTTGGCATCGTTGTTTACATAAACAGGAACACCGAATTTTTTTTCTACTTCAGACTTCAGCTCAAGCCCTGTAAATGATTTAATGTTATTGATGCTAATAATTATGCCTTGATCAACATCCAGAATCCCGGGAACACCAATACCAATGGCCTTTACATTATCGGTCCACACTTCTTTTATGGTAGCGAAGAGCGATTCCATGATTTCTTGTAAAGGGCGCTCGGCGCCGGTATCATTTTTAGCATGCTTCTGTGTCTCGTGATTTTTCATGTTGATGGCAGTAATCTTTGTTCCGCCTATGTCAACACCTATAAATGATTCCATATTTAATGAGTTAATGAGTCACTGAGTCAATGAATCAATGAGCCAATAGTTATTTTCCAATTCTGATTCGATGTCCGTGTAGTGCAAAATACATAATAAACACATAGCAAGGAAGCATCACCCAATACCCGGTTTGGTAGTTGGCAACAGTAGCAACTTCTGCAATCCCCCTGGAAGCATCAACAATATATCCGAATATCAAGGGGATCACGCCTCCACCTACGATACCCATAACCAATAAGGATGCACCAACTTTAGTAAATTTGCCCAGGTCTTTGATGGCCAGGGGCCAGATGGCGGGCCACATCATGGAGTTAGAGAAAGAGGCGAACATTAAGGCATAAAAAGAATATTTTGCTGGTAAATAAACCAGTAAAAAGGTTGAAATGATACCAAGTATGGAGAATGCAATCAACGCACGGGTTTGCGAAACATATTTTGGGATGGCTATAACACCAAAGAGATAACCAACCACCAGTCCAATGGTAACAAGCACTGAATATTTCTGAGGATTGCTAATGCTATCACCAAAAGTCGCTTTAGCAAAATCTATTATTGATACCATAGGGAGGGTCTCAATACCAACATATAGAAACAATGCAAGTACTCCTAACATCAGGTGTGGAAACTGAAATATACTGGTTTTATTGGAAGCATATGAAGAAGCAGTCGTAGCATCATCCTCATCTTCTCCTTCAGCTGAAACTTCCGGCAGGGGTGCGAAATAGGCAAATACCCCCAGCGCAACAAGTATGCCAGTTACAATGTAGAATGGCAGGATAACATCATCCAGTTTAACATCTTGCAGATTGATAAATAATCCTAAAAATAAAGGTGCTATCCACCAGGCCATCTTATTCATAATTCCCATCAAACTCATGCGCATGGCTGCACTGTTGTTCGGACCGATAATTGTTACATACGGATTAACCGCTGCCTGGAGCAGTGTATTACCAATGCCACCTACAAACAAAGCAACCAGGAACAATGGAAAGCTAACTGCATTGGACGAGGGAACAAATAAAAACATCCCCAGTCCCATGATCATAAAGGCAATGACCATGGACATCTTGTAGCCCAGCTTTTTTATTACCCATCCTGCAGGTCGGCCAAAAATCACAAAGGCCGAAAATATGGCTGCTGTAACCAGGTACGATTGTACCGTGGTAAGATTGAACGCAGATTTAAGCGCCGGGGTCAGAAATCCACTGATTCCAACACCAAAACCAATAACAAAAAACATAACGCCAACAATAATCAAAGGAACGACCAGTGTTTTTGATGGCATAGATTGAGAGGAATTACTCATGATAATTTTAGTAGCATTTAATTATTTGTGGTTCGTTAAATATAGTTAGTTAGTTTGAAATAATGCTGTTCTACCACTGAGGATGTGAATTCATCCATCTGTTAAGCGTATTTTATAATTGCTTAGTTAGAACAAGTAAAAATATGAATTATAAACGTATTTTTGCCACATGATCAGAAAAGTACTATTTACTATCGCTGCACTGGGCATTTTAACAGTTGGAATGAAGCAGTGTAGCTCCAATAAAAATATGGAAGTGAAACAGAATGAAAAAGTAGTTATTTACCAAATGTTACCGCGTCTTTTTGGGAATACACACGCTACAAATAAGAAGTGGGGAACCATAGAAGAGAATGGAGTAGGCAAATTCAATGATATTGATGATGTGGCCCTGGAAGCTATAAAAGACCTTGGCGTAACACATATCTGGTATACCGGCGTGTTGCACCACTGTGTCATCAGGGATTATACAAAATATGGCATTTCCAATGACGATCCGGATGTGGTGAAAGGCCGGGCTGGTTCACCCTATGCTGTGAAAGATTATTACAATGTGAATCCTGACCTTGCAGAAGATCCGGCTCATCGAATGGAAGAATTTGAGGCACTGATTGAAAGAACCCACAAACATGGACTTAAGGTAATAATCGATATCGTGCCTAACCATATTGCCCGGAATTACCAATCTCTTACCAATCCGGAAGGGGTGGAAGACTTTGGGGCAAGCGATGATAAAAAAGTAGGATATAAAAAGGACAATAATTTCTATTATATCCCAAGACGAAAATTTGTTGTTCCGATATGGGAGAAGGGATATGAACCTCTTGGAGGAGAAAAGCATCCTTTGGCCGATGGACTCTTTGATGAGTATCCTGCCAAGTGGACCGGCAACGGGGCCAGGATCCCTAATCCAAGTATTCACGATTGGTATGAAACAGTAAAAGTGAATTATGGAGTTGCGCCCAATGGAAGAAAGGACTTTGATGAACTTCCTGAAGGATTTGAGAATGAAAATTATGAAGCTCACTATAATTTTTGGATGGACAAGGATGTTCCTGACTCCTGGGAAAAATTTAGATCCATCGCATTGTATTGGACTGAAAAAGGAGTTGATGGATTCAGGTATGATATGGCAGAGATGGTTCCTGTTGAATTCTGGAGTTATATGAATGCGGCCATCAAAATGAAAAATCCTGGTGCTTTTCTACTGGCTGAGATATATACTCCATCTATCTACCGTGACTATATTTACAAAGGTAAAATGGATTACCTCTACGATAAGGTTGATCTATATGATACCTTAAAGCATATAATGCAAGGACATGGAAGCACCGATAATCTGCCTGGCCTTCTTGAACGACAAAAGGATATAGAACATCATTTACTGCACTTTCTTGAGAATCATGATGAGTATCGATTGGCCAGCAAGGAGTTTGCCAATGACGCCTTAAAAGGCAAACCCGCAATGGTAATTTCTGCAGCGGTTTCCAGTGCGCCAATGATGGTGTATTTTGGACAGGAAGTGGGAGAGAAGGGTGCCGGAGATTCTGGTTATGGTAATCCCTGGAGGACAACAATATTTGATTACTGGGGAGTACCTTCCCTCCAGCGCTGGATGAATGAAGGGGCTTTTGATGGTGGGCAGCTCAGCAGCAAGGAGAGTGAATTGAGAGAATTTTACAAGACACTTCTCAATTTTAAGATATCCAGCGAAGCGCTCTCAGGAGCATATGCAGAGATCCATTCCTTTAACCGGGAACATACCGAAAATTATAACCATTGGCTTTATTCCTTCCTGAGGTGGAAGGACAAAGACAGGGTACTGGTTATTGCAAACTTCGATTCAGAAAAGGGTTACCAATTCGATTTGCAGATTCCTACCGATCTGTTTGAGCCATTGAGGATTAAAATGGGAAGATATCGCTTGAAAGATCAGCTGGGTAGCGAGAAACAGTTCGAAATGCAAGTAACAGACAGCACTGCAGTGGTAACTATTGAAATTGAACCCCTGGAATCATTTATTCTTTCTTTTTAAAAAACGAAAAATTTACATTTCCGTAATTCTTGTGCTGAAAGAAATTCGGATGATGATTGAAGGTGAGCTGAGATGGATGTTCCAGTATAAACCAACCATTATCCAGTAGGATGTTTGTTTCGAATACCAGGTCCGGAAGTTTACTCAATTCCTTATTATCGTAAGGCGGATCAGCAAAAATGAGGTCGTACGATTCAAAGGGTTTTTTAAGGAATTTGAATACATCTGTATTGATGGTGTGCACCTGTTCGAGCTGCATATCTTCAACGTTTTTCCTTATAAATCTGAAGTGTAAGGAGTTATTTTCCACGCACACAACACGCTTTGTTCCGCGGGAGGCAAACTCGTAGGTCACACTTCCTGTCCCTGCAAAAAGGTCCAGCACATCTATCTCATCGAATTCAAAATTGTTATATAAAATATTGAACAATCCCTCCTTGGAAAAGTCCGTTGTGGGCCTTGCCTTGAAATTTGATGGAGGATGAATTTGTCTCCCCCTGTATGAACCGCTGATTATTCGCACTTGCTTGCTTCAGATAGAATTATATTCACAGGAATAGTATCTTTCTCAATATCCCGGATAAAATAGGGCATGGGTTTTACATTCTTAATGTATTTACCCAGTAAGAGAATGGCTTCGTGGTCCTGCTTATATAGTCCTGAAATATAGACAGGTATTTTTTTCCTATCCAGTTCAAGCTGTTTTATGGAATTGAGTGTGTGATAGACCACCTCATCCGGTTTTTTCAATTTGTAACGATTGGAAAGTACAAGTTCATCGTTCTTTATGACCAGGATCTCAAGTGAGGTAGCTTGTGTCTCAATCATTACAAAACCCCTTTGATGTTCGGATGCGTCAATCTGATCAGCCGCTGACAACATCGATTCCACAGGGTGCATGATCTTGCTTCCTGATTTAAATTTCTTTGCCAGGTCTATGATCTGAACAGGAACTGCGAATACAGAGACAAATGGTCTGCTCTTGATTTTCCGGTGTTTTACTATCTCATTGGGACCAACAGAATTTGCAGAGTTGAGATAGCTTGTTTGTAAATCTTTTGAGAAGAATTTTTCCGGAATCAGCGTTTCTGAAGGTGTGTCACATAGAATACTTGTCTCCCCGCGAAATTCATTCAAGAGTGTGTGTTTTTCCAGCCATGCTTCGCACTGCTGGATATGACCTGCAAGGGAAAGGTATGGATCATTGGAGAAGTCATTCAGAATGACGGGTTTGAAATTGGCATCCTCTAATAGCAAAGAAAATCCATCCGTCCGAAAACGAATGGATAAATGTCCAGACTTCAATACTTCTTCTGAAATAGTATTCGATATGATACTATGTACCTGCATTTGGGAAACGATTATTCCCAATTACCTGACAAAGAACCTTCATCGAGAGAGCCAAACTTAATTCCGGCGTAACCTGTGATAGTTACCTTAGTGTCTTTGTAATTAACAATTAGCTGCTCATTTAATCCTTCCAGGAAGTGATCATAATCTGCCTTTACTTCCACAACCTGGATCAGCAGGTTAGATGATGTAAGTAGTTGGTCCGCATCAATTTCAAATTCAATGCTATCTGTGAATGGAATAAAACTTAAGGATTCAAGCTTGAAGTCGTCTCCATAAAGGGAGTCCATTACGTTTACCTTGGATGTTTCACGTACGATGACACCTTCCTTTATTGCTTTTGCTTTTGCTTCCTCCAGGCCAAGCTCATCCAGCCAATCTTCAGGAATAGTTCCTATCGCCTTGGTTACCGTAAATGAATCATTCTCTAGAAACATCTTGAGTGTATCGAAATCACCCATGTATTTTTTATATACATCCTTATAAGCTTTTTCAGCTTCCCTGATGTCTTTCAATTTGGTTTCAACCGCAGTCTCTCTTTCTTCGACAAGACGTTGGAAGCGGATAGGTCGCATGATACTCTCAACAACTAAGTATCCTAAAACTATTATGGATATTAGCAAGAAAACTTGGATTATTCTCTTCATGGGGAATGTTTATTTATGTTTGCGCACAAATTTAACAAAAAAAATAAATTTTAAATTTTAATTTAGCCATTAATTGAGTCCCATGCTAAAAATATATATTTCTTCTAAATTGCTTGATAATCTGGAGTTTCATCCTACCGATAGTCAAAGCGCACTTATAAACCTCTTAGCTGACTTCCTTGTATCAGGTGATACGAAGGAGATAATGGTCATTAAGGGCTATGCAGGGACAGGGAAAACTACGCTGGTAAACTCACTTGTGAAGACGCTGGCAGAGATGAAACAGAGATCTGTTTTACTTGCTCCAACCGGGCGGGCAGCAAAAGTGCTTTTTTCTTATACCGGATTCACCGCCTGGACCATTCACAAGAAAATCTACAAACAAAAATCCGGAAGCGATGGATTGGGTACTTTTGTGCTTGATAATAACATGCATAAAGACACCTATTTTATTGTTGATGAGGCATCTATGATAGGAACAGCAACAGGTGATTCACTCTTTGGGAGTGGTGATTTGCTAGGCGACTTGCTCAGGTATGTCGACAATGACAAGAACTGTAAATTAGTGTTGATAGGTGATACAGCTCAGCTTCCCCCGGTGGGACTGGATGTGAGTCCTGCTTTAGACAGTGGCGTGCTGGAATCAAATGGATGGAGAGTAAAAGAATTCACCCTGACAGATATCGTTCGCCAGGCAAAGGATTCCGGGGTACTCATGAATGCTACGCTGCTAAGAGATCATATTACCAGGTCTGACATTAAGATACCTATCCTGAATACCGAGCCATTTCCTGATATCGAGCGGCTAGGCGGTGCAGAGTTGCTGGAAGTATTGGGTGACAGTTATGACAGGGCAGGGGAGGATGATACCATTGTTGTAACCAGGTCCAACAAAAGAGCAAATCGTTTCAACGCCGGCATCCGCAGCCAGATATTATGGAGGGAGGAGCAGATCAGCAAGGGAGACCTCTTGATGGTAGTGAAGAATAATTATTATTGGAAAGATGAGGACAAGAAGATTGATTTCATAGCCAATGGCGATATTGCTAAAATAGAGCGTGTAATTGGCTTTGAAGAGATTTACGGTTTACATTTTGCCGATGTCACACTATCATTTTTGGATTATGGCGGTCTGGAGTTTGACGCCAAGGTGATGCTGGATGTGCTGGAGGTGGAAGGACCCTCGCTACCCAATGAACAGCAACGGGAGTTTTACCATACCATCATGGAAGATTACCCGGAGTTGACCAATAAGAAGAAACGGGCCGAAAAGATATCCACCGATCCCTATTTCAATGCCCTGCAGGTAAAATTTGCTTACGCAGTCACCTGTCACAAGGCCCAGGGCGGACAATGGAAAAATGTCTTTCTCGACCAGGGCTACTTTGTGGAGGATATGATGTCAATGGATTACCTGAGGTGGCTGTACACTGCCTTTACCCGCGCAGTGGAAAAATTATACCTCGTAAACTTCTCAGACAAGTTTTTTAAAGGAGAGGATTAAAAGCAAGTTTAGCTCGTTGCTACCTCCCCTTGTATCGTCCTAAAAAAAGTTTACAGGTTTATACTTCTAAGTTAATTGGTTTTTT
>CAZIFQ010000050.1:0-13152 GCA_964538375.1 uncultured Bacteroidaceae bacterium | reverse complement strand
CATTATAAAGAGAAATTTAATGTCTAATTAAGTCAACCCTATTCAGGCATGGACTACCTGATACCTAATACCTAACGCCTAATACCTAATCCCTAACCCCTTCATTCAACACCAACCTCACACCAAACTTACCGCCAATCCACATCTGGGTCAGAACGTAGGTTCCGGAATTTTCATAGAAGGGATGAAAAGCAATCTTGCTGTCAAATTCATCAGCAACATCGCGAATGCCTGAAACATGCACATTGAAGGATGGAGCTGCAAATAGGGCCAATTTTTCTGTGAGCTGGTAATCAAGTCCCACGGTGAACTTGTTCAGTAGATTGATATTACTTTCCCATACAGCATTTTCATTGATCGCGTTGGCAGTCAGGTCAACAAAGAGATGGAACTTCTCTCCTAAATTCGTATACGAACCGAATCCAAATCCGACTCCCCAGCCACCTCTGACAGGATCTACACCGAGATTCCAGACATTGTAGAGCTTGTTATTTCCCGTTTTGTATGTCAGGTTAGCCAGCAGTACCTCATCGGCAGAAAACTCAATGGCACGGTAGCCCTGTTGTACGTGATTGAAGATACCGATGGAATAGCCATCTGAAGCCGCTGAAAAATTAAATGTTCCCACCTGCAATCCGCTAAAAGCCTCCGCCCTGTTCAAAAACCCTGCAACCTGCACACCTTCATAATCCTGTAAAGCAACATTCATAAAACCAGCTACCTGTATTCCACTATCCGCTTCCACAGCCAGGTTGGCAAATCCTGCTACCTGGACACCATCAATCCCTCCAAAAGAAATATTTGCAAAGCCAGCTACCTGCGCTCCTTTCATCTCCCCTCTCTGGTAATTCGCAAATCCTGCTGCCTGCAGACCATTGATTGAATCAATCGCCACGTTTACAAATCCTGCAGCCTGCAAACCTCTGAAGTCCATGCCTGCGTAATTCACAAATCCGGCCAGCTGGGCCCCATAAGCTCCTCTTGCTAAATGATTGTAAAATCCCGACACCTGGACACCATTCATGGCTCCTCTCAGGTAATTGGTAAACCCAGCCACCTGTACACCTGTGATGGTGTCGTTGGTAACATTATTAAATCCGGCTACCTGGACACCTACTATTGATCCGACGTTTATATTGGTCAATCCGGCTACCTGGATACCCTGGGTTTTTTTACCGACAATATTTCCTAAGCCGGCCACCTGGATACCATTCACATAATTCCTGTCTACGTTCAACAAGCCACCAACTTCAATACCCTCAACTCCCCCGGAATAACCAGCCAGGATATTTAAAGAAAATCTGTTGACATACAGTCCGTTCCTGGAGGTATGCGTTCCTGGAAACGGAAGGAAGGAAACTTGTCCGATCTTGCGATTATAGAGCTGCAGGTTATCTGAGTGCGAAAGTGCTTCAGCAGGTATCATGGCATCCACAAACCTGTTCTCATTAAAGGTAGGTTTTTCCAGTACAAGCTCAGGGTCAGTTTCTGGATCGACTGCCTCAGCTATGATCACTTTTTTCACAATGGGTCTAAGGTGCATATCCAGGTAAAGATCATCAGCCGGTTGAACAATGATTACAGTATCGAGGTAGCCATCTTTGCAATAGGTGAGCCCTTTGAAATCATCATTGGCAGGAACCAGGATGGAGTAGAAGCCCTCATTGTTGGTCAGACTGCTGCGCTCGCCGTCTACATCATAAATAGAGGCACTGCGGATAACCTGCCCGCTTGTGGCATCATAAATTGTTCCAGTGATGGCATACCCACTCTTCTTAACCTCCTTCTCTTTTACTTTAACAGTATTATCAGCCAATAAAACGATGTGATTGCCAACTACCTTATATTGAATATCATTATCAAGGATCTCATCCAATACCGACCCCAGCTTCTCATGATCAGCATTCACGCTTATTTTTTTATCGTTATCGATAAGCGCAGAGTTATAGGAGAAATTCAGCATAGACTCTTCTCCCAACAGGAGCAAAGCATCCTTTACGGCAATACCCGGGGCATGCAAAGTGACCTCTCTATTCAGGGGAGATTGCTGCGCGGAGATTGAACCGGCAGAAAAAATAACCATGGCCATAACAGCAATGGTGCGTACGATATACTTAATATTTACAACCTTCACCTTTTATGAAATATGTTTTTATATCCGTAGTCTCGTCTTTTTCAACTTCCAATCCGAATGTAATGGAGATCACCTCCAAAATATAATCGATCCTTTCATTCAAAAATTTGGCGTTTAACCTACAGTTATTCACTGTGCTATCCTGCAGTGTGATGGATACGTCGAAAGTAAGCTCAAGTATTTCAAATACCCTCCACAGCTCAGTCTCTTCAAAAATCAGGGTCTTATTCAACCAGTACAACACCTCGATATCTGTCTCTCCTACTTTCTTCACTTCCCTGGTCTCCTTATCATATAAGCCGGTCTCTCCCAAACTCAATAAAACAGATGCTGTATCACCTGTGTTTTCCTCGATGGTGTAGAGCAATACCATACCCTCCTCAACATATACCTCTACCTGGGGTGATACATCCAAAGCTTTTACATTAAAGGAGGTTCCCAGCACCTTGATATAGGCATCTTCTGCACGGATAATAAATGGTTTTTCCTTATCTGGTGTGATATCGAAAAAAGCCTCGCCCTCCATCTCTACCTCGCGTGTTTTTCCAATGAATTGCCTTGGAACAATCATGGTAGTATTCTCATTCATGCTGACGATAGAGCCATCAGATAGCCCAACTTCCTCGACATTTTCTGCACTGGCAAACATTTGAAGTTCCGGTTTCAGCAGTGCATTCCGTATGGACCATAGTCCAACAGCAAGCACTACCACTGCAGCCACCCGAATAAAGTTCAGCGTAATTTTTGAAGATTTTCCTCTTTCAGTATCCAGGTGAACAATCGGCTTTTGTGATAACTTATCAGCAAGATCCATTTTGTCGCTGAGTTTATTCCATGCAGCATCCACATCAACCACCACGGGAGGCACCTTTAGTTTACCACTTTCCAACCATGCTGCTTCAAGCTCATTCAAGAGGGCTTTATTTTCATCAGCCAAAGAAAGCCAATGCTCAATCTCGCGTACGAGCTGCTCATCAGCTTCATTCAACAGGTATGCCATTAAATGCTCTTCGTCAATATGTTTGCTATTCTTGTTCACAACCTTTCACTTGAAAGACAATTCAGGAGGGGGTTTCCCCTACTTGCACAATACTTATATATCTGATCCAAATTTTTCTGAGACGCGATAAATCGCGTCTCTACTTCCCCTCCTTCTTAAGGAGGGGTGACCACCGCAGGTGGGTGGGGTGGTTCAGTTCTTCATCCCCATCATTATCACAACCACTAAATATGTCAAATACTCTTTTAAACGTTCTCTTAAATATTTGAGTGCTTTTCCCATCTGGTTTTCAACCGTTTTGGGAGATATTCCTAGTTTTTCAGCAATCTCGCCATATTTCAAACCGTCGTATCTGCTCATTATAAATATCTTACGGCGCTCCGTTGGTAATTCATCAATGGCTTTGTTAATCTTTTGTTCCAGCTCACTTGCTTCAAGTGTATCATAATGTTCCATTTCGCCGAATGAAATCTCTCGTTCATTATGCACTTTATACTCTTCCCGGATATTTATGTGCTTGATCAAATTAAGCGAGCTATTGCGAACAGCTCTGAAAAGATACGATTGCATGGACGAGGTAATTTCAATTGAATCTCTCTTGCTCCATAGCTTAAAAAACACTTCCTGCACTAATTCTTCAGCCGCTTCAAGGTCTTTTAAATATACATTCGCATACGCACACAGATTGCTGTAATGGTTGCGAAACAGAACCTCAAAATCCGGTCTCGTGATATTACTTATATGTTGTACCTGGTCTGGCAAGTTTACTTGTACTGTTAGTTACATGAAATTAAAACAAAACTAAATTAGTAAAATATTGGTCATTGGCAATTGGCTAACAGCCACTCTTAACTTTTTTCTACGCATACCGCAAGCAATTAATAGGATTGCGAAATGCTGCCCGGGAATTTGAACAATAGAAATTCTGATTCCTGAACTATAGTAATACTATGTTAAAAACAATACTTTGTTAGTAAATTTAAACAACTAAAACTCCTTGCATAAAAATCTAATAATACATTTGCAAAGAATTTATTGTGGGAAGAAATTTAAAGAATGAGAAAAACAAGATACATCCTGGTCATCGTTGCTTTGATTGCAGGTTTTGCAATCGTTATATTTAAAGCAAAGGCCGGCCCTGTAGATGAACCGGTAGAAGAGATAGTAGTTGAAAAGGTCTACACAAAAATGGATTCGCTGATCTTTCGCTACGACAGTATTGTAAGCGAGAATATAGAGAGAAAAGGAAGTGTTGGTGCCGCACTGGTGATTACCTACAAAGGGGAGATCGCCCACCTGAAATGTTATGGCGTGAAGGAAAATGGGAAAACTGATTCCATCAATAAAAATACCGTTTTCCGCCTGGCTTCTGTGTCCAAGACCGTTACGGGCGTACTGGCAGGAATTCTGGCAGATGAGGGTACCATTGGACTCGATGATAAAGTGACTGCCTACCTCCCTGGTTTTAAGCTCAAAGACTCCATCAATACAACCGATCTAAGCATTCGGAATATTCTCAGTCACACCTCCGGACTGGTGCCTCATGCTTACGACAACCTGGTGGAGGCACAGGAACCTTTCAGTGTTATTATGGATAGCTTACGCCTGGTAAACATAAGTGCTCCCCCGGGAGAACTCTATGGATATCAGAATGCCGTATTCAGCATGTACGACACCATCGCCACCCTGGCCACTTCACAAAGTTTTGCTGCGCTGCTGCAGGCAAAAGTTTTCTCCCCATTCGGAATGGATAATGCCTCTGCCGGATTTGCTCCTTTTAAAGAAAACCCCAACAAAGCCATGCCCCACAGCGGGCACCGTGTTTTGCGTCTCAACGACAGGTACTACAACACCAATCCGGCTGCAGGCATCAATGCCAGTATTTCTGATATGGGGCAATTCTTAATCGCCTTATCCGGGAGTAATTCAAATGTGCTAAACTCCAATGTTGCTGATACTGTGCTCTCTCCACAGGTGCTCTCTCCACTGAGACGAGTATACCTGAGAAAATGGAACGGTGTCGAATCTAAACACTACGGACTGGGCTGGCGTATCATAGGGTACAATGGTCGTGACGTTGCCTACCACGGAGGATATGTGCGAGGTTACAGGGCAGAAATCGCGCTGTGCAGGGAAGAGGAAGTAGGTATCGCCTTTCTTACTAACTCCCCGGGAAATGTTGGCTCGATGGTTGTACCAGTGTTCCTGGATATGGTTTTTGAAGAAAATACTGGATTGCCAGGAACTTGAATAGTTCTTCTGAAAAACTTAACTTTAGCAAAAATTATTTCACTTCACCTGGACGATAAATATAAACCATGGGAAAAGCCATTGTAAAATTGTATATAGCCACCTATGCCGAAGAAAAGTATGTAATGGAGGTCCCCTGTAAGAAGGATGATATTGATGAGCTTATCATTTCCAATGCCTGGAAAAAGTTGAAGGAAGATGAAGGCGGATCCCTCCCCTACGGAAATCGAAGCGCTGAGATTATCAAGCGTACAGATTAAAAATCCTTAAATTTACCTCAACATATAATATACGTATATAAATCCGTATTTATATACGTATATTTTTCTTCTACATTTTTTTTTAAATAAGGGGATTAACTGCCTACCGGGCACTGCCCACTGCTAACTGCTAACTGCTCTCTCACAACCCAAACTTCACTCCTGTGAGTTTCTCTGAAGCCTCCCATAATTTTGCTGCATCCTGGATGCTGTGCGAAGCTTCATTGGATGTGACAAGTACAGGGTGACCTTTTCTTTCCCCTTTTCCATCAGGACCATAATAGCTAGCTCCTTTAACTTCGGGGTCTACAGATGCACGAATCTCAGGTAAAGCACCCATGGCCTGATCCTGTGCCATATTTTTAACCAGGGGGAGCAGGAATCTAACAATCCATTTCTCTTCCAGGTAATGCGCCAGGTTGGTCATGGCAACACCAGGATGGGCTGCCACTGCAATGGTATCTTTTTTCGCTGCGACCAGTTTTCTCTCCAGCTCATAGGTAAATAATAGGTTCGATAGTTTGGATCTTCCATAAGCTTTCATTGAAGAATATCCATTGCCATTCTCAAAGAGGTAATTATCGAAATCCATTTTCCCATTTTTGTGTGCCATGCTGCTTACATTCACTATTCTTGAACCCGGCGTTTTAAGCACCACATCCAACAATAGCCCTGTTAATGCAAAATGTCCCAGGTGATTGATCCCATTCTGTCCCTCAAATCCGTCTTTGGTGGTGAAGTAAGGGCTCATCATAATTCCCGCATTGTTCAGTAGCACATCCAGTTTCTTATGGCTTTTCTTGAAATCAGCTACAAACTTTTTCACTGAATCCAGATCGCCCAGGTCAAGCTGCATCACCTTTATTTTTCCCTTCGGAACGCTTTTTAGTATTTCATCCTTTGCTTCTTCCCCTTTTTCAGTTGAGCGACTTGCCATTACTACTTCGGCTCCCTTGTCGGCAAACGCCTTACATGCTTCATAGCCCAGTCCACTGTTACCACCCGTTACCACTATAATTTTACCGCTTAATGCAGGTATATTTTCAACACTCCAACTCATCTTATACATAATCCTATATTTATTAATTGATATAGAATAACATACAAGCATTGAAATTGTTTTCTCAGCCCAGGAATAAAAGTTTGTTGAAGTGTCCTTCGGAAGGTTCGATTATCTTAGCAGGGCAGCCACATCCTGGTGTCCATTTGCCACTGCAAAGTCAAAAGCAGATTCGCTGTCTACATCGAGCAGGGCAGGATCCGCACCGTGAGCGAGCAAGGTGCGCACCACTTCTGCTTGTCCTTCAGCCGCGGCAAACATGAGTGCTGTAAAGTGCTCCTCGTTATCCACGAGGTTGGTTTTTGCCCCTGCTTCGAACAGGAGGATAACGGTTTCATTGAAATCACCGGTAGAAGCATACATCAAGGCCGTGCGGTCTTTCAGGTCCCTCAGGTCAGTTGTTGCACCATGCTCCAGCAGGAGTTTAACAATCGTGCTATGTCCATTATAAGCGGCCAGCATCAGCGCGGTATGCAATTCAGCATCTGTGCTATTTACTTCAAAACCGTTTTCCAGGGCAGTCTCAATGGTGGAGATATCACCATTAAGCGCCGCTTCCATCACCTGGCTTATATCGATATCCGTTTTTTGATTTACCAGCTCTTGCTGATCCTCAGCGCTTACTTCCTTTTGCGTTGATGGCAGATCTGAATTGTTGGTCTTTGTTTGCTCACCGCCGCAGGATGCGAAGAATGAAGTCAATAATAAAATGATTACCGGGATTGCGATTCGTATCATGATTCGTTGGTATTTTACAGGGTTGATATTAATTACAGTATTAAAGGCATACAAAAGTACACTTTGTGAAAGGGTGTGCAAGGGTTTAAGCATTAAATGTATTAAGGGTTTAAGGTTCCTGGCGCTACGTACAAGCAGATGATCTTGTGAAGAAGTTCAATTTTTTTACCTTTATCGATATCTACCCATACACTACTGAAAAAATTACATACTCACTAAATACCTACACTATGAAGCAGTTATTTTTCATTCTAGCGAGCCTTGCTATCCTATCGTTTATGGGATGCGCACCGAAGGCAGAGCCTGTTCACTTTGAAGAAGAGGTTAGTATCCTATATGCAGAATTTATGCAGGAAGTAAATACCTTTAATCCGGTATATACTATGGAACGTAATTTTAAGGCAGATCATTTATTTTTTGGAGATGAAGTTCCGGCTTCTGCTATAGAGGAAGACAAGCAGCTTGCAGGATTTCTTTCTGTAGTTGATGAGATTGGAGGAGGGAAAGTCAATCTTATTCCGATCCTGCAGGCCAAGTCCATGTCGGGCGGACCTGTTGACAGTTTGTTTTATTTCAAGATCAGGGATGCGATCCTTGCGGGTGTTGAAGCACACCCGGAGGCAGCAGGCATCTATCTCTCCATGCATGGAGCCATGGGAGTGCAGGGTATGTTTGATCCCGAGGGTGAGATCATGACAATGGTGCGGGAGCTTCGGAGAGAGGACTTTGCAATGGCTGTCACTTTCGACCTTCATGCCAACAACACCTTACGGCGAGCAGAGTCGGCGGACCTTATTGTAGGATATCACACCAATCCACACAGGGATCATTTCGAGACAGGCTACAAGGCGGGAAGTCTTCTGCTTCGTACTGTGGCAGGGGAGATCGATCCTGTGATGGTTGTGAATAAAATGCCCTTGTTAAAGGGAGGCGGGATGAATGTCGATTTTCTGAAACCTTTCAATAAGATCTTTCGTGCCATGAAGCAGATGGAAAAGGAAGAGGATGTCCTGTCCGTATCCTTTTTCCCAATACATATCTGGATCGATGATCCCGAGCTGGGTTATACTACCATCGGAATTGCAGATGGGAATGCTGCCCTGGCACAGGAAAAGGCAGATCAAATTGCTGACATGGCCTGGGAGGTTCGTACAGTGCCGCAGCCGGCGGGTAATAGCCCGGAAGAAGCCATAGAGATGGCCCGGAAGGCAAAGATTGCACGGGCACTTGGAGTGGTCGTATTTTGTGATGTTTCAGATGCAGTAGGCACCGGAACACCGGGTGAGAGTACCTGGATATTGAAGGCACTGGT
This sequence comes from uncultured Bacteroidaceae bacterium, assembly GCA_964538375.1. Lineage (GTDB taxonomy): Bacteria > Bacteroidota > Bacteroidia > Bacteroidales > JAUUZQ01. The sequence goes on along the minus strand of CAZIFQ010000050.1, from coordinate 4,398 downwards.
GGAGAAATCCGGAGAACTGGTCTCCTATATTACCATCCGTGATGGAGTAGCGGTAGCAGAGGCATGGTCGCACGATGTTGGGGAGACCATCAGCATGAACCTGGGAGGGAAGATTGATACAATTTACAATCATCCTTATACCTACGAAGGCGAGATCACCTCTAAAGAAGTGACAGATTATGGTAAAACCCTGATCGTAGAGCATGATGGGATTAAGCTCGTTGTTTCTGATCTTCCAATGTCATTAGATGATCCCAATGATTACAGGGACCTTGGTTTGAAGATTATGAAAGCAGATATCGTGGTGGTGAAGAATCTCTTTCCCTTTCGTTATATGTATCTCTTGCAGAACAGGAAAACAATTAATGTGATCACCCCGGGACTGAGCAACATCAGGGTAGAGGAATTGGATTACCAGTATATTCCCAGGCCCATTTATCCATTGGATGATGTAAAAGATTGGAGGTAGGGAAGAATATCCTCAATAGAAGCGTTTACCGAGTAGCAGGAGAAAAAATCAAACAGCAGGTATTGGTCTGATTTTTGTATCTTTGCACTCACACCTGGGGCTGAGCTGGTTTTGACAGCGGGTAAAACAGGTATGTAAGCATGTCGAGCTTTGGATATTGGCTCGTTAATCCTAATTTTCAAATTTATAATTGGCAATACAAATTATGCTCTTGCTGCTTAATCTTACTAAGTAAATTAAGCTTAATCCCGATGCGAGGCATCGGGACGGGACATCTCCGGAGATTTTGTTCCCTATCGGGTTTCCAACAGGAGGTGCAGTTTGAACGGGATAGCCACTAAAGGGGTTTCGACTTTGGGGTAAAGCACAATTGAAACTAAGGTCTTGATCGGTTGCCTATCGCCAGTCATTTCCCGACAACCAAGGAAAGGCTACACATGTAGAAAGCATATGGGTTTCTCGTTTGGACCGGGGTTCGACTCCCCGCAGCTCCACTTTGGACTATTTCCGACCACTCCCCACAAGGAGTGGTTTTTCTTTCACAGTCCCCATGAAATGGGCAATGCCGCCCGATCATCTCTCGACCAAAACAATCTTTTGACCATACTTTGGGGGCGAGAAATGGGCTAAAAAAGTGGAATAATCTAACTCCATATTGGTAAAAACTACAAATTGGTATAAGAAAGTTCTAACTGATCCTCGCTAAATCCCATTGGACAAAGGTTACAGAATGTTAAATTTTTAAACTTTATGTCTTATGGAATCAAAAATCAAAGTATCGTTTTGGCTTAACAAATCGAAGAAGAACTCCTCAAAACAAGTCCCAATCTATTTACGAGTGGTTCATAATTACGTATTCTTTACAAAATCCACGGGATTGATGATAAAAGAATCTGAGTGGGATAAGAAAGCACATCGGGTTAAAGGCAACTCTAATGATGCCAGTATTGCAAATAACAAATTGGAAGGAATCAGGATGAAGGTGCATCAAATTATCACTCAACTTACAGTACTTGGTAAACCCTTCAATATACACACTATCAAAACTACCCTTGACGGAAAAAGTTTAGGTCAGGTTACTGTTCTTAAAGCATACGATGAACACCTGAAATTTATGAAACGATTGATAGGCAAAGACTACGAGCAAACCACAATCATCAAGTATGCAAATACAAGATTAAGAGTACAGCAATTCATTAAGTATAAATTTAAACGAGGTGATCTGTTCTTGTATGAATTAAATGATCAATTTATGAATGAATTTGAGACCTTCTTAAAAGAGAAGTTCGATAACTCCAAAGCAACTTGCTACAAGCATTATCAAAGATTCACTTTAGTGATTCGCAAATCAATCCAGAAAGGGTATTTGGATAAGTACCCGTTTCCCGACTATAAAATTAGGATGCCCCGAAAGAGAATCGAGTATCTGGATCGGGATGAATTAAATCGCATTGAAGCTTTAGAGATAACGATCACGAGACTGGAAGTTGTTCGTGATATTTTCGTCTTTTGTTGTTATACTGGTCTTGCCTATGCTGAAGTACATGCCTTGAAACCTGAAGATATTTTTATTGGGATGGATGACGAGAAGTGGATAAGGGTTATGAGGAAGAAAACCAAAAAAGAGTACACGGTTCCGCTTCTACCCAAAGCACTTCAACTCATTGAGAAATATAAGAATCATCCAAGGGTTGTTAAAAATGGGGTCCTCCTTCCCGTTAATTCAAATGTAAAGATGAATGCCTATTTGAAGGAGATTGCTGATTTGGCAGGAATACACCAGAATTTGACGGTGCATATTGCGAGAAAAACTTACGCCTGTACTATGCTTGCTTCAGGGGTTAATATTGGGGTTATTTCAAAACTTCTTGGGCATAGTTCCATACAGGTTACATTGGATTCATATGCCAGTGTAATGGATGAATTGATGATGAATAACGTTAGAATGATTAGAGAGAAATTTGTATCGGAAGATGATGAATTTCAAATGTACGAGTTGAAAGACAATTCAGCAGTTAATAAAATTGTTAAGGCTGTTAACTGGAAGGAAAGTAAGAATTAATCTGAACCTTTGTAATATGAAGGAAGATAATGCTTCATAAAATTTGAATACATATTGTCAGCAATCTTATCAAGGTCAGGATTATTAATTGTTTCCTCCCCCAATGCTATATAAGTCATAGTGGGACTTACATTGGAAAGCACATATTTTCCACTGTAATTGTTGATAAACTGCCAAGGTCTATACCCGTGCTTTCTGCCCGTATTATTGTCTTCAGGTTTGAAAAGTTTTCTTTCTACAAGATTTAATTCTGAGTCGTAAATTGGAATCTCAACTTCACTATGATATTTATTATGACACTCTTGACAAATACATATAAAATCATCATTCTCATATTCCCATGCTAACCTATTTTGAATATATCTTCTGTGATGTGCTTGCAGTATTGGAGTCACGAGCCATAAGCCTCTTCTGTAATTAATCTCTATTGTAATTGGAGAAACTGAAGTAGATAATGTATAAACGCTATTTTCAGAATCATATTGATGCATTTCAATACAATTCTCTACTTCATTAGATACTTCCACTTGACCTTCGGAAGGATTAAAAGTACCACATATTTTGCAGGTGAAATTATCACGAATTAATATTTCTCTCCTCTTTTCTCTCCAATTTTCAGTTTGGTACTGATCGTTTGGGATCATCATAAAAGTAATTTACTATATTCACTATTTGTACAAATCTTCTTTCTCGCTGCAATGTTGTTCTACCTCATCAAACCATTTTTGATACCAATACCAATGACCAGCAACTCTTGTACCGTAATCAGGAGAGTAATACTTATCTCTATCAGTTTGCCAAAGTGATGTATGATTGTGCATACTAAAATGAGGATAACCTTTTTCTCTCATAGCATTCACCACATTGCTTGGAATATATTTGGGTTTCTCTCTTTCTTTGATCAATACATATTCTGTATTTAATTTTTCCGCTACCTCAGATTTTGCTGGTACAAATTCTATTACTTTATCTGCTTGACCTTTATTGTTGACTGATTTGGGGACGTACAGAACACGATAGGAAAATCTCATGTCATTATATTCTGCGTCATTTATACTCTCATCATAATCTGTTATATACGAAGATATATTGGCAGGTAAATCTGTGAATTCTCGTAACTGTGCAACTTGTTTCTCAGAAATTGATGAAAATTGAAGTGAGAAGGATAGGTGTTTATCAATCCCTAATTTATCGTCAAAAAGTTTCTTAATGTACTTGTTGTAGTTTAAGCAACTTGCTTGAAATCTTGCACTCAAATAATCATCAATTTTAGTTGTCATTTGATGTTCGATTTCATGACGAAGTCCAATTAGAAACTTTAGATTAATCATTTCTACTTTGTCAATTGGGCAATTTTCATCATTTAAACATCTTTCCAATTCCCAATATTTATAAGCACCAAATTTAGTTTTATCAAACCTCCTTCTCATTCCTCTTTTTTGATAATAACGATACTCAATATTATTATCCCTATAATATGCATGTAACAAGTAGGTCCATGCTATTACTGAAAGGACAATAAAACTCTCTGACTTGAATTGAATATTTGGATTATTAAAAATTTGCACAGAGGTCAACATGGCTTCTCGTGATTTTATGAGAAGTTCACTCTTAATTGACCCAAGCATACGTTTACGTTTGGACATTATATTATTGGGTTGGTTTGGTAATCGTATATGGTCCACATTTCTCGCCCCCAAAGTATGGTCAAAAGATTGTTTTGGTCGAGAGATGATCGGGCGGCATTGCCCATTTCATGGGGACTGTGAAAGAAAAACCACTCCTTGTGGGGAGTGGTCGGAAATAGTCCAAAGTGGAGCGTATCAGACCACATACCCATCCCATTAAATGATTATATCACAGTGCC
>CAZIFQ010000049.1:0-13651 GCA_964538375.1 uncultured Bacteroidaceae bacterium | reverse complement strand
AAAGAATCGGGTACTTTTAAAAGAGCTATCCGCGTAGGCGGATTTAGTTCAACAAGGCAAAACTAAAAGAGAGCGCCATCGGGCGAAACATCTTGCCTTCCACACCGCTTAAAGAAAGAACAGGAATAAATACAATGAGAATAATAAGTTGCCCAAAAATGGCTGAATTCATCATTTTTGATGCCCCGCTGAAGGTAATCTTGTCCATTATTGTTTGCCGCTCATCTCTTTTGACAGATTTCAGCTTATTCTTATTCACGGTAATGCTTATCACTATAAACTCCACGATGATAACAGCGCCGTCGATAATGATTCCAAAGTCGAGCGCTCCAAGACTCATCAGGTTGGCGTCGATCCCGAAAATATACATCAGCGATATCGTAAATAGCAAAGAAAGAGGAATCAGTGAAGCAATTACCAAACCAGATCGAAGGTTTCCAAGGAGCAGGACAACGACAAAGAAAACGATCAGGCAGCCGAAAAGTAAATTCTCAAATACTGTCATAGAGGTTTTCTGAATCAGCTCGCTTCTTTCAAGAATGGGATTGATAAAAACTCCTTCCGGAAGAGTTTTTTGTACTTCCTCCACCCGTTCTTTCACCCTGTCGATTACCTTGTTCGAGTTTGCATCTTTGAGCATCATGATCTGCCCCATCACCTTTTCACCCTCCCCATTGGCAGTAATAGCTCCAAACCTGTTGGCACTGCCAAATTGAACTGTAGCAACATCTTTTATCAGTATCGGTATTCCATTGGTATTTGAAACAACAATGTTATTCACATCTTCAAGCGATTTTACCAGTCCGTCACCCCTGATAAAATAACTCTGGTTCTGTTTTTCAATATAGGCCCCTCCTGCAACATTATTGTTTTGTTTTATCGCATCAAAGACCTCTAGCAAGGTTATTCCCATGCTTTTTAAGTGTTCCGGGTTGATGGCCACTTCATACTGCTTCAGGTTTCCTCCCCAGGTATTTACCTCCACTACACCCGGGATACCCGAAAGTTGTCGCTTCACCACCCAATCCTGGATACTACGGAGCTCCATGATGGAGTATTTATCTTCAAATCCGGGTTTGGTATCAAGGATATACTGGTATATCTCTCCCAGACCCGTGGTAATGGGACCCATTTCCGGCGTTCCAAAACCCTCCGGGATATTTGCAGAGGCGTTTTTAATTTTTTCAGCAATCAATTGGCGGGGCAGATATGTACCCATTTTATCTTCAAAGACGATTGTCACAACTGAGAGTCCAAATTTTGAGATAGATCGTATTTCCGTAACTCCCGGAAGATTTGACATCTCAAGCTCAACAGGATAAGTGATAAACTGTTCAATATCCTGGGTGGACAAATTGGTAGATGTGGTAATTACCTGAACCTGGTTGTTCGTGATATCTGGAACTGCTCCCAGGGGAATCTGGAATAAAGCAAAAACGCCAAACCCGGCCACAGAGATGGTGATAAGGATGGCGATGAACTTATTCTTAATACTGAAGTTAATGATTCGGTTAAGCATGCGGAAAAGTATAAATAAGTTTACTGCCACGCTGTGACATTAATCACACTAATTTAAACAAAAAGAAGAAGCAACGCACTATATGAAGTGTTTGATTGTTCCAAATCTTCTTCATGCGAAAATTTTTTATCCCTCGGTAAGCAGATAGTCCATCCATGTCAAAGGATCTCTTCCCATACTCTTCAAAGCAGGGAGAAGCATTTTCATCTTAATATTATTCCCTGAACAATCCTTTATACAGATTTAACCTTTAATTTACATAAGTATCGTACCTTTGCAGCTCATTTTTCTTCATGAGTAAATTTCTGCATATACACCAACGCTTGCTGGGCTATATCCGGCAAATCAAACAGCGTCAACTGATCCTTGGGCTAAGCCTGATCATTGGATTGCTGTCTGGCGGTGCAGCCATTCTACTCAAAAACCTCACCCACTTTATTGAGCTCAAATCAAAAGCACTATTGATGGGAGAATCACTGTCTTTTTTTACTCATATTTTACCCCTGGTTGGAATCATTATAACAGTCTTGTTTGTCTCCTACCTGCTGAAGCAGGATATCGGGCATGGCGTGAGCAAAATCCTTTTTTCCATTTCCAAGCGCAAAGGCCACCTTAAACCACACAACACCTGGTCGTCGATGTTGGCAAGCTCTATTACCGTAGGATTAGGTGGTTCTGTAGGTCTTGAGGCACCGATCGTACTTACCGGAGCGTCCATCGGTTCCAACATCGGTCGCATACTCCGGCTCAACTACAAAAACATAGTGCTGCTCGTTGGCTGTGGTGCCGCAGGAGCCATCGCCGGGATCTTTAAAGCGCCTATTGCCGGATTGATCTTTGCTGTCGAAGTGCTGATGCTCGACCTCACCGCTTTTTCCATTGTTCCCCTGCTGCTTTCTTCGGTAACGGCAGCAACGGTCTCCTATTTCTTTCTTGGAGAAAAGGTGGTGTTTGCTTTTACTATCAGTGAACCCTTTACTTTCAACAACATCCCTTTCTATATTTTACTGGGTTTGTTTACCGGCTTGGTTTCTGTCTATTTCACCAGGATGAATATGTGGGTGGAAAATACCATGGGACGCATCAAAAACAACCTGGTCAGAACCCTCACGGGAGGACTCTTACTATGTGGACTTATCTTTTTAATGCCGCAATTATTTGGAGAGGGATATACAACATTGAAAACATTATTGACAGGACAATCTGCTGAGCTCTTTAATGGAACTGTCTTTGAAAACCTGATTCACAATCATTCATCCTTCATTATTCTATTCTTCCTTATGCTGGTAATTTTCAAGGTAATTGCCATGGCGCTAACAACAGGTAGTGGTGGCGTTGGAGGGATTTTTGCCCCGGCATTGTTCGTGGGGGGAATGAGCGGTATCACGCTTGCAAAGACAGTTAACATATTCAAATCCACAGGTATTTCAGAAAACAATTTTGCCCTTGTGGGTATGGCGGGAGTCATGGCCGGTGTGATGCATGCACCTTTAACTGCCATCTTCCTTATTGCAGAGATAACCGGCGGTTATGCGCTGTTTATACCCTTGATAATTACAGCCACAATTTCATATGTAACCATCCGCGGCTTTGAAAAGCAATCCATCTACACCAAACGTCTTGCACAAAGAGGTGAGCTGATCACTCACCACAAAGACAAGGCCATTTTAAGCATGCTTTCAGTAAACGATGTGCTCGAAAACGATTGTGAAAGAATTCCTGTTGATGGCTATCTTTCTGATCTTGTACAAGCAGTGTCGAAATCGAAACGCAATATCTTCCCCGTGATCAATGATGATGATGAGCTTGTTGGTGTCATCAGCTTAAACGATGTCAGGGATATTATCTTCAATACCGAGCTTTACGATAAGACAAGGATTACGGAAATCATGCTGACTCCCCCTGCCATTATTGACAAAGATGAAGACATGAAAACTGTGCTGGAGATTTTCGAAAAGACTGAAGCATGGAATCTCCCTGTTACAGAAGACAAGAAATATATCGGTTTCATCTCACGATCCAAGATCTTCAATTCCTACAGGAGTTTACTGAAGGAATTCTCGGATGATTAAGGATTCTCGGCAGATTTATTATTCCCTAACCCAGGTAGTTATCACGGTATAGATATTTCGACTCATATCAACCCCGGTCTCACTATATTGCAACATAGTTTTGTTGAGAACTATTATTGTGTTGGTAGATGTGTCATCTCCTGCATTCATAATAAGTTGCTCATCTTCAATCAACTCCCATGTTTCTATGCTTGGATTATCTGTTAGTGGTGAATCAATAATATAATCACCGCTCTCCTGAAATTCTAATGTTGCATCAGTCAACACCGCTTTTCCAAGTGTTAGCATTGAAGAAGTAAACTCATCTTCACTGTCGTGAGTCAGGTCTTCAAATGTCCATATCCCATCTGTTAGTATATTTTCCGGCTTTGTACACCCTGTGATCAATAGAATCATAAATAGTCCTGTCAGTACTTGTTTCAAAAAATTTATTTTTTTCATTGGGTTGTTTTTTATTGAAAACCTAAGGTACAAATATTTGATGAAAGGTGTTTCCAGTGTGAAATCAAAGTGATGGTGTATAATGAAGGTTATAGATATGTGATCCCGAGGGATCATATTCTGGTAGCATCGGATCGCAGATCCGGGGTTACAGGATGCGGCCGGGGTCGGGGGCTAACAATTACCCTTACCCCCAACTCCAGGTACTCGAAGTACTCAAGGCTCTTTACCAAACACAATATTCTTAATCCTAAGGAGGTTTTACCTGTATGAAACCCTGGCTAATCTTTCTCCTCATATTGGTGAGCCCACTGGTTAGTGCCCAGAAGCAAATCTATTTCGGATTGAATTACTCAATACAAAGGTCGGGCCTGCTTTTTCCCCACAGTAGTCAAATAGTAAACGGTAATGATTTCATTGCCGACAAACACGGCATTGATTTGCACTGGGTGCTGAATGATCATTTTGGTATCAAGAGCGGTGCTGCCTTCCGTTTTGGAGAGATGGGAACTGCTGTATTTCCACCTGATCATAAAATCTGGTTTCATAGCGACGAGATGGTACAGGTGCCCCTTCTCCTTAATATCTATGTTCCATGGGTGAAGGACCGGCTTTACATTTATACAGACATGGGGTTGAATTATGTGTTCCACACCCAACTATTTCCTTTTATCAGCAGACTTTGGTCTTCGATGGCGAATCTTTGATGAACTGTACCTGGAGCTCGAGACCGGGTTTGCAAAAGGATTTAAGAAGATTGCCATCTATGATATCGAATACTACATGGATGATATCCTTGAAAACACGTACTCCACCTATGCGCTTGGCGATTATTTCAAAATTGAACTGGGCCTGTCTTATTCCCTTACAAAAACGCTCAAAGGTGTCAGAGAGGTGTTTCTATGGCTGGATCCCAGTTTGGGTGAAGAGGGGGAATGATGGTTTAATAGTATTAATACCCCACCTGGACTTCTCCATCTATCGCCCCCAACCTAGCCTTCCCCCAACGTGGGAAGGGATGCGCTACGGTTTGATTTTTCGATAAAGTATGAATTTGGGCTCCAACTCAAGACACTCGAAATACTCCAAGTACTCAAGGCACTTTAACCCACTCCCTGTTTAGAGAGAAGAGCTCCCAACTGGCTAATAGGTATGATTTTAGAATAAATGTTCACTTTTCTTAAAATATCACCTTACCTTATTCGTCTTAGAAGATGTAAGCAGGTAAATATGTCGTCAAAAGACCAGGATAAAATAGGAAAAACGTATATCGAGGAGCACGATAAGCTCCTGGGGTATATTCGCAGACGGGTTCCTGAACACTATGAAGCGGAAGACATTCTACAAGAAGTCTTCTATCAACTCACCCGGGGGTTTAATGAGTTGAGCAGAATAAAGAACCTGACTTCCTGGCTCTATACGGTTGCAAATAACAAGATTATCGATGGGTACAAAAAGAAGAAACATCAAAACGTTGATATTACTTCTAAGAACAACAACAGCGAGGAGGGGCCTTTGTCCCTGGAAGATATTCTTCCCGACCTCAACGATACGCCTGAAGACGAGGAGTTAAAGCAAATCATCTGGGAAACCATTGACACCACACTGGACGAACTCCCGGCTGAGCAAAGCGAAGTATTTATCATGCATGAATTTGAGGAGATGAGCTTTTCCGAAATCTCTGAGATCACCGGGGAAGGTGTAAACACCCTTATTTCACGCAAGAGGTATGCGGTTCTCGAGCTACGAAACCGCTTGAAGTATTTGTATGAACAATTAAAAATTAAATAAAATGAAGGCACTAAAAGTATTGAAGTATACAGGATTTGGAATCCTTGGAGTTGGAGCAATGTTTTTCTTTGTGTGGCTGGTTATGCTGCTCTGGAATGCATTAATTCCTGAATTATTCAATGGTCCGGTATTGACTTACTGGCAAACAGGCGGCATATTCATTCTCTCCAAAATACTCTTAACAGGAATTGGTAATGGTGGCCACAAAAGCAATGACAGCAAGAAGAAAGACAAGTGGATATCTAAATACCACGACAAGTATAAAAGTAGATTCGGAGAAGAAGAGGTGAAGGTGGAAGATGTTGATCCGGAGGTGCAGCCAGTTTAATGCTACATTGAAAAGTCTCCCAAACTACAATCATGAGCTTGGGAGACTTTCATTTTATACCTCTGTCGGTCTAAACCTTATCTCCTTATTTTCCACATCAACTACAACGTTCATTCCGGATTTTACCCGCTCCTCAAGCATGGCGACAGAGAGTCCGTCGATAACTTTTTTCTGTATCAACCTTTTCAGAGGCCTTGCTCCATACTGAAGGTCGAATCCTTCCTTTGCCAGGTATTGGATACACCGGTCACTCACCTCCATAGTTATGTTCTGCTTTTGGAGTCTCTTCTTCAGGATATTCAACTGAATCTCAAGAATCCCTTCCATGTGTTCCATTCCCAGCGGCCTGAACATTACAAGTTCATCTATTCGGTTTAGAAATTCAGGGCGCAAGCTCTTCTTCAATAATTCGAACACCTGGTCCCTGGTTTTTTTAATTAGATCTTCAAGTTCCTGGCCTTTCACTTCACCAAAGTTCTCATGAATGATCTCTGACCCCATGTTGGATGTCATGATAATAATGGTGTTCTTAAAATTGGCCACCCTGCCTTTATTATCAGTCAATCTTCCGTCTTCCAGGACCTGTAAAAGGATATTAAAAACATCCGGATGTGCTTTTTCTATTTCATCCAGCAAGATCACTGAGTAGGGTTTTCTTCTCACTGCCTCAGTCAACTGACCTCCCTCATCATAGCCCACATAACCCGGAGGTGCTCCCACCAGGCGTGATACAGCATGTCTCTCCTGGTATTCACTCATATCAATACGTGTCATCATCCCCTCGTCGTTAAAAAGGTACTCTGCCAATGCTTTTGCGAGTTCCGTTTTCCCAACTCCGGTGGTTCCAAGAAAGAGAAATGATCCTAGAGGACGGCTGTCGTCTGCCAGCCCGGTCCTGCTTCTTCGTATGGCAGAGGAAACGGCCTCAATGGCCTCATCTTGTCCCACCACACGCAAATGCAGCTCTTCCTCAATGTGAAGCAGTTTCTCCCGGTCACTTTGCAGCATCCTGTTAACAGGCACTCCTGTCCACTGCGAAACCACATCGGCAATATCTTCACTTGTAATCTCCTCCCTAACCAGTCTTTTTCCACTTTTCTCATATTCCTGTAGTTTCTGGATGGTTGATTTTAGCTGCTCCTCAGCGGCAGGTATTTGTCCGTATCTTATCTCAGCAACTCTGCCCCAGTCACTCTCTCTTTCTGACTTCTCAGCACTATATTTAAGGTCCTCTATCTGTTTTTTGGTATGTTGAATTTTTTCTACTACAGATTTTTCTTCTTCCCAAATTGCCGTCAGTTGCTTATGCTCATCTTTTAAATTGGCAATCTGCTTATTTAATGTTGAGACCTTTTCTTTCTCTTTCTCTCTCTTAAATGCCTCTGATTCAATCTCCAACTGCTGTATCTTTCGTTCCAGTGTGTCAATTGATTCTGGTTTTGAATTCATTTCAAGCCGAAGGTGTGAAGCCGCTTCATCAATAAGGTCAATCGCCTTATCAGGAAGAAATCTGTCTGTGATATAACGAGTAGACAATTGCACAGCTGCTATAATGGCTTCGTCACGAATCCTGATTTTATGATAACTTTCATAGCGCTCTTTGATGCCCCTCAATATTGAAATGGCATCCTCTTCACCTGGCTCTTCAACCATAACCTTTTGGAAACGACGTTCCAGGGCCTTGTCTTTTTCGAAATATTTCTGGAACTCATTCAGCGTAGTAGCACCAATAGCCCTCAGGTCTCCTCTTGCTAATGCTGGCTTTAAAATATTTGCTGCATCCATGGCTCCTTCTCCTCCTCCTCCGGCTCCAACAAGGGTATGTATTTCATCGATGAAAAGAACAATCCTTCCTTCCGATCCAATTACCTCATTTACCACGGCTTTCAAACGCTCCTCAAATTCGCCCTTGTATTTTGCCCCTGCAATCAAGGCCCCCATATCCAGTGAAAATATCTCTTTCGACATCAGGTCTTCCGGAATATCCCCATTTACAATTCGTAAAGCAATTCCTTCAGCAATGGCTGTTTTACCCACACCTGGTTCTCCCACAAGGATGGGATTGTTCTTTGTCCTGCGCGCAAGAATCTGCAAAACCCTCCGGATCTCATCATCCCTTCCGATAACTGGATCCAGTTTTCCCTCCTCTGCTCGCTTATTCAAATGAACAGCATACTTCTCCAATGCATTATAATTCTCCTCGGCTGATTTACTTGTTACACGCTCCCCTTTTCTAAGTTCATGGATCGCTGCCAACAGATCTTTTTCGTTCATCCCTGCATCTTTCAACATCCTGCTCACCTGGTCTCCCGATTTCAGCAAACCCAGCAGAAGATGTTCCAGGGTAACATACTCATCGCCAAACTCCTTCAATGCCTGTGTCGATTTATTGATTACCTGCGTTGCCTCACGAGAAAGGTATGCCTCTCCGCCGGACACGACAGGGTAACTATTTATCATCGAATCTAGTTCCGACCTTACATAATCCGTATTAATTGAAAGTTTCTTAAAAACATAAGGCAGGATGTGTTCATCTGCCAACATGATTCCATGCAGAAGGTGTCCACACTCAATGGCCGGGTGCTGCTTTTCAATAGCCAGCTGCTGCGCCAATTGGATGGCCTCCTGAGCTTTTATAGTATATTTATCAAAATTCATATTACCTCCATTTTTTGATTATCGTTATCATCCAGAAAATCAGATCAAATTTTGCACCAACATAAAAAATTGTCATTTTGTCAGTATAAAATTGTAGCTGACTGTCATTTTGACAGTATTATGGCAGGTGACCATGAAATGCCATTCCGTATTGCTGGTTAGGAGATTGCGATATGGATCCTGAACAGATGAACAACCTGGCAGATGATCCGGACTATGCAAGCATTAAGCTGGTTTATTTCCTGATAAAAATGAAGTCGCCGCCTTCGTCATTGACATTTTGTATGGTGCCGTATTGCGGCGAATTGGGACTGTTGTTTGCTACTGGAAATTCCAGGTTTCTGAATAACTCGCTCGCAGAAAAATATTGCTTCTCATTCGAGTCAAGTTTTTCCAAAAGGAACCTGAAGAAGACGCTTTCATTCGGAACTGCTTCAATAACACCACTTGTGATTGCCTTCCTGCTGCGTAAATCATATTTCTTCTGATAGGCAACAGGGGCATTATTAAGGCTTCTTGTTTTAAAAATACTCCCACTGAAACAGGCATCAGATATCAGCAAGGTGTGCTTGGAATGAATTCTTTTCAAATTGGCTACAAGGACATCATTATAAATCCAATTTGCAGTGAAGTCTGATTCCGCATCGGCTGGCAACCAGTAACCAAGGTTAGATTCTGCATCATAATACCCGTGTCCTGCAAAAAAGATCAGCAGGTTATCATTCTCATCGATAGATTGGCTCAAACGATCAAAGCTTTTCAGTATATCAACGCGGGTTGGATTGAGCATAAGATTCAGGTTTTCCTCTTTAAATAAATACTTATCGCTCAGAACATCACGCAGCCTGGAAGCATCATTTGTCGGGTGATTGTCCAGGTTGGGAATGAGTGCGTCCTGGTATTCGCTTATCCCGATTATCAAAGCATGGTATTCATCGTTTGTTCCAATAATCTGTGGCTGTTTGACCTGTGCAACAACATCTGCCCTTGTAATGGTGAAAACTTCTTTTGCTGAATTTGACTCTATATCGGTGGCCTCAACTGTAATTATATTCTCACCTACCCGTAACAATACATTCCGGTTAAAATTACCATTGCTGGATAATACAGCATCTCTACCATTTATTAAAACTTCATACACTCCACTCTGATCTAAAACGTTTCCGGAAACAGCCACCCTTTTTGTAGTATTATCAACCCTTACGTTCTTATTATCCTTGTCGATGACAGGGTAATCCAATTTTATAAAAGGGGCTTCTTTATCTACCGTTGCAGTAAGCAGTTCTTTTTCAACTGGCATGCTACGTTCAATAGTATAATTGAAAGACGATTCATTATTATTTACATCTGACGCGCTTATCTCTATTGGATTAGGCCCATTGCTCAATGCAACGTTTGCCGAAAATTTACCCTGGCTGCTGATGGTCGTTTCTCTACCGTTGACCAATAATTTTTGGACTTGATTGTTGTCAAGGACGACCCCTGAAATCTTCAAGCTGCTCACTTCATCAGCCACTGTTTCAAATGTTGTTTCATTTTTCAGTGCCGGAGAGATGATAATAACTTCTGGTGGTAGAAGGTCCTGCACCTTCACTACCGTCTCAGTCTGGGCTAGGATTACTTTTTCCTCAGGCTTCTCCTGATCAGCATTTTCCGTGGCTAACTGACTATCAACTGGTTTATCCGATGTAGTGTTTAAGCTTTCATCCTGAAGCTTAAAAAAGTTTTTTCCAAAGTGAATCAGACCAGATTTTTCAATGAAATTTGTCATTGTCATCTTATTCATCTGAAATGAGTATTCAATTGAAGTAGAGTTTTCAGATTCAATATTGCATAAAAGGGTGGAGTAATTCTTTGTAACTATAATGTCATTATAATTTGTTTTTGATAGTTCATCCTGGTTCTTAATATTCTCAAGGAAATTGTTGCCATAATAGAGAACGTTATTCCGTTTTAGGATTTGATACACTATTTCATCGTCCTTATTAATAAAATATTCAATTGTATTCGTTCCAACGAGGTCAATAATACACCTTATTGAAGTACCGTTGTCAGTAATAATCAGATCGAGGAATTCATCTCGTAAATTAGGAGTAACAATGACCTTCTCCGGTAATTCTCCCTTATAATCTTTTATTATGTGACTCACTTTCCTTTTGTCAATTAAATTTGTCAGAACAGTATTATTCATGAAAAACTTAAACTCGATCGCTTCGTGCGTTATTTCTTCTATCGAACAGGCCAGTTGTTCGCCATTCACTTTCAGGATCAGGTCGCGGCTCAAATTAAGACTGTCTTGAAAAAGAGCTTCTTCCTGAATCGTTGCTTCCATTTCAGGTGTGGGAGTTGAATTGAAATATGCCAGGCTCCTTTCCTGAGGAGAAAGTGTTACCCTGTAATCATTTTCCAAGAAGGCGACATCTGCTTTTTTAATAATGTTTCGTAATTCACTACTTCCCATCCTAAATGTATACTCGATAACTGATGAGATTTTGTCGGCTTCAAATTTACATCTCAGTATCTGTCCTTTCCTGGTTACTATCAAGTCTTTCTCATAAGCTCCAGCAGCTTTGCCTGCATCTTCTTCAATGAAGTTTGTACCATGATAAGCAACATATTTCAAGGCCAGAGAACCTGGGTAATCCTTGTCATAGAAAGTAAATGAATAATTAATGGAATTGGGTGTAAGCTCATCGATCTCACACAGAAAAAGATCCCCGTTTTTTGTGATAATAAGATCTTGCGCTACAAGCCCACGGCCGCAACTCAACAGTGCAAATACTACAATTAATCTGACGAATTTTTTCATACTATTACAGTCTCAAAAAGCAGGAAATGTATTCATAATGAAAGAATTACCTGCTCTCAATCTGATACAAGGTATTAAAATTTTCTTAAGAAGACAAAGGAAAGTGGGTAATCAGAATGCTTCTGGTACAGCCTTGTGATCGAGAATGAATCTCTTGAATCCAAATAGTTTTTTTGATATTACCCGGTTCATTTAGACACACCAAACAATGGGCTCCATTTCCGGGGGTGTGGAACAGGATCTATCTTTTCTTCAGAACCTTGTCTGCGGCCAGCTTACCCGTAAGAATTGACATCGGTACTCCGGCAGGACTGTAGGTCCATTGTCCGGCTTGATAAATTGAAGGCAGGGGTGTATCAACTGTACTGCCTGCTTGCTGCATTTTGTGTATTACCGGCACGGGTTCCTGAAATGACCACCCGGTAATGGCTCCTTCAGAGGTTCCTACCCTGCTCTCAATACTCAATGGCGTAAAAGAAAAACGTGCTAATATTTTATCCTGTAACATAGGATAAACAGAATTTGTTACCGCAGCTAAAACACGGTTTTCTAATTCCAGGATAAACTCTTCATACCACCCCGACTGCTGTACTTTATAAAACAAGTCATAGTCTGTTAAAAAGCTAATCACCAGCCCTGTTTTTCCTTCGGGAACCAAATCGGGATCTTTGAGTCCGGGAACAGAAATTTCATAGGTATTTAAGCTGGAAAACCTTTCTATCCAGTCGATAATTTGTTCTTTGCTAAAAGTTTCCCAGTTACTGAGCATCTGCTTAAGCTCTTCCCTGTGCGTTTCTCCTAAACCTGTTTTTAAGGGAGTATAAAAGAAGTGACCGTTGGCAATGCGCTTAAAACTTTCAAGGGGTTCATCAACTTCCAGGAACAGGGTAAAGACTGAATCACCGCCACGTTTCTCCAGTAACTTGCTTTTTTCCGCTTCGAATTTTGACTGTAGTCTATCTGATATTCCTTCGGTAGCTGTTATTTTATAGAGTGTTTTTAGATCTGCCGCCCAAATAAGATTTTTGTATGTATATGTGTTGTTGTCCTGATCCGTAACAGAACGCTCACTTGCACTGACTTTATTGATCTTCATTTCCAGCTTTATTTCACCACCCAGCTCACTAAATTTGTTTTCAAAGGCTTCGGCCAGTTTTCCAACCCCTCCTTTCGGGTAGAAATAATCCAGGTAGAGGGAAAAATAGCTCAAGGCAAAAAAAGTAGGTGTGCTTCTGAAAAAATGCTGAGAGATAATATCCCGCAATGAAGGATTTTTTATGATTGTCTCCAGGTAGCCCTCAACCGGCATGTTCATGCGGTTAATTTTTCCTATGGTAAACAGGAATTTTGGCAACCACGGTAGTAGTTTCTTAAATATGAAGCTTTTATCCTTCCACACATTTTTAACCATGGGATTCTCTACACCATAGAGCACATCCATGTGCTTCATGATCTTCCGTATGATCCTGATAAGGTCCTCAATTTCATCTTCACTTTCCGGGTATACTTTTATCAGCAGCTCTTTATAATCATTTAAACTGCCAATATCCCTGACATGCATAATTTCATCTTCCACACCAACAGAAACAGAACTTTTTACTACCTCAAGTTCAATATCCAGCTCCTTCAGCATCGGAAATATAATCCCTGCATCCAGCAAGGCCCTGACGCCTGCATCAAACTGGAAACCATTATGGGTAAATGAATTTACAAGACCGCCACATTCCCTATTTTTTTCAATAAGCAACACTTTTTGGCCTTTCTTTGAGAGATACGCAGCAGCAGTCAAGCCAGCAATCCCTGCTCCAACAACAACCGTGTCGTATGTCTGCTCAGCCATATTTGTTTTGTACTACATTGATTTTGAAAGGGATTTGCCTGTGCGTTTCCCATTGTGAATCCTGCAACCCGGCATATTCAAGACTCTTCTCCCAGATATCATATGACGCTCCTATGTCAAGTGCGGGGGGTGCAGGGACTTCCTGCTTCGTTATATTAAAGAATTTTCCACTCACTCCTTCTATCTCCTTTGA
>CAZIFQ010000048.1:10552-17046 GCA_964538375.1 uncultured Bacteroidaceae bacterium | reverse complement strand
CTGGGTGTCAGACGGTGAAGAAGGAGAAAAGATTATTATATTGGAAATCTAACAGTTAATTTTACGGAATGCCTCCGTCTAACGCGGTTTGGGCGGGGAACAAAGGAGATCGAAAAATGGAAATGTCAAAGGAACTAAAAAAGATGCTTGGTGAAACGCCTTACATTACAGAGGCGTGGAGTGAGATTTGGTTTGAGTGCCCTCATTGTAACACGAATCAACCAATTGACGAAACGCTTTTCAAAAATGATGTTTCGGAAACTGTCGATTGTATAAACTGCCAAGCGAGAATAATGGTTAGAAAATGACCCCAAAGGAGAAAGAATGATGAAACTAACAGACATTAAATCGGTAATGGTGCATTGGTCGGAGTCGGATCTGAAGGGAAGTGCAAACGTAACGGAGAAACGAAATGAATGAACCGATAGTAATACCAGTATGGGAAGTTACAAAACCGACGCAACGAAACGCCGGGGACATCAAGAAATATTCAATCGCCCGAAACAAGAAGATTCGCGTCGAGGTTCAAACCCTGCTCGAAACAATGAAGCCGGGGCAGGGGTTCAAAGTGCTGAACTTCCCGATTGATAAGGTGAGGTCGATGATTAGCAACTACGATTACGATGTGGTGACGCGGGAACTTCACTCTGAGAATGGTACGCCGTATGTGCAGGTTTGGGTTAAGTGATTATTTACAAAAGCAGATTTATTTCACCCCTAAAAAGTGCTGTTTTGCTAAGGATTCTGCACATTACTGAAATTAGTTGAAAATAAAGCTTTGATCCTGCCGCTAATCGTTATGCGTTTTACCCATGAACAACGAACCAACCAACCACGGAGAAGAAAACATGACAATTAAACGGACAGCAAAAGAAATCAATAGTGCAATTAATCGGGAGATAGACTTAAAGCAAGAAGCGTATAAAGCGGCACAATCGGCCGGACCCGGTGTCGACCAAAATCGAGCATTATCTGCGACCCGCGAAAGGTGCCAAAAGGAGCCATTGAAGCGCTCAAGTGGACGCTAGGAGAAATAGTTTACTAACCAACAGCCCCCGCGAGGGGGCGCAAAGGAGCGAAGGGATGAAACAGAGGATCGAGAACTACGAAATCGAAGCATCGGACGACCGCAACTACACGGTCAACAAGATCGCAATCGTGAAGGACGGCGACAACGCCGGAAAGGAATCGCGTTCGTTCGTCGGGTATTACAACAGCATCGAGTCGGCTGTGAAAGAGATTGCCAGGCTTTGCGCGAATGACCAGCCCGACCTGAAAACGTGGCTGATCGAATACAAGGCCATCATCCGTGTTGCAAGCGCGTTGATGGCTTAGGACGTTGTTCGCAAATGAGAACAGGAGAACCGGAATCATGAAGCCACGCAAGAAGAAAGCCGTAACCCGCATCTGCTACATCGGGGCGCGGTTCACGCCGGACGAGAAGGCGCTGTTTATCAAGCGGCACAAGGTAGCGATCAAGGGGCGTAAGGCGTCGGAGCTTATTCGCGGACTGCTGCTGAATGGGGAAATTAAATGATCAACGTATATGAACAACTAGGCTACGCAGTAATCACGCAAGCGGTTAAAGATTTCAAGGTTCTGCGACAGGCCGGGGTCATCGTGGACGGCGAATGTATTAAGGTTTGGCCGATGTGGAAGGGCAAGCCGTTGGTAGTATCCGCGCATTTTAGGAAAAAGCATAGTGTGGTTGCTCTGGTTCACTGGTTCAAGTGCGGCCACCTGGAGAGGATGCTCGACTTGGTTGGTTCGGATATGGATGCCGCGACAATTATGCGCGGGCTTGGAATAACGTTGACAGAACCAATGGAAAAGGGGTAGAAACGACCAATGACACCGAAGAAAAAGCCGGAGGACTTGATAAAAGAGCGGCGACCTACTCTTTACAAGGAAGAATATTGCGAGGCTGTTTTTAAGCTGTGCCTTTTGGGAGCAACCAATGAAGAGATGGCCAATTTCTTTAATGTGTCAAACGAAACTATAAAGCGTTGGAAAAAAAAATACCCTAAATTTAGTTCCGCCATAAAGGAAGGAAAGGAAGACGCTGATTCAAATGTTGCCAAAAGCCTATATAATACAGCAATGGACGGGAATACCACCGCTCAAATATTTTGGCTCAAGAATCGCAACCCTACTCGATGGCGCGATAAGCAGGAGATCGACGTTTCTGGCGAGGTGTCCGTGTTCAAGCTCAAGAAGATGAAACCCTAATAATCTGGGAAGTAAACGAACGGATGAATGAAGTCGCAGTAAATAAGAACCTCAAGGCGCTTCTGGAGAACCACGACAAGGTGGGAACGCCTGCGTTTAAGGACATCATCGTTTTCGAGGGGTCAGCCCGTAGCGGTAAAACTTGGTCTATTCTGGAATACCTGATAAACGTCCTTGCTCAAGAAAAGCTAGTGGCAACATGTTTTAGATTCAACGAAGCGACCCACACAACGTCAACTGTGCGGGACTTCAAGGACATAATGCGGTTCGATGACTATGCCGGGTTGTGGAAGGAAGGAAATTGGAACGGGCAAGAAAAGAAGTTCACTTTCAAAAATGGCTCTATCATGGAGTTCAAGGGAACGTCGGACGCTGGCAAGCTCCACGGACCGGAGCGTGACTTTGCTTGGCTGAATGAGTTGGAACACCACTACGAGGCATATAGGCAGATTGTAGCGCGTACTCGGCTTATGACGCTCATAGACTTTAACCCGTCGCTTTCTAAGCATTGGCTTTTCGATAGGGTGCTCACCCGGTCAAACTGCTTATACATGCACTCGACGTACAAAGATAACCTGATGCACCTTGCTCAGAAGATTGTAGACGAGATCGAGTCCACAAACCCAAATGTTCATGAAAATAAGATTTCCGGCACTGCGGACGAATACTTTTGGAACGTGTACGGGCTTGGGCTAAGGGCAAAGCGCGAGGGTTCAATATTCAAGTTCTGGGAGTTCTGCGAACCGGAAGACTGGCCCGCGCAACACCTTTGCCAGCGGCACGGATACGGGATGGACTTTGGTTATAGCGCGGACCCGACAGCGCTTGTTGAGTGCGCCTTATTCCAGTCCCGGCTATATGTGCGCGAAGTGTTCAGGGAGCGAGGATTAATCACATGCCGTTCACATGCAAATCCGAATACGCGCAGCATACAGGGGATGCTTGAAGATCACGGGATAAAGAAAAACGCTAAGATCGTTGCTGATAGCGCAAGGCCGGAGCAGATTGCAGAGCTAAACGCCGAAGGGTATTCCGTAACGTCATGCAAAAAATATCCCGGTTCGATTGTGGCCGGAATCGACTTAATGAAACGCACCCCGTTATTCGTTCACCGGCACAGCACAGATCTGCACCAAGAGCTTGACCAATATGCGTGGAAGCGCAAGCCTGACGGTCAATGGACTCAAGAACCGGAGGATAGGTTTAATCACGGTGTCGATGGAATTCGGTATTGGGTGGAAGATGAATTGAAACGCATGTCAATCGAGAATCCCGGCAAGGGGCGCGGTCGGCGGGCAAGGAAACTTAGGCGGCATTAATGAGCAAGGGTTCAGTCCGCAGAGTTGAGAACATTCGAGCCGTGTGGGATAGGTGCCCACTTGGCAAAGCAAAAGGAAACGGAGGAATACATGATAAAGAACCTGTTCGGAAAGAAAAAGAAATTGGTCACAACTACCGACCAGCAAAAGGTAGTCGGACTATCGCGGGATCAGATAAGCGAAGGATTAAGTCGGATTGACGCGAAGCTGGAAAAGGAAAATGTTGCGTACTGGGCAGACCTATTCAAGCGCAACGGGTTCAATTCAAGGAAAGATACCTGCGTGATAAACAACAAGCACGCCAATCTATTTATGCAGCCGCCGCCGAAGTCGTCACTAATCAAGGTTATGGGTTCGAGCATGTTGCCTGATACATCGATGGCGATTTTCTTTAAAGGGCATAATCATGGCTGAAACCATCCTGAGCGCTAGCAAAGAGCTAATCCATAGCGCGTTCTTCTCGTGTTCGCGGGGCAGGGAGTTCTGGCCGGATCCGTTCGCCTATCCTGATTATTGGGTTGAATGGTGGACGGGGGCGGGGTCTAACATGATGATTGACCCGATGGCGGTTACAGAACGCGGCGAGGTTGTGGCGTTGTTAGCAATCACGGACTACAGGGCAGAGCATAACACGGCCGAGCTTCACTACTGCGCGGGCCGGATACATAACCCGACTTCGGTTTATAGGAAAGTTAATGCAATTATGAGATGGCTCGAATTGGACGAACGTCTGACCATTCTATACGGGCATCATAATTTATCAGATAAGATCATTACGCGAACAACTGAACTATTTGGCTTTAAGCCGTTTGCTAAGTCGGGCGGGATATGCTACACCGCAAGGCAAATGAAACGAGGTAATTAATATGGGCAAGTCTCCAGATGTACCAACTCGGGAAGCGCGACCCGCTCCGGTTCAGGCAGAGGGCGAGGATGTGAAGGCGGCAGGGCAACGCACACTTGACGAGATTGCCAACAAGAAGGGGAGAATGTCAACGCACTTGACGAACCCTGCAATGCGTACCGGCTTTGCTGGGCTGTTCAACGCGAAAACAGGAGCGTAACCAATGGAACGACCAATGCAAAAGGGCCGGGCTGTAATAGCAACCTGTGAGTCAATCAAGGGGGATGATAATACATACATTGACCTCATGGACGAAATAGCGGTTTTATTCGCGCCAGAGCAAGAAACGCTTTTGGAGGTGTCGGAAGGCTCTGAAATTCTACAACCGATCATTTCAACGGGTATTCTCGCAAACCAACTGCTCCAGGGCGGTCTATATTCAAATTCAATGGCAATGGGCAAGGGAAATATTGCGGATGCTGATGATCAGATAATGAAGCTCCCAATGGTTCGGGAATGGTACGCGACTCTATCAAAGCAGACCCATCACCATATCGGGCAATCGAAGTTTGCTCAGGCTTTTGCCAATTGGCTGACTGACTACGTACCATTCGGTGGCGGGGTTATGTACATCCAATGGAATCCGACAACTCTGAGGCACGAATATAAGGTTTTCCCTATTGGAAAATGTCATTATTTATACGACGCGGATGGAAATGTTTGCGAATTGTACAGGGAATATACGTACACGGCTGACCAAGCGGTTGAAAAGTTCGGATATAGCGACTGTCCGAAGGTTGTTCAAGTCGCATGGGACAAAACAGACAGCAAAACAAAGTTCGACTTCATCCATTGCGTAAAGAAAAATCGCAAGTACGATCCAGAATCCGCGTCAAAGCACTGGTCGAAGATGCAATACATCTCAATGCACGTCCATGTTACGACGGGAAAGGTATGCCGTGAGTCTGGGTCGAGGCATATGCGGTATGTCGTCGAGCATTTCTACACGAAGCACGGAGAGCGAAACGGACGATCGCCCGCAATGCAGGCTCTACCTGTAATGCGCACGCTTATGAAAACCGTGTCTGACTTTATTGACGGGACAGAACTGGCTATTGGGCCTCCTATGTGGCTTCCTGATCGGGACGCGGTAGAAAACGCTGAGCTGGAATCGTTCGGCGTGAATTATGCCGATTTGTCTAAGGGAGATCCTTGGATGTACAAAACGGATTCCGGCGCGTTACAAATATCTGCGGACTTTATATCATGGCTACGCGACGAGATCGATAAGCTGTTCTTCATTGACCTGTTCAACATGCTGGAACACGCCAAGGCTGGGGCAAAGACCGCCTATGAGGTCAGCCAGTTGGTTGCAGAGCGGACGCAAGCCATTGCGCCTATTGCCAATTCGCTCGGGAACTTCTTTCGCCGCGTATATAAGCTCGTCGCAAGTGATTTGATCGACTCGGGGCAAGTGGATGCGCCTCCGACAGAGGTTAATATTGATGATTTGCAGGTGACGTATACGAGCCGTCTTGATGTTCGGCTACGGGAGATTGAAAACGTTTCCATGCAGGAGGCGGTTGCGCAAGCGTTGAAACTAACCGGATCAATCCAAGAATCACCGCAACTTCAAGCTGTTATCAAGGTAATTCCTGCGCTTATTGCTATATTTGAGTCTCACAATGTCGATCCTGACATAATCCGCAATGCAGATGATGCCGATGAAGAGCTTAATCGGTTGAATCAAGAGGCGGCACAAGCGCAAGCCGTCGCACAAGCTGGCGATATGGCGGGGAGAATCGACCCGATGAAGGCGGCTGAGGATGGTTCGCCGGTTGACCAGTTGATTGAAGACGGCGCCGGCGGGATGATTTCACAATGACCGTAAAAGCAAAGAGCCAGTCGGACAAGATAGAGCATTATTTTAGAGAGGTCTTTGGGTCTCGCGAGGGCAAATTGGTTCTCAAGGAGATTGAAGACTATTGCGGGATTGGAAAACCGCTTTGGGCCAAAGATCAGCTAGGCCAAAACGCAAACCTCGTGAAGCATGATGTTGCGGTTTGGATTAAAGACAAAACGAAAGGACGCGTATAATGAAA
>CAZIFQ010000048.1:4761-10452 GCA_964538375.1 uncultured Bacteroidaceae bacterium | reverse complement strand
CGCCCGCAGTCAAGCCGGTAGAAAAAGTGGAAGAGCCTGAAATCAGCGCCAAGGAAGAAGTCCCGGAATCGCAACGCCGATCAAGTGGACGCAATGAACGCCCAGTCGGTAACCCAATCGGGAAGGATACCGGATCGAACTATGTGAACCGCCGGACTCGCGCCATCCAAGCCAAGAAAGGCAAGTTGGGGGCCGACACTGACGACAATAACGAGGATGCCGCTAAAACCTCGTACATTGCTCGTCGCCTGCGGTCTCAACGCCCTACCAAAAAGGGGAATAACTAATGGCTGACGAAATTGTTGAAGGAGTTCAGGATGCCGGGGTTCAATCTGGTATAATCGAAGAGAAGGCTTTGGTAGTGGAATCGAGCGAACCGCTTTGGTATGAGGCCGATGACGCGTCTTTTGATGGAATCGAGTTTTCCGACAAAGACAAGGAGTTCAAAACGCTGGGGGATTACGTCAAGAACACCCAGTCTACGCGCTCAATGATCGGGAAGCAGGGGATTATGCCTCCTGGTGAGGACGCAACTCCTGAACAACGTACCGCCTTTGTTGCTTCGATGCAGGAGCAAGGTGTTGTGGTTGCGGCGGCCCCGGATGCGTATGAGGTCGATTCAATCTCAAAGAGCGAGTTGCTGAGCGACGACCGCAAGGCTGGGATCTTCGATGCGTTCAAGAAAATCAACATGTCGAACGACCAGCTCGCCGGTTCAATGGAAATCTGGGGCGAACAGATGGAAATGGATCGCGCCGAAATGGTTGAAAAGGCGGCGGAACTTCGCACCGATAACATCGCAACGCTGAAAGCTGAGTGGGGTGACGGGGCAAAAGATCGCATGGCAGGGCTAGAGCGTGCAGAAGGTCAATTCCCTGACGCTATGGCCAAGCTAGCGGCTGTTGGACTCAATGGTGATATGGACGTTCTCAGGATGCTTGACGGGGTAGCACTCGGAACGGCAGAGGACAAGATTGACGATGGCGAGGCAGGCGGCGCAGACATTGACGATCAAATTTCTCGACTTAAGGCATCACCGGCGTATAAAGGGAATGCTTTTGAACGCAATGAAGTCACTGCACAAATAGGAGAGCTGATGAAGAAAAAGTTTAAATAATCGAGGTAATGCTTTCCCAGCACAACCCGCCTTCCCTTGTCTTATGAACAGGGGGAGGTTTTTTTATTTGACACGAATCATTTAAAGGGGTACTGGTTATGCAGATCAGAGATTTGGAACACGCTACGGCCCCGAACAGAGATCAGCCAGACCCCACCTACTAGACGGTGAACACGGTCAGACGACTAAACCCGTATTGATAGTTCACAAGCCCGCAAGGGAAAGTAGGATAACATGGCAACGCAATCACATGTAGAAGTGCATAAGTTTGAGCAGTTCAAAGCAAACGTACAAGACCTCCTCGGAGAACATCCAGCCCACTCCGTTGTTTCTCACCTCTGTATGGAAGAAATGGGAGCAGGTAAAGGCGTATGGATTGATGGCATTGACTCTCTCGACTCCGCCGACGCAACAACCGCCGCACTGACCGCTAAGGCGACTCGTGAAGGCTACTACAACACCGGAACGGAAACTTGGGACGCATACAAAGCGACCAAAACGCCGCATATGGCCGTTGATAAGATCCGTACGCAGTCTCTCCCGCAGTTGAATGAGTGGGGCCATTATTTTGACGAGGATGAGGGCTGGCAGCATTTGGTCGACCCCAAGGGCAAAGAGGTTAATGTCGGAGTCCGCAAGCTCCATAAGACCCGTGACGAGCTGTTTGGTACTGGTGTTGTTGCTCCTTCCGTAAGTCGTACAAGTAATGCAAGTGATACGCTGGCATCTGTGGTTCTTCCTTCTACTCAGATCGTTGCAGACCTGAAATATTCCGAAGTTACCATTGAAACTCTGCCTTCTGTCATCTGCGAAAAGTTTGACGACGTGTGGTTTGCCAAGGGTTCGCCTATCTATTGTTGCATCAGCTCCACGCTGGCACGGCACTTCCGAGCAAATAGCCGATCGCAGATTCACAGCAATGACTTTGTTCGTAGCTATGAAAACTTCCGCACAGGCAATATCCCGGAAATCGACGGCGTTACATTCATCGTTATGCCTAACAGCTACATGAGCCAGTTTAGCGGGATCGCGTCCCCTACGAAGTCTGGAACCATCGCTTCGATTAACGATGCGTCGCCATCTGCGCCATATGTTACGTTTACCGATGTAGCCCATGGACTGCTTACAGGTGAAGCCGTTACGATTGCAGGTGAAACCGCATGGGACGGAACCTATGATGTAGTTAGCGTAACCGCTGATACGTTCGTCATTGAGTCTGCTGTTTCCGGCGCTACTGATACCGGGACGTGGACTTCTGGCGGCGCAACTGCGATTGACAACTGGTTCTCTTGGTGTCCGCAGGCGATTACCAAGGTTTCCTATAAGCCGATGAAAGTCAGCGAAGGAATCAGCCCGGATCACCGCTTTGATACCGCAGTATACGCACGCGAGAAGGTGGACTTTGTCCGCACGGACGATCGCGGCGTAGTTGTGGGCGATATTATCTCTGCCTAATCCGTCAACGTCCTTTCGGATATGCCCTCCTTCATCTTGCATGGAGGGGGGTTTTTTGCTAAAAAGATAGAAACAAGGAGACGCAATGGCCGCACCAGCAACTTTTATATCAACTCTGACAGAGATTGGTAACCTGGCACTAGAGGACGTTGGTGAAGCGGTGAAGGACTTCTTGACCAATCCAGTATTCGACGACAACACCGGTCTAATCCCTGCGGTTGTTCAGCGCCATATGTATGTAGTAATTCGTGAGGCTCAGACGGATTACACATGGGACGCGCTTTTAAAACCGGTTATGCTCACATTACCGACCGATCTGACCGATGATGAATCCTCGCTATGGGGATACAGCTATGAGCTTCCAGACGACTTCCTGCGCCCTACGTGGGATGAATCATTTGATTACGAGATTGAGAATGGACTGCTTTATTGCAATATTGGTGAAACAATCCGCATTAAATATCACCGCTACTCGATTGACCCTACCGAATGGCCTAGCACTTTACTCGCAGTTGTGCGCGGAAAGCTCGGAATTGCAATCTGTCTGCCCGTCACCGAGAACGACAAGAAGCTCGCGCAGTTGATGAACATATTTAACCAGCTTGTTTTGCCATCGGCACAGCGCGTCGACGCTTATGCAAAGAAGAGTCCGAACAGCAGAAGGAAGCGGCAGAATTATTCGCGGACTCGCGGGCGTCGACGGTATGGGGTAGATGATCGGAGGTCTTATTAATGCAACGGCTAGTAAGGCACAATTTAAGCGGCGGGTTGCTTTCTCCGTCGCTGTGGACACGTTCAGACCTTGAACAGTACGCGAAGGGGAACAAGCAACAGTCCAACTTCCTCAGCACTCCGCATGGTGGGTTAGAGCGTAGACCCCCGGCATCATTGCTAGGGTCAATCCCCCCGAAGGAATCCGCCAGCGCTACACGGTCAATAACGAGTATTGTCACCCGGCTCCCAGGCATTACTATTTTCACCGCAGATACAGGAAGTGTTTCGGTCGATGATGTAATTACGATTAGCGGAACAACGAATTATGACGGGGATCATATTGTTACCTCAATAGCGTCCGGGATTCGCATTGAATGTTCTACTTCTCCTTATGAGGAGGATGAGGCGGCAGGAACCTACACCGTTCCGCTGAACTTCGCGCCGTCTTCAATTCGCGGGTTCCCATTCGTTTACGATATTACGACCAAATACTCTATTCTTCTGGTCAGTTACGAGTTTACCGGACAGGATTCTTTCTCCAGCTTCGAGATTTACGCGGACAATGGGACGTTTAAGCAGTCGATTTCGGCTCCTTACCCTGAATTAGTGTTCAATGAAGTGGATTTCAAGCAAGTGAACGACGTTATTATGTTCGCTCACCGGGATTATGAGCCTGCGAGGTTGGCGCGGTATGGGGATGCTGACTGGAAATATGAGTTGCTGGAGTTTAATGGTGGCCCATTTCTATCGCAGAATACAGACAAGACCAATAAAGTTTCTTTGGATGTTATCGAATGGGACGGTGTTGGGGTTAGTTATGATGCTGGGTCTATTGTTCAGGTTGGAGGGACTCCTTTAAGCATAACCGGTCATACTCAGATACTTTTTGGCCAATATAGTGGACCTCCGTGCGTTAACAGGTTTACAGGTAACGTTTATCACGAGAAATTTGAAACGGCTTCAGACCACGGGTTTGCCATTGGTGACAGAATTTACCTAACAGACATAACTGCTCCGGTCAGACAAGGGGGGACAGAGGAATTCGATACAGCATTTACAATTATTTCAACGCCCGCACCCGATGAATTTGTAGTTAATTTAGGGTTTAGAGCTAAACATAATACTCGCGGAGATTTTTTAGATTGGCATACACTAATGCCTCCTTTGACTTGGTCCGGTGGGAAGGTTAATGCTGGAGAAATGGAAGCAGGATTTTATCAAGCTATAATTGATCACACATCAGCAACCAGCAATGGGCCTCCTGATATTAATAATTGGGAGAGAAAATATAGCGGGTTTAGCGCGAATTTAGATACAAATATAGATTTATTTAGCGAACTTGATATAGGAAGAAAAATTCTTATTTTGACAGGGGCGGTGACAATAACTGGAGAGTTTCCGTCGACTACTCTTGACGGGTCTGTATCCGACTCCATCCCTGCAACAGGAACAATTACATTAACAACGGGCGGGATATGGAGCGAGTTGCTTATTCTCGAATATACAACGGACGAGGGATCAACCTGGGACACTATTGCCTCTTTAAGCGGAATGGCGGGAACGAAAAACTATGAAATATCAAGGATTATTACCGAACAAAACGCGCTGGTAAGATTGCGAAAAGGCCCGTGGGCGGGGTCGTCTGAGATTTTGGAATATACATTGTCGGCAGATAATTATTCAGGTTCTCCGGCAACTATTACTGAATATGTTTCTCCTAGAAATGTAGTTGTATTTCTAAACGGTGGATTTTTGTCTGGTATTAAGACATATAAATGGTCATTTGGAGCATTCGGCGGGGTTATGGGATACCCGTCAACAATCACGATCCACGAAGAACGGCTAATGATGGGCGGTACTTCTGGCAGACCATTCGAGATTTATGGATCACAGGTCAACGACTGGACAAACTTTGCTATTGGGACGCTCGTTACAAGCCCTATCATCTTTCGTATGCGGTCGGACAACGTGACTCGCATATGCTGGATGCTTTCGAGCCAGAACCGGCTATTTATCGGAACTGATTTCGGGGAATACTCTGCGACAACTCCAGAAGATGGAACGGTTTTAAGCGGGGAGAATCCGCCACGTATCACGCTACACACAACCTACGGGAGCGATGAGCAAAAGGCGCTTGCCGTTCACAATGAGATTGTTCATGTCACCGCAGACCGTAAAACAATGCGGGCGATTGCCGAGGGCGAATACAAAGAAACCTATGGATCGAAAGATTTGACGGTATTCTCGCCGGACATTTCATCCGAAGGAATTGTTTCAATCGCTCTACAGCGCAACCCTTACCCGGTTATATGGGCAACCACAAGCGATGGGAAACTTCTGGCTTTCACTTACGATGTTGAGAACGGTATTCTGGGGTGGAGCCAAGTGGTTTTAAAAGATGCCAC
>CAZIFQ010000048.1:1576-4661 GCA_964538375.1 uncultured Bacteroidaceae bacterium | reverse complement strand
CGGTGCGGGCGAGTACACCGACCTATTCGACGAACCGATTGAATCCGTTGTCGAGTTCACCTCTCTAATCCAAGGGGCTGGGTTGCTGGAGCGCAACGTTGTCACATGTGGCCGCATGTTGGTTTATCTCGTTGAGAGCCAAGGAGGGGAGGTTTCCGTTGACGGTGGGGAGTCGTGGGTTGATATTCCTTACGACGATGATGATCTTTACACCGGGCATAAAGAAATCCGCGTCAAGTCTGGCAATACTGAGGAATTGCGCGTTATGGTACGAACAACAGGAGATGACCCATTTGAGTTGACCTCAGTGGCCGTCGATGTAGAGCAACAAAGCACAGGAGTTTAATATGTTTACGACAATTTTACTTGTAGCGGGGTTGGCGGCTTCTGCTTATTCGGCATACGCTCAGAAGCAACAGGGCGATCAGGTAGAGGCGAACATGCAGGCCGAGGCTGATGCGCTTGACGAACAGGCGAGGGAAGAAGACGCGGCGCGGGCAATCGAATCGATTGAAGAGCGCAAGCAGTCGGACAGAAACCGCGCGCGGTCGGAAGCTAGTTATGTTGCGTCTGGTCTGCTTTTAGCCGGTACTCCTTCTGCTATGATGGTTGCGCAGGCCGAGGCGGACGAGTTTAACATTTTATCGCGTGACCGGCTTTCAAATGTCCGGGCTGGGGATATGCAGTACCAGGGCAGTCTATTGCGGTACGGCGGTGAACAAGCGGTATCAGCGGGCAAGACGCAGGCAACCGGGACTATTATCGGAGGTGTTGCACAAGCGGCGGGAACTGCTTCATCCTACGGGTTAAAGGTTGGATCGAAAAGTCCTAAATCTTTCACAGGGAAGACGATCTCTTACGGTGGCAGGACTTCACCATCAATCACCGCGCCGACTACAACCAAATGGAAGCCGAAAACATTTGGATCGCCATATTACAACAACGGGATGTTAAACTAATGGCTAAGATACAGACAAACCTTGTAAAGCAACCGCAGCGCGTAGGGAAAGCGCCGACTCCTGGCGCTGATTTTGGAATGGCTCCACTTCGCGCTGCGGAAGGTTTGGGGAATACGCTTCAACAGGTATCGAAGCAAGTTGGCATGACGGCCATTGCATACGCCGAAAAGCACCAGCGTTCTGACATGAAGTCGGACGAGCTGAAATATGAGGCTACAAAGCGCAAGATAATGAACGGCGCCACCTCTCAGGCTTCCCAATTGACTGACCCTAAGAAGATCAATCGGGTTTATGACGATGCCCAGAAGCAGATTGACGCTTACGCGAACGGATCCGGCGCGGACGGCATCCCAAATATTCGATGGGAGGACCAGAAAACCGGCATCATGGGGGACGCTCAAAACTTCCGCGTTATTATGGAGGGCGCAAAGACCAACAGGAAACTTGAAGTGTCCAAGGCTAAAACCGTTGCTGATTACAAGTCGAACATGATGGACGCTATAATGGATCGTAATTATTTCGCAATGCGTGAGAACACGAATAACATGGTTACTAACGGCTATCAGAGCCAAGAGGAGGCAAACCTCGCGTATAAAGAGGCGGCATATAAATCCGAAGGGATGGCCGTCAAAAACGATCTAAAGATGATCGGCAATATGGATGCAATGGTTGCGAAGGATTCACTTGAAGAATTTAATGCCAAGATTGACGACATGAGCTTTCTTTCGGCGGACGAGGTAGCATTGGCGAAAAGCGATGCGGCTAAACTCGTTGACAAGATTACGAACACAGTCGAATACAATCAGGCAAATACCCAGCTTGCAAGAATAAGCATGATGATGGAAAACGGGGAAATTACGCACAGCGAAGAAGTCCAAATGATCAACGATGTTAAAACCGACATGTTGCCAAAAGTACACAAGAAATATAAAACGCTTGTAGAAGGGAACATAGAAGCGAAACTTGGCAAGGCGTATCGGCAAGAGAAGACCGAGTTAAATAATGGGTTTAAACTGTTAGTCCCGTTGATGACGAACGGAGACGGCAAGCAAGAGGACATGGTTTATTTCCTTCAAGGTCGTATATATAATCAGGCTTCGCTTGAAAAAATCTCAGCGGCGTCGAGGAAAAATCTAGGTACAAGCAAGGAAGGCAATGCCCGGAGCATATTGACTTATGTTGACCAAGCATTATCAGGGAAAGACGCGAATGGTAATCCTTATTCGCTACAGGACGCGGTTAAGGATATGGAAGACGCGGACTCCGACTTGGCATCAATGGGGCTAATGATGATCGGGGCGGGGATTATGGCTCCTGATTCTGGGGTTGATGAGGCGCGAATACACGAAAATTGGGTGCTTCGTGAAAACACAATAGGAAGCGGAAAGGCAAACCGGATATTTAATGTTTCACGTGACTCCGCGTTGGCCAATGGTATCCGCGAAATGGGCAATTATCTCGCGGATGGCGACGAGGATTCAGGGTGGGCGAAGAAAACCTTTTTCGATATGGTTGATATTCAAATCAATGATGATCTCACCAAAGCCGAGAAGTCTGAAGAAATGAGCGAGTTGTTTAAGTATAGATCAAAGGCTATCGCGGCAAAGGCTATGGCTCCTCAGCAGG
Organism: uncultured Bacteroidaceae bacterium; assembly: GCA_964538375.1. Taxonomy (GTDB): domain Bacteria; phylum Bacteroidota; class Bacteroidia; order Bacteroidales; genus JAUUZQ01. Next base: position 2,076 of record CAZIFQ010000048.1, on the reverse strand, counting down.
CCGGAACTAAATCAAAGACGGATGATAGTGATAAGCAACTAAAAAAAGTAATTGGTATAAAAAGAAACGAAGATGGAAGCGTCTACGCCTATCAGTTTTCTGATGGCCACATCGAGGTACAATAATGGTTACTATAGCTGAAGGATTTGAGCCTGTTTATGGTGGGTTAGCTGAAGGATTTGAACCTGTTGATATGATGGCTGAATCTAAAGAGGTTGATCAGGCAACGCCTGACCCGGTAAAGGCTGACCGCATTGTTTTGGGCGGATTCATGCAGGATTCAGACAAGGCGACCACGGACGCGGTTACTAAATCGCTTTCAAATGACGAACAGGAATCAGCCACGGCCAAGGGGTTCTATGAAAACAAGCAAGGAAAGCCTCTTGACGGTCAACTGGTGCAATCAAATATCGAATACGAGTACGGGGAAGGAGCGACGGCAACCACCGCCAATGCCAGTAATAAGGCGGCGGCGGGGTACAGGCGCGACTGGCTAATGA
>CAZIFQ010000048.1:0-1476 GCA_964538375.1 uncultured Bacteroidaceae bacterium | reverse complement strand
CCTGCCAGTGTTGAGCAATGGACGAAATATCAGGAGAATCTTTCCGTAGCAATGGGGCAGATTGAAGAGAGCGAAACATTCCAAAGCCTTCGAGAATCCACGCTTGAAAATATGAAAAAGCGGCAGGAATACACCGAACGGTTCAGAGGCACAGAAACCCGCCCGATGATCGAAAGCATAAAAGAAAAGAATTGGACGCGACTGGGAGCGGACATAATGGACTCCTTTGCAATGGAGTTGCCTAATTTTGTGACGATTATGGGACTTGGCGCGGTGCATCCTTCTCTTGGACTGGCCTACGCGGGCGGGTCATCTGGAGCAGATCGGTACGCGCAGGGAATCGCGGACGGGGAATCACCGGACGAAGCATCACGTGCGGCGGCAATTTTTGCTACATCGGAGGTGCTGTTTGAGATGGGTGGTTCAGTTGGCATGTTGTCCGGGATGATGAAGCGCCAAGGGAGAAAAGAAGTGTTGGTGGGTTTCACTCGGAGGGCGCTGGAACTTGCACGGGATCCTGGAAGCGAGATTGGAACGCAGATTGTACAAAACCTAACGGATGGCCGGCCATGGAACGAGAGTTTAACTGAGGCCGGGATAATTGGTCTCGGGTTCGGCGCGTCAATTATGGGATTCGATGCAAAGCGGGCGGTTTCACTTGGGGATGCCACGCGGATGAACAAGCAGAACACGCCCGAAGAGATTGAACAGATTATTGCAGATGAACCGGCATTGAGTTCCGCACCAGAAGCGGCGCGAGAAGCTCTTACAAACCCGACGATTGAGAACGTAAAAGTGCTGAATGATGAAATCTTTGCGGAGGAAGAGGCGACGGAAGAAAATGCCGATGAACCACTGCCTACTCAAGAGGCGTTTGAAGAACAAATCCAAGAAATATACAGAGAGCAGGCGGCGGTAGAACGCGAGTGGGATAAGATTGATAACAAGGAATCAGAAAAAGCAATGAAACTTTGGAAGCGGCTAGGCGATCTAAAGAAACAATCAATAGACCTAGTTGATCAAAAGGTTACCGCAAAGAACCATCCGCCAATTCAAACAGAACAGCCCGCGCCGATCACCACGCCGGAAGGCCGGGCGGTTCGCGTTGTCGAAGAAGAAGCAATCCCCGAAACGCCCGAAACGGTGGTCACGCCGGAGATCGCTGGAATGGGCGACGTGGTTGGAATCTCTCGCGAAGAGAACAACAAGCTACGAAACGCACTCGGAGAAACCGAACTTGATGAAACCGCGCGCGAAAAGCAGGTTGATACGCTCCAGCAAGCGACCGATGAAGGGATAGTTGACTTGGCGGACACACTTGCAACGGTAATCGATAAGACTCCCCGCGAACTTGAAGCAAAAGAGGTTGCAGGAATGCTAATGCGCAAGGCTCAGCTAGTCAATCAGATCGAGGCGGCACAGGGGCGCGTTTCAGTAGCAGAGAAAGCGGGGGACATCGAATCCATGCAGATGGCT
>CAZIFQ010000047.1:0-17978 GCA_964538375.1 uncultured Bacteroidaceae bacterium | reverse complement strand
TAAAAAAATTGTTAATACCAACACATTCTCAGATTTTTATGTGCGTTGGCCCTGGGAATAAAGGATGGGGCTTGCTGGTCAGTATTTAATCATGATGGTCCGGGATTATTGGAAATCATAACAGATACAAGATTGATCTGATTCTCCACGTTCAAAACTCACCTTTTAACCATCAATTAAAATTGCTAATTTTGTAGCATAATACAGAATTAGCTTTCAGACATCATGAATAACCAATTTCAGATATACAACACCCTGCATAGGAAAAAAGAACTTTTTGAACCACTTAATCCTCCTTTTGTGGGTTTGTATTCTTGTGGTCCGACTGTTTATGGAGACGCTCATTTAGGTCACGCCCGCCAGGCCATCACCTTCGACATACTTTTCAGATATCTGACCTTTATCGATTACAAAGTACGGTATGTAAGAAACATTACCGACGTGGGGCACCTGGAGAACGATGCTGATGATGGTGAGGATAAAATTTTAAAGAAGGCCCGGATCGAAGAGCTGGAACCCATGGAGGTGGTACAACGCTATACGAATGATTACCATCGCAACATGCGTCAGCTAAATGTGTTAGATCCTAGTATTGAACCAAGAGCGAGCGGACATATCATTGAGCAGCAGGAACTTATCAGGAAAATTATGAGCGCCGGCTTTGCCTATGAAGTAAACGGATCGGTCTATTTCGATGTGCTAAAATATAACGAATCTCACCACTACGGAAAACTCTCCGGAAGGAAGGTAGAAGATTTACTGAGCAATACCCGTGAGCTGGATGGACAATCGGAGAAAAAAGCCCCACTGGATTTTGCGCTATGGAAAAAAGCCGATCCTTCTCATATCATGCGTTGGTCCTCAGAATGGGGCGATGGTTATCCTGGATGGCACCTGGAATGCTCTGCAATGAGCACCAAGTACCTTGGTGATAAATTTGACATTCACGGTGGAGGTATGGACCTGCTCTTTCCTCACCATGAGTGTGAAATTGCACAAAATGTTGCCGGCTATGGAAGAGAGGCCGTAAAATATTGGATGCATAACAACATGATCACTATCAATGGTCAAAAAATGGGTCGTTCCCTGGGGAACTTTATTACATTGGATGAACTGTTCTCGGGAAATCATGAAAACCTTGAAATGGCATACCATCCAATGACCATCCGATTTTTTATTCTGCAGGCACACTACAGGAGCACCCTTGATTTTTCTAATGAAGCACTGCAATCATCTGAAAAAGGACTGCAACGACTTTTTGCTGCAGTAGCGCTTATAGAAAAACTTATCCCCACAGAAAAAGACTCTGTCCAGGTGGATGATTTACACGCTAAGTACATAGCGGCCATGGATGATGATCTAAATACGCCTATTCTTATCGCCCATCTTTTTGAGGGTGCCAAAACTATCAATTCAATTTATAATGGCAAACTCTTTATTGATAAGTCGAATCTCGAAAAACTGAAAAAACTATATTCAGATTTTATTTTTGATGTGCTTGGTATGCAATCTCCTGATGAAGAAGCCGTTTCTGATTCTATGACCGGTGATTTGATTGAGAGTATTCTCCAGATCCGACAATCGGCTAAAGACAGAAAAGACTGGAATACCGCCGATGAGGTTCGCAACGCACTGCAGTCCTTAGGCATAAGCATTAAGGACAGAAAAGATGGTGCAGATTGGGAGATAGATTAATGGCTGCTCCTTTTAAATACATGGTTCCCCTTTCGCGCGAAATTACCATAGGGAAGATAAAAATGGGAGGGAATCTTCCTGTTGTTGTTCAATCAATGACCAATACCGACACGAATGATATCGATGCCTCTATTCAACAATGCATCAGGATTATTGAAGCAGGGGGTGAAATGGTTCGCCTGACAACCCAGGGAAAAAAAGAGGTGGGGAATATTGGAAAAATAATTTCTGAACTGGAGCACAATCAAAACAGTGTACCCATTATCGCTGATGTTCACTTCAACGCAGCAGTTGCGGAATACGCAGCAGCAGTTTGTCACAAAGTTCGAATCAATCCCGGAAATTATACAGAAAAGAAAGCAACAGAAAATGATTATTCTGATAATGATTTTGAAGCCGGAAATCAATTAAACAAGAAAGCATTATGCTTATTAATTCAGGTATGTAAAAAACATTCTTCCACACTTCGGATCGGGGTAAACCATGGCTCTCTCTCCAATCGTATCATGTCTAAATATGGTGATACCTCGGAGGGCATGGTAGAATCAACCCTTGAATTTTTGCGTGTTTGTGCAGAAGAAGATTTTCATAATGTAGTGTGCTCTTTAAAATCCAGCAACACCAGGATCATGGTGCAATCTGTCAGGATGCTGGTAAAAGAAATGCTAAAAGAAGACTTATATTATCCTGTTCACCTGGGAGTTACTGAGGCCGGAGACGGATTGGAAGCTCGAATTAAATCAGTAGTGGGCATGGCTCCTCTACTCCTTGAAGGAATTGGAAATACCATCAGGGTAAGTCTCACTGAGCCACCCGAAGATGAAATTCCTGTAGCAAAAAATATTCGTGAGCTATTTCCTCTCCCCCGGGAACTGCCTTATAATCCTTTTGAAAAATTTCCATGGGATCCATTTCATTACGGCAAACCCACGACAAAAAACATCAATGGAATTGGAGGGAATAAACCACCCGTTGTATGGGCAAGGGATAATTCTACAGACGGTAGTCCAGAACCGGATACCATTGTAGTCTTTGAGAACAATGATCTCTTTATCAAAAATGGAGGCGAAAAAGAAAAGATTGCTTCTGCTGAAAACATTTCTTCTACATCTGAAAAGTATATATTGGCCAATGTTTCTTCGGATCCTTACCTAATCAACAACACAAAAACACCCCGTGTTGTTGTGCTTGACGGAACTAACACCCCTGTTTCACAGATCAAAAACTGGTTGTCCTGCTACTACTCACAAGAGGAAGTAAACCCACTGGTTTTTCATAAAAAATATGATGAAAAAGATCCTGAACGATTTGCCCTACTGGCCTCCGGGGAACTAGGATTCTTCCTTATTGATGGATTAATTGACGGTGTTTGGGTAGAAAACCCTCACTTAAATTCTGCTTACAGTACCAGGGTATCCTTCTTATTACTACAGGCCTCGCGGGCCAGGATCACCGCAACAGAATTTATTGCTTGTCCGTCTTGTGGAAGAACCTTGTTTGATATTCAAAGTGTTTTAGGAAAAGTGAAAGCCGCCACTTCACACCTTACCGGGTTGAAGATTGCCGTAATGGGTTGTATCGTAAATGGTCCCGGGGAAATGGCAGATGCTGACTATGGCTATGTTGGTGCCGGAAAAGGGAAAGTGTCGCTTTATAAAGCCGGGAAAGTTGAACTAAGAAATATTCCTGCTGAATCGGCGGTAGAAAAGCTTACTGATCTAATTAAAAATCATGGCGATTGGCTGGATCCTTAGGCCTTCTCTAAAGTAAATGCAAACTCTGTTCCCTTGCCGGGAATACTACTTACATCTATTGATTGTTTGTGTGCCTGGATAACATGTTTTACAATTGAAAGTCCCAATCCTGTTCCTCCGGAATCTCGTGAACGACTCTTATCAACACGGAAAAATCGCTCAAATATACGCGGTAAATCTTCCTCGTTAATACCGATTCCGTTATCGCTAACTTCAACAATGATGAGTTTCCCTTCTTCTCTGAAGCTCACCTTGGTTTTTCCATTGTTCTTGCCATATTTTATGGAATTTGCAATTAGATTCCCAATGGCTTCGGTGATTCTTTCCTTATCTCCTTTTACCTTGATTCCTTTTGAATAATTACTTGCAAATTCCAGCTTAATGTTAAATTTCCTGGCAAGCATTTCTTCCGCTTCGAAAATCTCCTCGACAAGCTTTACAATATTGAATTTCTCGAACCTTAATTTAAACTCCCTCGATTCCAGCCGGGATATAGACTCCAGGTCATCAACAATCGTAATAAGACGATTAACACTTTTTTCTGTGCGCTCAAGATATAATTTGTTGATCTTTTTGTCTTCTAATCCACCATCCAACAATGTTAGTATGTACCCCTGGATATTGAAAATAGGAGTTTTCATCTCGTGGGAAACATTACCAAGAAAATCCTTTCGATATTTTTCCATCTGCTTCAGCTTCTTAATTTCAGCAGTCTGATTTTTAGTCCACATTTGAACCTCACTATCAAGTTCTGTTGTAATCTCTCCTGAATCAATTTTTCTTCTTAGATCTCTTTGAGAAAGTGTTATATCGTGAATGGTTCTAAAAATTGGGTTGATGCTTTTCTCCACATATCTGCTAAAAACTACTTTAACAATGAAATAAGAAGAGATAAACAGCACAATTCCTATAGCTCCTTCCAGGAGTACCTGGTCTATATCTTCAACGATGTACAGAACAATACATCCCGCCGCATATAAAAGTAGTAAAATGGAGGCAATCAATAGAGATTGTCCTCGTGGAGTGTTTCTTAATACTAATCTAGTTACCATCGGAAAAAAGGTGTTTCTAAATGAAAAAAGAATCCTCGAAATTCCGGTCCGTCTTTTACATACCTGTTTATGGAATATTCCATCCTGAATACTTTATCATAATAGGTTACAAAATCCAGTCCTATACCAAAACTATACTGCAGCTCATTTGCCATGTAGTTTGAGGGATCCAGTGCCATGTCATTTGAAGGATCCAGATATGAACTTTTATTGTTGACATAACCAATATCAGCAAGAACATTCATGTATATGGCAAGGTGAACCTTATTAAATTGTTTGGCTTTGATAAGAGGAAGTTGAAAGGAAGTGGGCTTCAATATCTGAAATTTTGTAATGAATTTACTGATAAAAAAATCCGAGCCATCAATTACAAAGCGCTCATATCCTGTCATATATTCAGCATAACCCAGTGCCTTTTGTTGTATAAATGGGACTTCCTTATTGGAGGAAATCTTAGCCCTTGTAACATTGGCAATGTATATCTTATTGCTAAGTTTTTTATGATAAAAAGAAGTTCCTTCGAGTAGCCAGTTATTATAGGGATAGTCTTTGATTATTCCAAAACCATAGCGTTGTACCTTGACCTTAAAAGCATGACCATCAAGCGGGTATACCTTTGAGTCTCTGATATCATAATTGAACACATAATCCAGGCGGAAACCCTTCAGGGTGTCTTTCCCCTCACCAAAATAATTTGGATTTAATGTGCTCACGGAATCACCAAGCCAATCATAAAGAAAATGGGCCCTCAATTTGTGCTTGGAGTAAAGACCGGGTCTATAAGTATACGCGAGATATGCATCGCCCAGGTTCAGGGCATACTCAGGAAACTTCTTATAATATACCGGCTTATTGTCCAGGGTTTGATAGTTTACCCTGTGCTGTCGCATAAAACTATATCCAAAGGCAATCTTATGGTTTTGATTGATGCCAATATTTGGTTTTTCATATTCCAGCAAGTATTGCTCTTTATATCCTAGCCGCACCTTAGCAGAGAGCAGTTCGTTTCTTCCCCGGAAATTGTTCCACTTCAGCCAGAGGCCGTAATTTGTATGTGTCCAGTCAAAATCCTCTAAAAAGGCGCTGAAGTTTCTGTCAGCCATTTCCAAAATTGGAGTTGGCCATATATACCATCGCTCTGTAACTGTGATAATTACATCTATTTTGTTTCCGGGATAGTGCTGCACATCTAACGACACAAAATTGAAAATGGAAAGATTCAGAAGGTTCTCCTTGCTCTGCTCTAAAGCGGGAAGAAGATCCATTTTTTCGATCGTGTCTCCTTGATGAAATATCAGTTCCCGTATAAATATTTTTTCCTTGGTTACTTTATTTCCCTCGATTATGATATCCCTGATAAACAATTTTGTGGCAGGAATACTGTCGCTGCCCTGGGCAAACAAATTGATTTCAGGAATCCATAAAAACAGGAATCCAATTACTAAAACTACTTTTCTCATTTCCTTCTATTCAACGGGCTTGCAAGGTAATACAGATTTTTTGATTCTTAAAGGCCCTACAATAGAATCCTTTGTCGTTAACAAAAATATCTTCGGTAAGCACAAAAGACATGAATTTGCAGAAATACTTGAGAAGGACAATAATTTATATATAGCAATAATTATAGTCCACAACTAGTTATTAAAAATGTAATTTTGCATCAAATTAGGTGTTGGTAGTACCGATTAATATTTATAAAAATGAAAAAACTCTTTCTAATTATAATTTCCGTTTTCTTTACAAGTTTCGCAACACAGTTGAATGGTCAAAACCGGATAGCAGTTACGTTGGAAGAATTTACCTCTCTGTATGTTTCAGGTAGCGTTAACATTGAGCTGGTTCCTTCAAGGTCTCATGAAATGACTATTACGGCCAGAAACGGTCAGCCCGAAGAAGTTGAGTATGAAATAAAAAATGGGAAGCTAAAAATCAAAACCAGGCCCGACTTGAAAAAAGAGAATGAGATTTCAATAAAACTTCCTTATTCAATGCTTACCCATTTAACAGCAGCAAGTGGAGCGCTTATCAATTCCAGGCAAGATTTAAAATCTAAAGAACTTGAATTGAAAGTGTTTTCCGGGGGAAAGATTGAACTTTCTGTTGATGCAAAGTTTATTGATGCAAAGGTTACCCAGTTATCAGATATCATCCTATATGGCAAAACTGAATCACAAAATGTTGTGGCCAATACCGGGGGAAATTACCTGGCTTATGATCTTGAATGCGAAGATACGTATGCTAAGGCGTCCTCAGGAGCACAGATAAAGGTAAGGGCGAAAAGAAAAATTAAAGTTCTGGCAAGCACATCGGGATTCATTGGATATATTGGAGATCCTCAAATCTCCAGCACAAAAACTTCACTGGGTGGGGAAATAGCCAGCTACAAAACAAATCCAATGATTGAGTAAGCTTATTTAACTTAATATTGCTTCTGCAATTTTTATATCAGCAGGATAGGTAATCTTAATATTTTCCTTGTTGCCCCTGACCAGCTGAACGCTTCCAAAATAAGACTCAAACACTGAAGCATCATCTGTGAAGTTTTTTTCCAAAACATTCTCGTAAGCGGTAATCAATTTCTCTGCCTTAAAAACTTGTGGTGTCTGAACTCTTTTAATAATATTTCGATCTATAATTTCATTGCCTGTTGTCAATGTTTTCCTTAAAGAGTCTTCTATGTCGATAACAGGAATAGCGCTGTTTTTCAATACAGCCATTTCATAGCTGCGTTTAATCGTGCCCAAACTAACCAGGGGCCTTACTGCATCATGAATTCCCACCACTTCATTTTGTGATATGTGCTCCAGTCCACGAATGACTGAATGAAATCTTGTTGCTCCTCCGGTAGTCGTAACAAGTCTCTTATACTCTGGAAATTTGTCAATAATCGACTGCCAAATAATCAATTGATTTGAGGGGAGGACAATAATTATTTTTATGAAACTGTCAAATAAAAGAAATTTGTCAATTGTCCATAAAATCAATGGCTTCCCATTAATTTCCATAAACTGCTTTGGAATTACTGATTCCATCCTGGCCCCAGATCCCCCTGCAACAATAACTACTGAATTCATAGAATTTTTCTAACCACCAAACGCGCTAAATCCTGTTGGAAGCTGTCTTGGCATAGGTTTAACAGCCAATAACGGCAGGTGTGATTTATTAACCATCTGTTGTGCATAGCTACCCAGAACCACATTCCATTTATCAATAGCGCTGGACATCATGATAATCAGGTCTGCGCCTACCGCCTCGGCATAATTTAGAGTAAGCGTGGGCAAACTGTCTCCAATTACTGTGCTGGTTACCGTCGATATTTTTCTGTACTTTAAATACCCAACACACTGGTTGCTATAGGAATGAAGTCGCTGAAGGTCTCTTTTATTGTTTTTGGTTGAAACGGTAACAACATGTACTTCCGCGCCAAACAATTCAGCAATATTTGCTGCTATCGGAAATTTCTGCCGCGTATCTGCAAGAAGTTTTATGGGTAAAACAATCTTTTTAATTTTCTTTGGAGCGTCTATCCTTATAGCAAAAAACGGGCGTGTTGAAGCTGACATGGTTTTCAATGCATTACTCCCCACAAAAAGTTCTTCAAATCCTGAAGCCCCATGAGTTGAAGCAGAAACAACCGAGTCTTTATATGAATTTACCTGGTTTACAATCTCTTTGTATACTTTCCCGAACTTAATGATATACCTTAGCTTTGAATCATTCCCCAGCTTCGGTTCATATTCTTCAATAAGCTTTTTGAACTTTTTCTCTGCGAACTTTTCTCCTTCTGTTTTTGTGCTTTGCAGGTTATCTGACACAGAAGTGATAACATTAACCATCTGTATATTAACGGTTTGTTTTTGTGAGAAAAGAATTGCTAAGTTGAGTCCACTTAAAGATTCTTGTGAAAAATCGATGGGTACAATAAAATTTTTCATCGTAATGTATTTTTTTGATTCTGCTAATAATAATCAATATAGCCATAAATGTACAACGAAAAATTTATCCCATCAATATTTTTAGCACAGAGACATGAGAATAAATGAAAAAATTCTATCCTTTGACCTTTTGCCGATACCTTGGTTAAGCAGATATCATGGATTTATTTCGTGACCCCAAAAAGAGCAATAAACATCTTCTAATTTATTATATTTGCTTACTCAAAAATTTATCCCATGAAGAAACAAGTTGTTGTTGGTATTGATATTGGAGGAACATTTACAAAATATGGACTTGTTGATAAGAAGGGCAATCTTTTTCTGGAAAATTCAATTCCAACAGATACTCATGATACGGCAGAAGAATTTGTAACTGAATTTAAAAAGCACCTGGATACGCAAATGGCAAGTTCCGATTACCATTTTGAGATCAAAGGTGTGGGTGTGGGTGCCCCAAACGGAAATTACTATACAGGATGTATCGAAAATGCTCCAAATCTTAAATGGAAAGGTGTTGTAAGATTATCAGAGATGATAGAAAAACATCTTGGCTTTCCTGCAATCCTAACCAACGATGCCAATGCAGCTGCACTTGGCGAGATGATCTTTGGAGGAGCAAAGGGAATGAAAAATTTTGTGATGATTACCCTGGGAACCGGATTAGGAAGTGGTTTGGTGGTGAATGGTGACCTGGTGTATGGTCATGATGGTTTTGCCGGAGAGCTTGGTCACGTAAACGTAATTCCCAATGGACGAAAATGCGGATGCGGAAAAAGAGGATGTCTTGAGGCCTATGTATCAGCATCCGGGCTACGGCGTACAATATTTGAATTGCTGGCAAGCGAAACCAGTGATTCATGCTTCAGGGAATCTTGTTTCAATGATTTAGATCCGAAGCAAGTAACTGTTGCCGCTGAAGCCGGAGATCCTATTGCTGTAAAAGCTTTTCAAAAAACCGGCAAATTATTAGGAAGAAGTCTTGCCGATACCGTAGCACACATAAGCCCTGAAGCTATTTTCTTTTTTGGTGGATTGGCGCAAGCCGGAAAATGGATTCTTGATCCAACAAAAAAGGCCATGGAAGAAAACTTGCTGGATATCTTTAAAGGAAAAGTAAAACTGCTGCCATCTGCATTGGTTGGAAAAAACATTGCTGTTCTAGGAGCTGCTGCACTGATGTGGAAAGAGCTGGAATAAAACTCTATAGCTTTTATCTTTTTAATCTTGAAGTATCCACCCCTCCTGATGATCTGTTTCTTTGTGTTCCTGAATTACCTCCGGTGTCAAAAGAATCATCTTGCCTCATATTGATATTTTGATTCCTTCCTGAATCATCTGGCGCCTCTTCAGTTTCTTCTTTACCGGCAGGGAATGTATCATTAGATCCCATCTCATAATCAACATCATGATCCCAGTTTGCTCTTACACTAATATCCTTCGGGAAAAACTCCACCTTTTCCGGTTGTTTTTTCTCCATATATTTTCCGGTATCCCATTTTCCGTTTAAATTCTTGTCGTGAACATATTTAATCTGATAAGTTGCCGGCTCAAGGTATTCTAACACATATTGTCCGGATTCGGTAATCTTCCTGGTTCTTAACAGCTTATCCTTTTTAAATAGTTGTATCAATACAGCATCCTCAACATTTGTAAGGTTTATCATTATTTTTCCATAATCGGAAACCAGCTTAGTGTTGAATTTGATATTCATGGTATCATGAGTTGTTCCATAGATATCTTTAATCGCTCCCGGCAAAAGTGTCATTTTATATGTAGTCTCCTCGGGCCATTTAAAGTCAATCTCTGCTTTATATAGGCTATTTGTGTCGAGAACAGGGAATACGCTTATTGGTATTTCTACCGTGTCCGGAATAATGAAGAAGCTAAATTTTGATGTGTCTATGTCGCCCATAGGAACATCCAGGGTAAATTGTAATTTCTGATGTAAATTTTGCTTTCCTCCATTTCTGAGTGTACTCACTTTTAAAACTTCTGGTGCTTTTTCTTTCTCTTCCTTATTGTTCTTTGAGCCACTCTTTTTAGTGGGTTTTTTAAATACAAAAGAGAGCGTGTCGTTTTTCAACACATCCATAAACATTGTATCCTTAACCGTATAAGACAGTTTAAGATTAATGGTGTCCAAACCCGCGGTAATGGTATCCGCTGCCCACAAGATTAATGTGTCTCTTGTGGTCCCAAAATCTGTAATAAAATCTTCTGCGTTAAGCGTTTCAGGAAAAACAGGAGAAAAGGCAAAGCTATCTGTCATTGGAAGATTAAACAATAATTCAATTTTCTCAGGATCTTCTCTTGAATAATCTGTAATAAATTGATTAACCGGGTCTTCTGTAAACATAAACAGATCAACATAAATAGAGTTGATGTCTGGCTTGGCTTGTTCCAGTGAATCCAATATCATGGCAATTGTATCGGCCGTTAGTCCTGTTGTGTCAATAGCAAGCGGAATAGTATCCTGCACAAAATCTGAAGAGTCATATTTGCCGGATTCAAGCAATAACGTTTTAAAATATGCTGCATCCACTAATACGCTGCTGTCTAAAAAAGCAATTTCTTCGGCGGGTTGATCAAACAGAAAGTTATTATTTCCATCTTTCAGCACAAAAAGTTTATAGTCATTTGGCCGCAGGTTATTTACGGCAAAATTTCCTTCCTTGTCTGCCCTTCCAACATAGTAAGGTATCGTTATCAGGGGTAGAGAATCTATCTGCTCTGTATATAGCATTACATATATTGGAGATTCCGGAATTGTAAGATCAAAAGCGTTTTTTAGTCTTCCTTTTATCGAAAGGGAATCCAGGTAATCGCCAGTTGAGAACACGTATTCAAAATTCAAAAGAACATTCCTTTCGTTCAAATCTTTAATCCCCTCTCCAAAATTAAAGGTGTAAGTAATTTTTTCCTTAAGCTTTTCTTCAAATTCAATAATAAGTGTTTTGTTGCGCAGCTTAATTTCCGGCTTTTCATCCATAGGGGGAGAAACAACTAACTCCTGGGTGAAATTTCCCATATCCAGGAATTCATCAAAAGTGAGCATGATCTTCTTCGCTTCGAAATTTGTGGAGTAGTTTTGTGGTTCTGCCTTAAGCAAGCTTGGGGGGTCTTCGTCTTTCGGCCCTCCGGTCGGAGCGCCTTGTTGTGCACAACCGAAAATTACAATGAAAAACACGATCGATATGTATCCTGTTAATTTCCTCACCTTATTCCTATTAACTGAAAATCTGCATATTTATTACACTCAATTACTAAGCTCAAATACCGCTGTTTTATAAAAACATTGCAAATATAAATATTCCTGTCCCGGAATCTACTAATTAAACAATCATTAGTCCCACATTAGTATATAATTTGTAGCTTTAACACCTGAAAATTTAACAACTATGATTTTTTCTTACATAACCTGGAATATTGATCCCGAAATTTTTCACATCGGAGGTCTTTCAATAAGATGGTATGGATTATTATTTGCTTGTGCATTTTTATCTGGTTACCTGGTGTTTACACGTGCCTTAAAAATTAAGCGTCTTGATGCTGAAATGCTTGATCAGCTCCTGATTTATATTGCCGTGGGAACTATTGTTGGGGCTCGCCTGGGACACTGTTTGTTTTATGAACCAAAATATTACCTGGGCAACCCGGTGGAAATTCTTAAAATATGGGAAGGTGGTTTGGCCAGTCATGGTGCTGCCATTGGTATTGTCCTGGCTGTTTGGCTATATATTCGAAAGCATAAATTATCCTTCCTTTGGTTGATGGACCGCCTGGTAATAGTGGTTCCTCTTGGAGGGGCATTCATTAGAACGGGAAATCTCTTTAATTCAGAGATTTATGGAACAGCTTCAGATCTTCCATGGGCTTTTAAATTTGCCGGGGATATGGTAAGAGATCCTAATACCGGTGCTATTCTGCCAAACGTTCCAAGTCATCCTACACAGATATACGAGGCCTTAGCTTACTTGCTTATTTTTGCCGGACTTTTCCTTTTTTATCGTGCTAAAAAAGATGAGATACGAGATGGTTTAATCTTTGGCATCTTTTTAATTGCCCTTTTTATGGCAAGGGTTCTCATAGAATTTGTGAAGAACGACCAGGTTCGATTTGAACAGGGAATGCTATTAAATATGGGACAATGGTTAAGTGTTCCGTTTATTCTCCTGGGTATTGGTTTGATTGTTTACACAAAACAAAAACCCCGGTACTTCTCAAAAACACCCATTCCTAAGAAACCGGAGAAAGCTGGAAAGGTCAAGAAGAAATAGGAAAATCAGATAATCTGACGCAATGAATTTTGACAATTTTTGGTTTGCTTTTGGCTTAACTGTTTTTGCAGGACTATCAACAGGTATTGGTAGTGCCCTGGCCTTTTTCACCAAAAAGACCAATACAAAGCTGCTTTCTGTTTCGCTCGGATTTTCTGCAGGAGTAATGATCTATGTTTCCTTTGTCGAAATCCTTGGCAAATCCAGGGATTCCCTCTCCTTGGTTTATGGAGAGACACATGGTGCCTGGCTAACTGTTTTATCCTTTTTTGTGGGTGTGGCTGTCATTGCTTTAATTGACAAACTTATTCCTTCTCAGGAGAATCCCCACGAGATAAAAAGAATTGAAGATATAAAAAATGGGGGTTCGGTTAAAGACCCGAAATTGGTGCGAATGGGATTGTTTACCGCGCTCGCTATTGCCATTCACAACTTCCCGGAAGGAATCGCAACCTTCTTTGCCGGCCTGGCTGAACCTGAACTGGCCATTCCCATCGCGGTCGCAATAGCCATTCATAATATCCCGGAAGGAATTGCTGTATCCGTTCCCATATCCTATGGTACAGGCAGTAAAAAACGTGGGTTTTTCCTGTCTTTTCTTTCCGGACTGGCAGAGCCCGTTGGTGCACTGATCGCATATTTTATCCTTATTATTTTCTTCAGGGGAACAGAAACTATACCGTACAGTTTGTTTGGCTTCATGTTTGGGGGCGTTGCCGGTATTATGGTATTTATTTCTATCGATGAGCTGCTGCCAACAGCCGAAGAGTATGGTCATCACCATTATAGCATATATGGATTTGTTATTGGTATGGCAGTAATGGCGCTAAGCTTATTGCTATTTATCTGATATGGAAAAGGAAAAGAAAGAACATAAAGTAAGAAAGCACCACAACCATCAACCGGTCAATGAAAAAAATTTATTGATCGCCACCCTCTTAAATCTTGTTATTACCATCGCTGAACTGGCCGGTGGAATTGTCTCTAATAGCCTGGCCTTGCTATCAGATGCGCTTCATAACCTCAGTGATACTTTTGCAACTTTCATTGCTTATATTGCCACCCGTGTTGGCAAAAAAAGCGCCGACACCAAAAAAACCTTCGGATATAAACGGGTAGAAATTCTAGCAGCAATGTTAAATGCTGTGATATTGATTGTGATATGCTTTTACCTGTTCAAAGAGGCCTATGAGCGAATTCAGAATCCACAGCCCATCAATTCACTGATTGTAATTGTTGTTGCAATGATCGGTTTGTTGGCCAATGTTTTAGCGGTTACCATACTTCGAAACGATTCAAAAAAGAATATAAATGTTAAAGCCGCCTATGTGCACCTGATAGGCGATAGTCTTTCTTCTGTTGTTGTGATTCTTGCTGCAGTTGCCATCCAGATTTTTGATATTTATTGGATTGATCCTATTGTCACGGTACTCATTGGTTTGTACCTGATTCGTGAGGCCTTTATTATTTTAAAGGAAGCTGTGAATATACTTATGCAGGCCACTCCTGAAAATATTGATCTTGAAAAGATCAAATTCAAAGTTGAAACCATGGAAGAAGTTAATAACATTCACCACATACACGCCTGGAATCTAAGCGATCATGATGTTCACTTTGAAGCACATGTTGAACTTAGTGACGATTTCAAATTAAGCGCAATAAAGCCCATTCAGGAAAAAATCATTAAACTATTAAAGTCGAGATTTCGGATACATCATATCACCCTGCAGTTTGAATATGATTCCAGGCATAAAACGGGAGTTCTTGGAGAATGATCCCGAAGCAACAACAAAAAAACATTGACTCATTAACCCATTAGCTCATTAACCCATTGACTCATTAACCCAATAAAACAAACCTCCCTTTCCCTTTGTTATTAAATAAATCCTTAACTTTTCCGACTATTTAATTCTATGAACAAAAAGCCAAACCATATCATTCGGGCATCCTGGGTATCCATTTCAGGAAACGCATTGCTGGCTGTGCTAAAGCTTATTATTGGTTTCATTTCAGGAAGTTTTGCGGTAATTGCCGACGGAATTGATTCGGCTACAGATATAGTTAGCTCTATTATTACCTTGGTTGCCGCCCGAATCGTCCAACGTCCCCCAAATATTAAATTTTCATATGGATATTCCAAAGCAGACACTGTAGCAACAAAAGTGCTGTCGATGATGATTTTTATTGCCGGGGCACAATTGGCAATTACAACTATACATCGATTATTAGATTCCTCCGAGGCCTCTCTGCCTTCTATGCTCGCCATCTATGTAACCATATTTTCCATGCTTGGAAAAATTTTTCTCAGTGTGTATTTAAGGAGCGTGGGGGAAAAGCAAAACAGCAATATGATGATCACCATGGGTAAACACATGAGGAGTGACATGCTTATCTCTGCTACTGTTTTGATAGGACTCATTGTTGCTCTCGTTTTGGATGTTCCCGTAATTGATAAAGTTATTGCCTTGATTATCAGTATATTTATAATGTATGAGGCGGTACGAATCTTCCTAAAATCCAATGTGGATTTAATGGACGGAATTGATGATCCAAAACTGTATGAAAAACTATTTCAGGCAGTTAAAAAAGTGGCGGGCGCTCATAATCCCCACCGAACACGCGCCAGGAAAATCGGGTCCCATTATATGATCAATCTTGATATCGAAGTGGAGCCACACCTCACCGTTCTGGAAGCACATGACATCGCAAAAAATGTGGAAAACAGCATCAAGGAAAGCATCGATCATGTATATGATGTAGTGGTACACGTGGAGCCCAAAGGAAACCTTGAACAAGATGAAAAATTTGGAATTTCTGAAAAGGATATTCCTGAATAAATAATAGCAGCTATGTTGATAAATGAAGGCCAGTTAATGTCAGATGCAATACTGGAAAACAGCCAGATTATTTCCCTGCTTCCCCGTTTTGATATCGAGCTTGGATTTGGAGAGAAAACCGTTGGTGAAGTGTGTTCAGACAATGGCGTCAACACTGCTTTTTTCCTGGAAATTGTAAATTCTTATGTCAATGAGGAATATGTCGCCGAGACCAATTTTTCCCTTTTCTCTCTTTCAACCGTAGTAGAATACCTTAAAAAAACACACGCTCATTATCTTAAGATAGAATTACCTAAAATTGAAAACAACACCTTTTCACTCATAAACAATTCTCTCCTTTCCAACGATAAAAAAAACCTGGTTACCACCTTTTTCAACGACTATAAAAAAGAATTTATCGATCACATCATGAAGGAGGAAGAAAAAGTTCTTCCCTACATTCTTGAAATAGAAAAGCAAGCCGCAAAAACAAAACCGGATTTAGATTTTGTGAAAAAACTAAATTCTTATTCAATTAGCCAGTTTGCACACGAGCATGACCGGTTGGAAGATTCCCTGGCCAACCTTGCCACACTCATCATTAAATACCTGCCCCCCTTTAAAAACAGGGTTCTCTGCGACCTGATACTGTCAGATTTATTTTCTTTGAAGGAAGATTTAATAGACCATGCCCTTATGGAAGATAAGGTCCTTGTTCCAAAAGTGGCAGACCTGGAAAAAGAATTACTTCATCGGGTTACATCATGAATAAAGTAACATTCTTTGTCGCTGTTGATTCCTATATCATTAGAAAAGGAATTGTTTCCATACTGAAAAATCTTTCAGCTGTAGAGGTCTTGTTAGATACCGATAATCCTGACATCTTTAAGAATTACGTAAAAGAACATGGTTCGGATTTTATCATTATTTCTTTAGCGCTGTTTGAAAGATGTCCCCTTTTTTTTGCCGACAACCTCGGGCTGTCTGAAAAAACCATTCTTCTTAAACACAGCCGTGAAACTCCGGAAAAGAACAACATTTTTACAAGCATATTTCTCAGCGATAGCAAACAGGATATTGTTGTTCAGCTGGAAGAACTGATCAAGCCGTATCTGGATAAGAAAAAAGCCGTTCATTCTTCCTCGCTCAGCGATAGGGAAATAACCATTCTCAAGCATGTAGCTACCGGGCTAACCAATAAGCAAATCGCTGATTTACTTTTTCTCTCTCTTCACACCGTCACCACCCACAGGAAAAATATCAGCAATAAACTCAGCATAAAGTCTGTCTCCGGACTAACCGTTTATGCCATTGTAAACAATATCATCTCCATTGAAGATATTGCAAATACTACGAGGTAAACTATTAAATATACGTATATAAACACTTATTTATATACGTATATCTTTTTCTACAGATTCATAACAATTGATAGATCTTGATATGAGCAAAGACAACTTTGTGATTACGGAGCAAGGTTCTATGATCCGCAGTTGGGCAGGTGGCATGTTCCCGATCCACTAGCTGAATATCACTTCAATATGAATCCTTATCACTACGTTTTCAATAATCCAATGATGTTTACTGATCCATTTGGTTTAGATTCAATTGCACCAAATAATCCAGGAGGGGCCAACAATCCGATTCCTTTACCAGAAGTTACTGTGAAAAGACAAGGATGGATTAAAAGACCCCTTAAGAAGATTGGAAATGCCTTAAGGAAAGGCGATCAAGCCGTAGAAGGTGATAATACATATACAACTCCAGGAGGAACTGAGTATACCTCTTCATCTGGAGGCGGAAATGAAAATCATGAAGCTGAAAATCCAGATGGGCAGAGTGAAAACATAGATTTGATATTAGCTCAGAAAGTTGCAGGGCCAAAACCTCCACCAAGCCCGCTAGATGCTGCAAAATCTATTAAGTCAGTATCCAAAGCAGGACAAGAAATAAATAATGCTACTAGTGGCACTTCAGATGAAGATATTGTAAGTAGTAGTACAGGAACATCACCTGCAGCAAGTCCGGAAAATAACACTATAGTGAGAGCGTACTCTGGATATGATTCTGATTCTGCAGATGTTTCAGTTTTAATGCACAGGACTGATGAAGGAGATACTTTGCGAGTAAAAAGAAGGCATAGAGGGACCCTTAAAGGTAGGTATATTACAGAACCATTTTTTAAGAATAAGAAAAACAACAACTAAGATGAGAGCTATTACAATATTATTTTCCCTTGCACTAATCAGCTGCAACCAATCAAGTGATATAAATATAATCAATAACAACGGTACGTTTTCATCTGGAGAGACCTTTATTATTGAACTGTACGCTCCAATATATAAAGAAATAATGCCGTCTTTCTACCTTTTTAGTGATCAAGATACTCTTGCATGTAAGTAGCAACTTACAATGCACAGAAAATGGCAAATAAGAGTGCACAGGTTTC
>CAZIFQ010000046.1:0-19597 GCA_964538375.1 uncultured Bacteroidaceae bacterium | reverse complement strand
AGAGTAAAACATACTGTCAGATAAATAACAGCGATGGGAAGGGTGATGTTAATTTGAAATCTGAAATGTTTGTAATTGTTCATTGTGATTGAATTTAGTCGGGAAGTAAAATGTAAATCAAAAAGAGCAGTAAGAGAATAAGAGTAATTTCTTCAATGGTTCTAAACATGGAGTTCATACTTTTGCTTCTGAAGGTTCCTGATAAGGTGCAAGCGCATTGTGTCAGCTTCAATCTTATTTCGACCCACATAATACAGCTTTTCTATTCTGGTCTCAGATCCGGCACTGGCTAGTTGTTTATTGGCAGTACGGATCCACGTTTCAAAGCTGTGAGCAGATATAAAGTAAAAAGGCATTTCATGTAATTCAAGCGTTTTGCCTGACTCGGTTGTGTTTAGCGATAGATAATAATGGTTTTCCATAATGTTGTTTGTTTATTGGGTTTTGTTGGGTTTTGATTGACCAATTAGTCAACAATAAATTTATAATCCTTTTTTGAGGAATCCAAAACACGAGTGTCGAACAGCACGACACTCGACACATATCAATAATAAGCCCCAGAGCGAAAAACGTTCCAGGGCTTGTAAACAGTAAGGAAAGTAAGATTAACTCAAACTACCTTCTACACTAATAACCAAACTTTGGTTGTTACAACGAGGGCATGGTCATCAGGAATTCGTTGAGCCACCCATACAGCTCCCGGTTCACTACCCTCAGGATCCCAATCAGATCCTACACTGAATATTTCAATGACCCAGATCTCTTCAGTATCTCCAATGACAAGCGTTTCGGATTCTCCCACGCAAGAGGGGAGGAAGCCATATTCACTCATAAGTGATCCTATCAGCATTGCGGCATCTCTTGAAGTTTTGCAGCGCTGCAAAGCAAAGATCTGCGCTTGCTCAACGGTCATTATTTGCTTACAAACAGCCATATCAATCTTCATTTCTTCTCTCTGGCTGGTGGTGCTTTCAGCTATAGCCAGCTGATGCTCATTCATATGCGAATAGGCAGAATGAAAGTAGGAATAGGTTCTCATGGCCTGGGGCATGGTACCCAGTACTGTTCCGTTGTCATCGAGAGGCAGGTTCACATCCTGGATTCCCCAGTAGATATTGGCCAGCATACCTTTCTTGTAATTCTGTGAAGGAACAACCCGAATCCTGCAATCCGCTCCACAGTCTGTGTGTGAAATGATTACTGAACCATCGGCAGATGCTTTTTTACCCACTGCTATAATAGTGCAGGCAGAGCATAAATTGCCTGACGAAAGAAGGGTAATAAAAGAGATCAGAAATATGACGAAAATTTTAAGGTTCTTCATTTTGGTATTTATTAGGGACGTAATTTATTGCGTCGTTAAAGGTAAAAGGAAAAAGGTAAAAGGAAAAAGGTAAAAGGAAAAAGGTAAAAGGAAAAAGGTAAAAGGAAAAAGGTAAAAGTAAAAAGGAAAAAGGAAAAATTCCTTATCTTGTTTCTCATCATATCAAAATACCATCTCATGAAAAAATTAAAATCACTCATTAAGCCCTCAATAATTCTTTTGGGCTTATTCCTGCTTATTGTACAATCGTGTAACAATACTGTTGAGACCAGGTTTGGTTTAGTAGTTGACACCCTCGAACTTGCGGATCAGGCATTGCAAAGTTATATAGATGAGGGCAAACTTCCCGGTATCTCTGCACTCATATTGAAGGATGGTGAAGTTGCACATCAATTTGTTAGCGGATATGCACATATTGACGAAGACAGGTTGCTGGATGAACATTCTATTTATAGAATCTACTCGATGTCTAAACCCATTACAGCTGCAGCACTGATGATGTTGTATGATGAAGGGAAATTTCAACTGGATGACCAGGTATCCAAATATATACCGATGTTTGAGAAAACTACAGTTTGGGTTGATGGCAAGGAAGTTGAGCAAGTGCAGCCCTTCACCATTAGAAATCTGCTAACGCATACAGCCGGATTCTGCTATGGTTGGGAGAAGTCCTATGTTGATTCATTATATAGTAGTGCACAGTCAGGCGGTATATGGGCTAATGCTACCCTGGAGGACATGATGAAATTTGCAGCCAGCATTCCGCTCAAGCATCAGCCCGGCACAAAATATGAATACTCGATTTCCATCGATGTTGCCGGCTACCTTGTTGAAGTCCTCTCCGGAATGCCATTTGATAAGTTTCTTCAAAAACGACTGTTTGGTCTCCTGGGTATGGATGATTCCGGTTTTGAAGTTCCCGAGACGGATCACAACAGGTTGGCAATGATTTATACTATGGATCAATCCAGCGGGAAACTTATGGCTGTTCCAGGTATGACTAACGATGTGAAGGGTGATGTTAGCTTGTTTTCCGGAGGCGGAGGAATGGTTTCAACTATTGGAGATTATGGAAGGTTTGGACAAATGCTGTTGAATGGCGGGGAATTAGATGGAGTAAGGGTATTACAGGAATCCACTGTACATATGATTACCTCAGATCAGATGCCAGCAGGCCCGGTTTTCCAGGAAGGTTTGGGTTACGGACTTGGTGGCTATGTTGACGAGGAGAAGGGTTTGTATGGATGGTCAGGAATGGCGTCTACAGATTTTCTTCTCGATATGAATAACAATATGATTGTATTGTCATTTACTCAGTATGTGCCTTTTATGGGTGTTCCTTATGCTGATGAGTTTAAAAAAATTGTTGAGTCGGCAATAGTGAAGGAGTAAGCAAAAAAGAGTGTTAATGGCTTATTTATTTAAGATGAGCTTTTTCACTATGCCACCAACTTTAACAAACAGAATACCATCAGCAAAAGTGGATAAGTCGATAGTTGCCTCTTCGTTGCTGTGAAGCATTTGTCTGCTAAGCAGTACACCACTGATGTTGTAAATCTCTGCAAATTGATTAATGAGGTCTTTACCACTTAAGTATAAGATGCCACTTGTTGGATTTGGATAGATATTGAATCCTGGTGCTATGATTATATTTTCGACAGGCAATACATCTTCCATCGTTTTGCTGGTCCAGCTGCTGCCAAAATGATTATCTTTTCCAGTATTAATCAGCTGAAAGACACCATCCTTGCTAAAACCATCCCCGGGCCATATACCGTCGTTAGCATATTTTATGTAATCAATCACAATGCCATGATTGTCTACTAAATTGATACTTTCTCCATTGTTATCAAGCTGTCCCAGGTCCCACTCAAATTTCTTATAACCTGCGGCTCCCCACAAGTCACTGCCTCGATCATCTGTCAGAAAGACCCTGCTGTTCGGATGTATCCATGTTCCTTCCGGAATGAGAGCTTCAATTCCTTTGGTAATTGCATAGTTTGATATGTCGAGTTTTCTTGTTGTAGGATTTTGTATCACAATGAATTCGGGTTGAATGAAATTCCCCCAATTGACAGAAAACTGGTAAATCATTAGTGAGGGCTCGAAAGTTAAAGACGGATAGGTAACTCCTATATCTGCTGAACTTCCTTTATTATCGCCGGTTCCAATGGCAGGAGACTGCGGTAATAGCTCAAAATCGTAATAACCCGGACTCTTGAATAGCGGATCTCCAAAAAGATTGTTGCCGGGTTCGGGTAGTATATCATTATCAGATAAGCAATAATAAAACTTCAAGCTCGATTCTGAGTCGACATAATAAGAATCAGACGTGGAGTTTGAAAGGATGCTGTTTGTAACGATGCCATTTCCACCCGCCTGTCCAATATTCTTTTCAAAGCTTGCTACGGGCTGCCCGTTACTGTAAAATAAACAATGGTCTATTGTTGCGTGACTGGAATCTTTCAGGGCAATACCCATATTGCAATTGATGAAGATGCTATTGCTGATGCTGGCAGTAGAACGTTGTCCCAATGAAATACCCTTGTCAGTAATGTTATGGACAATAATACTGTCTATCAAAATGTTTACTGCTTCTTCGCCAATATCAATGGCGTCGCTGTTCAAACCATAGAAATTTGAAATCCTGCTGTTTCGGATAATTCCGTTTTCTATCTCATCGTAATCTATAGCGTCTGTATCTGGTTGATCATTGCCGAGGAAGTCACAATTTTCGATCGTCGCATAGCCATATTTAACATTGATCAGGTCTCCTGTAACCTTTGAGTGTAAGCTGCTATTCGTAAGCATAATATTGGAATACCTTGCAGAGATAGGGTTTCCTTCCACATCTTCAATAGTTATATTATCGAGTACCAGGTCTGCCTTGAAAGCTGAGATAGCGGCTTTATCCTGCACTGGATCCGGACCTTCAGATGCATTTTCAATAATGAGATGACTCAGCACCGAGGGCTCGCTGGTGTTTTTAAAGGTGATGACACCCCAGCTGCCAGGAGCAAGATCAGGATTGAGCTTTATCATTACCTCTTGCCCTGCAGTCCCGTTGACATTCACAACTCCTTCTACAAAGATATTGCTCTCTTCGCTCATCCAGATTTCTACTCCAGTATCAATGGTCAATGTTGCATTTTCTGTAACGAGGATATCTCCATTAGCCAAATAAGGAGAGCAGGAAGCATCCAGGGTTAGATCTTCAAAAATCACTTCAGGAATTATGCAAGAACTGGTTTGTTCAAAATCAGCGGTCAGGAAAAGGTCGTCAGCAAAGGTTATAGAAATCTCTTTTTCCGTAGAATAATATGTTGATTGACCAGGGATGAAGGCCGAGAATTCAAGATCAAAACTTACATCACTGCTAATAGTAGAGTTTTGATGGATTTCTACTGCGAGGAGATTTTCCCCGGTAGTAATGAGGTCTGCGTCTACTTTGTAAGAGGTGAAGAGGTTCTCTGAACGATCGGTGATAGTATGGGCAGCTCTCGTCCTGTAGTTAATTGTTCCACAATCCATGTTTGAACGCAGAATTTCAACACCATTCAGGTATACAATGGCTCCATCGTCTTTCAATAGTTTTAGTGTGAATTGACCAGCATTTTTCTGTGTACTACCAACGGTAAACGTTTTTCTGAAATAGGTGGTAATGTAGCGGTCGTTGCTATTGCCATAATCAATAGTTGTATTCACATCTCCCTCGCCATAACCTAACTGTGCCTTGCCAGAGTCCCAGGAATCGTCGTTATAAGTTGTATTCTTCCAGGTTGATCCGGGGTCAGTACCATTGTCGAGATATTTCCAGACAGATTCCTTAGGTACGATTTCATTTTCGATAGACCTGATCCAACCTTTAAACTGGTGCCCGGGATGATTTATAGCTTCAAGGTCCATACTCATTCCAATAGTATAATGTCCCGTGCTATATGAATTTGCAAGAGGAAGATGATTTATTTCGATGATACCTCCGTCTTCCGGTGAACACTTCAGGGAGAGACTTGCAATGCCTGAAAAATTATATTCCTGAAGATCATTCAGGACTTCTGCCGGCCGGTCTGTGACGAAGGTTTTGAGATTGCATACTTCATTTTCCCAGTAAGTTATTGATGGCAAAGCATTTCCATAGCTAGACGTGGTGCCTTGCCACCTTTCAATATGCGCTGGTATTTCATTTACAATGTCATTGTAGTGTTCCTCGATCAATGCTAACATGCGATCTGGATTGTAGCTCGTAAAGAGCTGGCTTGCAAGTCGCTTTGCAAAATATTGTTTATACGAATTGTTTGTTATTAACTCGTCAAATAGTAGTTCATCTGAGTAGGTGTAGTATTTTATCAGGTGATCTGATGGTTTAAAAAAACCACGATCCAAATCCATTAGCACCCATTTCCATTTACCTGAATTTTTGGGTTTCCAGGCCATCACATTGTGGTTGATAGAGGTATTTGCTGTAGCCACTTCTGTAATGAGCATATCGGTAAAGTTTTCAATATCAACCAGCTCTGATACCTTCATGTAGTTTGCAGTTACGGAGAGGTCCTGGCTGAGTAGATCAAGCAGATGATTGTAGGCGTCCAGCTTTCCTGCCTCTGCATGATCTTGATTTTCAACAAGATCAAAGGTTCCTGACTCCATGGAGTAACTCTTTTCGATATAGTCATCATCCACCTTTTCCCTGATGTTATGGATTCCAAGGTATTCGCCATTTACGTATACAATTGCCGGGCGATATCCCATGACATCGATGTCCATGTTGTATAATGTCGAATGCTGACCAAGAATATCTCTAAACAATGTATAGCTCCAATCACTACCTGAAGCCCTGAGTGCAAAATTTTTATAAGAGCTGCGTTTCCGTTGTCGGAGGAGAGGGTAATCGAGATTGCCTGAGCCATAACCATTTTTGAAATATATACCTAACATTTTTTGAGGCAGCAGCCAGGAATAGAGTCCGTTGATTTTTGCTCCCGCCCTTTCATTGAATGCCGCCCGATCACTGCCATCATTTTCAAAGAGTTCTATGTTTATTGGTATCTCCCATCCAGGTTTATATGACTGCACGTAGATACCAATATCGTCATCCCAGAAATTATCCGGGTCAGTTGCTATAGATATTACAGGAAGTTTTTCATCAGCCGAATTCTCGTTAATAAAATAGGAATGTGAAATTGTTGGTCCGGGAATCTGATTGGCTTTAAAAATTCTGGCCCTGAGCACAGTTGTTTCATTTACCGGAATAGGATTTGAATATTGCGCTGAGTATTTGTCGGGAGCTGAACCATCAGTTGTGTACCGGATATCACCTCCGAAATTGGTTGAAAGTACAATGGATTGTGAGGATGAATACATACCTCCCTGAAGTGAGAAACCAGGTAAGTTATATACAACACCTTCGTAATGGGTTGTTGTATTTGAACTACCGGGTGTAGGTGTTTTAAAAAAAGCCCATTCACTGCTGCCATCGCTTGTCCGGCCATAAGATATATCAGTCATTTGGTTTCCAAATGATACTGAATCTATCAATCCGGCTCCCGTGGCGAAGACAGCTATCTCTTCCCCGAGAGATGAGATCCTGAAATTGGTATGCAATAGGGTGTCATTTCCATCAGCCCAAATGAGAATATGATCATTGGCTTGAATAAATGTATCAATGGAGATGGTCCATTTTACGGGCGAATAGTAATTGTCCGTGAGATAATAACCATGCAGGTTTACTGGTTCATTGCCGGCATTGTAGAGTTCAATCCAGTCAGAATAGTCGTCAAAATCCGGGTCTTCAAGCAGGAGTGAGTTTGAAGCAGAAAACTCATTAATAAGCACCTGGGCTCCAGCTGAGCAAAAGCTGAAGGCAAGAAGGATGATGAAACTGATCCTTATCATATTGGGTTTACTTCTTCGCACGAATCTATTTTCAAACATAATATACCACAATAATAGTGCTAAAACTGAATGGATAAAAAATTAGTTGTATGAAGGTTTAAAATATCTCTTTGTGTACCTCTGCAATTCTCCGTGCTACTCTGTGGAATAGCTGCAGCACAGAGTAGCGCAGAGAAGTCACAATGCTTCACAGGGCCATTTGAAGATTTAAAATGCTTCATTAAAGCTTATATAAAATCCATTTGTCTCTTTTCCAACTCCTATTTCAGCCCTTACATTCATCCTGGGCTGTACTTCAAACCTGTATCCAAACCCGGCATATCGTAGGGACTCCCCAGCATCGAAAGGTCTGAATATGGTGCATCACCCCAGTGTAACCGGATATTGGCCATGCAGCTTAGAGGGGATAAATCCAAGCAGCAGCAGCAGCAGGAACAGATATTTCTTGCCAAATATATATTTCATGGACCGCGAAAATACGGAATAATTAGGAAAAGTCAATGCAAATATCGGGCACCCCTGGTACATCGTCCTGGGTTGGGGATGATTGTATAGGGAGGAGGACGATCTATTTGGAAGATTTTTGTACATTTAGGAAACAAAATTTTATATCTATGGAAAAGAAAAGTAACAATAGTGGTGCAACCGGTGGTGCAATTTATGGCTTGGGTTTTATTGGTGCGGTAGTATATTATATCTCAGTGGCTTCTGGTTTTTGGATCGGGGTGCTTGGCGTTTTGAAGGCCATGGTTTGGCCGGCATTCCTGATATATGACGTGTTTAAGTATATCGGAGCGTAGTTTATAAATATTTATTTCCATGTTTAAACATGCTATTGTTCGTCGACCCTGCAGGCAAATGGTTCATGGACTTACTTCTGCCTCGTTGGGTAAACCACATTATGATACAGCAGTAATTCAGCATGATGCCTATATCGATGCTTTGCTTGAATGTGGACTGGGAGTAACGGCAGTTGATGCGGATAGTAAATTACCAGACTCAACTTTTATCGAAGATGTTGCCCTATGTACACCACATTGTGCGATTATCATGCGTCCGGGTGCAAAATCACGCCGGGAAGAGACAGATGGGATCAAAGAGATATTATCGGAGTGGTATGAGAACATCGAAAAAATAGTTGAGCCGGGAACTGTGGAAGCAGGTGATATCATGATGGTTGGCTCAACATATTACATCGGAAAGTCTAAAAGGACGAATGATATTGGTACCAATCAGCTGATTAAGATTCTTGAAAAGTATGAACTTACGGGTATTAAGGTAGAGATGCATGATGTTTTACATCTGAAAACCGGAGTTGCATACCTGGAGAATAATACCATGCTGGCTACTCATTCTTTTATCAGGGACCCCTTATTCAAAGATATACAAAAGATAAGGGTAGAGAAGGAAGAAGCATATTCTGCAAACTCTGTCTGGATAAATGGTACTGTATTGACGCCTAAGGGGTATCCGACATCAAAAAAACGTATTGAGAAAGCCGGTTATAAAGTTATCGAATTGGATGTTTCGGAGTTTCAAAAACTCGATGGTGGCTTGAGTTGTTTGTCACTAAGATTCTAAAACGAGTAAATCGCGCTTAACAAAAGCCTCATATTAGCTACTGTAGTTGTTGATGAAGGAAGATAATTCACATCAAATCCACTTCCGTATGCTGCTGAGGTATATTCCAGTTCACCTCCTAATTTAAATTTGTTTGAGATTACCATGACACGTGGAGCAATCCTGAAAAGTGTTGCAATACTGGTTGTTAATCCATATACCGAATTTGTAGCATCGCTCATGGGCTCTGCAGTCCCCAGGTTTTTTAAATAGCCACCAAAAACACCAATTTGAAACTTTTTACCATTGGTATGGATTTCACCCCAGCCGCTCATGTTTTTGAGAGGAGTGTAGGTTTGTGCTCCTGTTACAGGATCGGATTGTACCACGGCGAAACCGCTTGGAGAAAGTACATCAGCAGTATTCTCTCCATATCTTGCCTGCAGTTTCACAGTTACCGGGCCTGTTACTACTTTTGCAAACATAATGCTTGTTAGCCCACCAACAGACTCATCAACACTATATTTTTCTGTTCCCATTACAGCGTACAATCTGGGTACGATGATCTTGTAAGCTACTCCTGCCCCCAGCACCAGGCTGCTTCCTGATTCATTACTCTTGTTAAATATGAGTTGCAGATGCATATCTGGAATGCTGGAATTTCTCAGAAATTGAGAACTGACCAGTATTTTGCTGTTGTCTTTTGGATCCGGACCGCGTGATGTGTAATCACGTTGCGCCAGGGCTGCTGCCATAATACTCAGATTATTACCGATCTTCTGGGTGACCCTGATCTGGGGGTTCCGTGAAAAAGCCTGAAGTGGAGTCCCGGTATTGAAAGAGATGGTACCCGGAAAACAAAGGCTTACAAACAGAGGATTCCAATATTGTCCGGTTAATAATTCTGTGCTCTCCCAATTGAGTTTAATCATAGCGTGCCGCAATCTGAAAAGGTTGATGTTGGCATTGCTCTGGGCAAAGAAATCCCCTTCAATGACGCCTGAGGTTTTTGCTCCAAAGGCATCCGGCCCGCTAATCTTCCCTGTTAATCTTGATTGCACTGAGAGAAAATTGAAACTTGACTTGTCATTGATATCCCAACCATCCGCATCCAGATTTGGAGCAGCAGGCCATAAAAGGAAATGTCCTTCACGAGCATCAACGGTCTGCCTGGTGTCCCAGAAAAAATCATTCTTTACAAAACCGGAAAACTCAATTCCAAATTTCTTCTCTTTCTCTTCCTTCTCCTCTTTCTGCTGACCGGAGATATTTAAACTAAAAAACAAGCTACTTATGATTAACAGACATGCAATTCTTTTCATAATAGTTGGATGTAATAAGTTTGCTTATAAACGATCCGGCGGAAACATCCGCTGAATGAAATTACTTTTTTTCTGGGGTCTTCCCAAGAGGACATTTAAATTGTTTTCTGCAGATAGATTTTGCTCCCAGAGATCTAAAGCTTCTTCGTAGCAATAGGCAGCTGAATCGTACTGCATCCGGTAGCGGTATACGATCCCCAGGTTGGTATAGCTCACCGATAAACGGCGGTCAATCTCTACTTGCGTATCAATAATCTCATTGATACGCGTATCCAGGTATGATTCCAGCTCGTCCTGTGCTGCCTTAATTTCATCTATGTTGAAATCGGACTTCACCTTGCTGATCACTTCATCTTCTGTCAACTCTGCGTAGTCTCTCTTCCAATCTTCATATATACGAATACCCTCCCTGGCCGATATTTCGCCCAGGAGAACAATCGAATCGCGCTCTGTTTCATTTATTGTGGAGTCGTAAATACCCATAGTAAGGTAGGCCGCAGCCCTGTTGTTATACAATACGCCAATTTCGTATGATTTTGCATAATGAGCAACAGAACTGTAGATCGACTCGATGGTATCCATCAGGTAAAACAGCGAATCGAAATCATTTACAGTCGCATAGCTGTTATAGCTTTTATACAGCTCACGTGCTGGCTTGATTCTCGGATCTACCGAGGCATTCATTTTTTCGTAGTACCACTGCGAAATGATGATGACTGCGACAAAAAGAACACCCATCACGATGATGAGTGTCCTTGTTTTTTTATTTTTCCAAAACATTAGGAGTGTACCTTTTCAACCAGGAATTTACGAATTTCAACAGGTGTTTCTTTCGTCAGTTTTGCCACTATAATGTGCACTATGATAGCTAAAGGTGCTCCCCAGATGGCAAAATACCACGCTCCGAACCAGTAAGAGATGAATTCATGTGCAGGTAAGACAGCTCCCATTTTTCCTGCGATAAAATATGTCAGCGCAAGTATCGAAACTCCACCTCCGGCAATCAAACCGGCGATGGCACCTTGCTTGTTGGATCCACTCCACCAAATTCCCAGGAGGAATAGTGGAAAGATAGTACAACCGGCCAGTGAGAAGGCAACAGCAACAAGCTGTCCGATCAGCGCTAGTTTCGCAAGTGCAATAATGGTAACAATAACTGCCATAATAACTGTACCGAGTCGTGCAGCAATCAACTGGTTTTTCGGTTTGGCATCCGGATTGATCACTTTCACGTAGAGGTCGTGTGCAAAGGCCGATGAACCGGCAACGAGGAGTCCTGATACAGTCGAGAATGCTGCAGATACACCCCCAGCAGCCAGGAATCCAACGATCAGTGGATGGATATCTCCCAGCTGTGCCGTGTAGACTACAATGGCGTCTTTAGCCAGTACCCCAACCTCCGGATGAGCAGATAATATCTTTCCAAAAACTGCATAAACAGGAGCACTCCAGTAAAGTATGCAAATGAAGAATAAGCCCCATACTACAGACCAGCGTGCATCCCTGGCTTTAGGAACTACATAAAATCTTTGAATCACATGTGGTAGTCCCGCTGTACCAATCATCAGTGAAAAGGCAATAGCTATCCACTGGAAAAAAGTCTTTCCCGTGGCAGGATCCCAGGGCATGGCATATTCAGGGGTAGGCACCATGGCAAATTCATGTCCCAGCGAGTTAAATAGTTGTTCACTTTCAGCGAGTGGTATTCCGGTGATGGCGTCTGTTACTACTGATCCATAGCCAATTTGTGGCAACAACCAGAAGTAATCAAATTTGAAATTTAATATAAACAGGGGTATAATAAAGGAGATAATAATGATTACATATTGTATCTGCATATTCTTGGTAACTCCCAACATACCTGATATGAGGGTATAGGTGAGAACTACGGCTCCTCCGATAATCACGGAAAGGGCATAATCAAGTCCCAGTATCCATTTAAACATCAATCCAATTCCACCAAATTGTCCAACACAATAGGCAATCGAGATGAGAATGGCGATAATGGCACCAACGGCTCTAAGCGATTGTGAATAGTACCGGTCGCCAATGAAATCAGCAGCTGTGTATTTTCCGTATTTCCGTATTTGTCCTGCCATCAAAATGAGCAGCAATACATAACCGCCGGTCCAGCCCACCACATAAGCAAGTCCATGATAGCCTGAGCCGTACATTAAGGCAGCCATTCCCAGGAAGGAGGCGGCGCTCATCCAGTTGGAAGCGATGGCCATACCGGAGCCTACTTTGGAGATTCCTCTTCCAGCAGCATAGAAGTCGGTCGTGTCTTTGGCGCGGAAGATAAATCCAACACTCACAAATAGAATAAGTATCGTTATGAGTATGATGGCCGGTCCCAGTTTAAAACCCCCGTCTAATTGAGTAGCAGCAGTAGCAGCTTGTGTGACACCGGGAATGGCAAGTAGTATAATTGGTAATATAATTTTTTTCATCTTATTCAGTCTTTGATTGTAAACAACTTAGTCTTCTATGCCCAGTTTCCGGTTACGTAAATCGGTACGTACACAATACAGCCAGCAGAGTCCCACGAATAGTATGAGCAGGAATACTGCGGTGTAGAAATAGTGAAACGGGAATCCCAGTAAGGTAAAATCAGTCAGGAATGACTGGTTATGTACCAGGTATTTTTCCATAGTAGAAGGAAGACTGCTTACAGTCTCATCGCTAAGGGCGCCGATGTTTGCAGAGACAAGTTCAAGAGGCAGAATTGTAGATCTGACATCCAGTTTTGAAAGACCCAGCTTTCCGCTGAGCTTACTCGAAAGGTCTTGCTTGGCTTTCACGTAGGTTTCGTCGGAGATATTTGTTATTCCGGCTTTGATCTCTTCAAATTCTACAATTTTTGCCACCAGGGAAGCCTGCATGGACTCGTCAAACAGCTCAAGCACTGTCCAGCTAATGGCATTATCGAGGACTGCTCTTTCACCCGGGTCAATGGCTATTTTCCCCAGTACAGATAGGGTAGCATGTCCGAATTGTTGCAGCTCAAGCGTCGAAGCGTTTCCGCTTTTCACATTGTCCCAAACATTTTCGAAGGTTACATATGAGGGCTCAGGTGTCGGTTTTTGAAACACCCTTAGGGCAATCTGGAAGCCAAATATGGCAACAAACCAGATTGATGCCAGCCACATTATCAGGTTCTTATTGAACCTGGCGCTTTCTGTGGTGGGCTTGAAAAGACTGATGTGATAGTCGTTGGGGGAGTTATCCATAGAAATAGAATTAGTGTTAGTTAGGCTAATAGTATTTACTTGTGATAAAGATAACTATGTTTTCCAATTTAAAAAGAGGGGTAAGGGATATGATTCGTAGATGAAATTAGTCAGTTCGTAGATTAAGGTTTTATTGTATGTATGAAAAAAGAATATTTGTAGAGAATCATTTATTGAAGTATTCGAAATATAGAATTTTGCGCAATCTAATTAAACCTTCAATTTATTTTGGAGTCGAAACTCTGATGCAAAGAATTCAATAATGAATTCATAACTCTGCAAACATGTATTTTCTATGAAAGGCAAATCGTTTTTCCTTACTATTTCTATTCTCTTTGCTTTGTCTTTCATTGTTAAAGCACAGGATGATCAAATCCTTATCCGGGAGTATTATGAGAATAAATCACTGAAACTCATATTGTTTGATCTCTCGATGAATTATAATATTGATTTCCAGTATGAACCTGAAGACATGAAGGGGATTAAAATTGATCTGATAAATATAAAGGGACTGGATCTGGAGACAAGCATGAAGGCTCTGTTAAAAAAGACCAATCTTGTGTTTACTATACCAGATCGTAAAACTGTCATAATCAAACCCTATGTCAAGGAAGAAAGGGTTTCCGTGGCTTCAAAAAGAAACAATATTGAGGTTGCGGGTTGGGTTTATGACAAGAGCACCAATGAGACCTTGCCCTATGCCACTGCTACAGTACCCGGAACCTCCATGGGTTCTATTGCCAATGTAGATGGTCATTTTCTTTTAATGGATGTTTCGTCGGATACTACTACACTGAAGGTGAGTTTTTTGGGTTATGAGACACTGACCGTTAAGCTTACACCCGAGATTGCTGAGGAAAATATATATGTCTACCTGAAACCGGTAGATTACAGAATTGAGGAGGTCATGATAGTGGGTGAGGAGAAGAAGCTTGTGACCTATGCAGAGAAAACGAGCCAGATTTCATTGAGGCCTGCGCAGATTGAAACTTTACCAAACCTTGGAGAGAAGGATATTTTTCGGACGCTGCAGTTGATGCCGGGGGTGAGCAGTGGTAATGAAACTTCATCAGGGCTCTATGTACGTGGGGGGACACCGGATCAGAATCTAATTCTATTGGATGGATTTAACGTATATCACGTTGACCATTTCTATGGTTTCTTAAGCGCATTTAATGCTGATGCCATTAAGGATGTGCAACTCTACAAAGGTGGGTTTGAATCGAAATATGGTGGCAAAATTTCCAGCGTCATGGAGCTGACCGGTAAGACAGGGAATACAAAGAAAGTATCGGGTGGCTTAAGCGTTTCAGCGCTCAGCGGCAGTGCCCATCTTGAAGTACCAGTTTCTGAAAAACTAAATTTCTTTATTTCCGGGCGACGATCATATACTGATTTCATTCAGAGCGGACTCTACAATAATATTAATGAGATGTATAACAGCGTAAATGAAACCGAGATCGACGGCGGACAATTTACAAGGTTTAGTACGGATCCTACTTTCTATTTCTATGATATCAATTCTAAACTGACATACAAGCCGAATAAAAAGGATATCCTAACCCTGAGTTTCTACAATGGGAAGGATGTATTGGATAAAACTTCTGATGCTTCCGCCATGATGGGAAGGCCCGGTGGTAGGATAAACGATTTTAGCATGAACAGGGTTGACCTCCTGGAATGGGGTAACTGGGGAGTAAGTACCAAGTGGTCGCGGCAGTGGAATGAAAAATTCTATTCTAATTCTACACTTGCCTTTTCAAACTATTTCAGTGAGCGTGATAACTATCGTGAGCGTAGTGTTGTGAATGATGACGGAAGCGAGACACTCACAATAGATGGTTCGGTTGAGGACAATAACATCCTTGACTATACCTTAAAAATGGATAATGAGTACCGGCTCACTCAAAATAATACCCTGGAATTCGGATTACAGGGTTCTTTATTGGATATCGCTTATGACTATACAGAGAATGATACAGTGGATGTAATTAATACACGTTCACAAGGATTGACATTAGCAGCATATGTTCAAGATAAAATATACATTAAGGATAAGCTGACATTTATATACGGACTGAGGAGTACATACTATAACCTTACAAATAAGGTCTACCTGGAACCCAGGGTATCAATGAATTACCAGTTGGATGACCATTGGAATTTCAAAGCATCATGGGGAATGTATAATCAGTTTACCAATAGGGTTGTGAGGGAGAATATCCTGGAAGGAAACAGGGATTTCTGGTTGCTGGCAGATGATGAAACAATTCCAGTAAGCTCTGCATATCATTATATTGCTGGAGCAAGTTATACTACTCCCTCCTATTTGGTGGATGTGGAATGCTTCTATAAGCCAATGAGCGGATTGGCTGAATATACCATGCGAAACCAGGCTTCAAACCTCAATTCCGGCACATCTATTCTTAATAATTTTTACGAGGGAAGTGGAACGGCGAAGGGCTTTGAAGTGCTCCTGCAGAAGAAATATGGCAGTTATACAGGTTGGCTGGGTTATACATTTAGCAGGGTGGAACACCAGTTTGAAGAGTTGAATAACGGGAGCCCTTATCCTGCTATATACGATCAGCCACATGAAATAAATTTTGTAAATACATTCCAGTGGGGCAACTGGGTGCTGGGAGGAACATTTGTTTATAATACCGGAAGAACATATACAGCTCCAGTTGGAGCATACGAGTTAACAATGCTTGACGGAACCTCAATAGATTATATTCATGTGGGGGATAAAAATGCCTTTAGGTTACCTTCCTATAATCGTCTTGACCTTTCAGCAACATATCGTTTTTCTATTGGTAAGACAATGAGCAGTCTTGGACTTTCTTTCTTCAATGTATATGGGCGTAAGAATATCTGGTACCGCGAATTCGACGTGGTCGATAATGAAATTGTGATCATTGATGTCAACACGCTAGGATTTACACCTAATCTTTTCTTTTCAATAAAGTTTTAAAAAATGAAATTCAGAATACTACTACTGCTGTTTCTTATGCTTTTGACGAGAGCTTGTTTTGACACCTCACTTGAGTTTGAGGATCAGTACAAGGTAGTATTGGAAGCTTATCTCTATAAGGACAGGGATATAAATAATGTAAAACTCTCCAGCATGATAAGTTTTGGAGACGATACAACAGGTGGATCAGCGCTCTCTGATGCCCTAGTTACCCTGGAGAGAGAAGGTGAGTTCTGGCAACTTTTAGAAAATGACTCAGTTCCCGGAACTTATTATATGGGCGAAGAGCTTGCTATGGAGCCGGGCGATTCTTTTAATATCTCTGTTACAATGAATGATGAAGTAATCAGCGCAGCTACACTAATGCCCGACAATCCTCCTTCAGTTAGTTTGTCTGCCTCATCAATAGGTATTCCAAAAGTATATGATATGAGGGATTTCAACCAACTTGAGATGCCGGATCCACTCGAATTGACCTGGGAGAACCCTGAGCTGGACTATTACTTTTTCAGGATACAGAATATTGAAACCTATGTAGACCTTATTATACCTGAGCCCCCGGATGGTGCTCCTTCAAGAGGTGGTTTTAATTTTCAAATGGATACCCGACCGACAAATGATAATTATAGTACCATCTCATTTCAGGAACTTACCCATTTCGGCACCCACAGAATTATTGTGTATAGTGTTAATAATGAATATGTACAGCTATATAATTCACTGGATCAGGATTCCCGCGAACTCAATGAACCCTATTCCAATGTAAATAATGGCCTGGGAATTTTCACTGCATTTAACAGCGACACACTGTATTTTGAGGTGTATCCGGTGTATTAACCACCCCGTCCATCTGCGGCGTGCACCCCTCCTTGAGAAGGAGGGGAGGTAAGGACGCGATTTATCGGGTATCAATATATACTCATGTGTTCATTGATCTTATGTTTGTTATAGTGAGTATATGTTTAGCAGGTATTCATACTCCCAACTCAAGTCACTTTAGTCACTCTAGTCATTCAAGTCACTTTACTCACTCTATGTTATCCAACTCTTTTTACTACTTTTGCGCATCAATTTGAGATATGGATATCAATAGCGAAATAAAGAGAAGACGGACCTTTGCAATTATCAGTCACCCGGATGCAGGGAAAACTACGTTAACAGAGAAGCTGTTGCTGTTTGGAAATGCCATTCAGACTGCAGGTGCGGTAAAAAGCAATAAGATCAGGAAGACCTCTCAATCTGACTTCATGGAGATTGAAAAGCAGCGTGGTATATCGGTATCTACCTCTGTCATGGCATTTGAGTACGACGGGATAAAAGTGAATATACTGGATACCCCGGGTCACAAAGATTTTGCTGAAGATACATACCGCACACTCTCGGCTGTTGATAGTGTAATCCTCGTTGTTGATACAGCAAAAGGGGTGGAGGAGCAGACTCGAAACCTCATGAGGGTATGTCGCATGAGAAATACACCTGTGATGATTTTCATCAATAAGATGGACCGGGAAGGAATCTATCATTTCGATTTGTTGGAAGAACTGGAAAAGGAACTGAGCATCGCTGTTTGTCCCTATACATGGCCGGTTGGATCGGGAAGATATTTTAGGGGAGTTTACAACCTTTATAAAAGTAAAGTATCTATTCAAAAGGGAGAAAACCAGAGCATCGCCGAAAGCGCCATAGAATTTGAAGATATCAATGATCCAAAGTTAAAGGAGATTGTCCGTGACAGCACGGTCGATACTTTTAAGGAGGAAGTTGAATTCGTTAATGAGATGTTCGAACCCTTCAGCCGTTCAATGTATAAGGAAGGTTACCTTGCTCCCGTATTCTTTGGAAGTGCATTGAATAACACAGGAGTTTTGGAATTACTGGAGACTTTCCTTCAGATTGCTCCTTCTCCAGGAAGTATTGAGACTTCTGAGAGGATCATTGAACCGGAAGAAGAAAAACTCACCGGCTTCATCTTCAAAATACATGCAAATCTTGATCCGAATCACCGCGATCGTATTGCTTTTATGCGGATATGTTCGGGAAAGTTTGAAAGAAATAAATTCTACTACCATACAAGATTGGATAAGAAGCTTCGCTTCTCATCTCCAACAAGTTTCATGGCCAACAATAAGAACATTGTCGATGAGGCATTTCCGGGAGATGTAATCGGTCTGTACGATAGCGGGAACTTCAAAATTGGAGATACACTAACCGAAGGCGAAGAGCTTCACTTTAAGGGTATTCCAAGCTTCTCCCCTGAAATTTTGAGAGAAGTGATTAACCTTGATAATTTTAAATCCAAGCAGCTGGATAAAGGTGTTCGACAACTGACTGATGAAGGTGTAGCACAAATGTTTGTCATGCAGCCCGGAAACAGGAAGGTGATCGGAACAGTCGGAGAGCTTCAGTACGAGGTAATCAAGTATCGGCTGGAGCACGAGTATGGAGCCAAATGCAATTTCTCACCACTTGCCTTTTTTAAGGCATACTGGATTACCACTGATGACAAAAAATCCATGGAAGATTTTATGATTCGGAAAGCTTCATCTGTTGCTTTCGACAAAGAAAACATCCCTGTTTTTTTCGCACAAAGTGAATGGAACCTGAAGATAACACAGGAATCATATCCAAAGCTGGTTTTCCATAGCACCTCGGATTTTAAGAGTGAGTGAGGGTAAGGAAAAAGGTAAAAGGTAAAAGGGAAAAGGTATTAGGCGTCAGGTATCAGGTGTCAGGATTTGGTGAGACATCCCGGGTGGTGCGACTCTGCAGGATACCTGGCACTGTACACTATTTACTCTTCAGTCTTCATGTAATTTTTGTATACTTGTTTACTATTTTGAATTCATAGAATTAACTTAATTTTTTCTTCCCATGTCCGATTTAAAAACAGCAACCACCGCCCTGGTTAAATTTCGTGATGAACGCAACTGGCAGCAATTTCATAATACAAAGGATTTGGCGTTGGCACTCTCGATTGAAGCAGCCGAATTGAACGAGCTATTCCTTTGGAAAACCAGGGAAGAAGCAGAAGAGGTGGATCGGGAAAAATTGAAAGAGGAACTGGCTGATATATTTGCCTATGCACTTTTGCTGGCAGAAAAACACAAACTTAATGTACCTGAGATTGTATTAGAAAAAGTGGTAAAAAACGGGGTGAAGTATCCGGTTGAGAAATCGAAAGGGAATGCGAAGAAGTATGATGAGCTATAGGTATTAGGGGTTAGGCGTTAGGCGATAGGCAGTCCATGCCTGAATAGGGTTGACTTAATTAGACATTAAATTTCTCTTTATAATG
>CAZIFQ010000045.1:0-19728 GCA_964538375.1 uncultured Bacteroidaceae bacterium | reverse complement strand
ATTTTCTCTGCACTCTTATTTACCGAAATCTCTGCACTTGTAGTTTCCGTTTACACTCACTATCAAATCCTTGAAATTTATCAAAAGTGAATTCAGACACATTCCATACTCCCATGTGTATGTATGAGTCTAACTCAAAGAAGAAGCCTTTCTTACCAATAACTTCTTCTTTTGGAAAGTAAAAAATATCTTTTTCTTCATTTACAACATTACCTCTTGGTATTAATTTCTGTGAATCACAGTATGGCTCAGAAGTTACTTTATGAATAATGATAGCAACCTCTACCTCTCTTATTGTTAAGATTACACAATACCGATTTTTTGGCAGGGAATTTTCCCCTTGTTTGAAATTATTGATGTAGTAAATCTGTCCGCTTTGATACATTAGGAGAGAGTTTCAAGAAGATTGATCTCCTCTGCTGCATCATGATAAATGTCAAGTTTAAATTTATCGTTGCTAATTAGTTGGGAAAGATCAATTATATGGGGTGTTGCTAAGCTCTTCTCAAAAGAAATTTCATTTTCACTAACCATTTTATACCAAAGACTTTCTTCTCTATGTAAATATTCAATTAACTGATCAGGGGTTTTCCCTCCAAAAACACTAATAACACTATCAATTATTTTTACTTCTCGTCTGCTGAATTCAGACATCTCCTCTTTTGAAATTGCAGTAATTCTATACTGTATGCCACCCTTTTCGTTATATCCACCCTTTTCTTCATTTACATCGAAATAGTCATCAAATATTGAGTTCCCATCTTTAATGGAATACCATAGTTGTTCAGGAACAGGCCCCATTTGATATACCTTATATGTTAACCAAGATAGTGGAGTTCCAGAGCTATGAATAGATTCTTCGTCAATAATGTATAGGAGCTTTATTAGCTTGGTGCAATACAGATTTCCAACCTTCAGTGCAAGGTAGTTTATTAATTGCCCAACCCTTTCTTTATGGACTTCACTAAAGCTAAAAGTATTTGCGAAATTGAAGGAAGGTGTCATTTAATGGCAAATTAAGAAAAAAAAATTGATCTCTACTATATATTATTCAACAAAATTTGTGCCGATTAGTTTATTTAGAGGATATTATTCTCTTGTTTTATAGATAATTATCAATTAATCTTTTTAATTCAAACCAATAATTCTCATCCCAATATCTTCTTGCAGATCCTGAAGTAGAGGGGAGAACAAATAGATTAGAGTTACCTATTTTCTGTTTTTGGAGGCCATAATCAACCAACTTAGTAATTCCTCTAAAACCTAACACAAAAGAGGCACCTTTTTTACTATTAAATGCTACATATCGTGGTTTGAATTTTTTTACTTTTTCAATGAAGCCTACAACATCATAACTACTATCACTGATTTCATCATCATTCCCAAATTCAGTATGAACTAAATCAGTAAAACCAATCTTATACTGATTAATTTCATAACAATCAGAGGGATGTAATTTATGTGGGGTAAACCCAGCCTTATCAAGAATTCCATAAAGCTTATTGCCAGGGCCAGCATAATAAAATCCTAATCTTGCGGAAGCTTCTCCCTTAGCAGTACCACAGAAAATAACATCCAGATTGTATGTAAGTACATCTTTGAGCATCAGATTACATATAGGTTTTGATATACACTAATCATCGGATTATTCATTCTTTTTCTAATGTCTGCCAAAACTGACGAATCTTAATTGTTTTTGGTTCATCCAAATTAATCAATCCATATCCAGCTTTAAGTCTATTAATTTCATTCACTAATTTATGTTCACTTCTCGGTGTTCCCACAAAAGCTTTAATCATTTTTGGGTCTTTATTTTGAACATTCAAGCAAATAGGTAATTTTACTTGTGAAGCAAAATCAAAATCTTTTGTTCTATAATCCTCCACCCCTTGTGAAAGCATAGCAACTATCACTCCTTTGGAACGCAACAATCTTAGCAAATCTTCAAGCGCTTTTCTTGCATTTTTGTTTTTCAAATATATATGAGCTTCATCAATAACAATAATATATCTTAGAGGGATGATGTTTTCAGTAGGTACAGCATCATTTGCTGAGCTAAAATAAAAATTGAAATATCTGAGCAGAAGGAAAACACAGAGCTGTCTGAGCGTGTCTGATAAAGTTGGGGGTAAGCTTAGATAAATACTTTTATCAATTATCGTTTCTGAGATCTCATTTGAAAATAATCCACTTGCCAAATCTTTAATTGCTGACAGTAAAGTGTCTGGTTTTGTTTTTGTTGAATCATAATATTCTTGGAGAGCATCGAAAAGCTCTAACATATTTGGTAGACCTTCACTTTCCCCCTCAAATAGATCAGAAACCACCGTTTGTAATATATGTTTTTGAGCAACACCAATACTTGGAACAAATGTTGCAACTGTGTCTACAAAGGCTTTTATACTGAATATTTTCTGTCTTTCCCCTTCATTTGTATTAATGGATGATAAGGGGTTAAAATTGAGGCCATCATTGAGAATGTCAATGAACTCACAATTT
Organism: uncultured Bacteroidaceae bacterium; assembly: GCA_964538375.1. Taxonomy (GTDB): domain Bacteria; phylum Bacteroidota; class Bacteroidia; order Bacteroidales; genus JAUUZQ01. Next base: position 17,229 of record CAZIFQ010000045.1, on the reverse strand, counting down.
GTTTTATCAAGAAACGGCTTTAATTGCGATGCTTTGCCTTCTCCCTTATAATCAAAAAATATAAATTTAAGTTGAGAATTGGTATTAACGGAGATTTGATATAATATATCTTTTACTAATTCGGTTTTGCCAGAACCGGCCATCCCTGCGACAGCAATATTTCGATTATCAAATTCACTGAGGTCATTAATTTTTATTTTGATTACTTCATCGGTTTCAGTTGAACCAATATCAAATGATAACGGTTCAGAGTATTCATTGACTACTGACTTAGATTGCAAAATATTTGCAAGAGTAGCAGAACCTGATTGTAAATCCAGTCCACTTTTAACTAATTTCATCAAATAAGATATATGACCACCACTTGTTATGTCCGATTTTGAAACGTCCTTTTCCATCAGTGATAAACCATGGTCAAGATGAAGTTTAAATAACTTAGTAAAATCATCCTCATAAAGGTTGGTAGTATAGTGATTGTCTAAAACCGTTTTATAAATCGGAAAATTAGATTGATTATCGATTATTACACCGAAAAGACCTTTTTCATCTCTAAATTCTCTACCGTCTGATTTTGGCGCTATATCAGAGTCCTTATCAAAACGTATGTTGGTTTGGAGGCTGTATGCAAAAGCTATTCTTGGAACTATCGTTTCAGAATGAAACTTGAAAATCGCTTTTAGCTTCTCAATACGTTCTTCGGAGTACTTGCTTATTTTAATTCTCATAACTCTTGAAATAACCTTGTTTAAAATTAGATTTTTTGTTTTGATTAACTATAAGATACGACTTAGCTACCTTTGGCGAGATCAATGCATAACGCCTTGGAGTTATTTCGTTATTTGTTGCTAATAAAACAACTTGACTGGATAAATCAGGATAGTAGTTTTTTAATATGTTTTCAATATGTTCATGATCTAATCTACCCAAAGGGGTGTCTATAAATACTGGAAAATTTTGAATAGATTCATTTAAAATTGCTTTAATTAAACACGATATATATATCTGTTTTTCACCAGTTGAAAAACTTTCCTTTGGGATTTCATTTCCTTCATCATCAAGAATTGAAACCTTTAAGCCCTTACCATCAGGTAAAATGTCAATTCGTGAATCGGCAATAAAACTTAAATCATCATTCTGCATTTTATGCATGAGCTTCTTTAACTCACTTATTAAACTACTGGCCAGAGTTTCTTTTTTACTGCGTTTTTGATTATCGATAAATATCTGTAATGTATCGATATATTGTTTTGCCTTCGCCCCCTTGCTTTTAATTAATTTATTTCCACTACTTTTTTGTATTAGAATATTGTATTGTTGATTTAATCTAATATTATCCTTTAGAAGTTTGGTTTTTTGATTATCAAGACCCCCGTTTTCTGCAATTATCTTTTCAAGGCTTCTATCACCCTCATCTTTTTGAGATACAATTTCCAAAATAGTTTCATCTTCTAAATCCGAATCTATCATTTTAAGTTGCTTTTCTTTAAGTGAGATTGCAATTTGAATAGAATTATACTCAGTTATTGTTGTTTCAAAAAGCTCTTTGGAATATTGTTTTAAAATTTGAGCCGCTTTAAAAATTAAATCTTTATCAGCATTGTTTAAATCTAATTCAAAATCAACTTCGATATTTTTACCCTCTACTTCAAAGAGATCATTTAATAATCCATGTGCTTTTTCAGAATAAAACACTTTATTTTTAAAAGTCATCGAACCATCATCTGGTTCGGGTGGATTATTAAATAATTTTTCTATAAAACTTTCAAGTTTTATTTTTACGGACTCATTGTTTTCAACATCGGATAAAGACTTATTTTGAGTTTCAATTTGCTCTATAACTTCCTCAAGTTTCCCGCCTAAAATTGCTAAAGGAGAAAGTTCACTAAGTTCATTAAACCGATTTTCAACTTCTTCTTTTTTTGATTGAAGAGATGAGAGTTCATTAAATATATCTTCTCTATTTAATACAGATTTATCACTTTTACTGTTCTGATTTAGATAGTTTTGATACTCCCTTATTTTTTCTTTCAGGTTTTTTATACTTGATTCATTTAGGGCTGACTTTAAATCAATTTCTTCTATTTTACCCTTATTTAATTCGATTGCCTTCTCAGCATTAATGATTTGTTCTTTTATGTTAGTATTTGCTCCTTCTTTTTTAAGGTTATTGGTGTATGTGTAAAAATCATCTTTTAAATTTTCATAAAGGTCTAAACCAAGAAGTTTACCTAATGCATCATTTAAAACACTGCCTTCATCTTTTGTTGAGAGTTCTGCCCAGGATGCAATCTTTTCTGCATCGAAAAAGACAAATTTGGCTGCTTCAAGGGGAATTAGATAATCATTAATAAAACTTAATTGATCTTCATTTTCATTAAAGAGTTCAGAACCGTCAGAATTTAGAATTAGCAAGCTCTCATCTATATTTTTTGTATCGAAGATCCTTTTAATAGTTATTTTGTTATCTGAACTATTCAGGTTTGTGGGATAATCAATCTCTTCAAATTGAATTTCAACTGAGAATTTTGAGTTTCCTTCATCTGCAGAATCCCAATTCAATGATTGTTTAATAAACCTTTGGTAATTGGAGTCCTTTTGAACCTCTCTTTTAAAACTATCGTCAATTTGAGTAATTTTATCACCATAGAGGCACCAAACAATAGATATTAGGAAATTGGTTTTTCCATAGCCATTTTTCCCCCCAATAATAACAATGTTATTATCATTAGATGTTTGGAGGTCAATGATATTTTTCCCATAGTATTGCCGGAAATTATTCAATATGATTTTACTTATTTTCATGGCTAATTGCTTTTTCTATTTCTGAATCAATAGTTTGTTGAATGTAATGATTACGCTTTTGCAATTTCTTCATCTTTTCAGATTTGATAAGCATATCCATCGAAGTAAAATCAATTCCTTTTGCTTTACAAATCGATTTCAGTTCTTCAGTTTGTTGACTTTTTATTAAATCAATTTTCATTTGTTTTGTGTATTAAATCTACAATTTCAATATATTCTTTCATTGTTTCATTATCCAATTCCCCGTTCTTATATAGGCTGGTTTGTTTATAATAGAAATAGTACAAACCTCTTTCAGTCTCAATTCTTGAATTTGGCATTCTATTATTATCAGAAATAAACTTAGAAAGATCTACATAAGAGCACTTTCTATTTTCCGAATTTTTCCTCCTTCTACCGTTAGAATAGTATGATTCCACAAGGAATTTTAGTTTTTGATCATTTATATCATTTAGTTCCCCCTTATTTAGTAGGACTCTGAGGAAACGACACAGTTTTATTTCATTATAATCCTTAGATGAATAAGAGGGTAGACGATCATTCTCTGCAACAAATTTGGTCAACAATTTGAGGCTTTCTTCTTTGGTTCTACGATTAATCAAAGATGATTCATTTAATTGGCAACTACTATCATATTGTTTTGAAATGAGGCCAACGATGTGATTTTTGAAAAATAAAAAACGCTTGTTTTCTGCGGATTTGAGGTTATAGTACAAATTTTTGGAAGTAGCTTCTGGGCGAAATTTTATAACGTAGTCTTTGATCTCATCAATATGCTTTGGTTCTTCAAATTTGATTAAAAATTCTTCTGCAATATCATGCATAGTACCACCTTTTATTAATTCATTTATCTCCCATATTTTCAAACCATAAGTACTACTTCTTCCGATATAAACTAAATTTGAATCCCTTTGGCAACTGCCTCTAAGAGCCTCCGGGCTTTTTGTAATATTGGGATATTTGACATTAATTAATTCATATATTTGATATATATTAAGGGGCCTCTTAACTTCTTTTAACACGTCATATACATACTCAACAACCTGTTTCTTCGTATTTTTTTTAAACGTTAATTGTTCATATATGTCGATGCTTAATTCAAATTCATTAAATATCATTCGTTCGCATATAAACACTATATTATTATTCAGTTCATAGCTTTTCTTTGTCAGAAAATTAGTCAAATATGATTCAAATTGGAAACTATAACTTTCCTCAATTCTCATATTTAGCCGAGAATTAACATCGTTTATAAAAGCATTATAATTAAGCACATTAGATAATTCCTTCTTGACCAAATATGTGTTATTCCAGTTGTGAGCTGATCTTGATATTTTATTTGTAGCAATGGACTCATCGTTTCCAATCAAATCATGAGTCCTCTCTAAAAGAATCGAAAAAATCTTTATAATAAAATGATTGTTAAAAGAATTGTTTTCAGTTTCATTTATATTTGACCCAAGATCTTCAGGAATATCAATAATATCGACATCGAAATTTATTCCATAAAGATTAATGGATTCAAGGTCCATCAATTTGATAAATGAAAAGGTTGAATTGAAATTACCAATAATAATATTCCTTATTTGACGTATCCTTTCTCTCGTAATATTCAATTCTGACGCAATATTCTCCAATGTTTCTTTATCCCCTGAATTCCAATAATTAATACCCTTTCTAAATATAACTCTTTGCTTTATGTCGTATATAGCGCCACTTTCAATCAAGATATTTATTGTTTTAAAAAGAGGTATGCCACTCCCAGACTCATAATTTTTCCATATTTCGGAAATTAATGCCTTTTCCAACCCGAATTTTTTCCTTAAATATGTATTGAATAACTCTTTAGTTAATTCCTCTTCATCTTCAAATTGTATTACTAAATCGATTTGCTGACGTAGATCTATAAAAAGGTTCTTTAGTTCCTTTTCTGTCTTTGCTCCAATATTTCTAAGATTTCTGATATTAAATTTTGGATCAGATAATATTGGCTGAAAGGCTTTAATTGAGTAGTCTGAATTAAGGTGTGTTTCTAATGAGTTAGCGGCCCTTACCGAAAGTTCGCTTATTAGAGATTCTATGATGTTATTTAGAATTTTCTTTTGCCTTGCACTTAAACTAAGGATTTTTTTCTCTGTTAAGTTTTCTGGTTTATTGATTTCAATAGACTTTATTGGTTGGTCAATGAGCCCTTGATACTTTTTACAGAGTTCAATTAGATCTTCATTTGATCTGCTTCCACAATTTCTTAGTTTTCGGAAACCATCATTTTCCCAATAGAAAGTCAATATTTCTAAGAGATTCAATAATCGCCCCCCTTCACAAACATGATATGCCCGAACAGATAAATTTTCAATTTTCGCTAACTCCTCTAAGCTCAAATATTTGATTTTCGCTAATTCCTCTATGCTCAAATTATCTATAGATTCATCCATTGATCTATTATTCAGAAAATTATTCAGGATTAATTTTTATCATATATATCTAATAAAGTTAAACATATCTATTCAAAAGAGTAGAATCAGAGCTATTTTTTCAACACTTAATTAGATTGGTTTGTGAAACGATTCAGGTATTGTTAGAAATAATTGGCTATTTCTTACCTGAGTATTTAGGAGATTTGGACTTGATGGAGATCTTCGTGATGAGGATGGATTTTAAGATTTATTAAGAAACGGCTTCTCATTTTCTGAATCCCATTTCCAAGCATATAATTTATACTTCCGGGAATTAACACGCATTACTTCTAACAGAAACTGATCAGTAAAAACCTGTATCGATGACACAAACCAATCCATTGTATCAGTTATTGATTCTAATTGATCGATGTGTCGTTTCTCTTGTGGCAAGTTATCTCGTGAAACATAATTTGAAAGTGCTTCCAGCATTTCGGGCTTAAACCCATAATAGACCAATTTCTCTTCCGGAATTTCTTGGCTTGGAATAGTGCCGGCTGGCAAAATCACACCTTTATTTGGATCGCCAGAATATCCTTCTCTTTGTTTCTTACGTAAAATATAGCAACGTTGTTTACATGCATCACAACAAAAAATGGCTTTGTTACTCTTCGGGTAAAATATAAATTCGCAAATAATGCAGGTTTTAACGTAAGATGCCTCTGGGTAATAACTTATTCTATCTTTCATAATTTGATATTCAATGAGTTAATAAATATTTACGATGAATATTTTACGCTTCATTTATATATTTTACGGTTGTTTTTACTGTAAAATACTACCGTAAAATTTTATATAATCAACATTCTTGTATATGACCGTATAATTTGATTATGAGATTATACAGGTTTTTAAACTGCTTATTTATCCTCATTTTCAGTAATAATTTCTTGAGTATTGTAATACCATAGTAAACCAATGCCAAGAGTAACGATTGTAATAATTAGCACAGTTCTCCCGGGCATTCTTACTTTTGGGGTGTATGAATAAGTTGCTTCCATATCATTTAATTAAGAAAGTGTCAAATATGATCCTGTATATATCATAGGGGCTTCTGATTTTTCTTAGCATCCATTTCCCGGATACATCCCGGTATTTAATTTCTCGGTCTTTTGTATTTTTATAAATATGCTGAACCTGCCTATTCTCAGTGAAGAATTTTAATTGGCCCCAAATCTTTCGATTTTCATTCTTTAGCTGATTGTAATAGTGGTCTTGACTTTTTGCAGGAGCTGTTTTACCAAAGACTTCTCTATTCTCAATATATTCAATGAGGTGGCTGAACATATTGCTTCCCGTTACCTTGATTATCTGACTCCCGGGGTTTCCATTGATTTCCGACAGGTAGGTCGTTCCTTTCTTATCTTTAAGCAGATCAACGCCTGAAAACGCAAGTCCAACAGCCTTGGATGCCCGAATACATATATTCTGATCTTCTGCTGATAATTCTATCGGCCTCCCTGACCCGCCTAAAGAGATATTTGAACGGAAGTCTGACTTTGGCCCAGTTCTAATCATTGCAGAGATAACTCTATCACCACAGACAATGGCCCGTATGTCCTGATTTTTTGATTCGATGAACTCCTGCAAAATAAAGTCTGCACGATTCTTCATTAACCCTTGAATTGAGCTTATTGCAGATTTACGGGTTTCCATAAGCATCACACCTGCTCCCTGACTTCCACTGTTATATTTTATAATAAATGGAATCCCTCCAACTTTTTCAATAAGGAAGTCTATATTATTTGAAGATTTTGAATACACAGTAAGTGGAGTTCTGATACCATGCCTGCTGCAAATTTGGATAGTATGAAATTTATTTGCTGCTGTGCGTAATCCAATCGCAGATTGGGTGGAATATATGCCAAGATTTTCAGATAGATGTTCCAACACATACGAGTTGTAAATAAGATTTGATGATATTCTCGGAATAATGCAGTCTATTTGGTTTATCTGTATTCTTGAAGTGTTTTTTGGTAGTAAATCATACAGTCTGTCATGGCCAGAGGTTACGTCCGATACTAAAGGACTGAAATATGATGGGTCTGAAACAACCATCTTATGTCCTTTTGCTTCTCCAGCTTTAACAAGAGTTCTTGTTCCTAAGCATTTCGGATTGGAGTTTAGTATTAAAATATTCATGTCTTAATAGTTTAAAATTAATTTAGCATACTCTTTTTTCCAGTCGTTAGGTTTTACAATTAATACCCCAGAAATAGGAATAAGATTATAGTTGTTTTTTCTTCTTCGGAGAACAAATACTTTTTTGTCGCTTGATAATGCTTTTGTTAGAACTGAAAAGTTCCCTTTCCCGATAAATCCTTCATATTCAGACAAAACAACTTGATTGCAATCACTGACCTGTTTTAAAAAATATTGAGCATTTTTGTCCTTTTGTTTTTCTGGGTTGATAATTTCTGCAGCTGGGAATGCGAATTTCAGATATAGAATCTCATCATCCATTCTGGCTGTGCCGTAAATTATTTTACTGGGGGCATAAAATATCTTTGGAACTTTCATTTTTTTTAGTTTTTACAAATTGAATTTTTACCACTTCTATTCTCAAGGAAAGAGAGCCTTTTGGGATTAGTTTCATTAAAATCTCTGATTAGAAAGTCTGCCAGATCCCACCCGGATTTTCTTTCCGATACACTGGCATATTTTTCAATGAAGTCTGATACAGTTAATTTGAGTTTTGGAAGTTCTTTTTGAAAGAGGCCTGCTTTTTTGCTCCAAAGATCATAAGCATTTAAGTCGGGGAATAGGATAGTATTCCTCCCTTCAAGAGCCTTACATTTACTTATTGTAAATCCATCTTTGCCACCAGTGGCAAGCCAGATTAATTCTGGAAGGAAAACGCTTGCTATAATGGCTGTTTTTTCACTCTCTACTAATCCTATTGGACGGATAGAGTCTGTGGATAATAAATGTTCACCGTACAGGCATTGCTTCAAATAGTAATTTTGGAGCTTTTCTATTTTATGATACCAGCTGATGCTAATAGGGTCTTTTATTCTCCTCCCGGAAACCTCATCGTAGAGCATTATTTTACCTGTTCTAATCTTACCACAATTATCAATTTGCCAAAAGATGGTTGCTCCCCTCCAATGATCTGAACTGTCAATGAAGTACATCTCCATAAGATATTTTGTAATTTCAGGCCCAAATTTATTTCTTAAGAAATGCACAAAATTATTTTTGCATGGACTGGAAAGACTTTTATCAAATTTCGATAGCGGTATATAGGATGTTATTCCCTGTTTTTTAACCACTGGTTGTCTATGAAAGTCTTTTGAAAATTCAGGTAGAAAGGTTTCACCACAGGAATGGCAATACCCTTTGGTTTTATATCCAACAAAAGGAACAAATTTTCCATCCTTATTATCTTTCCCACATGGACATTGCTCAACCCTGCGCCTGTTTTTGTCAAGGATTAATTTTCTTGAGGAGCTGCTTGGTATATAGTTAGTTTTCATTTTCTTCCAACGTATTGGTCTGTTAATCAGCATTATTCATTGAATATTCAATGAATATTCATTATTTAAAACTGTATGAATGAATATTGAATAATCATTCATTCAGATAGCGACTTATAGTAGGTTGAGATATGCCTGTTGTTGCTGAAATCTCTTTTTGTGTTTTTCCTTCATCATGTAATCCTCTTATCTTTTCTTTGAGTTCACTTTTGTCCGATGCTTTGAGTTCTTCAAAAGGTCTTCTCTCATCAGTCATTGAAAATATCAGGTTATCATCAAGAGAAAGGACAAAGCTTTCTGTCTTATATTCCCGCGGTAAATAATTACCTTTTACTATACAGAGGTGTCTTTTTTTCGCATCTATAGAATCAAGCCTAAGCTCAATTACTGTTCTCATTTTCGCCTCAAATCCTTGAGAACCTAATAGATTGTTTTTACTCGGAACTAATTCCTCTGTTCTTTTACCAGTATGATGTAAAAAAATAATAAGGCACTTATAACGCTGTGCCAACTGACTATATTTATTTAGAAAAGTCCTTACCTGATTTGACTCGTTGATACTTTTGCCGTATAGATCTGTGAAAGCATCAATTACAATAAGATCAACCTTATTCTGCCTTAATTGTGATTCAAGTCTTTCGATTAATCTGTCTGTGTCAAATATGAAAGTTAAACCTCTATAAGCATCACCAGGAAGCCTCAGTCCTTTGTTTACTTTGTTTAAAAGGAACGAAATAGCGAGTTCATCATCCTCAGTGGAAACATATATCACTCTTTTATATTTACTCTTTAATTTGAAATTCAAGAATGAAGGTTGATCAGTTACGATATCAATAGATAATTGTCTAAGCATGATGCTTTTCCCCGTGTCGCTACCACCAGCAAGAGTTACCACCCCTCTTTCTGGCAGTATTGGTTCGCACAAACATGGTAGAGCTTCTATTTTTTTATTTATAAGGTCGGTTGCAGAATGTGCAATGATTTCTTCATATATTTTTGGCTGCTCATCTTTAAGTTTATCTACTTCGCCTTTTATTTCTTTTACTCCTATACCGTATTTTCCTAAATCGTAATTTGCCGTTAAATCGGCCTGTCCTGTATCATCCGAGTAACAATTTATTATTGATGGAGAGTCTTTATATGGAAGGTAATGACTCATTTTTTGACCCTCCTGATTTTCAAAGTTTGTGCAGCATCATTTTCAATTTCTGAAAGAGTTTGCTTTCTTCCTTCTTTCAACCAGGCATCAATTTCAGATTTAAGAAATAGGAGTTTTTTACCTCTTTTATGGAATGGGATTGATCTTTCACGAACATATCCATAGAATGTAGGTTTACTTCTTTTCCCGGGATCGTAATTAACTAAATCATCAAGATCTAACCAATTATCAATATGGGCTTGATTATCATGATTCTCTTTTTGGAGAAGGCGCTTAATTTCTTTTAATTCATCGGCTAAAAGAGAAATAGCCTGCGGAAGTGTGTCAAATGTAAATTCCATAATTACAGTATTATATGAATAACACTGTAATGATAATGCATGGTTTTGTAGGGTATCAATAGGGGAAACTAAAACCCGTACAAAACCCTATTAAAATATTACGGAATAATTGAAAAAGAGCCTAATTCATTATCATATTCAACTCTCATTATGGGATTTTTGCACTTTGTTTCTTTGCATGATATTATATCATTTAAGTAACGAAGCGAGAAGTGATTTGTGGTATCTAAGTGTATATATTTGAAGTTTTTATATATCCATTCTTCTAATATCTTTTTTGTACATCCGGTAATAATCTGATTGTTATATAATTGTCTAAACACATCAGCTAATTGATTTCCAGCTCCATTATATAATAATTTTTCTGGTGCAATACAGCCATTACTCAATACATTATTTAGTTCTTCATGGTCGTTTTTTGAAAACCTTTCTCTTAAAAGATTATATATAGGAAGAATTAAATCGGATTTAATTATTGGTTTAATTTCAACGCTTTCATGTTTGATAAAGTCAATTTCATTTACTGTTGGGGTTTTATCTATTAGAACTGAGAGAGTTTTTGTTAAATATTTATCTCTAATGAGATCCTTTCCGGTAGTTGTATCAACCACAGTTTGAAGTATATCTATATTGAATTTTGACCTGATGGCTATATCAATAAAATTCAAACCATATTCCTTACAATTACTCTGTATATCATAAAAGTTCCTGTCAAAAATGTAATAGACAATAATAACGCATATTTCATAATCATTTTTGATTTGGTCAAATACAAATTGGCTATTGTGATCTTTGTTCCATTTATTAATTATGTTCTTATTGTTGCGAATTAAACTCCCGTTAAATGTAAAAAGAAGTTCTGCTTGCTTATATTGCTTAATATAATATTTGATTAAAGTTTCCCGGCCTTTATCTGTTTCTTTATCTGCCATGTTCTGTTCAAGCTCCCTTGAAAATGGCTCCAAAAAACTCTTATCAAAATTTTGTTCAGGATCTAAGATTTCTTGAGCTATGCTTGTATTTACCTTATTATTAAGATAGGGTAAACTCATGATACGCACGCTATTTTCCAAGGCAATAGTATTCATGTTGTAGATTTCTTAAAATTCCAACAATTTTTCAGTCATGTCGCGCTTTGTTTCATCTTCAAACCCAGCGAAATATGTTTTTGTTGTTACCAGATTTCCTTCGTGCATCCTTTCCGAAACATGCTCCATTGAAGCACCATTCCTAATCATTGTGGTAGCGAAACTATGTCTGGCCCAGATTGGGGAGATGGGGATGTCAATTCCACAAATTTTTGCGTATTTACGAAAATGTTGATTAATGAATCGTGTGAATTTTTTTACTTTGCGTAATTGTTCTTCTGGATCATCCCCAGACTCTAAAATATCAAATATGTAATTGTCAGAGCTTTTATTCTCATTGCTATACTTGTCTATTACTTTAATTGTATGAGCATTTACAAAGATAGTTGAGGGCATTTGTGTCTTTCTTGTATTAACAGTTTTCTCTCTCCGATAAGTTAATTTATTGTCTTTAAAATCTTTAAATTTCAAATTTGCTATATCCCTAATATTCATACCATCACAAGAATATGAAAGGAACCAGAAATCTTTTGCTTTTACCTGCATTGGATTATCAGGTAATTCATTAAATAGTGTCTTTATCTGGTCCTTTAAAAGAGCCTTCTTTACACTTTTGGGCGCGGGTATTTGATAATTCCTTTTTCCAAATGGGTAAGCATTAGGATCAATGGCATTATCGTGAATTGCGTTATTAAATATAGCCCGTAGAGCTCTTAAATAAATACCGACCGTTGCCTTACTAAGTTTCCTTTTATTGACCATCCAATTTTCATATTCATTCAACCAACTTGGCGTGATTTCATAGAAAGTCAGGGTGTCTTTACCATGAAAATTCAATAATGATTTAAGACTAAGCTTATAACTGCTTGCAGTATTTAGTTGATTGTTTTTATAATATTCAATTAGGGCATTTTCGTAATAAAGGATGATGCTGTTTTTATCCTGTTTAGTTTTGCCAAGGTATGATCTTTCAAAAGCCTCAAAAGAAAAGTACGGTAGTATGCTTGCAACATCATTTGCCCTGTTTTCAAGAGCCTGAAGTTTCAAGCGTGTTTCATTATGCTCTTTTCTGGGCTTCTTCGTTTCCCAAATACTACTGAACTCTTTTTGAGTGAAGTCAAATACAGTATTATATAATTTCTGTTTCCGTGGCATAGGAGTGAATACTCGCAGCTTCAATGGAAATTTATCATTCTTCTTAGGCCGGCGTACGTCAAGATATAATGATATGAAATAGGTTGGTTTCATAATTGCATACAATTTGCATACAATATTACGTAATATTTGCATACAAACAATAAACAAGTATAAATATTATATCTCATAACAGCTTATAATACACAATATAACGTAATTTATATTAATAAACATATAAGATAAATACCTGACTCATAATCAGGGGGTCCCTGGTTCGAGCCCAGGTGGGCCCACAGTTAAGAATGATAAACCTCTCTGATTGAATAAGTTAGAGGGGTTTTGATTTTACAGAGGACAGTACAGGGGATTGTTAAAGTGTTTGATATGCTTTCTTTCTAACGTTTTTGCGGTAATTTTTGCACTTGACAAATGAAAGTATAATTTTGATTTATCGTTGATCTATGTTATGATTTCTTTATCTCTTAACCAATTCTCCAATTCCCTTGGTATAGTCTTCTTCGGATCTTGGGGATCAAAGCTTTTATAAAGTTTACCAACTAGATCAGTTTGTAGTGTTTTTAGCGTCTTATCTTTTAGTAAACAGACTGGTTTTCTGAGTGCGCGTAAATAACCGACTTCAAGTGACACATTAGGATTGAATTCATCCTCCTCCAGTCTTTCAAATAATGCAATACCGAATTCAATGTAAATATTATTCTCATCTGTACCGTTTTTTTTTATAAATTTCGACAAACAGCCTAAGAGGAATTCAAAAAGGCAATGCTTGATGCTAAATGAATATAGTCAGAAGAAATACTCTTTATCTTTTTATATGTTCCATGGTATTGTTCCATTTATATGGATTGGCAGCTTTTGCCCAGGACGCACGGGATCCGGATATCTTCATGGAGCTTAACCTGAGGTATGGAAAAGTACTTCATCATCCCAATCGTGATTTTTTAGAAGATTTGTACTTTAATTCATACGAGTTTCGCTTTGGCCTGCAAAGTTCGGGAGAAAACAATTGGGAAAAACCCCTTAATTATCCTATAACAGGTATTGCTCTTCGCTTCACGAATTACACAGATTATTCCGATAGTGATGAACTGCAACAACGTCAAAAAGACATCATGGGAAGTAATCTTGCACTTTTTGGCTACCTGCAGGCTCCGATCATCAGATTCCATCGCTTCAATTGGCACTTCCAGCTCGGAATGGGATTTGGTGTGTTCAGCAAAATCTATGATGAGATCACAAATCCGGAAAATGTACTCATCTCTACACGAGTAACTCCATATATTAATTTTCAAACGGGTTTCGATATTCAGTTGAATGACAGGCTTGACCTGACACTTAACGCCAACTATACCCATGCATCAAATGCATCCTGGAAATTCCCGAATTACGGGATCAACGAGGTGCAGGGACTGGCCGGGATACGCTATCATATTCACCCGGGGCTCAGCACCTTTGTTCCCATGGAGAAATCCGAATTCAAACCTTCAGGTTCCATGTTCGTAGCGGTGGAGCCAGGTTGGATGTGGTCGAGATATAACAATTATTATTATTTCAAGACCGGGACTTCGTTTGGTTATGAACGTCAGCTTCATCCGGTATTTAGAGTCGGTGGGGCTGTTGAAGCACATTATATACATTCCCTGGGACCATCTCCCGAGTTCAGGATCGAAGATGAATACAGCATTCCTGATGTCCTTACTACAGGAAGTCTTTATGCATTTGGTGAGCTTTGTTTCGGAAGATTTGCTTTCCATGTTGGATTTGGGACCTATGTATTCCGGTCCCCGAAAAACATTGAGCTGGCAAAGTCAGGAGCTCGTGGTGGATCTTTGTATACAATACCTGCTTTCTTTGAAAGATCAGGTTTCAGGATCGATTTAGGTGAAAAAAGAACACATTTCGTAGGAGCCATTCTTAGGGCTCATTATCCGGTTGCTGATTACCTGGCTTTCGTATACGGTTACAAGTTCAAACATAAGTAACTCTACACAAATTTTTATAATTCATGTGGCTCTATTGGAAAAAACGGAGGGCTTGACCACTTCAAGCCGATTCTCACTATCCCATTTAAGATCCAGTAGTTCTGTATCTTATATTAGACGCCATATTCCGGCTAAGGGTGGTCAGTGGCACGGTTCTTCCAGGAATGCAGGGTAATAGAAATTGAAAAGAGATATCCGACAGGCCATATAATCCTCCCTTTATTTGACTCCAGAATACAGGAGAGGTTAAATTAATCATCTGGACAAATAATCAAGCTGTAAACCTGAATTATTTATCCGAAACATCTCCCTTCCTTATCTGATACAAATGCCTCTTAATCTTCAAAGTGGCCGTTTTAAGAAATGGATCTTTATGTGAAACAACCTCCTTAATTTGGAAGGATTTATTAAGCTTAGAGTTTATAAATTCACGAAGTTCTAGACTTAGTTTGCTAATGGTTTCGTCTACTTTTTTGCTGATCTCACTGAGATTTTTGTCTACTTTAGTTGAAAACTCTGAGGAGGCTTGCTTTATGTTGTTCTCCAGTTCTTCCCGGTTAAAATGTACCAGAGCGACCAGTTTTCCTTTTTGCTCCATCACAACAGATTCCTCAACATGTCGAAAATTATTAATCAGTGATTCTATTTCTTCCGGATAGATATTTTCCCCGTTGGAACCAATGATCACGTTTTTTAGACGGCCCTTATGACTTAACCATCCGTTTTTATCATAAACGCCCAGGTCACCGGTTTTGAACCATCCGTCTTCGGTAAGAACTTCTTTTGTCTTTTCTTCATTTTTATAATAGCCCAGCATAATATTTTCTCCTTTGGCCCAGATTTCGCCTTCGCCGGTAACAGGATCGGGATTATCAATTTTCAACTCACAATGCACAACATTGGGGCCAATGGCTTGGAATTTTGTCTGAGAAGGATTGGAACCTGCAAGGAGTGGGGCGGTTTCGGTTAAGCCATATCCAATAGCATAAGGAAATTTAGCGTCCCTGAGGAATTGTTCTACAATCGGATCGAGTTTTGCTCCTCCAATACCAAAAAACTTAAGGTTTCCTCCGAAAGTCTGATAGAGTTTTTTACCTGCTATTTTATGAACTAGCTTACGCCCTGGCCTTAATTTATACATCAATCGTGTTGCAGTCTTTTTTTGAATCTGAGGAAGGACACTGTTTCTAAACACTTTTTCTATAATCATCGGCACCGTTAACATTAAATGAGGTTTGACCGATTTCATTGCGGGTAATAGAACGCTTGCTGTTGGCGGATTCCGAAGATAGGTAACCCCTGCGCCTTTTAAAATTGGAAGTATCAGTCCTAAAGTATTTTCATAGGTATGTGACAAGGGCAATATAGAAAGGAAGCGATCGTGTTCGTTAATGGGCTGGATTGCATTGGCCTGGAGGGCATTAAATATTACATTCTTTTGGGAGAGCATTACTCCTTTTGAGTCTCCTGTTGTTCCCGAAGTGTAAAGTAAAATTGAAAGCTCATTTTCATTAACATCATATACTGTATTGCTTATTGCCTCTTCATCAAAAACAACTTTATTGTTAACACTATTTAGGACTTCAAGATTATCAATCCGAATTGTAGTATTAATAAATTCCATCTTTAGCTCTGCAAGCTTGTACTCCAGGCTTTTAGAAACAAAAATAGCAATTGCCTCTGAGTGATTCAGAACATTTTGTAGTTCGTGAGCATTGAAATCAGGCAACACAGGAATCGCTACTATCCCCATACTCTGCAGGGCAAAATAAACAACTCCCCAATTGGGCATATTTTGGCTATAAATAACCACTTTTTGCCCGGGTTTTATTCCCAGCTTTTCAAGAAGGACCTTCACCGCTTCTATTTTCCTGCCCATCTGGGCGTATGTCAAAGCTTCTTCATCAATAAATCCAAGGGCGGGATTCCCTGAAAATTTTGAAACTACGTCAAGAATAATCGTGCTAAAATTGAGTTGCTTGTAGCTATGCATAACAGATCTATTTTTTACAAAGATAATTCTAAAAGAAGAAAAAGCGAATACTATTTATTAATATTAATAAGCTAAAATTGAAAATGAAATCGATTTTTTGGAGCTCACTTTAAAGGTTCTTCGTCATATTTGGGGACGTTTTTAATAATTATAATGAAGTTTAAGTCTCCGATAAACAGGTAAATAATTCATTATTTCTATTGCTATTAAAATGGAATTATAATACTGAGGAATAATTGGACTAGGTGTAGCATGTTAATGGAATCAAGAGTGTCAAAAGGCAGAGAAATCGAATAGCTAGCTTTGAGATGTTGCGAATAAGGCAATTTGATCAGCCGAGATATACCATCCCCAAATATGACGAAGAACCAGTTACACCGGATTTTCCAGATTAAACAGCAATTAAATCAGAAACTAAAGGATATAAGAGACCAATTTGGTTTATCTCAACCATTGAAGCTGGGGAGCGCAAGAGATTGTTATGCCAATACTCTTGACCAAAATAATGTGCCTCTTAAACAGATAAGTTAAATGTTAGGTCACAGCAATGTTGTGGTTACCGAACATTATCTGGCAGGTCTTGATCCAGATAGTACTTTTGGAATAAATGAATTAATATTATAAATAAAACCGGTCCGGACTGCGTTTCTCTTTAAATAAATCACGATATTTGTACTATGAGTACTAATAATGAAATAAAAATAAAGAAGCTTCTGGATTTACATGTCTCGGGAACTGTAATTCTTGCATCATGGCTTGACAAGAACGGATTCTCTT
>CAZIFQ010000044.1:0-22892 GCA_964538375.1 uncultured Bacteroidaceae bacterium | reverse complement strand
ATGATACATTTGATTCAAACAACGGCACCAAAAAATAGTTTTTCGAGGTGCCCTATAGTTCAAACTACTGTTTATTTTGACTTTCTCACCTGCATTGATGTTTGAATTCAGTTTGAAATCATTTTTCTTCTGCCATGAACCAGGCATAGTACCATCTACATCAACATTTTTGTAAGAAAAACGCACACCGTAATCACGACCTGTTTTACTCACTGCAATTGAGTTTGACAGTGTCCTACCAGTTTCCCAGTAAGCATCAACATCATTCTCAGGAGCAACCCATGGACGAGTGGTTACTGTACCATCTTCGTTAATTCCATCCCAGTGTACAACCTGGATATTTGGATCATAGCGTGGTCCCCATGACTCGTCAACAGCGTATTGAGGAACACTGTAAGTTGAACCACCTACAGTCACTTGCTCAAAACCATTTACTCCACCATCTGCATCAGCTACAATAGCTCCACCACCATATTTTCTTTGAAGCACTGGAAGAGTACTCACATTATCAAAACCTAAGCTTGAATTTACTTCAACAGAAACGCTATTGCGGCCTGCTTTTGCACCTTTGGTTGTAACAATGATAACACCATTTGCAGCACGTGATCCATAAATCGCAGCTGCAGGGCCTTTCAGTATGGAAATTTCATCGATCTCATCTGCATTCAAGTCATTCATCAAGTTACCGTAGTCAATTCCACCTCCACCGGAAGCAGCACCTGTACCACTATAGTTTGAATTGTCCATTGGAATACCATCAACGATAAATAATGGCTGGTTTCCTTGAGTAATAGAGTTAGCACCACGGATCAGAATACGACTTGAACCGCCAAGATTTGAAGAAGAAGATATCTGAACACCAGCAGCACGTCCGGAAAGTGCGCTAATCGCATCCGTTTGCATTGCATTATTCAGCTCTTCGCCTCCAACTTCTTGAACAGCATAACCAAGTGCTTTCTTTTCTCTTGTGATACCCAAAGCTGTTACAACAACTTCATCAAGTTCAGTAGATACAGATTCTAAAGCAACATTAACTGTTGTTTGTCCTGCGATTTCTACTTGTTGCGTTAGCATACCAATAAAGCTAAACATCAATGTGCTAGCATCACTTGGTACAGTGATGGAATAATTACCATCAAAATCTGTCACAGAACCAATTGTTGAACCTGGTACTACGACCGATACTCCAGGTAAAGCAGTACCGTCATCGGTAGCAGTTACTTTACCTTTAATTTCTGTCCCTTGACCTTGGAGACTATATCCCACAAATGTCAAAAGAAGAAAGGCTAAGAAAAAAAATCTTTTCATAGATTAAAGTTTAGGTTAATATATAGAACAAATTTAAACGACTCTAATGCCCCAAAACTAAAGAAATTTTAAGAATGATAAAAAGAATTAACATGTTTTTAAATCATGTTATGAGTAGATATAAGGTAAGCTATGCCTATAAAAAGTATGCAATAAAATCCGTTTCTCCCCTCTTTATCTAATCTAATCAATCTGAATAAGCAATTTTATATACATTATTTCAAATAACTAAAGCCCGCTATATATAGGTCTATTCAGCTATATATTAAAGAAATAACCCTTGTTTTATATAAGTCGACAATAGAAAATTCACAGAAAAGTGTTTATGTTAATGCATTCACAGAATATGACATATTCAAGCTCAATAATGGTTATTTGGAATCATTATAAATTAACGATTTTGCTGCGTCTTTTAACAAAATTTAACCTCAAATAGTACAATATTCTCCTCAATTTACTTAATCAAGTATTTTAGATCTTACCTGAATCAACAGAGATTTTTCCTTATTTACGGCCTTATCAGCCATGCTATCTGCTTGTTTTTTAATACTTTGCAGCTCATCATCCATCTCCATACCATCCATATTTATAAGCACATTGAGATGTGCCCCAAGGATACAGGATCGAATAGCAATGGCCCCTACTCCCGCATCAGATATGCTATTGGGATTCCCCGATTGTATCATTGCCTCAATCAATTCAAATCCTTTGTTAGCAGTGGTCATTACTTTCAGGGGGATCTTTATAGCATGAATCGTAGCAACACGGATAGCTTTCGATCTTTGCTTCTTCTCTATTTCAGAATATTTCGGAAGTGAAAAGGCATCCATTATCAAATTAAAGGCAGCAGTATCTTCATCAACCAATCTTAATAACTCTTCCTGTATATTTTTTCCTTTTACCGCCCATTCTGAAAAAGTTTCCCATTTATCATCCCATCCCCTCTTATGTGAAGTAAGGTTTGCCACCATTGTTCCAAGAGCAACTCCCAGTGAACCAATGTAGGCACTTACAGAGCCACCACCCGGAGCAGGCGACTCAGAAGCAGTTTCTTCCATAAAAGCCATGATGGTCATAGCATTTAATTTACCTGCTGTTCCCTGATTCATTTTATATTCGATAATCTTCTCCTTTGGAACAAAAGGCCCCAGCTCATCGAGACCCAAAGATTTAACAGCGATCTTAATCAGTTCTGAATCAGAAACTCCCAATGAGCGCTGCTGCTTTTTAAGGAAGTATCTTCCTGCATCCAGCATGGCGCTAAGAGGCACCAAACCAACCAGCTCAGATCCCGTAACTCTTATCCCCCTGGCTTCAGCTCTTTTACATACTTCGTCAAATGCTTCATGCACAGAAGTAATAGAAATATTTGTCAGATTCATCGATATCTGTGCTACACCATACTCTTCAATAAACCACCCAATGGCCTTAACTGACTTTAGTGATCCCGGAATCATCACCGGATTACTCTGCTTATCTTTTACAATTTTTCCGTTAAGTGAATTCCCTTCACGTTTCGATCTGCCCCTTTCACGCACATCGAAGGCAATGGCATTGGCTCTCCTTGTAGAGGTAGTATTCAGGTTAATGTTATAGGCAACAAGAAAATCTCTTGCTCCAACAGCCAAAGATCCTGTTTTCGGCACAAAAACTGCAGGACCAAAATCGGGGGTCCAGTGTTTATCTTTAAGTTTCTCCTTCAAGCCCTCATATTCCCCGGACCTCACAGATGCCAGGTTTCTTCTTTCTTCCATAAAGGCAGCATTTTCGTAGCAATACACCGGAAAATGTAATTCAGTACCAATACGCTCCGCCAATTTCCTTGCCCATTCTACGGTCTCCTCCATGGAAATATTAGCTACCGGAATGAGCGGACAAACATCTGTGGCTCCAAATCTTGGATGCTCACCCGAGTGCTTTGTCATATCAATAATCTCAGATGCCTTCTTCACTGCCAGAAAAGCAGCTTGAATAACTGCTCCAGGTTCTCCGACAAAAGTAACTACAGTTCTGTTCGTAGCTTTCCCGGGATCAACATCTAATAGTTTCACATTGTCTACGGACTCAATCTCATCGCTTATTTGCCTGATGATTCCCATATCGACGCCTTCGCTGAAGTTGGGCACGCATTCCAATATTTGCTTCATTGTAATATTATGTTTGTTTGTTGTTTTTTGCTTTTTGCTTCGAACAGACTTTTAGTTATAAGTGAACTAAAGTACTTTGAGTACTTCGAGTACTTCGAGTGCCTTGAATTGGGGATTCCTTATATGATTTTGCCATTGAGTATTACTTTATTGATGAGGTTTGAACCAAAAGCGTAGGGAAAATAGTTTATCCCTGGTATGGGTTCGGTAATAATCAGGTTAGCGATTTTTCCCCTGGTGATTGATCCATGCGTATCTTCCAGTCCCATGGCGTAGGCACCATTGATTGTTGCTGCATTAAACACTTCGGCCGGCATCATTTTCATTTGCATCATGGCCAGGGACATTATAAGTTTCATATTTCCTGTTGGGGAAGATCCGGGGTTGAAATCACTGGCAAGTGCTACAGGTAATCCGGCATCAATCATATGCCTGGCTGGGGCATAAGTCATCCCAAGAAACAATGAAGCTCCGGGTAATACTGTTGGCATTGTTTTACTGTTCAGCAGAGCGGCGATTTCATCCTCGCCAGTATACTCCAGGTGATCAACCGACCTGGCGCCATATTTAACACCTACCTGTATACCTCCGGAATAATCTAGTTCATTGGCATGTATTTTCGGTACCAGTCCATACTTCGCCCCAGCTTCAAGAATCCTGGCTGTTTGCTCAACGGTAAAAAATCCCCGATCGCAAAATACATCGATAAAATCAGCCAGTTTCTCTTTGGCTACAGCAGGAATCATCTCTTCAACAATCAGATCCACATATTCCTCCTGCTTCCCCCTGTACTCCATGGGTACGGCATGTGCACCCAGGAAGTTTGTTTTTACTGTAAGAGCAGTCTCTTCTCCTACCCTCCTGGCCACCCTGAGCATTTTCAATTCATCTCTTGTGGTCAGACCATATCCACTTTTAATCTCTACAGCCCCTGTACCCAGCTCCATGATCTCATTAGCCCTGGGTAATGTTTGCCTGAATAACTCATCTTCTGAAGTTTCCTGCAATAATTTTGCAGAATTCAATATCCCGCCTCCCCTTAGGGCAATCTCTTCATAGCTTAATCCCTGAATCTTGTCTTCATACTCTCTTTCGCGACTTCCCGCGTATACCAGGTGGGTATGTGAATCACAAAAAGCAGGCAAGACCATTCCTCCACCTGCATCAATAATTTCGTCAGCCAATGCCTTGGGATTCCCCTGTCCATAATCTGCAATTATATCATCCTCCATGAGCAACCATGCATTTTCCATGGTCTCCAATCGACACATTTCTTTCCCGGCAAGATTCTTTACTAAAGGATCCAGGAGACCGGAAATGGAATCGATATTTATTATCAATCTCTTCATAAGCAAGGTTTGCAACGAAGATAGTAAAAAGGGAGGTGGGGAGGAATATGTTTTTGAGAAGGTTGAGAGGAGGAGAAGAGATAAGGGTTTAAGGGTTAAATGGTATAATGGAAAGAGATAAGGGTTTAAGGGTTAAATGGTATAATTGTATAATGGAGAGGGAGAGACAATGGCAGATGGAGAAAGTTTATTATTTCCTTTGAACGAAGCAATCTGTAGAGACGAGGCATGCCTCATCTTCTAAAGGTATAGTGTATTATGATGATCTCAAGCGGCAATTTATAACATTGCCTTAAGTATATACGCAATAGCCACCCCCAGGTAATTCCCAATTGCATAACCTAGCACTCCGATAATCATACCAGGAATCATAACTTCTTTGTTTCTTAATGCTGCTGCAACAACAGGAACAAATGGAGGAGAATTTGAAAGTGCGACTGAGGTCATCATGAAATCATCAGTATTGATTCCAAATATCCATGACAAAATTGAGTGTAAAATAAGGGACCCGACTACAGCAATAAGTACATATATAGTAATATACATCAATAGCTCAGCAGATTCCGGATTAAATATCTCCCTGAGATTCGCCTTTGATGCAACAATGACACAGAATACATATATAAAGTACATTCCCAGCTGGAAAGATTTTGTATTTTTATTGACTGCCGGAACAAGTGAAAGCAGGATGCCGGCGGTTGTAACTGATAGAATGGCGGCTGTATCTCTTGCGTCACCTTCAAATAACATTGACACACCAAAGCCAGCAACAAATACAATCACAGCCAATCCCATTGCCTTTAGCAGTCCACCTATAGTTGTTTTTTTGAAAAAACCGGAGTAAGATTCAAACTCACTGATCATGGCCTCACCCTCTATCTCATCGTAATCACCGGTAGATTTGTATGGCTTCAAATAAGTAAGGAAAAGCTTCTGTGCCCCTGTAAGGAAAAACAGTAAAACGATTGCCCCTATCACCAGGTCAACGGTGTGTGTTAGTATATAAATGTCTTCATTCAGATTCAATGATTGAGCTATGGCAGCGAGATTAGGTGTACCTCCGGTATAAACACCAATCAAACAACCAGCAACCTTCCAAGCTTCCGGAATATGATCCTTCAATAAAAAGTATCCCAAAAAAACCATGACAACAACAGAAACAATTCCCAGTAAGAGAGAAATAAATGTATACTTCGCCATTTTGGCCCATTTCAGGATATTCTCTGAGAACAGCACCAATGGAATTCCAAGAAGTATACTTCCCCCCATTATATTACCCTGTAGGTCAGACATTTCAGTAGGAACGATATTAACATTACCAATGATTAGTCCACCCACATAGCAAAATACCACTACACCAATCTTATTGATGAAGGAATACTTCGTTCCCAGGTATAACAATAAAGCAGGGAAAAAAAAGTAAAATAAGATAATTACTATGCTCATAGCAGTTAAGTTGAGGATTAGAACCGCTAATATAGTAAAAAGTTGAGCGTTAAGCGTGGAGCGTTAAACGAAAGGGGTTTGCCCGGGGTAATTGCGTCTCTACCAGCCCTATTAATCTGCATCAGGTGGTGGTGGCGGACACTCAATAAAACTCTTTTCGTATTGTTGAATGGCCCGCATACTCATGCCCATACTGGAAAAACCTCCATCATGGAAAATATTCTGCATGGTAATTTTCCTGGTCAGATCTGAGAACATTGTGACACAAAAATCTGCACATTCAGCAGCTGTTGCATTTCCTAAAGGGGACATTCTTTCGGAGTAATCCACCAATTTATCAAATCCTTTTACACCACTCCCTGCCGTGGTCAGTGTTGGGGATTGTGAAATGGTGTTGATCCTGATTTTTTTATCTCTACCGTATATGTAACCAAAGCTCCTGGCAATAGATTCCAGGATTGATTTAGCATCAGCCATATCATTGTATCCATAAAAAGTTCTTTGTGCAGCAACATAGGAAAGGGCAACCACTGAGCCCCATTCATTTATGGCGTCCATTTTTCTTGCCACACTAAGTATCTTATGCAGAGAGAATGCTGAGATATCCAGTGTTTTATGGTACAATTCATATTTCAATTCATCGTACTTATATCCTTTTCTAACATTAGGAGACATTCCTATGGAGTGTAATATAAAATCTATCTTACCGCCAAGGATTTCCATGGTTTTTGAAATAAGGTTTTCCAGGTCCTCAAGATTAGTTGCATCTGCTGGAATTACCTCGGCGTTGCATTTTTTCGCAAGCTCATCTATGGTTCCCATTCGCAATGCAATGGGAGCATTAGTAAGTACAAATTCTGCCCCCTCTTCATGTGCTTTTTCTGCTACTTTCCAGGCAATTGATTTGTCATTCAGCGCACCGAAAATTAGACCTCTTTTTCCTTTTAATAGATTGTGTGACATAACGATTAGATTCTGATATTTGGAATATTCACTTTATAACAAACTATACTGGATATTGTGCGAATGCAAAGCATTTTTTAGTTGCATTTATAATTTAAGAAGCTCTCGTGCATTTGTTAATGCAGCACCAGTAATTTCCTCACCTGAGAGTAACTTCGCAATTTCCTGCACCCTTTCCTCCTCCGACAGGGACCTGATTTTAGTGTTTGCCGCAGATTCGGACTCTTCCTTGTATACAAGAAAATGGGTATCTCCCTGTGATGCTACTTGTGGAAGGTGAGTAATGGCCATCACCTGTCGCCCACCTGACATTTCTTTCATAATGGAACCAACTTTTTCAGCGATCTCACCACTTACACCCGCATCAATTTCATCGAAAATCAATGTAGGCAAGCCTTTATAATCTGAAAGAAGGGATTTAATACAGAGCATCAAGCGTGAAATCTCTCCACCTGAAGCGACTTTAGAAATTTCCTCTGCAGGAGATTGCTTGTTGGCAGAAAAAAGAAAACGAATATCTGTCATACCATTTATATCCGGCCCTGGGATTTCCATCACTTTAACCTGGAACCTTGCATTGGGTATTCCCAGCTGCTTCAGCATTTCTACTATTACTTTTTCTACCTGGATGCCTGCATTCTGTCTTGCTTTATGCAGTTTACCGGCCCAATGTTCAACTTCTTTCTTATGTTTTTCTATCTCCTTGCTTAATTTACCCAGCGTTTCATCTGAAAATGTAATCTCAGATATTTTACCTTCAAGCTCATTCTTAAGCACGATTAATTCGCTGCTGTCTTTTACTTTGTGCTTCTGCATCAATGAATAAAGCAGGTCTATTCTCTCTCTCGCCTTGTTTAAGCGTCCCGGATCATATTCAAGGTTAACTGCCATTAATTCCATCTCGGCAGCAATATCTTTTAGCTCGATATATAGTGACTCCAGGCGGGAAGAGAACTCCTCTGAAGGCGAATGAAACTTAGTAATTTTTTTTTGCAGATTTAAAGCAGCATTGATTAAAGACACAGCTTGTCCTTCCCCCAGGAGCACCTGGTAAGACTCGACGAGGGAAGACTTAATCTCCTCAGCGTGCTCCAGTGTATTCAAATCAGACTCCAGTGTCTCCAATTCGCCATCCACAAGCTCAGCTCCATCCAGCTCCCTAAATTGGTATTCATAGAAATCAAGCTCACTCCTCAAACTATCTAAGCCGGACTTCAGTTGCTGAAACTTATGTACAATAGTGGTATAATCTGAAAAGTGTGATCGGTAGGTATTAAGCAATGCTTCATTCCCTGCCACATGATCCACCACCTCCATCTGGTAAATATTGTCGTTCAGCTGCAGATTCTGGTGCTGGGAATGCACATCAACCAGCTGATCTCCCAATTCTTTCAACACCGCAAGCACAACAGGGGTATCATTGATAAAAGCCCTGGTTTTTCCACTGGGAAGAATTTCTCTCCTGATTGGTGTGAGTTCATCATAATCAAGATCCCGGTCTTCAAAAAATTTTTTAAATTTTTTATCGATGGAAAATTCTCCTTCAACAATGCATTTCTGATCCTTATTCATAAGTACATTTGTATCGGCACGCTGTCCGAGTATCAGGGAGAGCGCACCCATCAGGATAGATTTACCGGCGCCTGTCTCACCTGTAATAGTAATGAAACCCGGAAGGAAGTCAATCTCCAGGTATTCAATCAGTGCATAATTTCGGATCTTTAAGTTCCTGATCATTAGAATTCTAGCTGGTTAGAGTCTTCCAGTATACTTTTATATTTACTGGCGTTGGTCTGGTCCATCTCCGTAAGAATATTATGAACCCTGTTTTTCTCTTCTGTAAAAGATTCAGAAAACACTTTTACAATCTCATCTGCTTTTGCATCAAAAACAAGCCGTAGTATATACATATACGGATCAGGTCTGCTTCGGTATACTTTTTGCAAAAGTTCAATTGAGGAAGCTATTTCTGCCCTTCCTTCGATTGGTTTCGAATCCATAACATCCAAACCGTGACGATGGTAGCGATAATTAAATTCTCTTACCGGTGCATAATCCTGGTCTATAAAATCTTTCACAAGCCAATACCTGTTTTTATGCGACATATCATCAACGGGTTTCCACCCTTTCTCGATAACATTATTGGCATTTTCAACAATTTTTTCTGCATTCTCAAAATATGGTGTTCCCCCCATATAGGCGAAAGTGTCATAGTCGAGCCCGAGTAAAAAATAGGCATAAAAAGCAAGAATAGAAGTAAGATTAGAAGTATGTGAATTCAGATCAAATTCCAGGGGTTGAAATTCAATATACCTGAATTGAATATCTTTATCAATGAAGTTGAACAAAACGGTATTATAGTTGGTATTATACACCGGACGTCTTCCCTGTATCTGCAATGTTCCCCTGAACTCATCTGCAGAGGGTTGGTCGGTAATATTAAACATCAGGTTACATTCTATCCGTTCATCCATTGTATAGACATTGTTGGTCCATACCCTGTTGTTCATGAATTCGAATATGGCATTTCTAAGTGTCTCATACACCTGTTTATTCGTCCCCTGTACCTGCTGGCTCACTACCTGGATATTGCATTTCAATTCCTGGGCTTCCAGCTGAACGGAAAATGCCAATACTGCGATCAATAAAATAATTTTACGCATGGTTTAATAATTTTAAAGCTTTGTCTACGACATCAACAGCAACTTTCGACTTAAGCTTCAGTTCAAATTTATCAATATTACCCGATTTATCAATCATTGTTACCTTATTCGTATCAGTCCCAAATCCGGCTCCTTTATCTTCCAGGGTATTCAGCACAATCAGATCAAAGTTCTTCTTAGCCAGTTTTTCTTTTGCATGCTTTATTCCATTTTCAGTCTCCAGTGCAAAACCAACAAATACCTGTCCGACACACTTTTTCCTTCCCATCTCCGCAGCAATATCTTTTGTAGGAACAAGCTGCAATAACAGCTTATCCTTTCCGCTTTTCATCTTTGAATCCGTCTTCTTCTCAGGTGTGAAATCTGCCACAGCAGCTGAAAAGACAGCGATATCAACTTCCTCAATTAAATCAGCACAAGCCAGGTACATCTCATGTGCTGATACCACGGAAATCAATTTCACACCCGGCATCTCAACCTGAATCGCTGTAGGACCTGACACCAGGAAGACTTCAGCTCCCGCAGCAGCAAATGCATCAGCAATAGCATAACCCATTTTTCCGGATGAGTGATTACCAATAAAACGTACAGGATCTATGGCTTCGTATGTAGGACCGGCAGTAACGAGGATTTTTCTATTTTCTCCGGGGAGTTCTTTGGCCGGATTCAGGAGTTTTTTTTTTCAGGAGTTTCAAACGCTTTAAGGAAAGAGATAATTTTCTCCGGCTCTTCCATTCTTCCTTTTCCTGACAATCCGCTTGCCAGTTCTCCTGCTACAGGGTCGAGTATAGTGTTTCCGAATGATTTCAGCTTTTCAATATTATTCTGCGTTGAAGGATGCTGGTACATGTCCATATCCATTGCAGGCGCAATAATTACCGGACAGCGTGCAGAAAGATATGTAGTAACAAGAAGGTTATCGGCAATTCCGTTTGCCATTTTCCCCATTGTAGTTGCTGTTGCCGGGGCTATAACCATCAAATCGGCATTTACTCCCAGGTCAACATGGCTATTCCAGCTGCCACTTGTATCAACAAAAAAATCCGACAAAACCGGTTTGCCTGAGAGTGCTGAGAAAGTCACAGGAGTGATAAACTCCTTTGCTGTTTCAGTCATTAAAACCTGCACATCGGCTCCCTCCCTGACAAATAATCTGAGTAGAATCACGGCCTTATATGCCGCAATACTGCCTGTAACGGATAGAATTATTTTTTTTCCTGAGAGGTCCATCAGGTTGATTTTTTACTCTGTAATTTCAGGAGTAGGTTCGTTAACCCTGAAATAAATTTCATTGTCTTCTAGTTCCTGCAGAGCGATAAGGGTTGGTTTCGGAAGCCGCTCATAATATTTTGAGATCTCAATCTGCTCAGGATTCTCAAATACCTCTTCCAGGTTATCTGTGTATGAAGCAAACTCCTCTAATTTTTGATTCAGCTCTTGCTTCAGCTCAACACTAATTTGATTGGCACGTTTTGAAACTACCATAACTCTCTGATAAATATTATCAGTATGATCTTCAGTTACTGTTAAATCCCTTGTAATAGTAGATAAAGGTGCTTTTGTTTTCTTGTAATCCATCAATATTAATTTTTTGTATTTTTTTCCAATATTTTTTTTGAACCGTTGTACATCTTTTCTGCTTCACGCAGATTATCACTTTCAGGAAATTCCGAAGTAAAAGAAAGGTACTCATCAACGGTCGATTGAAATCTTTCAATTCTCTTACTTTCAATGCTATTATCTGCAAGCAGGTAACTGGATTTCAAAATAAGATACATAAGTTCTTCCCTATATTGTGTTTCCGGATATTCTGAAAGACTGTTTCTCAGGGCTATAATTGCTGCTTTGTAATATCCCAGGTCAAAATATAGCTTGGCACTAATATAAGACTTATCAACAATTTTATCACTCATTTCATTGATCAGTTCCTGGCTCTCTGTAATTTTTTCAGAGGTCGGATACTTCATCATGTACATTTTCAAGGAATTTATCGCCTGGTAGGTTGGCCCCTGGTCCAGTTCCGACCTGGGTGACTGTTTATAGTAGCAATAAGCTACCATAAATTCAGACTCTTCAACATACACACTATTTAAATAGGTAGACGCCAATTCACCGAAGTAATGACCGGACAGAATATAATCACGTTGTCCGTAATAACTTTTTGCCTGGTAATATTTAACGGTATCAGCTTTAATGGTACCCCGGTATATATTTACTACCTGGTCGAACAGTGTTCCTGCCTTCACAAATTCCTCTGCTTCATAATACTCTATGGCCTTCTTATACTTAAAAGCATGGTCCCTGCTTTTAAGAATTTTCTCATACTCTCCACAACCTGCCATTATGCCGGACGCAATCACCAGAAAGAGAATTATTTTAACACGATTTTTTAACATGGCGCAAAATTACAATAAATGAACGAATTATAGAAATATTTATTTTTATTATTTTCCAACTAAAACCAAGAAGAACAAAGAGATATCACCAGATTTATAATTATGCTTCTTTGAAATTGATATATACTCAAATTCTAAGGGCTAAAACAAATTTAAAACCCAAGTTGTTCATTGTTCAAAACAGCACTAAAATCAAAGCTCCCCGCAGTTTCTTATACATTTTTAAACGCAAGGAATCAGCATTTAGTCTATAAGCGTTTGTTCTGACAACAAAAAACT
Organism: uncultured Bacteroidaceae bacterium; assembly: GCA_964538375.1. Lineage (GTDB taxonomy): Bacteria > Bacteroidota > Bacteroidia > Bacteroidales > JAUUZQ01. The sequence continues at coordinate 10,341 of CAZIFQ010000044.1, read as the reverse complement.
GTAAATTTGCAGCCATTATTAATTAAAATCACAATCAGTGGATATTTTCGAAAGAATTACAACAGACCGAGGCCCGATTGGTCAGTACCAAAAGGCCGGACATGGGTATTTTGCATTTCCGAAACTGGAGGGGGAGATTTCTTCACGGATGAAATTCCGCGGGAAAGAAGTGCTATCATGGAGTCTTAATAATTACCTTGGATTAGGTAATCATCCAGATGTGCGCAAGGCTGATGCTGATGCTGCAATTGAATATGGAATGGCTTATCCCATGGGTGCCAGGATGATGTCCGGGCAAACAAAAAAACATGAAGAACTGGAAAATGCCCTGGCCGATTTTGTGCAAAAAGAAGATGCTTTTCTGTTGAATTATGGTTACCAGGGAATGACGTCCATAATTGATGCTGTCACAACCAGAAACGATGTAATTGTCTACGATTCAGAATCACACGCTTGTATTTTGGATGGAATGAGAATGTCTTTGGCGAAAAGATTTGTTTTCCCTCACAACAACATGGAAAACCTTGAGAAGCAGCTGGAGCGTGCTACAAAACGCGCTGAGCAACAAGGTGGAGGTGTATTGTTAATTACTGAAGGAGTATTTGGCATGGCCGGTGACCTTGGTAATCTGAAAACAATTTGTGCCCTTAAGGATAAATACGATTTCCGTCTTCTTGTTGACGATGCTCACGGCTTTGGAACTATGGGTCCCTCAGGTATGGGAACAGGCGAATATTATGGGGTCCAGGACAAGATTGACCTTTACTTCTCTACTTTCGCAAAAGCAATGGCCGGTATTGGCGGCTTTGTTGCAAGTAAGCATGAAGTAATTGATTTTCTGAGATACAACATGCGTTCACAAACTTTTGCAAAGTCACTTCCAATGGCAATGGTAATTGGAGCACTTAAGCGGCTTGAGATGTTAAAAACAATGCCTGAGCTTCGCACAAAACTCTGGAGTGTTGTTAATGCATTACAAACTGGTCTTAAAGATGCTGGTTTTGATATTGGTGTAACTGAATCACCGGTAACTCCTGTATATATGCATGGTGGATTGGTAGAAGCTACCAACCTTATTCTCGACCTAAGAGAGAACTATAACATTTTCTGTTCTATGGTTATTTACCCGGTTATTCCGAAAGGTGAAATCCTGTTGAGATTGATTCCAACCTCAATGCATAACCTTGACGATGTGGAGGAGACAATTGCAGCGTTCACAACATGTCATGTTAAACTTAAGTCAGGTGAATATAATACTGAAACTTTTACTGATATCAGTAAGTTGAGGGTGTAAGGGAGAAGTACTTGGAGTACTTGGAGTTAAACAAATAAAAAAAACGGTAGGAGATTTTCCTGCCGTTTTTTTTATGTAAAAAACTCAACCTGGGATTTTTCGTTTATATAGCGCTCCTGATCTAGCCTTCCCCCAAATACCTCTCTGCATCAAGAGCCGCCATGCAACCGGTTCCAGCTGCTGTAACAGCCTGGCGATATACTTTATCCTGCAAGTCACCACAGGCGAATATACCGGGAACATTGGTTTTTGAAGTGCCGGGAACGGTAATCACATAACCTGTTTCATCGGTATCTAAATAATTCTTAAAAATGTCTGAATTGGGTGTGTGTCCAATAGCAAGGAAAAAACCATCAATATCGTAAGAGACTATCTCCTCATTTGCTTCTCCTTTGTACTTGTAAAGATCTATAGATTGTACAACATTATCGCCTTTCAGTTCCTTTGTCTGATGCTTCCAGAGCACTTCGATATTCTTTGTGTTCTCAACCCTCTTCTGCATGGCTTTCGAAGCCCGAAGTTCGTCACGACGAACGATCAAATAAACTTTTTTACAGATGCCAGCCAGGTAGGTAGATTCCTCAGCAGCTGTATCTCCTCCTCCAACAACAGCAACCACTTTGTCCCTGTAAAAGAAACCATCACATGTAGCACATGCTGAAACACCAAAACCCTTGTATTTCTCTTCAGACTCCAGTCCGAGATATTTAGCTGTAGCCCCCGTAGCCAGGATCACTGAATCAGCAGTTATCACTGTCTTTCCATCCACGGTAACCTTTTTTACCTTTCCGTTGAAATCAACTGCTGTTGCCAGTCCAAATCTAACATCAGTACCAAAACGGCGTGCTTGCTTTTCCAGGTCTGCCATCATAGCTGTACCATCTGTACCATCCGGATAACCGGGGAAATTATCAACTTCAGTAGTTGTAGTCAGCTGTCCGCCCATCTGCATACCTGTGTATAAAACCGGCTTTAAGTTTGCTCGTGCTGCATAAATCGCTGCAGTATATCCTGCGGGGCCTGATCCAAGTATCAGACAATGTACATGTTCTGTGTTTCCATCCGGATTAACTCCGGAATTCTCTTTCGATTCAAGATTATCCATTGGTTTAAATAGATCCATTTTATATAAATTTTATTAATTTCTTATAGCCCCGAAAGTTACAAATTCGATACCAATTCATAATAAGGATCTAAAATACATGTTAGTCGGACAATATTGCGCGAAATTACAGGAAGTGTGATGATTGTTACTGACCTTGTGTCAGCCACCGACTAATTCAGCTTTTTGTATCTTAGCAAATGAATAACTAATTTAGTTCCAATTTCTTGCACCTCAGAATACCTCACTTAAGTTTTATTTCAAAATTGTTTTCGCCATGGAAAAGGACCTCGAAAAAATCATCCGCTTAGAAAAGGAAATTATACGTTTGAGGGAGGAATTAGATTGGAGTGAGCAAAAATACAGATCACTCGTCGATAATTCTCCTTCCGGCATAATGATTATCGGGGATAATTATACCGTGGAATATGTAAATAAAGAGTTGACAAAAATTCTGAAATGCAAAGCCAAGGATATGATTGGCACAAATTTCTTAAAGATAGTTGCAGAAGAAGACAAGTCGATAATCGCAGAGCGTTATATAAACCGAAGAGAGGGCATTTTAGTACCAAACCGGTATGAATTCCACGTGAAAACATTCGACGGATCAAACAGACATCTCGAACTGACATCTTCAGTTATAGCATCAGTAGCCGGTGCAAAAAAATCTGTTGCCCAGGTAATTGATATTACGGAACGAAAGGAAGCAGAAAAAGCCTTACAAAATAGTGAAGAGCGATACAGAACCCTGGTTGAGAATTCTCCGGACGGAGTTTTTCTTTCAGATTTAAAAGGCAATCTTATAACCGCTAATAAAGCAGTATTGGACATGCATGGATATTCTTCAGTCGAAGAATTGATTGAAAAAGAAGCCAATGTTTTCAATTTTATTGTTGAAGATGAACGAGAGCTGGTTCATAAAAATGCTTCAAAAGTGTTAAAAGAAGGAATTGCAAATAACCTGAAATACACCTTACTCCGAAAAGACGGAAGTACATTTCCTGCTGAGATCAGTTCCACATTAATTAAGGATGGTGAAGGAAATCCGGTTGGCTTTATGGCGCTTACCAGGGACATTTCGGTTCGCATGAAGGCAGAGCAGGAGTTAAAGGCAACTACTGAGCGTTTATCAAATATTTTCCGGGCTGCGAATGATGGAATGTGGAGCTGGAACCTACTCACAGACGAAGTTGATTTTGATCCACGCTATTACGAAATGGCTGGCTATGAAGAGAATGAGTTTCCACATAGATTGGAAGAATTCCAGCTTAGGGTACATCCTGGGGATGTTGACTCAGTAATGAAAGCTGCTCAGAACCACCTGGATGGTATTACAGAACGATTTATTGAAGAGTTTAGATTTTTGAAGAAAGATGGGGATTGGATGTGGATCATGGGCCGTGGTATCATCGTTGATAAAGATGATAATGGAGTTCCCTTGCGATTGGTTGGAACCCATACGGATATTTCAGAAAATATGAAGATTTTACAAGATCTCCAAATAGAGAAACAAAGAGCCCAGGAAAGTGACAGGTTGAAATCTGCTTTTCTTGCAAATATGAGTCATGAAATTCGGACTCCCATGAACGGAATTCTTGGGTTCGCTGATCTTCTTAGCAGTGAAAATCTTGAAGATGATCAACGAACTGAATATTTAAGGATCATTCAAAAGAGTGGAGATCGTATGCTAAATACAATAAATGATATTATTGATATTTCAAAAATCGAATCCGAACAAGCAGAACTATTCAACTCTGAAACCAATATCAATGATCAGCTCGATTACCTGTATGAGTTCTTCATGCCAGAAGCAGATTTGAAAGGATTAAAACTCTCCATAAAAAAACCGCTTGAAAATACAGCTGCTATTATTAATACTGATAAAGAGAAACTGTTTGCGATAATCTCAAATCTTATAAAAAATGCCATCAAATATAGCCACAAAGGAAGCATAGAAGTTGGATATAAAATGAGGGACAATATGTTGGAGTTTTATGTGAAAGATGAAGGGATAGGAATATCACCCAATAGCCAGGATGCAATTTTTGACAGGTTTGTCCAGGCAAATCTGACCATCACAAAGGAGTACGAAGGATCTGGACTCGGGCTGGCAATATCAAAAGGATTTGTTGAATTGATGGGTGGAAAGATCTCGGTAGAATCAAATTTAGGTAAAGGTTCCATGTTCTGTTTTACCATACCAAATATGCCGATTGCAAATAACATCAAGCACACGAATACTATTATGCAAGCTGAACAAAATAAACGATTTAAAGACCTCTCCATTCTCATTGCCGAAGATGATGAAAGTGCATTCTTCTACCTTAGCGAAATATTAAAGCGCTACAGCAAGCAGATTTTTCGCGCCAATAACGGACAGGAAGCTATTGATATCTGTAAGAATAATAAGGACATTGACCTAGTTCTGATGGATATAAAAATGCCTGATGTAGATGGATTTGAAGCGACACGTGAAATCAGAAAATTCAACAAAACAATTCCTATTATCGCGCAGACTGCCTTTGCCATGGTGGGTGATCAGCAGAAGGTTAAAGATGCCGGATGTAACGATTACATCTCGAAACCCATTGAAAGAAATGAGTTATATGAGATTTTGCTGAAGTATTTGTAGTGGAGGGAGTGCCTTGAGTACTTGGAGTACTTGGAGTGCCTTGAGTGCCTTGAGTGCCTTGAGTTTAAGAATGAGAAGGGATTGAGTAAAAGATGAGCAGATAGCAGTGCTTATAAACCACTGCTAATAAATAATGAAATAGAACATGAGAACTAAGCTGTTTAAATTTGCTTTCATCGTTGGACTGGCAATCCTTGTATCGTCCTGTGCAAGGGAAGAAACTCCCACAGACTCTTTAAAGGGGGCTCTTGATGGAAAATTCCTGATCGGGACTGCTCTCAACTCAATTCAAATTTATGGAGACGATTCTGCCGCCACTGAAATCATTGTGCGTAATTTTAATTCAATTGTTGCAGAAAACTGCATGAAGAGCGAAATAATCCAGCCGGAAGAAGGCGTATTTGATTTCAGGCAATCAGACGCCATGGTAGATTTCGGCGTAGCTTATGATATGTATATCGTTGGACACTGCCTGATCTGGCACTCTCAAGCACCAGATTGGTTATTTATGGATGCAGGAGGGAAATATGTCAGCAGAGAGGTACTGATTGAAAGAATGAAAACCCATATCACTACCCTGGTGGAACGATATAAGGGTCGGGTTGATGCCTGGATCGTGGTGAATGAGGCATTCCTGGATGACGGCTCCTGGCGCAATTCCAGGTTTTATGATATCATCGGACCTGCCTATATCGAGTTGGCCTTTCAGTTTGCGCATGAAGCTGATCCCAAAGCAGAATTACTTTACAACGACAATTCCATGTTTCATGAAGGCAAAAGAAACAGTGTTGTTGAGTTGGTCAATGACCTGAAATCCAAGGGAATCAGAATTGACGGTGTTGGTATGCAGGCCCATTCCGGACTAGACAGCATACCGCCCCTGGATGAGTTTGAAAAAAGTATTGAGGCCTTTGACGCCGCCGGAGTTGATGTACATGTTACTGAATTGGATATAACAGTAATTCCATTACTCTCCAGAGATATCGGAGCTGAAGTATCAGCAGATTTTAAGTACTGGGAGATGATGGATCCATATCCGAATGGTCTTCCCGATTCAGTAAGTATAGCTCTTCATGACCGGTACATGGAGTTTTTCGATCTCTTCCTGCGGCAACATGATAAAATTAAAAGAGTTACCGTTTGGGGACTCACAGATGATCAGTCATGGAGAAACTACTGGCCAATACAAGGAAGAACAGATTATCCCTTGCTTTATGACAGGAATTACGATGCAAAACCTGTAGTGGCAGATATCATCAAAGCAGCCCAGTCCTTAGAAGAATAAATTCAATCCTCCAATAAAAACGCAGCAATTTCATGAATTGTTTCGTCTTGCTCATCTATGGGCAAAACGATCCAGTCATGAATCATTTTATCTTTTATCGACAAATCAATTGAACTTCCTTCTGCAGATTTCACCATACCTTGAAGCAGGATACAATCCGGATAAAAAAGCTCATGGGTACTGACGAATACTTTTATGTCTGATAAGTTATCAAAGCTTCCATATATCGGTGATACAAGTGCGTTCTTCAAATCGAGTTCGCCGGCATAAAGCTTACCACATTCTTTCAATCCTTCAAAATCCAGGAGGACATCTTTCTCAATAAACGCTTCTATTTCCGGGTTGCTCATAGTGATATCCAGCCATGGAGATTGGAGAACCGTTTTTGCAGGCATAACAGGAGCTTTTATATCTCGCAGCTTCTGCAAAAATGCGAGGGCCAATCCTCCCCCGGCAGAATCTCCAAAAAGATAGAACTCATCATCTTTATATATCTCCGTAAGTAATTCATATGCCCTGGCAATTATTTCGTGGGTATAGCCAGCTTGATGCTCAGGAGCCAGCGGATAATCGATGAAGGTAACTTTGAAATTATAGGCAAGGGCCAGTTTCTCCATGATTACCCTATGCCCGGTCGTTCCTTCAGAAACATAAGCACCTCCATGCAAAAAGATGATATGTTTATTTTCTGCGTTTGAGTTTTGAACCGTCAGCACCATAAATCCATCCACTTCTTTTTCTTCGGACAGGAGTCCTCTTTTCATTTTTTTGGCGCTCACCTTATTCGTTCCTCTTTTTGGCTTGTTTAAGAGCTTATCAAAAGTCCTCTCTGAGGCATTAACAGATTTTAAGGTTTTATATATCATTTGTGACCTGGAGCTGGGGGGAGGAAATTCCTGGGCTGAAAGCTGGAAAGAGAGGAACAGAAGAAATAAGAGTGGCAAGGTGTTTCGCATCGATGTAAGATAGTTTCATTCAATTATTTACAATAATACATAAAATCACATTGCTGTATAGTGAATACTGACATTGTTTTTATCAAAATTCTCTGTTGATCAATTCAACTTAATTCTTAAATTTGCAGACACATTTGTTCGGGGTGTGGCGCAGTTGGCTAGCGCACATGTCTGGGGGACATGGGGTCGGAAGTTCGAGTCTTCTCACCCCGACATTGAAAAGTCGTAATTAAGCTGTTAATCAGTTGGTTACGGCTTTTTTAGTTCAAATATTCCCCGTATGTTTCCCGTTATTAAAATTACTCCTATGAATCTGAGGGCTCAATCAATCCTTTGTGGTTCGGGTGATACATCATTTTCCTGCATCTGTTCTATTTAGTGATATGAAATAAAAAAGCCCAGCATTAACCGGGCTTAATGAATGAAGGATCTTAAATTTACCCTGCAATTTCTTCCTGCATTTGCTCGTATGTGAATTGGTCCACTGCATCCAAACACTGTAAAAAGAGTTTCTTGTTAATTTCTTCCCCCAGGGACATTCTTAATGCCTGGTTCCGTAGTTCTAAACTTGCCTCGTGCGCTGTGCTTGCATTAATCATCTTGTATGGTATTTAGTTAATAATAAATTTTCCTACTGCTATAAATAAGGTCCTGACTGCTTTTTTAACAATCTTTCCTTTTGTGATCCTGCGAGGCGCTGGCATAGTGCAAATAATTCTGTTTGCCTCATCCCTGGATAGGTCCATATTTGATATGGTTGCCGGCTCTGCTCTTTTAATGGCCCTGACTGCTGATTGTGTTACTATTGCTTCCATTGTATTATTGATTTGTTACATAAATGTACAAATAATTACAATGCTTGTCAAACGTAATACATTAATATATAGTAAGTTAAAGTATTATTTAGTATTATTAATATTGATTCTAAATAAAAACCCCGGCACAAATCGCACCGGGGGCAAGTACCAAGAAACAAAACAAGATATCTAAGATATTACTTCACCCATTCTTTGGGTGATATGCTTATTTGTAGCGTTGTCGATTCTGCTTTGTCAATTCCTAGCAGCTTACATCTTTTATCAACGCATTCGAGTATTATATTCAAGTGTTTCGAGGAACAGTTTTTTTCTACGGCCTCCCAGGCCCGCTGTTCGGCCTTATTGATTTTAGCAAGCTCCCTGGCTATTATCTTACCAGTGTTTTCAATTGATGATTCCTTCCACTTTTTGGACATAAATTGAAGGTCCTTACTGACCTGACCTTGTGAGACGCCCAACTCGTGGCCTATCTCGTGTTGTGGTATTCCTTGCAAGTACATTTCAGCGACTTTCTCTCGCCTGGATTGTATTTCGTATTTATTGTTCTGTGGCATTTTAAGTAAGTTTTAATATTTTAGTTTATCCAATTAATAATAGGAATATTTACTTGGCTAAAATTCACCGTTACCCCGCTATCAATACCTAATAGCTCGCACCTCTGTTTTATGCAGCTTAGTATTATTTGTATGCATCTAACATCAGCACCCTTTTTTACTTTCTTACAAACCCTCTTCTCACTACCAACAATTTTACCCCCAACAACTATCTGCTCACTCTGTTCGGTAATCTCAGGCTCTTTTGATTTAAACCATGCGCTTGACGCCTCTGCCTCCCATAAATCGAGCTTTGCTAACTGCTCGGCTTTTATCTTATCTATATTTTCAATAGATTTTTTCACCCACTGTTCGGATAATTTCTTTATATCCTTTGATATTTGCCCCTGAGTAACACCTACTTTTTTAGCAATCTCAAATTGCGAAATGCCCTGTAAATAGAGGTCAGAAACATCGTGAAGTCGCTTATTAATTATATGTTTTTTGTTCTGTGGCATATTCGAATACTTTAATTCTATTAGGTATTTTATTTCATATTGCAAAACACTATGTTTCTAATACATTATTTACAACCGCTTGACTCGTTAAATCAGCCGCTTTATTACCAACGGCATCTTGAATAGGATTAGCCCCTGCGGTGTAACTGAGTAGAACCGTGTCGCCATAATAAACATTAGTGGTCAGGGTAATTGTAACGATCAAACCACTAACAGCTATATTCGTTGCTGCATTCGCGCCCCGGCTTGTTACGCTGTAATCAGTCGTTGCGGGTGTGTTTGATTCGTCTAGTGCCTCGCTGTAAGTCATCACAATCTTATTCGCTGCAACATTACCAACCTCCACGGAAGATAATACTGGCAGGGCGCTGTCAACCTTCCTCCTATTATGTATAATTCCTAATCCTAATCCTAGCACAGCAACCTCCTTTTATTTATCATCCAAAATACACCCAAACTCGATTTTATCACAATCCATTGCTATCTAGAATAATATCCAGAATATCTTCTGCGTTATGCAGTTCATTAATATTTAGAGTGACGGACTTGTTGTTTATTCCCTTGACTATTCTTTCTGCAAACCCTTCAAAATCATTACCCATGCTTTGAACGGGTTGCTGTGAGCTTCCAATAAGTCCACCCGTTGCAAATCCAGGTACACCAGCCATACGGAACATTTCGGGGCCACCCATAAATGATTGTTGCGACTTGGTTAATACAACCTCACCAGGCTCTACCAACGCAAGGGTATTGTCTGTGTTCGGCGCTGAACCAGGTAATTCACCCCCTGTTTGTACCACGCCCCCAGTATTGAATTGTGGAATTGGTGAAGCGGCGACCGCGGCGGCCTGTAACACTCCACTAGCAATAATGGCGGGGATTAAAAATGGTGATAATAAAGCCGCCTCTGCTGTAATCTTTGTAACCGCAACGGCCGTGTTTACTCCAATATTAAATAGTGCCTGTGCTTTATCAAATATCGCTTGTCGCTGTCTTAGTTTTAAGGATTCTGCTTCATATTCTTCCTCACTTATTAATCCCCGGTTCAATCTCTCTTCATTTTCTTCAATCGCCCTGTCATTGAAAGCGGAAAATATATTTGCCGCGTTGTTTATAATGGCTATTTTTTCCTGAGTGAACTGCTCTTCTGCTTTTATTTCCGCTGCGTCCTGTTCTTTTACGCTCTTTAAACTTTCTTCACCT
>CAZIFQ010000043.1:0-23036 GCA_964538375.1 uncultured Bacteroidaceae bacterium | reverse complement strand
AGGCATTGGTTATACCATGCCTAAGTTTACATTTTCTTACTTTCATTAAATAAATCAGAAAGAACAAGAGAGAGGAGCAAGGTTATTATACCATGTGAGTCTAGGAACTCGTTAACATTGGTAATCACCTCTCTCTTCTACTACAATTCTGAACAGTTCAGTAGGCCTCGAGCCTGTTTTTAGGTTGTTAGAATAACAGTAGATCGTTCTTTCCTAAAAATAAGTGTATGAATAAAAGTAAGCATTTTTTAGGTATTGACATTTCCTCAAATGTGTTTGATGTTGTAGATCATGAGGACAAACACACCCAGTATTCAAATGATCTTCCCGGATTTAAAAAATTTGGTAAGACAAAGGTAGAAGCGCCCCTCGGCTCCGCTCGACCAGGACCGCGAAGCTGCTATTGAGCTCCACATCGAGCGGAGTCGAGGGGTGTAGATGTCTGTTGAAAAGCGAAGGGATTAAATATCAATAGCCCCGGATCAACGATCCGGGGTTAATCATGTAATCCCCTAATCTGCGTAATCCCGGTTCAGACAATTGACGAAGATGGTGAAAAGGGGGTTGGGGATTGGATCAATCGCGTCTCTACTCCTTAATAACCCAGTTTCTCCTCTATATCTTTTGGCAGAGCTTCCTTGTTAAGTATGAAGAACAGGGTATTTTTTCTCATAAATGCTTCAGAAGCATAAAAGTATCCTCCGTAAATATGTGAACCAACACCCCATGAGTTCTTAACTTTATAGAATTTTTTACCATCCTGATCTTTTGCCATACCTGTGATATGCATCAGGTGATCATCCGTGGTCGTGTAGTTATCAAATTCCATTTGTCTTATCTCCTGGGTAATCTCTTTCTCAACTTTTGGTGATGAAAAATCATACATAAGTGCTTGCTTTTCCCTGGAAGACAGATCATCCCATTTGGCTCTTTCGAGGTTGTCGATATTCTCTACCGTTTGTTCCGGTACCAGTGCAACGCCATTCTTCCAGTCAAAGCCCTTATCGCTGATATCAGCATCCCAGCATACTGTATATCCTTTTTTAAGCGCATTGTCAAGTACGGCGATTAATTCATCGATGTTAACATTATCAATTGCATTCCATCCCCAATTGTCTGGAATCTCCAAAACAAATGGCTCATAGAAAGGATGATGTGTAAAAGACCCAACTGCCACGAAATCAGATGGATTAAGTCCTAAGGTGGAAGCAAAAGTCTCTGGAGTGAACTCTTTTCCTTCGTATGTAAATGAGGAAGGATACGCTCCCAGGTAAGAGTCAAGTAAACCTTCAAATCCGCTTTTCCAAGCCATGGAAAGCTTTTGGTTCCTGTTTTTCAAAACACCATCAATATACCCTTTAAGTACCGCATCCATTTCTCCGTGTACATGTCCCTTCTCCCCTATGACTTCACCTTCGAAGGCAGTTTCCGGTACAAGTCCATAATTGTTCCAGACATAGAATAAGTTTTGTCCCAGGCCGCCTCCGCCAAAATTAGTTTTGCCATGCATCCTTACATATTTTTCAGCTTTATCAGAATAGCAGTTCCTCACGAGAAACATCTCAGACAAATCGTACTCCCCTTTTCCAGTTCGAAGCAGTTCAGCTTCAAGAAACGATACAGCTGCAAAACTCCAGCAGGTACCTGAGCGGTGTTGATCTTTCATAGATGTTGCCGGAAGATCGATTTTGTCTTTAAAAGTATATGGCTTTGCTTGTCCGCTTACAAATTGAGCATTTGCAGCCAGAAGAAGTATTGCAATAGTAAATGTCACTCGTCTTTTCATGTCAGTTGGTTTATTATTATTATCGAAGGTGTAAAGTTTAGAAAAAAGTAGCAATGCAAAAAATGATTAACAACATTATTTATAACTACACAGATATGGTATTTATAAATTCATGAACTTTTTCGGCAAAAGTGCGCGAAACAGGTATCTTCAATTCTTCAAGGGTATCCATATAGATATATAGATTGGTCCCGGTCATACGCACCATTTTCACATTTTCAAAATTTACCATGAAAGAACGGTGGCAGCGACAAATTTGTGTTTTCTCCAATTCCTTCTCCAATCGTTTCATTGTATTCCTCAACATAAATTTCTTTATGCGGTCCTTGTCCTGGTAAAAAATTGTCACATAGTTGTCTGTTGATTCCAGGTAGAGCACATCAGCAGAATTTACAGATAAGCGTCTCTTATTGGTCTCATCATAGAAATTGATCATTTTCTTTGCGGTGTATTCCTTCAAAGTTGCCTGGGAGAGTTCGGCCAGCTGTCGTTTCTGATCGTTCCATGAGTACCAGAGCCAACTAATAGAATAAGGAATTGCAAGAACAAAAAGCGTAGCAAACAGCAACTTAATATACTGTCCTGCGATCTGTTCAGAGTTACCAAGAAGATAGATATCCATCAAGGTATATACTAAAGCCAGCAAAAGTATCTCCTGGGTAGTCCAAAGTATATAAACCAGGAAGTTTATTCGCTTTTTCTTTCCAAAAGCAACAAAAACCAGGCGACTGATTAATATGAACAACATCCCGGCAAGAATAAAAAGACTGGAATAGAAGAAAAACTCAACTGCCCCTGCTTCCCCTGCATCAAACCATGATTCAGCATTAAAGGGAGAATAGATATTGATAAATACCAGGGCAAATACCGCTGAAAATACTGTTTGCTGAAGAGCAATTGTTTTCTCTTTAAGGTAGGATGGTATTTCTCGGAAGAGGAAGTGCATGGGGAGAAAATAGAGTTAATAGAGTGAACTAAAGTTAATAGAGTTGGTGAATTAATTTTCACAAATGTAAGAGATTTCGATTATCAATTTTATAAAACCAGTGCTTTTCTTTGAGGAGATGGATATCAGTCGTCCCGCTATTTTGAATTTTACCCCAGCAGACCATCTGATTATACCAGAATCGGGCTGTATACCCCAGTAATTGTAATGTATCGATAAGTTTTAAGAGATTCGATTAAACAAATTTTTGAAAGATGAAACTTAGTACATCATATAACGAGCTATTCAAGGAATTCCGGACAGCTTCTTCCTATCATCAATTAAAAGATTACCCGGCTGACATTGTTACCTTACCTTTCATTTCTGATACAAGCGGTTTACCAAAACGGCACGGTCATGAAGATAAAGAATCACGACAGTTTTTTCCTGATTCGGATGCATTTATTAAAGAAAACCGGGAATTTAAATATCACATATTCATTCCCCGTGGATACACAAAAGGAAACAAGGCCATCCTGCTTATGCATGGATTGAATGAAAAGAGTTGGAAAAAATATTTACCATGGGCCTTGTCGCTTACCCTAAAAACCAATTCTCCTGTTATTCTCTTTCCAATGGCATTCCATATGGACAGGGCTCCCTCTGCCTGGAGTCAGCCGCGAATGATGCAAAACCTTATGCAGTTAAGATCCAGGTTGATCAAGCAATTGTCAAAATCAACTTTTGTGAATGCTGCACTCAGTCACCGACTCGACAGCTTCCCTCATCGCTTTTATTTATCGGGATACCAGACAGCAAATGATATGTTCAAGCTTATTGATTCAATGAAAAACGGCTTGCACCCGTACTTTGAAAAAGATACCAGGGTTGATATATTTGCCTATTCCATTGGCGCTTTCCTCGCACAAAACATGTTGATTGCAGACGATAATAATATGTTGAGTGATAGCAAGATTGTACTATTTTGCGGTGGTTCTGTTTTCCAGGCTATGGATGGAGAATCGAAATTAATAATGGACAGCAGTGCCTTTCATAAGCTTCTGGATTATTTCATAAACGACCTGGAGCATGATATTACTGGGAACAAACCTTATACACAGCTACTAAAAAAATCAGCCCTGGGAAAAGCGTTTCGCTCGATGATCGGGCAGGATCACAACAGGGAAGTTAGAGAATCATATTTCAGGGCAAGCGCTGACCGAATCAAGGTAATTGGACTGAAAGATGATGCCGTGATGCCTTCCAGTAAAATTGTTGAGACCATGCGTGGTAAAAACTTTGATATCCCAACGCATATTGATATTATGGATTTGCCTTTTCAGTACTCACATGAGATGCCTTTTCCAATAGGAAAAAATGGCAGTGATGCCTTAATTGATGAGAGTTTTGAGAGTATCTTTTCTAAATCAGCAGAGTTTTTCTGCTGATTTATTTGATATCGATAATTTTCAGCTCTGTTCTCCTGTTTTTTGCTTTTCCCTCTTCAGTATCGTTGGTATCGACAGGTTGGGAAGCGCCATAGCCCTTTGCTTCAAGGCGATCTGCTGAGATTCCCTTATTGACCAGGTATTTCACCACTTCTCCTGCCCTCTTCTCAGACAATTCAGCATTGTAGCCGATAGTACCGGTATTATCCGTATGTCCGGAAATTTCAACCTTTACCTTGCTATTTAGCAGCAGAAATTCATGTATTTTATCCAGCTCAACAGTTGATTGCTTTTTTAGTGTATACGAATCAGTATCATAAAAGACATTATTTAATACCACTAGTTTTCCTGATTTAATTGGCTCCAGTGGAATATTCTTGACAAAAGGATCAAGATTTGAGTATTCCTGTGTCATTTGAAAATGATCGGAATAAAAAAGGTAACCCGGTTGAGAAACGTTAAAGGCATATGCTGCCTGAGAAGGCAGAATGATCAGGTAATCGCCCTCACCATCATTTGAATTGGCTTCCATAACCACATCACCAGATTCCAGATCGATCAGTTGAAAAGTAGCTTGCATCCCCTTCATATTTCTTGAGTCGTAGACACGTCCGGTCATATACGAAACAGGTATCGGTCTGACTTCCATGGGCAAATCAAAAGCGAAAATATCGATATCCGTTCCCTCTCTTCGGTTAGATGAGAAGTAGGCCCGATCACCCATCGCATTAACAATCATTCCAATTTCCTCGTTATGGGTATTGATTGGATATCCAAGGTTTTCGGGTTTGGACCACGATCTGTCGGCTTTCAATCGTGAGATAAACAGGTCACCCTGTCCCATCCCCATCCATCCATCAGAGGAAAAATAGAGTGAGTGTTGATCGGGATGAATAAATGGTGACTGCTCAATACCGGGTGAGTTGATGCTGTCTCCCATGTTGACAGGAGTATTCCATTGTCCATCCACAAGCTGTGATGCCCATATGTCGTAGTCACCGAAACCACCGGGTTTGTTACTTGTAAAGAATAGAGTCCGTCCATCGGCTGATATGGCCGGATGCTTTTCGCTGTACCTGGTATTCACCTGGTTCCCAAGATTTACCGGTTTACTCCATCTTCCATTTTCAATTTTTGAATAGTAAAGGTCACACATTCTTCCATGGCCATCGGAACGGTTGCAAGCCGTGAAATAAATGTATTTTCCATCCGCTGTAATAGATTGAGCTCCTTCATTCTTGTTCGTATTTACCGGAGGCCCCAGCGACTTACGCTGGAGCCAGACATCGCCCTCTTTCTTTGCGTAATAGAAATCTTCCTGCTCGCTGAGTGGTTCAGGTGGGAGCTCAGGATTCATTGGGCCTTTTACAGTAAAGAAAAGTGTCTTTTCATCTATTGACAGCGAAGGCCAGTATTCGGAGAGTGGAGAGTTAATTGACTTACCCAGACTTTCGGGATTAAATGGTACCGGGTTCTCAA
This sequence comes from uncultured Bacteroidaceae bacterium, assembly GCA_964538375.1. Lineage (GTDB taxonomy): Bacteria > Bacteroidota > Bacteroidia > Bacteroidales > JAUUZQ01. The sequence continues at coordinate 17,398 of CAZIFQ010000043.1, read as the reverse complement.
CAGCATGAATAGCAAATTCTGCATTTTTTCCCAGTATTCTCGCTCTCGCTACCGACATCTTGTCTATGATTCCAAATGTTTCCCACAAATCAATATGTTCCTTTGCTTTGTAGTACTCACCGACTGCAAATTCAACTTCCGCCACTTTCAAATATCCATCGGGATTACTTGAAGGATCAACTTCTAATCCTTTTAAAAAGTATTCGGCAGCTTTGGCTCCCTTGCCTTTGTCAAGATAAATCTGTGCCAGCATATACCAGGCCTCGATAAACTGATCATCCTTCTTAAGTGCCTTACAAACAAGCTCTTCTGCATCAGCATCATTTCTCAGGCGAAACTGTTCCTGCGCCTTCTCATAGCTTTTGATTGCTTTTTTAGAATCCGTGGAGTACTGGGCGGTTGCAGGTAAGGCCAGCAGAATAAGGAGGAGGAATGTGGTGAAGCGGTTTAGCATTGTTAATGGGTTAATGAGTTAATGGGTTAATGGGTTAATGAGTTAATGGGTTAATGGGTTAATGAGTTAATGGGTTAATGGGTTAATGAGTTAATGAGTTAATGAGACAATTTAATAAAATAGTTTGAATTAACTCCCAACTCAAGGCTCTCTATGTACTCAAGGCACTTCTAAGGTATATGCATATACTTATGTGCCTGGAGAGAAACCTGCCAGCCAGGATTTTCCTTTACAAACTCAATTATTCTGGGTAGCATTTCTTCCCTGACGCTCCATTCTGGTTGCAGGAACAGTTTGCACGTATCGCTCACTAATCCGGAGTTTTCAACGGCCCATTCAAAATCCTCTTCTTCAGCAATAATTACTTTCAGTTCGTGTGCCTCCAGGTGAATATTTCCTACAGGTGGCATATTTCTTTTTGGTGAGAGACATATCCAGTCCCACTCCCCTGTTAAAGGATAGGCACCGCTTGTTTCCAGGAAAGTAATGATCTCTTTCTCCTTCAGCATTTTGGTCAGGGGACCCATATTTGTCATGAGTGGTTCTCCGCCTGTAACAACTACTGCCGCTGCCGGACATAAGGAAGCGTTTTCCACAATCTGCTGTATATCAACCGGGGGATACAATTCAGGATTCCAGGAAAATTTAGTATCGCACCAGCTACACCCTACATCGCAACCACCTACTCTAATAAAATAAGCTGCTGAGCCCGTATGGTAACCCTCTCCCTGCAAAGTATAAAATTCCTCTACCAGTGGGAGTTTCATACCATTTTCAAACAAATCTTCCGTCTTCTTTGTCATCGTGTTATTCAATCTTTACACAAAAATACTAATAAGTAAAATATAGTGCCTGTTTATGTAATTGCTTCTCCGCTGTAACTGCTATTCTTCCCTTCTCATCAAAACAAACTGCTTCTACCTGGGTGCCAATCTTCAAAGGATACTTCCTGGCACGTCCTCCACATTTAATAACTGCAGGATCCGTATCAAATTTGTACACTATCAACACCGGAACATAGTTGCTATAACCAACCAGGGCTACCTCTTTTGATTTTGGGTTCACATCCGAACCCGTAATCAGGGCATCCACATAATAAACATTCCTGTGTTCTATGTTATAATGACCTGCCACCTTAGGCAAGGTATAAATCCTCGCAGATTTCCCCACCCAATCTTTTGAGAAAAGGTACAGGGAGTCTCCATAAGCAAAAATTGATTCACAGTCGTGCGAAAACCAGCCCGTAGAATTTTTAAATACTTTTTCATTATAAGAAAAAGTGATTTTTTCTGAGGAAGTTGTGATTGGGTCACTGTTTTTAATTCCACTTGCAGGGATCTTATATATTACCAATGTATCCCTTGTACCAAAATTGTTTCCCACATCTGCCACAAAGAAGAAATCACCATCATAGGCAATTGCCTCCCAATCTACATTTGTAGCATTGGCAATAATTGTTTTTTGGATGACAGATGACCTTTCAGAAAATGAAAAAATTTCTGCATCTGCCCCACTATCGTTGAATGTATAAAATACTGAATCGATAGCTTCGATCCCGCTGGTTTCAGTTAATGCAGGATTCAGGGTCGAGACTTTGTGTAATCCACCAGGAAGAGGATAACTGCATCCTGCAGAATAAAATGTATAGCTACAAGATGAAAAGAAGGGAATCAACAGCCATACAAAGAGCGTCCAATATTTCTTCAGAAATCTCAATACCTATTCTTTTAAATCACAGACAGAAATAAATTTCTCTTTGTATTCAGTGTTGTCAAAGATACCGGTAAATAATTCAGCTCCCGGTCCATAGGAATAAACGGGTACCATCATCCCGGTATGGCCATGTGTACTAAAAGCAACCTTTGTTGTTGCCTTCTCATAGTCACCTTCCAGCACTACCATACCACCTGTTTCATGATCGGCAGTAATTACAACCAGGGTTTCACCATCTTCCTTTGCAAAGTCAAGAGCAACTTGAACCGCTTTATCAAAATCCAGGGTCTCTGCAATTGTTTTCTCCTGGTCGTTTGCATGACTGGCCCAGTCGATCTGGGACCCCTCAATCATTATAAAGAAACCATCCTCATCCTGGCTCAGAATTTCTAATGCTTTTTTCGTAGCTTCAGGAAGCATATCTCCCCTGCCATCTAATGCGCCAGGATTAGCCCCATCAGCAGTAAAACCGGCAAGTTTCCCCTTGGTAAAAGCTTTAACTTCGTCTAAATTCCTGGCAATTGTGTAGCCCTTTTCTTCTAATTCTTTTGTAAGATCTCTCTTATCCTCTCTCTTGGTAAAATCATCCAAACCTCCTCCAATAAAAACATCAATGTCTGTCAAAAGAAAATCTGCAGCAATTGCCTGGTAATTCTTTCGAAGGGTATCGTTAGCGATAAATGCTGCAGGAGTTGCGTGTGTAATAGTCGAGGTGGCCACTAATCCTGTTGCGAGGCCATTCCGCTCTGCGACCTTCAGAATAGATTCCAGTTCATTATGATCCACATCAACTCCAATGGCTCCATTGTAAGTCTTTTTTCCGCAAGCCATTGCAGTCCCACTAGCACCGCTATCAGTTATATAACTAGTTGCGGAAAATGTTTTATGCAACCCAACATGCGAAATGCCCTCAAGTGAAAGAGATCCTCCATTGGCTGTCATTGCTGCATGTACATGGCTCAATCCCATCCCGTCTCCAATCATAAAAATGATGTTCTTTGTAACAGGTTTTGAATTTGAATCCCCCTGTCCTGTTGAACAGGAGAATGAAATAAGAAGAATAGAGCTAAGTAAGATTGAAAAATATTTTGTTTTCATTTTAGTAAAATAATTATTGAATAATAGTTTTTTTGTCCGGAAATTGGACATTGCAAGTTACAATTTATCGCTTGTTTTCCCCTGAAATATTTTGTTAAAATCTACAATCTTTTGAAAACCATGCTTTTTTGTATTTTCGTTAACTCAATATGATCAAAATATGAAAGCTATCAAAACTGCTCTTGCTTCCTATGGTATGTCAGGACTCGTATTCCATGGGCTATTGCTGGAGGCACATCCTGGATTTGAAATCAGGAAAGTGTTAGAACGTCACAAAAACGATTCGGAGCTTAAGCATCCAGGAGCAGTGCTCGTCAGAACTTACGAGGAGATTCTTGATGATCCGGAGATTGAACTCGTGATTGTAAATACACCCGACTACCTTCATTACGGGATGTCTCTGGCAGCTTTGCAGGCGGGAAAACATATTGTAGTTGAGAAACCTTTCACACTAAAAGCTTCTGAAGCTGATGAAATAATTGCCAAAGCAAAGGAGAGGAAACTGATGGTTTCTGTATTTCAAAACCGAAGATGGGATGGTGACTTTCTCACTGTAAAAGAGGTGATCAAAAATGAATTAACGGGGAGATTAGTGTCATTTGAATCGCATTTCGACAGGTTTCGATCTTATATCCAGGAATCGTGGAAAGAGGATGCCAGTTTAGGAGCCGGAACATTGTATAATCTTGGCTCACATATGATCGATCAGGCGCTTCAGTTATTTGGGATGCCAAAGCATTTGTTTGCTGATGTTCGTGCTCAGCGCACAGGCAGCATGGTTGATGACTCCTTCGATATTTTTATGTATTACCCTAATGTAAAATGCATTGTAAGGGGATCATATCTTGTGAAAGAACCTGGTCCGAGATATATTCTTCATGGTACTAAAGGCAGTTTTCTCAAGTATGGATTGGATCCACAGGAGCAGATGTTAAAATCAGGACATCTGCCGAGTGAGGAAAACTGGGGAACTGAGCCAAAAGAGAACTGGGGCCTGTTAAACCTGGATAAACCAGGGACAGATTATAAACAGCGCATTGAAACCAAAGCAGGAAATTACTCTTTCTACTATGATTCAATCTATGGGCATCTCAGAAACGGAGCACCGCTTGCAGTAAATGCTGAAGAAGCCAGGGATGTTATTTGTATTATTGAAGCTGCCTATGAAAGTGCCAAAAGTGGGAAAGTGATTGGGATGGGGCACCTTCTTCGCTAAAGCTACGAAGGTTGAAAAATGAGTTAATGGGTTAATGAGCCAATGAACTAATGAACTAATGAGTTAATGGGGTAATCGGGTAATGAATCGATCTGCATTTTAGTAAAAACGAATCCATTTTTTTCGTAAAGCAACTCTAGTCTGGGATACCTTTCCATGTATTTCTGCTTGTCGTCTTGCTTCATAATGACATAAACATCTGTATTCAGATTAAGAGAAAGCACTTCCTCGGCATCATCAATTCCTGGAATCACCTCAGGTGATCTTTTACCATAAAACAAAGTGGCAAAACTTCTGAATCCCAGGGTCGTGATATAAGCATTCTCATCGTTGTGCTCTTCAATAAATTCAATGGCTGCATTTTGAGTTATAGCTTCTATTTTCGGCGTGTAGATATAAACCATTGATGTTACGAAGAGCAGTGTCACTACATGCATGATAATCATCCCCTTGGTATCTCTTTTGCGTATTAACCAGATGGAGAAAATTATGCCTGCAATTAGAAAGATACCAGTTAAAAACTCCAAGCCGGTCCAGCATAAATTGGCATTAATGGCTTCTTGCCAGAATAAGGGGAATTTTGTGAATTCTGCCTGCGGTATAAATTTTGTATTTGCTCCCAGGATAGGCAGTAGTACAGCCGCTATAGAATACATCAAAGCTACAAATGCGATAAGAATCAGCTGCCAACCTTTGATTTCGATTTTCCTGCTTATCCATTTTTCCCACACCCATGCTGCAAGAAAAGTAATGGGGAAATATGCCAGGGAACTGTAATGTACCAGCTTAGTTTTTACAAAGGAGAAAAGGACCAGGACCAGGAAGAATAAAATATACATCCATGTTCTGAACATTTGTTGGAGATCTGTACTCTCTTGCTTTTTCGTAAAACTGATAAGAAAAAGAATTGATCCCGGGAAAACGCCAAAGAAAAGAATCACGAAATGAAAACCAAAAAAGCCACCATGTCCTGCGTAATCATTGGTAAATAACCCGGCCTGGTACCTGATAAAATCCATCACTACATCAAATCTTCCTTGCGTGATTTGATAAATATACCAGGATCCCCCGATGGATATCAGCACCAGCAGAAACACTATTACATGTCCGAAAGAAACTGAGATCTTAATCCTCTTAACAACGAGATAAATGATAAAACTTAAACCAAGGAGCAAAACAGGTACAGGTCCTTTTGTTAGAACTGCCAATCCAAAGAATAGTGCAGAGAGCACAAGTTTGAAGTACCTCCTGATGTTGTTTTCAGGATCGAGGTAATATATGAAATATGTAAATCCGAGCAAAATAAACAGGTTGAGCCATGGATCAATAATTCCTGATTTGAAATAGAAGAATGGCAAGACCGCTGTAGCGAAAGCGATTACCCATAAAACACCAAAGCCCTGTCCCGATATCTTCCTGCCGATTCTGAAAAGTGTAATTAGCGTAAGAATACCGCAAATCATGTTTGGAAAACGTGCCGCAAATTCTGTGACTCCAAACAATTTCATTGACAAGGCCTGTAACCAAAAAAAGAGAGGCGGTTTTTCCCAAAAAGGAATAAAATTACTGCTAACTGTCAAATAATCACCACTTACCATCATCTCCCTGGCAGATTCAGCAAAGATGATCTCATCCCAATCGAAAAGATGTACAGAACCGATGTAAGGCAATAGTGCCAGCAATCCATATAATAAAATGGCCAGGTATATCCATATGGGTTTGTTAATCGACTTCATCTTCGCTTTGGCACTAAAAGCGGTTTATCCAGCCAGGTGTTCTGGTATCTTTCCATCCACCACCAGAGCAGCCAGGCAGAAAGCATTCCTATTGCGGAGCCGGCAACAACATCGATAAGGAAATGCTGAGACAGATATAGTCGTGAGTAAGCTACCCCCAGTGCAAGTGCAAAACATCCGAGTTGAAGCACTTTAGATTTCGATAAGAGGGCCAAACTAAAAAACACTGCAAAAGCTGCTGCGGTATGTCCCGAAGGGAAACTATGCCATGCATGCTGATGCACATCAGGAACTAAATACAGCTGATAATCAATATTTTGCAAATCAAAATACTTTACCGGTCTCGGCATCTCAGTGAAAATAAATCTCTTAAGCACCTGGACAATCATTCCTGAAATCAAGTAAGAACCTAGCAGAATTATACTGTGCCTGAAGGAGATCAGGACTGCAAATAAAATGATAATCAAAAGAACCACTCCATCCCCCAAATAGGTCCAATATTTCATCAATTCATCAAGAAAAGGAAAATGCAGTTTATTAATAAAAATATGAATCTCCTCTTTTGAAAAAAGCAAGGTGATAACGAACAGCATTAAAAAGAGTATCACATACCCTATGGAGAATACAAATCCGTTTGAGCGTTTAATTTTCAAGGTAAATTGGATAAAGATGATGTTAAATATAATGTATTTAACGCAATAAAAGAGGGGAAAACGACAGAGATCAATGCGTTTTGCATGGAAGTTAAAAATTTCTACTTTTGGAGGGTAATCTGAAGCAGGCGCTTATGAGAATTGACGATCTGAAAGTGAGTTTTGTTGACCTTTATGGGGAGAGTGAGGAAGCTATTCATGCCTATTTTGCGCCTGGCAGAGTAAATCTCATTGGCGAACATACTGATTACAATCGGGGATATGTATTTCCCTGTGCCCTGTCATTTGGAACATACTTACTAGCAAGGAAGAACCACCGCAGAAGTGTTGAGTTTGCAACAATGAATTTTGATCACAGGGGAAGTATCTCCCTTGATGCACCGCTTGAAAAGACAGGAAAATCATGGATCAACTACCCTACCGGTGTTATCAATGAACTAAGAAATCTATCTCATGAGATTGAAGGTCTCGATCTGCTTTACTCCGGGGATATTCCGAATGGAGCTGGATTATCTTCTTCTGCATCTATTGAAATGGTTACCGGAACAGCATTAAATGACCTATTCTCTTTCAAGATGGAGAAGATGGAGCTTGTAAAATTGGGTCAACGAGCTGAAAATAATTTTGTTGGTGTCAACTGTGGAATCATGGATCAATTTGCATGCGGCATGGGTGAAACAGATCACGCACTTTTCCTCAACTGTGATACATTGGACTATAAAAAAATCCCCATCAAACTGGAAGGCATCAAAATACTTATTGCAAACACAAATAAAAGGCGCGGACTGGCTGACTCAAAATATAATGAACGACGATCAGAGTGTGAATCGGCTGTAGAATATATCTCTTTGGTTCAGCCCATATCTAATCTCAGTCAACTCAGCCTGGAGCAATTCGAATCACTGGAAGCTCATATTCCTGATGAAACAATAAGGAATCGTGCCAGGCATGTCATCGCGGAAAATGACAGGACCTTGCGCGCTGTCTCTGCCTTAAATGATGGAGACATTGAAAAATTTGGCTTCTTAATGAATCAATCTCACGAATCACTTCAGATTGATTATGAAGTTACAGGAATTGAATTAGATACCCTGGTTGATGAGGCCCGAAAGATATCCGGAACATTAGGAAGCAGGATGACCGGCGCCGGATTTGGGGGATGCACTGTGAGCTTAGTAAAGGAAGATTCGATTGAAGAATTTATCAGGGAAGTTGGCAGAAAGTATGAGGAAAAAATTGGTCTTAATCCAGACTTCTACATCGCTGAAATAGGAAGTGGTGCAGGGAAAATTGGAATCTTGTAGCAACATTAGAGAGAGTGTATCATTGTGTTTGTCTTTTTCATCATTCATCTTAACTTTATATCATACCAAATTGTTTTTTAATATGAAACGTATTTCCCTGCTGCTCGTCGCAATTATCGTTTTTGTAATTTCATGTAATACAGACAATAATCCCGACTATTTAAAAACGAATCTTTCTATTGAAAAACGCGTTGATGATCTTGTTTCCAGGATGACGCTAGAAGAGAAAGCCGCTCAGCTATTGTCTGAAGCACCTGCCATTGATGCGCTGGGAATTCCCGAATATAACTGGTGGAATGAATGCCTGCATGGTGTCGCCAGGGCAGGAAGAGCTACTGTTTTCCCCCAGGCAATAGGTTTGGCAGCTTCATGGGACAAAGATCTGATGTATAAAATGGCTGATGTAATATCAAGTGAAGCCAGGGCAAAATACAATGATTTCCAAGCAAAGGGGAAACGGGGCATTTACCAGGGATTGACGTTCTGGTCTCCAAATATCAATATTTTTCGAGATCCCAGGTGGGGACGAGGTATGGAAACTTATGGTGAAGATCCCTATTTGACAGGAGAAATGGGCACTCAATTCATAAAAGGTCTGCAAGGTAACGACCCTGACTATCTGAAGGTTATTGCAACTGCGAAACATTATGCAGTACATAGCGGCCCAGAACCATCTCGTCATGAGTTTGATGCTGTGATCAGTGAAAGAGATTTTAGAGATACTTATCTTCCGGCATTTAAGAAAACTATAGAAAAGGGGAAAGCATACTCAGTTATGTGTGCATACAATGCTTACATGGGTACGCCCTGTTGTGGAAGTATTCCATTACAGGAAGAGATACTGAGAGGAGAACTTGGATTTGAAGGTTACATAGTTTCTGACTGCGGAGCGATACATGATTTTTATAATGGACACAAAGTTGTCGAAACAGCTGAAAAAGCTTCAGCTATGGCGGTACTTTCAGGCACAGACCTGAATTGCGGCTCCACATATAAAGGCCTTGTTGAAGCTGTTAAGCAGGGACATATTTCTGAACAGGATATTGATATTTCCGTAAAACGGTTAATGACAGCACGAATGAAATTGGGCATGTTTGATCCGCAGGAAAATGTGCCATGGTCAGATTTGACCACAGATATTGTTGCCTGCCAAAAACATAGTCGTGTTGCACTTGAAATGGCAAGAAAATCAATGGTATTGCTGAAAAACGATGGAACACTACCCCTATCTAAAGAGACTAAAAAAATCGCAGTGATTGGCCCGAATTCTGAAGATATTGAAGTCATGTGCGGTAATTACAATGGCACCCCTGTTGAGCCGATAACACCATTGGCCGGTATGAAAGAAGAATTTGACAATAGCGCAATAAAATATGCCATCGGTTGTCCGCATGCAGAAGGGCTTCCATATTTCGAGATTATTCCTAAAGAGGTATTGTTTACCTCTGAAACTTTAGAGAAGAATGGGTTGATAGCAGAGTATTATAAGGGTACCAAATGGGAAGGAGAAGCCCTAATCTCCCGGGTCGATAAAAATGTAGATTTCTATTGGTGGGACAGGGCACCATATGAAGAACTGGAAGATGATAATTTCTCCGTGAGCTGGAAGGGTTTTATTGTACCCGGGGAAACCGGAACATATGCCATTGGTTGTGAAGCAAAATTCTTCAGGTTAGAGATTAACGGCGAAACTGTTACAGGCAATAGAAATGCGCACCATCCGAACAAGAGATCAGCGAATATTAAATTTATAAAAGGCCAGAAATATGAGATTGGATTATTTTTGTGGGATGAACATAATGATGCCCTATGTCATTTAATCTGGGCACCCCCAGCAAAAAACGACCAGGTAAAAGAAGCCCTTAAAATTGCAGAATGGTCTGATCATGTAATCATGTTCATGGGTCTCTCACCAAGGCTGGAAGGGGAAGAAATGAAGGTTGAAGTGGATGGTTTTAACGGTGGCGACAGGACCCAACTGGAACTACCCAAAATACAACAGGAGCTTATTAAGAAAATTGCTGCTACAGGTAAGCCAATAACGCTTGTATTGCTCAATGGATCAGCGGTTTCAGTAAAATGGGAAAATGAAAATATACCAGCCATACTTGAAGCGTGGTATCCAGGTGAAGCTGCTGGCGCTGCCATTGCCGACGTACTATCAGGAGATTATAATCCAGCCGGGAGGTTGCCGGTAACATTTTATACTTCTGTTGATGAACTGCCGCCTTTTGAGAATTACGATATGGCCAATAGAACCTACAGGTATTATACAGGTGAACCATTATATCCTTTCGGTCATGGTCTCTCCTACTCAACTTTTGAGTACAGCAACTTACAGTTAGATCAAGCAGAAATTATAGCCGGATCGACTGTTAAAGTTAGTGTAGATGTAACAAACACCAGTGAACTTCATGGTGAAGAGGTTGTACAGTTTTATATCCACCACAAAGAAGCAGAAGAGGCAAGACCGTTGCTGGATCTGCGAGGATTTGAACGGGTAATGATTAAATCCGGGGAGACAAAAACCATAGAGGTATTGCTGGAAAAAGAAGACCTTGAATACTACAATATCGCTAAAGGTGCCTATACCGTAGAGCCGGGCAAATATGAAATTTTCGCCGGGCCTTCATCGGATAGAGATAAATTGATTAAGAAGGAATTACTTGTAAAATAGGCAGTTCGAAGGTTCACCGACGAACTGATGAACTGATTACCAACTAAACCTATATATTGTTACCGAATTAAACTCCCGTCCGGCAATCTTCCAAATTCCTTTTTACTAATATTCATCTGCTTTTTTTTGTAAATATAGCAAGGAGGTTTTTATGCGCATAATATGATAGCCATTTTATGTAAAATCTCAGAAATAATCTGAATAAATTATTGTTATATTTAAACGTTTATTTGTACTCCGGCAGTGGGCAGTGGGCAATTCTAAAGAGCTGAACAGCTAAAGGATTACTTTGCTGTTGATGCCATTTTGTTGGTACAAACATTAAATCATACATAAATGAGCTTTTTTAGCAAGCTTAAAAGGGAAGTATGGCGCGTGGTCAGGACACTTTTAGTTGTAGCTGTCATTAGCTCCGTTGTTATAACATTGATTTCATACGGCAAGAAAATAAAACGGCCTGACACCTTCAGTATGATTATCGACAGCGATTCGGGAAATGAAATAGACGATCTATTTGCCATTACATATGCCCTGATTCATCCAAAACTTGAAATCATCGGACTCAGTTCTGCACAATGGAACATGCATCCACGTGCCGGCGACAGTAGTGTATATGTGAGTCAGAAGATTAATGAGGACCTGCTCAGATTGCATGATACAATAGAAATCCCCCATCCCCTTGGAGCCAATGATCAAACTGGCTACTGGGGTGATACCAAGCCCATTCCATCTGATGCAGCCAATTTTATTCTTGAAAGAGCAAAAGCAACTCCCTATGGTAAGAAACTGAATATCGTTACACTGGGAGCTGTAACAAACCTGGCCACCGCCATCATGTTGGACACTACTATCGTAAAAAAAATTGTATGGTATGGCATGGGTTTGTCGTATGATGAAAAATTTCGGGTATGGAACAAGAATGAATTCAATACGCGTAACGATCTTGACGCAATGGATTACCTGCTTAACCGGGAAGGATTAGAGACACATATTATGACCACCAACACTAGTCGATCCTATACATTTGGTAGGGTTGAAACCAATGATTTAATAGAAGCAAGGGGCCCAAAATGGGACTATCTGGTTGACAGGTGGAAGAAGATCGCTCCTCAAAGCAGGGATTGGATTATGTGGGATGTAGCTCTAATACAAGCAATTATGAATCCCGACCTGGTTACTGAAAAGGAAGTTTCCACACCTGATGAAAATGTATCCAGGAAAATTTTTGTCTACACCTGGATCGATGAAGAGAAGATGAAGAGAGCGTACTGGAAAATGGTAAGGGTAGAAATGAGGGATTTGAGTGAGTGAGAAAGTGAGAAGGTGAGAAAGTGAGAAGGTGAGAGGGTGAAATTAGGAGGACTATTATACCTTTAACCATTATAATTTCTGAATGCAAAACCATATCATATTATATCAAATTGCAGTTCTTGCCATCCTTGTACTCATCGGGGTTTTGGCCACGAAGGCGAAAATCATCACCGAATCGGTCAAAAACGGGATTGCTAATATAGTTTTTGATATCACCCTTCCCCTATTAATCATAACTACTTTTGCAAGACTAGAGATTAGCCCGGTGATCATTAAAAACAGCGGCCTGGTCTTTCTCTTCACTTATATTGCCATGGGAGTAATGTATGTTGCTGGAGATGTGTTTGCTAAAGTGTCAAAGTTAAAAGGGAATCAGCGAGCAGTATTTATCAATCACCATATGTTCGGGAATATTGTTTTCCTGGGTTTTCCTTTAATGGATGCACTATTCCCCGGTGGGGAAGGATTGCTATATGCAGCTATTTACCAGCTTGCCTCCAATTCAATCATGTGGACCTTTGGTGTTTGGGTATTTCTCAAGGGCAAAGGCGGCAGCAAGAAAGACATATGGAAGAACATGCTCAATCCAAATACCATTGCCTTTTTTATAGGTTTGCTGATCATGTTTTTTAAAATCCGCTTACCTGACTTAGTGTTTGAGCCACTCAACGGCTTGGGCAAATCAACCATCTATTTATCAATGCTTTACATAGGAGCCATGCTTGCGTTCACCTCTGTGAAAGGAACCCTGCATAAGCCCCACGTCTTCCTCCTTTCTTTCAATAAATTACTGTTAGTGCCCGCCATTGTTGCTTTTTTAGTTTATCTCCTTTCCTATTGGCTCTTCCCCTCATTCGGAGAAATCTCGCGAAAGGTGCTTATCCTGGAGGCATCCATGCCTTGCATGGCCACCATCGTTGTAATGGCAAAGAAATTTGGTTCTGATGACACCCTTGCCACAGAAAATGTTTTCGTTTCAACCTTATTCAGTGTGATCAGCATACCCCTGGTTTATGGAGGTTTGGTTTTACTCGATAGTTTATTTATACAATTCTTTTCTTAGTGTAATGCATAAACTAACTTAGTTACTAATGAAGAAATATTTCGTTCTTATGCTAGCTGTGATTATGGTTGCCTGCACATTGCCGGAGCCCGGGTCAAATGTTATTAGCTTGAAAAAGGGCTGGAAAATTCAAAAAGGAGATCAGCCGGAATGGACCGATCCACAATTTGATGATTCGGATTGGATTTCCATTAAAACCGGAAAACCGTGGGAATCCCAGGGCATTGATCAGTTTATTGCGTATGATGGTTATGCCTGGTATCGCATATCATTTTTGCTTCCCGAAGAGATCAGGAAGTACAGCTACTTTGGCAAGGAACTGCAAATTACCCTTGGAACCATTGACGATGGAGATCAAACTTATTTAAACGGTAAACTACTGGGCGTTAACAGCTCCCTCGTTACAGGACAAAATACGAAACCTGGAAAATTCGAGGGTAATGCTGAGGCATATTCATATTTCAGAAACTATATTATTCCAGTTGACGATGAAAGAATCAATTGGGATGGCAGGAATATTCTTGCCATCCGCGTGCATGATCATGGTGGCTTCGGCGGCATGACCTTCCCTTCTCCAAGTGTCAGCATGATTGACATAAAAGATTTTCTCTTTTTGGATGTTACAACAGATCCCTTTGAAATGCTGGGAAATCATTTCACCAAAAATATTCGACTGGTCAACAAACATGAAAGTGAGGACTTCACCGGGGAGATCACTATAAAAGTATTTCGCAGCTCCGATGGGGATCTTATTTACGAAACCAGTGAAAGAGCCATGGTAAAAGCAGGTGAGCAATATGACCTTATCTATTCATTTGAAGCAGAAGCCAATGATAGTTATACGATTGAGTATATCTACGATATTGATGATGCTCACTTTCCACTGTATAAAATCCAGGTAGCTCCTGAAATGAAGATCCCCGAATGGCTTGATTAAGAGCCAAGCTTGTACCCTACTCGACCTACTCTCACCGCGTCTATTGAGTTATATTTTCTAATAAAGAGATTGCCATAATCTCTTTTATCAAATGCCCTAACCTGGCCTTCCCCCTTTTATTTCTATTGCCCCCAACCTGGCCTTCTCCCGCCGGGGGAAGGGATGTGCTCCGAATTAAGGGTATGCGTGGTGTTTTCCGGATATTAGGTATATCTATTTTTTGGTACATCAATGTTTACGTGTTTCCTGATAGTATTCGTAAAGAAATAATCCGTCGTTTAGAAAAAAACTCTCAAAAATATACGATAATCAGTGTGTTCGTCACATTAACAGGTAGAAAAACAGGCCAGAAATGAAATGTGCCTGTTGGAGGGCGAAACCTGAAAAGCCGGAACAGAGTAGGGAAATTCAAAAAAAACTTAGCGTATGAGACGAATCTGAAATTCATTGTTACCAAAAGTATCGCCCCTATTTTACTCTTTCGCATGGTAAGCTATCCATGCCACTCTCTCTTCAAAAATCTAATACAAATTTTTATACAAAAATCACAAAATTTCAAGAATATGAAAAAATATAAAATTCTATTATTAGTCCTTGTGGGTATAATGGGCTCCCTGTTTTACGGGTGCGAAAAAGATACCGAATCACAAGACAAGAGCGAAGAGGCAAACATAATACTCTTCGAAGATCTTACACTCTTACAAAATGTCAGTCCAAATTATTACGATAACCATATTTATCGTGTGGAATTGCTTGGCAACAATGATGAACTGTGCAACCTGGTAGCCAGGGTCTCAGAGAATGGTATTCAGGCAGATCAGCTGAACATATATGGTTCGCGGAAGCACCTGTTTAATCATACATCTGCAATAATGTACTCGATTCCTTTTAACAATTCTAAAAAAAAGGTAATTGTTTACCAGTACGAGGATATTGCAGAAGTAATGTTAGCTAGCTATGAAGATGAAGGTGTACTGGATCGCTTCAGCATAAAAACCACTGATGAAAGTATGTTTTACTCGCTGCAGGTAAATGAAGAAGGTGCCATTGGCAATATTGTTACCGAGTTCAATCCCAGGATGGAATTATTCAATGAAGAGGCAGTTGAAATTCAACAGCAGAAGCTTGATTTAGAAAGAGACCGAATCAGCACAAAAGCAACCTGCTGCCGAAAGGCAGACGGCATATTGTCATGCATGGAGTGTACTTCTGCTGCCTTCAGAACAACTTTTATAGGGAACCTGACACTGTCTCTTTTTGGTATCGAGGCCTACAGTGCGATAGGCATATCCTGTATCAACGCCAATCCTGATGCTGTTTGTTAAACTAAAAATCAAGATCATGAAAACATTTGCAAAAATTAAATTTTGGAGTCTGCTTGTATTTGGAATGCTTTTTCTGATTGCAGGAACCTTTTTCCTTATCACAGGCAGAGCATCGCAAGGTGCTACAGAGGCCTTGTTTATTGCAGGATTGGGTCAATTAGCAATATTTTATATTCTTCTTTTCTACCTGTATAAGGGTGAACTGAAAAAAATTATGAAGAAATAGAAAGATGAGAAAGTAAAATGGATGTCGCTGCAAACGCAGCGATATCCATTTATAAATCCAGAAAATATGAAGCAAGTCAGAATCGCCTTGGTGACCTATAAGAAAGCGGCATTTTTAAAAATCACTTTCAAGTATGATGAAAGAATAATTTCTATTGTCAGGAAAATTACCGGGGCATTCTGGAACAAACAGGAACATGGCTGGTATCTTCTGGACACGAATGAGAATCGTTCAGCGCTAAGGAATGTATTCGGCAAAGAGGAAAACATACAGCTGGTAGGTGAAGATATCAGTACTGAGATACAACAAGCTTTTTCAGACTTGTCTGAGAAAGAGTCGACTGAATTTCGAAACTACCTGATTCAGAGGAGGTATAGCGACAGAACGATTCCTATGTATGTAAAGGCAGTGAAAGATTTCATTAACTGGTTAGATAAAGAAGTTGAAGAAGTGAGCAATGTTGATGTTCAGCGGTATAATCTTGAGCAAATCATTAACAAGAATTATTCACTATCCTATCAAAACCAGGTTGTCAGTGCATTGAAATTATTTTTTCAAAAAGTGAATAAGCGATCTATTCGAATAGAGGAAGTTGAAAGACCCAGGAGGGAGCATAAGCTACCTGTGGTTTTAAGTAAGCAGGAGATAAGGAGCTTATTAAATGCAACACACAATCACAAACACAAAGTTATGTTGAGCATCACTTATGCCTGTGGGTTAAGGAGAAGTGAAGTATTAAATCTCAGGCCTGAAGATATTGATAGTCCATCTGGACTTCTCCAAATCAGGCAGGCCAAGGGGAGAAAAGACCGCAGAGTGCCAATTTCTAAAAAAACCATTCAAATGCTCAGGGAATATTATCAGAGTTATAAGCCGACACAATGGTTATTTGAAGGAGAATATCGAGGGAGGCAATATTCGGAGAGCAGTATACAGAGTGTAATGAAAACCTCTCTTCGAAAGGCAGGTATAACTAAAAAAGCTACTTTACACACATTGAGACACAGTTTTGCCACCCATTTAATGGATACAGGTGTTGATACCAGGATCATCCAGGAACTTTTGGGTCATTCAAGTATTAAAACAACACAATTATACACACATTTAACGACCAGAGCTCTTAAAAACATCCAATCTCCCTTTGACGATCTTTAATTATTTTATACCTTTATTATGCTAAATATCTAAACATATCTCCCTGCTCTGGGATACTATAGATCAAATCACCACGTATATAAACGTGTTAGGGAGCATTCCCATAAATATAGCTTAAAGAAAAAAGATCTGTAATGGCTAAGAAAGTAATAAATATAATTTGTGCAGTTATTTCTATCGCTTATGCTGTAACTGCCATTCTTCTGGTAATTGATGTTTTTACAGAAACTCAGACATTATATAACTGGTATATGTCAGATAAGGTTATTGATGTACGAATATATTTTGGCTTACCCATGATATACTTTTTAATATATAATGTAGTCATTTGGAACAAGCATGATAAGAAACCTTCCAAATTGATATTATTAATAATCCTTAATGTATTCTATATGCCATTTTATTATTTTAAATCAGTTAAAAATGGGTGGGAATAAAAATCATCCAAATTATTTCATTACGCTCCCTAACACACGTAACTGTTGCACAACCCTCAAAAATCAAAACCTAAACTCAACTTCCGAGAATAT
>CAZIFQ010000042.1:0-24139 GCA_964538375.1 uncultured Bacteroidaceae bacterium | reverse complement strand
CATATTAACAATCAGACGTTTATATCAACAATGGGTTTTTAGAGGTGCCCTTAAGTAGCAGTGATACTCCCGGGCATGGTGATTTTATAAAAAATAGTAGTGCCCCTTATGACTGGCGTAGCCCAAAAAACGATAATTTATGGCAGGGAATAAGTGGCACAAACAATCCATGCCCAAACGGATACAGATTACCAACGGAAGCGGAATTAGATGCAGAGCGTCAGAGCTGGAGCAGCAACAACGCAGCCGGGGCTTTTGCCTCCCCGCTTAAATTGACCCTTGCCGGCGTCCGCGGCTACAACATTGGTTCGCTCGCCAATGTAGGCTCCAACGGCGTCTATTGGTCTAGTACCGTGGATGGCACCTACTCGCAGGGCCTGTACTTTAGCAGCGGCGTTGCCGTCATGGTCAAATACTACCGGGCGTACGGATTCTCTTTGCGTTGTATTAAGGAATAACACTACCCCGATAAAGCGGACGGCAAGTTAAGCTTCATTAAAAGTAGTTAATGGGTTACCCCTCCCCTCTAAAACTTTTTAAGAATATCTTTTACCGCATCTTTGTGCACGGTGAAACCCATCATCTTTAGTGTCACATAATCTTCTGAAAAGAAATAATAGCCAAACTCCTTCGCCTTGGGGTCATTGTTGCGGGAGCCAGAACCGGAATCTTTCACCAGGTACCAGTCTTTGCCATCTTTATTCATATACCCTACCACGTGCAGCCCATGATCATCGGTGGTGGTATGGTTACTAAAGCGCAACTGCCGGGCATCATCATTGATGTAGGCGGAGGGAATATCAAAATCGGGTACTACGGCACACTGGGTGACCCTGTCAAATCCCGGTTCGGAAACATCACCGCCAATACTTACCGTATAGCCGTTGCGAACGGCAAGTTTTAATGCCGACATGTATTCATCGAGCGGAACATTATAATAATCGGCGCTGTGCCACCAGTTATCGGGAACTTTGTATTCAACTTTTTTGTAAAAGGGTTCCTGCAGATATGAAAGGATCTCCACGTAGTCATCCGGGTTCAATTTAACTACATCTTTGAGATATTGTAGGGGCGTCATCTTTTTCCCATTCACCGTCACCTCCGTGGGAGGAACACCCAAATAATGATTCATAATCGATTTGATGGTCTCGAGGGCTGCCTCTTCATTCCACGACGAAGTAACTTTCAGGGAAGCAAGGTAAGCTTTCATCTCGCCGACCATTTCTTCGTGATTCTGATATTTACGTCCGTCGAGCAGACCTGTATAGTCCTCTTCAGGAACAACTCCGTATTTTTTCCATATCCGGGTGAGGGCATTGCCTTCTGATCCTTCTTCAAAATTGGACTCTCCCCTTTCCCTGATGTAACGACTGGCCTTTTCAACATACTCCCAGTACACCGTGTACATCTCCGATAATTTCACCTGCGTTTTGTTGATCCTGTAAGCTTCCGATTCCATGAAAGAAGTAGTACTATAACACCAGCAGGTACCGGTATTTCCCTGCGAGAGGGGTGCATTATGCCATTGCTGCTTGTAGAGATCAACTTTATTTGGAAGCGAAGAAGAGGAAAGATCCATCACAAATTTTTTCCTTACCTGCGGCGCTTCTACTTTTTCATTCACCATACCGTCGTCCCTGAGAATGGAATTCTGGTAGAACCCTGGTTTCGTAACTAAAAAAACGGCTTTGTCTTCGTTCTGAGCCTTCAATACACTTGTGAAAGTACCCAGTACAAACACGAGGAGCAACAGGTTTATCCTTTTCATTTTATTAAAAGTTTAAAATTTAACCGAAATTACTATTTTTCAGAGAACATGTTTGAAAATTCATACAATTTTAATGCTAATGTGCACATTCCGCTCTTAATTTGGAGTAAAACTCATAGACCACGAAAACTTCATTGTTGACAAGCGGATGCTCGATCAATATACCCCACCCCGATAAGAAATTTATCAGGGAAAGGTGTGAGAAGTTTTTGAGTGTTGGGTGAACGGTGGCTCTATATATCAAGTATTAAACCGAACAGAACCGGGATGGCCTATAGAGGATGATAGCTTTTCAATTACCAATGAATGGGGGGGGGCTTCTACCCTTTTGATCATAAAATGACTATCATAGGAACTTATGATGGAGCCAATCAAAAATTTACTGGAACCTGGACGCATGATTCATACGGTATTCCCGATCCACATCGAGCGGAGTCGAGTGCCGTCCACTTTATCGGGGTAGGTTCATTTTAGTAATTTAAAAATATAAACCGAAATATTATTACTAACTTCATTTGTTAAAAGATAACTTCTGAGTTGCATTATGCTTACAATCAAGCGTTTTACAATTGAGTTTTTGTAGTACAAACAATCTGGCAGTTTCATGCTGTATACATTATATTAACTAAAAATATGGAGGTATTAAAATGAAAAAAACAGTACTAATTTTCGGTCTTTTCGCACTATTCTTTGCATTTTCATGTGGAGGAGGTTCGAATGATAATTCAAATAGTAAATCTGAAAAATCAGGAATCTATGAACCAAATACACAGGAAGAGTTTGAAAGTATTCTTTCAGAGATGGGTGTCAAACCTTATCCGGGAGCTGTGGTAACTGGGTTTCTTAATAATGCAGATGCTACTATGAAATATAAAGTTCCTTCTGAAGGCAATACCAATAAGTCTATTATAGAATATTATGGAACTGAATTTGAAAAGGTTTTTAGTGGAAAAGAAGATTGGAAAAATTTTATGAGCTCTTCAATATCTTTATCGTATATGAAGGGTTTTGATTTGACTTTTGGACTTATAATTACTTCTGAAAATGCTGCAAGTGAGGCTCAGGGAGCACCAGATGATGAATCTAAACCCGATAGTCTGTCATATACTATGATGCTGGGCGATGGTGCAGTGTCTTATTAATTCCAAATAAGGAATCACTATTGTGAGCATATGATTCCGGATACGGCTGAACACACCATTTCGGAATTTACCCCCCACCCCACCCCGATGATGACCAGATCCGGGGATCATAGAATACACAACTAACCGGAGCAATTCTACTGTTTCCAGAAGTACCTGTAAACGGAGCAGTTCCATTCTCCGAATTTCATCAAATTTAAAATCTTTGAATTCATATATTCCATAAATTTATCTACACATCAAAAATAATCCTGGAATTATGATTACAAGAAATTTCATCTTCACAGTCTTTACGGTCTTCATGATCGCTGTTCACTCCTTACTCTCTGCACAGGTCCCTCAGATGCTAAACTACCAGGCTACTGCAAGGGATGATTCCGGAAATCTTCTAAAAAACACCAACCTTACAGTAAGAATGGCTATCCTGCAAGACGATGTTCAGGTATGGCAGGAAGATCATGACAGATCTACGAATGACTTGGGCCATTTTAATTTAAAAATAGGAGGTCCTGCAGCATACAATGGATCAGGAAGCGCAGTCAGTTTCGGTAACATTGACTGGAGTAGCGGTTCCTATTCACTCAAAGTCAGCGTAGATAATGGCTCAGGATTTATCCTGCTTGGCACAAGCGAACTGGTCTCTGTTCCATATGCCCTTTTTGCTGAAACAGCTTTCCCTGAATCTGCAGCCCAGTTTCAGATCATTGCTGATGAAGAAACAAATGGTGAACCGCTTTTCCAGGTCCTCAGGAATGACGGTTACCCGGTGTTTGCAGTTTATGAGGATGCAGTGTGGGTATATACCGATACTGCCGACTCGGGAAAAGGAATTAAAGGAGGTTTTGCGGTCGGAGGATACAAACAACCATCCAAAGGAGCCCAGGATACCTATATGCACGTAAGCGCCGACAGTATCAGGATGTATATTGATGACGAGAGCTCCGGGAAGGGGATAAAAGGAGGATTTGCCGTGGGAGGCTTTAATGCACCCGGTAAAGGTAGTTCCAGTTATATGTTGCTGAAGCCCGACAACTATTTCATTGGCCATGAAAGCGGACAGAAGCTCACAAGCGGTATTTATAATTCAACCCTTGGATACCAGTCAGGAGTAAATGTCAGCGAGGGAAATGCCAATGCATTCATCGGTTATCAGAGCGGATATTATAACACCCTGGGATCTGGTAATCTTTTCCTCGGTTACCAAACAGGTTTCAGTAATGATGTGGGAAATTATAATTCTTTCCTGGGATATCTTGCCGGTTATTCCAATGTAATTGGCCGGTTTAACACCTTCCTCGGAAGTTTTTCAGGATTTAGCAACACTGACGGTTCAAACAATACCTTTGTCGGCGATTCAACTGGCTATAATAACATCATTGGAGTAGAAAATACATTTGTAGGCACGGGTAGCGGGAATAAAAATGTTTCCGGAAACAGCAATGTCTTCATCGGCAATCATGCCGGGTACTTTGTAAAGACAGGTACGAACAATGTATTCCTTGGTGCCTATGCAGGCTACCATGACCTTCAATCTGAAGATGGCAGCTATGCCAATGTCTTTCTGGGTAACGGCAGTGGTTATAACAGTGTAGCGGGTCACGCCAATGTAATGATCGGACATAGAGCCGGTCATTCAAATGTAGATTCCTGGAACAATGTTTATATCGGGAACAATTCTGGTTTCAACAGCCAGACAGGGGGTGAAAATGTATTTATCGGGAACCAATCCGGTTATTTAAACACCGAGTCGTACAGCAATGTGTTCATAGGTAATGCTGCAGGCTACAGCAATACAACGGGCGGTGATAATGTCTTCTTAGGCTTAAGTAGTGGTTATAGCAATACTACGGGCCGTGAAAATGTTTACCTCGGCTGGAACGCCGGTGAATCGAGTGAAACAACAGTCGGAAATGTTTTTGTAGGTCCGGTTGCCGGAAAATTCACAAAGGGAGTACTGAATGTCTTCGTAGGTATGCATACAGGTGAGAATTGTGTTGACGGAGCAAAAAACACTGTTGTTGGTGCCTGGGCAGCGGCTGATTATGATTTTGGTAATGAGAATGTAATCCTTGGAGATGATGCCGGAAGAGCCCTTAGCGGAGAAAGAAATGTAATGCTCGGTACCGGTGCAGGCTCTAGTAACAAGGGAGATGCGAATATATTTCTCGGGAACTGGGCCGGAGCCAGTGAGGTAAACGGATCAGGGAAGCTCTATATTGAGAACTCTGCAGGCGACAGTGCCGATGCCCTGATCTTTGGTGATTTCGATACGGATCACCTGCGAATGAATGCCCGTGTTGGCATTGGTGGAAATGCAGAAGGTTTTGAAGAACTGTATATCGAAGATCCAGACTACACTTCTTCTATATTTTTGAAAGGCGCGGGATATGCGGACACGTACTCACAGGTTATACTGGGCTCTATGGAAGCGACTGGTAAGCTCTGGCAGATAAATCATTCTATGAACAATAACGAAATGAGCATTGTCCATTTTGACGGAAGCGACAAGCTCGTTAATCTCACACTTCAAGCTGATGGTAAACTAACAGTACTTAAAAATGGAATGGATGTCGGAGGCTCGATTGATCCCCTGGCTAACAATTTATATCCGCTGGGCAGTTCCACATTTCACTGGAAAGAAGTATATGTTGCCGAAGGAGTGATCACCACATCCGATGCACGTATGAAGGAGGATATCCGCGAAATCGAATATGGACTAAATGAACTTATGAAACTGGATCCGATCTCATTCTCCTGGAAAGCCGATGCTGATGATGACCGGAAACTTGGACTCATTGCACAGGATGTAAATGGCATTGTGCAAGAGGTTGTTTCAGTTGGAGATGATGAAAACCAAACGATGGGAATAAACTACGCTGAGCTAATACCTGTCCTGATCAAAGGAATCCAGGAACAGCAAGATGAAATTGAAATACTTAAAAATGAAGTAGCCAGTCTGAAAGTTCAATTGGAAAAATGATCGGGGAGCTTTAAAACATTCTATTCTTTAGCTGCATAATTTTAATTATGTGTTATTCTGAAAAACTCAAGTTGGATTAATGCGACAGAAGCTATATATTTGAAAGAGAAGATATCTGATTGCATTTTCCGTTTAAAAACTAGAGACCTTTTATTAAGTAATTCATTTTGGAATTTTTATATTTACGGTAACAGCAACTAAAATAACCTTCTTTGTTACAGCAAATGGGGAGTATTATATACATTAAGGCAGTATTCAATATGTTAAACTAAAAATAATTATTATGAGACTTACAGGATCAATAATTTTTATGACAATTTTACTGTTAACGCTTAACAGCTGTACAGAAAAAATTGAAAAAGCTCCAATTATTGCTATGGAGGATTTTTTCAAAAATCCCGAAAAATCGAGCTACCAAATTTCTCCAAACGGACAGTACTACTCTTACAGGGCTCCTTACGAAAAGAGGATGAATATATTTGTTCAGGAAAGGGGTAAAGAAGAAATTATTCAACTTACAAAAGAAACCGACAGAGATATTGGTGGTTATTTCTGGCCAAACAATGAACAAATTCTATTTATAAAAGACCAGGGTGGAGATGAAAATTTCAGACTTTATGGTGTAAATATTGATGGAACAAACGAGGTTTGTTTTACTGATTTTGAAGGTGTTCTTACCCAAATTATTGATGATTTACCTGATATTGAAGAGGAGGTAATAATTGGGATGAACAAAAGAAACCCTCAGGTTTTTGATCCTTACCGATTAAACATTAAAACCGGTGAAATGGAAATGCTTGCTGAAAATCCGGGCAATATTGCAGGCTGGATGTTTGATCATGCTGGAAAACTTAGGATAGCATTTGTACTTGATGGTGTAAATGCCAGTATTCTTTATCGTGAAACCGAAGAAGACGAATGGCAAAATGTGTTAACCACCAGTTTTAAAGAGACACTGTCTCCAATCTTTTTCACTTTTGATAATAAAAATGTCATTGCTATATCTAACCTTGAAAGAGATAAAGCTGCCGTAGTTGAATTTGATATCGCCAACGGAAAAGAAGTAAAATTACTTTATGAAAACCCGGATTTTGATGTTACAGGAGTTTCTTACTCAAAGAAAAGAAAAGTTATGACTGTTGCATCATACACATCATGGAAACGGGAACGCCATTATTTCGATGATGAATCTAAAAAAACATTTGACCGTCTGGAAAAAGATTTAGGACAATATGAATTAGGAATTAGCGCAATCAATAAAGATGAGACTGTATATATTATTCGTACTTATAGCGATCGCTCGCTTGGTGCCTATTATATTTATGATAGTGCTACAGATAGTCTTGATAAAATAACTGATGTTAGTTCATGGATTAATGAAAATGATATGGCAGCTGTTAATCCGATCACTTATCAAACACGTGATGGCCTGACTATTCATGGCTATCTTACTTTACCAAAAGGCTACAATATGGAAACAGCCAAAGGCTTACCGGTGGTTGTAAATCCTCATGGGGGCCCTTGGGCACGTGATGGTTGGGGCTTCAACCCTGAAATCCAGTTCCTTGCAAACCGTGGTTATGCTGTATTCCAAATGAATTTTAGAGGTTCAACTGGTTATGGTAAAGAATTCTGGACTAAATCGTTTAAGCAATGGGGGAAAACCATGCAGGATGATATTACTGATGGTGTTGAATGGCTTATAAATGAAGGAATTGCTGATAAGGAAAAGATTGCTATCTATGGTGGCAGTTATGGTGGATATGCCACCTTAGCCGGGGTTACTTTCACTCCTGATTTATATACATGTGGAATTGATTATGTTGGTGTGTCGAATATCTTCTCATGGATCAACGCAATACCGGCTTATTGGGAACCTATGCGTAAAATGCTTTATGAAATGGTAGGCGATCCTGTTGCGGACAGCCTTCTTTTAGTAGAAGCTTCACCATTGTTCCATGTGGACAAAATAAAAGTACCCATGTTAGTCGCTCAAGGAGCAAATGATCCCAGGGTGCCTATATTAGAATCTGATCAAGTTGTTATGGCACTTGAAGATAATGGCATTGAAGTTGAATATATAGTCAAGGAAAATGAAGGCCATGGGTTTAGAAATGAAGAAAACCGATTTGAATTTTATGGTGCAATGGAAAAATTCCTTGCCAAACACCTCGGTGATTCTATACCATCAAAATAGGTTTTAGTTTAAATTAAAATTCAAGTGGCAGTAACCAATAGCGCAAACTTGCCTGTCGGCAGACAGGTAAGCTTGCGCTTGTGCTTTTTGTTTATCAAATTCCAAATTAAGATTCACTTTAAGCTATAGAACTGTTGAAGAACTATTTTCAATCATAAATATCTCCATCCTGTCGCAATCTTTCCAGTAATTAATAGCGAGATATTCAATGTAAAGCCAGTATCTGTCCGTCAGCAATCCATAATTTTCTACACCGAATTTTATTTCATTACTTATTTGTTCTGCTATTTCAGGTTTTAACGAGATCTTCACTTTTTGATTATTAAATTCAAATATTGCAGTTGGAACAATAGAAACACTATCCGATATTTTAATCAATCCCTGGCCGATTGTTGATCCTGTACTGATTTGAATTCCGTCATTAAAGCAGCTTAAAGGCGGTTCTTCCCCGGCAAAAGTGACAACCTGCATATTGTTAACTCCCACATTAAAATATTCTATTGCCCTGATACCCATTTTTGCCCCGATAATGGAATAAATCCCGGTATGCCCGTGAATTTCGTTTGTCAGGGTAATTGCTTTCCATTCAATCAAACCATATTTTTCTATTGTTGGATTAACCATTTTTGCGTATTCAGACAGGTATAGCGTTGTATCAACAGGAAAACTACTGAAAACACGATTATTGGCAGCAGTCGCCGACACCAGCAGTCTGCCAATTAATTCATATATAAGTTCAGGGCTTATTTGTTTCATTATTGAGGCATATTTGATCCCATCTTTTGTCTCAATGTCAAATAAGAGCGGTACCTCAAGATAGAGCGGTACAATATCGTCCCATAAATACATGATCCCACGATCTATTTTTTCTGCCACCGCATCCTGTGAGAGTACAAAATTGATTTGTTCGGCATACAGGGAATTTGCATTTTGAATCTCGTTGAGATAAGCTCTGTCAACAATCATGTCATCTGAAATATTAGCTACCATTTCAAGTTGGACATCACTATTGATAATGAATTTATAGCTATCGGGGGAGACCTGGTAATTAAATCCGGCTTTGATATCATGATTATTATACCAGATGATTTGCTTAATTTTCCTTGAAATATCCGGATCGGATTCTAACCAGTCGGCATAAGTTTTTAATGATCCCAGAGCAATCAATGTTAACTTTTCAGGATAATTCTCGACGACACTATTCAATACATCGATTGAATTTCTATTGAAATTCTGGTATTGTGTATTTACTGGTTTGCCCCAGGAGATACTTTCAACAAAACCTGACCATTCAGGAAGCTTAAAGTCAGTTTCATGACTTATACCTACGGGAATGCCCTCATGGTGAAAAGCCGACAGCAATGAATTTATTTTTTTAAAGACAGTACCAGGTATCAGCGTTCCCTGCGAACAGGTAATTGCCAGGACCCTGATATCGTTGCTCGACAGGAGCATGGATATGGCGCGCATATCGTCAATCGCCCCATCGGTATCGATTATAACATTATACTTCGGTTTTCCGGAATGGGCAGATAACTGAACGCCAATCAGTGTAAACAATAAAACTAATACGGTTAATCTTTTCATCCTGTGCTCTCGTGTTTTTTGGCAGTTGATTAAATTCATGGTAAAAGGCTTGCACTTGAATTCGTCAGTTATCTTTTGTCCTATAATACTCTTAATCCACTCTAAAAATTCACAAAATCGATGACCTTCTCGACATCATCTTTGAATAGATCAAAATCAAGGGCTTCTTCAAAAACAAATACGATAAAGCAGAGGTACAAAACAAGTAAAAGCACACCTGTTCTCTTTGAAATCCTCTTGCTATAGATAAATACCGGAACAACTATGATAGTAATCAACCACATGAATAACCAATAGCCAACACTAAGCTCTCTGATTTTATCCGACATTTCTATATCCCCATGAATTAAAGTGTACAACAGTATTGGCAGCCCCAGAGCAAATGACAGATCAAAAATATTGCTTCCTAAAGCATTTGAAATTGAATCATCGAAATTCCCTTTTCTTGCATCCCGAAGAGATATAATAGTATCAGGTATGCTGGTAGCAGCAGAGGCAAGCAAAACTGACAGAAAGACCAGAGGTAGATCTAATCCCTTTAATGCAAATCCAAAGAGATTATAATCTGAAGATCCCAACATTTCCGTTCCTTTAACTAACATCCATGTTCCAAAGCTCATGAAAAGTGTAGAGACGATAAGCGTCATCCAGGAATTTAATCTATTGAGATTTTTCCCATTCAATATGATTTGCTTAATATCAAACTTGAGAAAGTGAATAGATTTAATTTGAACTTTCTCAGTAAATCTTACTTCCTCATTCTCTATCTTAACACCAACTCCGAAGCCATTGCCTTTGCTTAGTAAGAGTAGATATATCAAGTAGATAACGATGAGTATAATACCGTGCCAGGAATTGATTTTATACTGACTAATTATTACAATAAATACAATGTTGGATATAATTAAAAATAGCCCATCTCGCTTAAGTACTTTTTTGTCAAGCTGAAAGCTTCTTGCAGCAAATTTTCCCGCGCCAAATAGTATTACAGCTAATGGGATAATAAGAATATTGAACACTGCGCTCCCTGCTACAACACCAAGTCCGCCGGAAAAACTATCAACGAATTCATTGCTGTTTTTAATATAGAACAAAAAGAACATGGTTGTTAAGAATTCTGGCATACTACTGGCAATAGCATTAATGGTAGCACCCTTAACTCCAAGTGACATTTTTCTTCCCAGGTAGTCTGCAGCAAACTCAAAACTATCAGCACTTTTCCAAATAATACGACCGCTTATGGCAATAAGGATTAAGGGAAGAGATATGCCTAAAAAATATTCAAGAGTCATAAGAGATCCTGTATGATTTATTTATTAGTGTGACTTACTCTGACTAATTGGTCATCGATAAAATTATTCTCAAGATCAGTAAGAAAATTTCGTCTAAGCCGGCCGAGAGGCTGCCTCGAAAATACTGTAAAGTAACCTAGATATTTATCATAAAAATATATAGGAATTGTATATCCAAAGCATACATCATTCTCAATTTTCACTCTGCCTTCGTAGCTAATATGTTCTGATTTGCTACTAGAGTCGTTGATTTCTGACCAGTTTAATATACCCGAAAGGTTTTCATCTGAAAATACTAGTTGGGCTGAACCAGTTTTCATCGCAGCATACTGTATATCAAAAAAGCTGTAATTGAAAAACGTAATTAAAAATTGAATTATTTCTGTAGATAATACTTCCTCACTATCAGTCTCGCCTGTTGAAATCCTATTTTTTATTGGGTCAAAGGAGCCAGCCATTTTATAGGGTATACTGAAAATAACATTAAGATAACTCCATGTAAAAATAGCAAGAATCATAAATATCAACGACATAAGTACATGAAAGACAATTTGAAACTCACGAGTAATATATACAAGAAGTATAAACAGAAATAATGCAGCCAGTGTGTAGCAAATTGAAAATACTGTTGTTTGGAAATTATTAAATAATTGTACTTTTCTTCTTTTCATATAAAATATATCTTACATCAAAGATAATATATTGTAAATAAGTAGAACAACAGTTTTATAAGCAAAAATACCAGGATATTTGAGATTAATTATCCTATTCAAGTCATAAATACTTTCAATTATTAGAATTGCTTTTATAAGGTCGATGCCGAATTAGCAGATTGGAATAATGAGCTGCTCTCCTACACTGGATTTATAGTCTTCTGTTTTGAATAAAAATTGAATTGTGAGAAGAAAGCTATTTTTTAACATTATTCACTCTAATACGGCCCAGGCTTTCTTGGGTAAAATGAAAGAAACTGGAAAACTCACCGCAACTGCGCCCCTCTGTCCATACCATTGTAAGCATATGGTTTTTAGATTTAATTTATTTGACAATTAATCAACTTTGGAGCCAGAAATTTAGCATTCAAGCAGCTTTTAGAAAAATAAAGTATCTTCGCAACAGGTTTATACCATTTTTGATTTCAATCAGTCATACCTCCATTTTGCTGTTTTTTAGTATAATCTTTTTCTTCAGCAAATAATTTCTCATTGAATTACGGATTGTCGAGCCGACATTAATTTGTTTAATAACAATATAAGCAGAGGAGAACTTATGAAGAAGATTATCTTAGGAGTTATTGGAACTTCAAGAAAAGAAGATGAAAAACGTGTACCCATTCATCCAGATCATTTATTGCGTTTACCAGAAGACATTAGAAAACAATTAATTTTTGAAGAGGGATATGGTGCACCTTTTGGTTTAGATGATGATTTTTTTGTTTCTCAAACCGGAGGAGTTGCTTCTCGTCATAAATTATTAGCCCAAATTGGCTCAGTTATTATTCCTAAACCAGTGTTAGCTGATTTACAAGAAATACGTGAAGGAGGGTTTATTTGGGGTTATCCACATTGTGCCCAGCAAGGTGACATTACACAAGCTGCAATAGATCGAAAATTAACATTGATAGCCTTTGAAGACATGTTTGTTTGGTCTCCAAATGGTCAGGTAGGCAGGCATACATTTTATAAGAACAATGAAATGGCAGGTTATTGCGCGGTTATTCACGCATTACAATTAAGGGGTATTGATGGCCATTATGGAAACCAACGTAAAGTAATTATTTTTAGTTTTGGAGCGGTTAGTCGGGGAGCTATTTATGCACTTAAATCTCATGGTTTCAGAGATATTACAATTTGTATTCAGAGACCTGATGCTGAAGTACGTGAAGAAATTTTAGATGTTCACTATGTTCATATTCGTGAAGGTAATAAGGGGGAGGCCAGAATGGTAATTATAGAACATGATGGCACAGTTCTGCCTTTATCCGATATAATTAGTGAATCTGAAATCATTATTAATGGCACCTACCAGAATACAGACCATCCTATCAATTTTATTACAAAAGATGAAAAAGATTCTTTAAAACCAAGAAGTTTAATTATTGATGTTAGTTGCGACGAAGGTATGGGATTCTATTTTGCCAGGCCCACCACTTTTAAAAACCCAATGCTGAATATAGATAACATCTTCTATTATGCAGTAGATCATACGCCAAGTTATCTATGGGAAAGTGCTTCAAGGTCGATATCTGCAGCACTCATTGTTTATTTACAAACCATTTTAGAAGGCCGTAAAAGTTGGAACGAAAATCCTACCATACAAAAGGCAATTAATATCGATGAAGGTGTGATTAAAAAAGAGTCTGTTTTAACTTTTCAGAATCGAATGCCAAAATACCCACATGATTTTATAAAAAGTTGACAGGAATATGAGGAGAAATGGATTGTGCCTTCGGCCCTTTTGTTATCTTAATTGATTTGTTTAATCTTTCGACCTTTAATCAATAGCCAAAAGATAAGTATTACTTCTCCAAAAAATGTAAACATACTGATACTAATATCGTAATCAGGTAGAAGAAAGTTAGCGAAACCATCGATGATATATCCCGAAGATGTCAGCAGTTTTATTTGTATTCATATTATAAATATTTGATAAGAGAAAGGGGGGGTAATGCGTGGTTTCTACTTCAGGCACTCTAAAAATGACTCTTCCATCCATGATTCTACGACCAGGTCATCTTCAGTAATGGTGGTGTGAAAAGGGACAGTCATCCAATCTTCAACTTTTTGGTCTGCTTCAGAAATAATTTCATTGAATTTATAATTAGAATGATAGGCAGGCATATTGTTTCTCATTGCGGCGAACAAAGTCGAATCTTTAGTAGTTAATTGGCCAGAATTAAAAAACGAAAATAATAAGGAAACGAATAGAAATACACTAGTTGTGTTCATGGTATTATTTATTATTAGATCAACTTTACGACTTTTATATAGAAAGAATCTAAATAAAATCGTAATTAACAATAAATTAACACCTTATCAGAGGCGAAAGTAATAATAGGGTATTAAAACATTCAAGTCAATAACCCTCCCATTATTTACCCTCCAAAATACAGGGGAGGATAAGCCTTCAAACTTCCTTTAAATTCAACTTCATTTATTTGGGGGAGGATTATCTGGTAATGATTACTATTTGTGCCACTCCCCTACTCATTTAAATTATTCAATTTATTCCCGCTATTTATTTTTCAAAAATGAAGCTTCTTTCAATAGAAAAAATAGATAATCTATACCTTTTTACTTGACTTTCAAGAATATAATGTTGTAACTTACATTATCTTCTGATATGCTAAAATAATTTATGATATGAAGAGTTCATTAATTATCCTCGCTGGTATTTTTCTAATTTCCATTTTTTCTGTCTGTTCTGCACAATCCACAGCGACCATCTCAACACCTAAACTCCAGTTGCTTGATAACAATGTGTCAATCCTATATGATATTCTGAATAGCATTCAATCAGAGAAATTCAATATATCACTTGAAGTAACCGATTCAGATGGAAAACATGTAGCTGCACGCTCAATCAGTGGTGATATTGGAGTTAACGTTAGTGGCGGCCCAGGCAAAGAGATCAACTGGAATCTCTCGGCTGACAACGTCTACCTGGAGGCCATGCTCTATTTCCAGGTGACTGCAGAAGTTGTTAAGCCGGTAAGGTCTTCAGAAATTAACACGTCAACAGAAAATTTGGAAGTGTCGGGAGCTACAGGAAACTTAAGTCGCAGCAGCGTGGTGCTTCAGTCTCTTCTTTTACCTGGTTTGGGTTTATCCCGTATAAAAGGAAAACCGCACTGGCTCAGGGGAGCCCTAGGATATGGGTGTATTGCTTCTTGTGTTGCTTTCACTATTAATTCGGAGAGATTACATTCTGAATATGAGCAAGCCACAGATATGAATGAGAGGGACGATTTATTTGAAACATTTGCAAACCAGAGAAATGTTGCCAATGCGCAGCTTTATGCAGCCATAGGGATATGGATAGTAGATATTGTTTGGACCATGGCGGGCTCAAAAGAGCTTTCAAAAAAAGTTGTCTTTAATCAGACAAATGGATTCTCAATCAATCCATCCTACAATACTGAAGCACAAGCCCCACTGCTATCTTTGAAGTATAATTTTTAAGAAAAAATAAAAAGAAGTTAAACCCTCAAATCATGAAACGAACCAGAATAAGCTCGGTGATTGTTTGTGTACTCCTCTTCTCAGTTACCTTGCACGCCCAGGTAATTAAAAGTGAAAAAGCCGGACTTTATATTGATAATAAGCCAAAGGAGGAGGTAGTGATATCGGGGGATAAAACACCTCCCGTAATACATATCTTATCACCTAAAATTACAGCCGGAGAGATATTTAAAACAGATGTTCCTGAATTGAATCTTTTAGCGAAAGCCATTGATGAAAACGGGATCAGTTATGTGGCTGTAAATTCTAAACTGGAAGAGATCTCTGGTGAAGGAGTTTTTGTTACTAACATGATACTGAGAGAGGGTGAAAACGAGATTAAAGTTGTTGCCGTTGATAGGGAAAACAACATGCAAAACAAAACAATTGTCATAGAATATCATCCTCGGGTAGTAAGCCTGGCTGATAGAATCAGTGAGGAATCAACCTATTACGGTTTGATTATTGGCATCAACAAATATGATGACCCTAAGATCCCGGATCTTGACAATCCCATTAAGGATGCAAAGAGTATGTATGATGTACTAACTACCGAATATACATTTGAAGAGGAGAATATAGAGCTTCTGACAAATGCCACATTAGAAGATATTATGACTTCATTTGAGTCACTTTCAGGAAAAATAACAGAAGATGATAATTTATTGGTCTTTTATGCAGGACATGGATGGTGGGATCAAAATGCGAATACCGGCTTCTGGCTCCCTGCTGATTCAAAACAAGACAGCAAGCTAAAATGGTTTCGTAATTCCACGCTGGTTGATTACCTGAAAGAGTTAAACTCGAAACATACCTTACTCATTGCTGACGCTTGTTTCTCGGGGGCTATATTTAAAACAAGAAGTGCCTTCCCGGAAGCATCCAAAGCAGTGGAGATGCTTTACGAATTGCCCAGCAGAAAGGCCATGACCAGTGGTACTTTAACGGAAGTTCCTGATAATAGCGCGTTTATAAAGTACCTTGTTGAGAGACTCAAAAAGAGTAAGGAAAAATACCTCTGTTCAGAGCAACTATTCAGCAATATCAGTCATGCAGTAATAAACAACAGTGATGTAGTGCCACAATTTGGCGAGATCCAGAATGTTGGCGACCAGGGTGGAGATTTTATTTTTATTCGAAAGTAAAAACATACCTATAATAACATCATACGATGAAGTATATAAGGAGAAGATTATCCATCAGGTTTTCAAGCATCTTTATCATTATCCCTGCTTTTGTCTTCATTATGCTGGGATGCGAAAAGCCAGTCAGGGTAGTAAGTGTAAAAACAGATGCTGTTACAGAGGTGAGTTTCACCAGCTGTAAAATGCAAGGTACAATTGTTGATATTGGAGAAGAGGGCATCGATGAACATGGATTTTGCTATGCGCTGAGTGAGGAGCCGGCAGTTGATGATCTTAGCAAAAAGTTGGGACCAACAGACGCAACATCATCGTTTACAGGAATCTTAACAGGATTATTGAATAATACTAGCTATTACATCAGAGCTTTTGCAAAGAACAGCATTGGGGTTTATTATGGTGAACAATTATCGTTTACTACACTGGCGTTTGGACTAGCTTCGCTTACAACTAATGCAATTACTGATATTACGACAACATCAGCCACAGTGGGTGGTAATATTACTGATGAAGGTGGAGACTGGGTAAGTGATGGTGGAGTATATTATGGTACATCTGTAAATCCTGAGACAACAGGAACAAAATTAAAAATAACAAGTGGTGCTGGTGAGTTTTCAACAACTTTATCCGGACTTACAGCTGGAACAAGATATTATGTAAAAGCGTATGCAACAAATAGTGTTGGTACTTCTTACGGCACAGAGGAAAGTTTTGTCCCTATGTTAATAGATTCACGTGACGGCAACGTGTACAACACTGTAAAAATTGGAGATCAATGGTGGATGGCAGAAAACCTAAAATACTTACCATCGGTAGTCGGCCCGGCAACAGAATCAGAAACCATTCCATATTATTATGTTTACGATTATGACGGATCAGTTGTGTCCACTGCCAAAGCAAGTGCAAATTACACTACTTATGGTGTGTTGTACAACTGGACCGCAGCCATGAACTCAGCAGCAAGCAGCACAGCCAATCCGAGCGGAGTACAAGGCATATGTCCCACAGGATGGCACCTGCCCAGTCATTTAGAATGGACACAACTTACAGATTATTTAGGAGGAGAAGAAGTAGCAGGAGGAAAGTTAAAAGAGACAGGCACAAGCCATTGGGATGACCCAAACACAGGGGCCACAAACGAAACCGGCTTTACAGCCCTTCCGGGTGGCTTCCGTGGCCAGTATGGGGACTTCATAGATATTGGAATCTTCGGTAACTGGTTGAGTGCTACTGAGGACTCACCAACGGTTGCCCACTACCGGGACATGGGCTATAATTACAGCAATGTCTTCAGCCAGCGCAGCAATAAGGAGTACGGTATTTCTGTTCGTTGCGTGAGGGATTAATTTAGTTGATTTAGTTGGCGAGATCCAGAACGTCGGTGACCAGGGTGGAGACTTTATTTTTATTCGAAAGTAGAAACATATCTATAATAATATCATACAATGAAGTATATAAGGAGAAGATTATCGATCAGGTTTTCAAG
Organism: uncultured Bacteroidaceae bacterium; assembly: GCA_964538375.1. GTDB lineage: Bacteria > Bacteroidota > Bacteroidia > Bacteroidales > JAUUZQ01. The sequence goes on along the minus strand of CAZIFQ010000042.1, from coordinate 6,325 downwards.
CATTTTGATCATCGCCCCTGTTTTTTCTATTATTATGCTGGGATGCGAAAAGCCAGTCAGGGTAGTTAGTGTAAAAACAGATGCTGTTATAGATGTGGGTTCCAATACTTGTATAGTCCAGGGAACAATTGTTGATTTGGGAGAAGAATGGATTAATGAACATGGGTTTTGTTACTCATTATCTGAGACCCCAACCGTTGATGATCTCACAAAAAAACGTGGTGAAGTAAACATTGAGGAGACTTTTACAGATATCCTTTCTGGATTGCAGGCAAATACTAAATATTATGTAAGAGCTTATGTCCAAAATGAAATAGGAGAAGAATACTATGGAGATATATTGTCATTTACAACAGGTCTTATATATACTGATGCTCGAGACAGTCATGAGTACGAATGGGTAAAAATTGGGGACCAGGTGTGGATGGCAGAGAACCTGGCCTACCTTACTTCAGTGGGCCCATATAACGAAGGCTCTGAAACAGATTCATATTATCAGGTATATAATTACTATGGCAGCAGTGTTAACGAAGCTAAGTTTGAAAATGCTTTTCTAACTTATGGAGTTTTATATAATTGGCCGGCAGCGCTAAATGCCTGTCCTGATGGATGGCATTTACCGACAGATGCGGAATGGAAGCAGTTGGAGATTTTTTTGGGAATGAGTCAGAGTGATGCTGATTATAGCGATTGGCGTGGCACTAGTGAAGGAGAGAAGCTAAAAGCTACAAGTGGTTGGGACAATAATGGAGGCGGAACTGACGATTATGGTTTTTCAGCCCTTCCAGGTGGATTCCACGGGATGTCTGGTGAGGGCTTCGGTGCTGAAGGAGAAGCCTCCTTTTTTAGGTCTGCTACTGAGTATAGCAGTTCAATTGCATGGAATCGGGGTCTGAATGACAACGGCAGCGATGTGAACCGTGATAATGTGAATCATAAGGGATACGCGTTCTCTGTACGCTGTATCAGAGATATTGATTGATTTTTTTTCCCGCAGCATTATTGTTGTATAAATAATCCTCCCTTTATTTGCTGTCCTTCGGGTTAAACCCTTATGCGCTCGAAACCTATAATTACAATTCTGTAGCGAGCTTCAGTTTAGATAAGCAGTGCAGTGTTTCTGTCCGTTGCGTGAAGGATTAGGTTATTTGGCGAGATTCACAAGGAGGGTGACAAACAGAAGAAAATCATCCTAAATCTCTAGTAATAATTTACATGTACCAATAGATTTATTTATAAAAAGCATCTCTTAACTTTAACTAACAATCTGTCCGGTAGGTTTTGAATTTAAACAATGTATGTGCTTAAGGAATATAAAGTTATAGTAATTAATTGGGAAAATAACATTAACTTACTTAAATTCGTGTGATACTAAAGCCCACTCAAATGAAAAATAATATCATTTTCATTTCCTGTCTGATTGTCCTTTTTACATATATCGAAGGAAGTGCCCAAACTGTAAAAATTTCCAAACCTCAGATAGCGTTGAATGATAATATCTTTCGCATCCAATATGATATACTAAACAGCAATCTCACAGATAAATTCAATGTTTCTCTTGATATAGAGGATTCCAGTGGTAAACAGATAAGTGCTAAAGCAATAAGTGGAGACATTGGCAATAATATCAGTGGGGGATCAGGGAAAGAAATTACCTGGGATCTGACAATCGATAGTATATATATGGAAGCCATGATATATTTCAAGATTCGTGCAAAGGCGATTGAGATAGAAAGTACTTCGGCAGGGTTGGCTAGAACTGTTCCAGAACCAGTATCAGAGATTAATGAATCATCAATTGAAGGAAACAGTCCTAATACAACGGAGAATCTTAATCGAACTACAAATATTAGTCGTGGCAGCGCTGTATTCCAGTCCCTTCTGTTCCCCGGCGTTGGCCTTACACGTATTAGCAGCGGTAAACCTCACTGGCTCAAAGGAGTAATGGGATATGGATGCCTTGCAACAGCCATCATTTATAATTCTACCTCAAACATTAGTTACAATGATTATTTGCAAGCAAGCACTTTTCAGGAAAAAAATGATCTATATGTTGTGGTAGAGCAACAGAAAAAGATTTCTAATGCTTTTCTCTTTAGTGCAATCGGTGTATGGGCAATTGATTTTATCTGGACAGTTTCTGGTTCAAAAGATTTAAGAAAAATTTCAAGTAATAATGTAACAAATGATTTCTCATTATATGCTTCTTACAACTATGAAGTGCAAGCTCCATTATTGGCCCTGAAGTTTAATTTTTAATTGAAACTTATATGTTATGAAAAATCACTGTAAAATAATCTGGACAACGCTTATTCTAATCTGTTCAATATTTACGTATGCCCAGGAGATTGAAAGCAAAAATGCTTCTTATTTTCTTAATAATAAGCCGAAAGTTGAAATAGTTGTAGAGAAAGACATTACACCACCCGTAATAAATTTAATTGATCCAAATATTGAGCCAGGAGTAATTTTCAAGGTTGATAAACCTGAAATTCTGTTGATTGGGAAAGCAATTGATGAGAGCGGGATAAGCTCAGTTATAGTTAATTCAAAATTTGAGGATTTTACGGAAAATGGAAAGTTTACCTCAAATTTGATTCTTTCAGAGGGAGAAAACAAGATAAAATTGATAGCGTTTGATAAAGAAAATAATGTAGAACGGAAAACCATAATAATTGAGTACTCTCCGCCTATCTTAACTTTTGCAGAGAGAGTTATTTTAGAATCGAATTATTATGGATTAATTATTGGCATTGAGAATTACGTGGATGACAACCTAAATGATCTGAATAATCCCATTGAAGATGCACAATCATTATACGATGTCCTTATCCACGACTATACATTCAAAGAGGAAAACATTGAATTTATTAAGGATGCTACATTTCGAGAGATCAACAATTCTTTTCAGGAGTTGTCAGATAAAGTGACACCAAATGATAATCTGTTGATTTTTTATGCAGGGCATGGTTGGTGGGATGCCACTAGTAATATTGGGTATTGGCTCCCTTCTGATGCAAGAAAAAACAACAATACCTTCTGGTTTCGTAACTCAACACTTGTTGATTACCTGAAACAGATTAAATCCAAACATACGCTTCTAATTACAGATGCTTGTTTTGGGGGGTCTATATTTAGGTCAAGAAGTGCCTTCGATGAAACTTCCGAATCCTATGAAAAACTATACGAATATCCAAGCAGAAAAGCAATGACAAGTGGGAACCTATCTGAAGTCCCTGATCAAAGCGCTTTTATAAAATACTTAGTAAAAAAACTTGACACTAACGAAGAACTCTACCTTGGATCTGGAATATTTTTTAATAGTTTCAGGCACGCTGTCATCAATAACAGTGATGCACTTCCACAATACGGAGAAATAAGGAATGTGGGTGACGAGGGAGGTGAGTTTATCTTTATTAAGAAACAATAAATTTATATAATTAGCTTATGAAAATTACTCCAGCTTCTCAGTCGATATATAGATTCATTAACATTGTTACTATTGCAGCACTTATAGTTATGGGATGTGACCCACCTGATCGGGAATTAAGTATAAAGACTGAATCCGTAACAAAGGTGAGTTATACATCATGTTCTGTGAATGGATCATTTCTTGATTTTGGTGAGGATGTAATTGTTCAACACGGTTTTTGCTATTCCTTATCACCAAATCCGACAGTTAATGATATGACGAAAAAGCTTGGACCTGTATCCTCAACAGATGCATTTTCTGCTGATCTGACTGGGCTAGCAGTAAATACAACCTATTATGTGAAAGCATTTGCACAGAATAGTGCAGAACCTATTTACTCAGAAGTACAATTGACATTTAAGACCCTTGCAATTGAATTACCAACTGTTTATACAAACGATGTATCTGATATTAGCGCTAATTCTGCTATTATAGGAGGAAATGTAACTAATGATGGTGGAACTGCCATTACTGAAACGGGAGTATATTATAGCAATTCACCAAGTTCTGACGCAACAGGGACAAAACTTCAAATAGGAAATGGAACTGGCTCTTTCTCAACAAGCATTACAAGTTTAATAGAGGATACTTCTTATTATATTAAAGCCTATGCGATTAATAGTGTTGGTACTTCTTACGGCACAGAGAAAAGTTTTAGTACTACAATATTAACAGATTCACGTGACGGCAACATCTACAACACTGTAAAAATAGGCACTCAATGGTGGATGGCAGAAAACCTAAAATACTTACCATCTGTTGTTGGTCCTACAACGGGCTTACAAACCATTCCATATTATTATATTTACAGTTATGACGGATCAGATGTTACCACTGCCAAAGCAACTGCAAATTACACTACTTATGGTGTGTTGTACAACTGGCCTGCAGCAATGAACTCAACAGTAAGCAGCACAGATAATCCAAGCGGAGTACAAGGCGTATGTCCCACAGGATGGCACCTGCCAGGTGATGCAGAATGGATACAACTTACAGATTATTTAGGAGGAAAAAGCGTAGCAGGAGGTAAGTTAAAAGAGACAGGCACAAGCCATTGGGATGACCTAAACACAGGGGCCACAAACGAAACCGGCTTTACAGCCCTTCCGGGTGGCGGCCGTGACGATGTTGCTCCATTCTCCGGTATTGGGAAGTTCGGTTTCTGGTGGAGTGCTACTGAGTCCTCTACTACGAATGCCCGCATCCGGTTCATGGGCTATAATAGCAGCGATGTCTACAGTTACGTTTTCAAAAAGGAGTACGGGTTTTCTGTCCGTTGCGTGAGGGATTAATTTAGTTGAACCTTACCTAAAATTATCAAATAACCAGGATTACCCTGGTTTTCTATAATTAACGTTGATTTGCTTTAAGCAATCTATGGTCTCTTTTCAAAAAAATTTGATTCTTGTGTAAGTCAGTAATCTGTAAATATTAAATACTTAAATCGTGAAAAATCTAATTATTTTCATTCTTGTAGCAGTTTTCCTTACAGGATGTGAGCAATTTAGTAATAATAGAGGTGTTGTTATTAAAGGAGAAATACATGGCGTACTTAAGGGAAAGGAAATAAATGAACCGTCTCTTTCTGAAGCAAAGAAAATCTTCGTTATAAAAGTGCATGTTGGAACACTGTTATTTAGTTTTGTTGATATCATAGATGGTTCTTTCTCTATTACCAGCGAAGAGGGAATAATCACAGCCCTGGTATTTTTAGATGAAAATGATCAATATATCGGAACCCTTTCTCCCCAGGGATTAAATCTTCTTCCTCTTTGCAGTTTATCAGATGGAGGCAATACAACTATTGACCTGGAAGCTCTTGCTCTGGAAGGGACAAGTGTTATCCCAACGCATGATCCATTTGGGAATGAAATAAATATTTCTGAAGCAGAAATAAGCAACTTAAAGGAAGTTGATGGATATTTTGAAAGCCTGGCCAAGAATATAGATGCCGACAATGATAGCATTTTAGATGTCCTTAGCCATAAAGAACTTTATATTTCGAATCGATTTGATATTGGAGAGGCAGGTCAATGGGGGCTAAACGACGTAGATCCTGCTATCAATAGTGATGCACTCAATAGTTTAATCTATGCACTGGACATAAAAGGTGGCAGCTGGTTCACCAATCTCAATAGTGTTGTATTATCAGGCCCCGCAGATGACCCAAACCAGGAATATCATACGATATGTCTGAGTCCTAATGAGGATGGCGGTTTTTTCTTAATTATCGCCAGGGCGGGTGAAGATTGTACTCTGCCCTTTGATAATGGCACGTATACTGTAACCATAGATGGTCTCCCTTATACACTGGATTATTCAAAGGTTAACGCAAAAAATAATTTATTAATTGTTATTCCTACCCTGAATACGAATGAGGATGAAGAACTGGTTTCTATATCCCTGGAATACGAATTAGCTGATGGAACTACAATTAATCCCGCGAACATAGTTACGGATGTTTTTGTACAACTATCTGATGTATCAGGAAATCAGTTTTATGATACTCCGAGGCTGGTAGACAAAAAAATTGCAAATGTCGATTGTGTTATAGGTTTGTACTCATATACACTTGATAGCCCTGTAGATATCTCAGCATTAGAGGGAGTTTCTGTTATTTATTGTGATAAAATAGGTAATACATATATGATAAGTTGGCATTAATAGATAATGAAAGATGCAATTGTGAGTATATGATTTTTAGATGGAATTTGAGGTCCCTTCGGCAAGTAGTTCGACAAGCATACAGAAGCAATTCTAAATCCAAGGGTACAGAAAAGGATATAGTTCAAATTGGATGTTGTGTGCTGGCATTATCATTATGCAATATTTTTCATTTTAAACAGAAACTAT
>CAZIFQ010000041.1:0-24178 GCA_964538375.1 uncultured Bacteroidaceae bacterium | reverse complement strand
GACCCCGCATCAAATGCGAGGTCTGTCATGGGTAGAGGTCGGTGGCGGATTCGAACCGCCGTACCTGGTTTTGCAGACCAATGCCTAGCCACTCGGCCAACCGACCATATAAAAAGAACCGCCGTACCTGGTTTTGTCCCGATCTTGCATCGGGACCTAGCCACTCAGCCAACCGACCTTGTCCTCCGTAGCTTTAGCAAAGGAGGGCTTTGTCCCTCCATTCAATGAAGCTCCTGACTCATTCGGAATGCAAAATTAACAAAATATTTGCATTGATAAAGTACAATATAACTTTGACACACTTTTTCCGTGCTTAGCGCCCTGCTGTCCTAAAAAATATCGTACCTTTCTTATTCACTCCCAATCAACTAGAAGATGAAGCTAAAACAACTCCTTCTGCTTATCCCGGTATCAGGAATCCTTATTCTTACATCCTGTAACACCGCTGAAAAAAAAACATCCTTCCAACAAGTCCTTAATGATTCAATTGAACAGGTAGCCACTGAAACAGATGGACAAGCTGTTGCCAAAGCAATGGAGCAAACCGAAAAAAATCCGGAACAACAACAAACAAAAGAATCACTAATTCTGGACATCAGAAAAGAATACCAACGAATAGAGGCTGCTAATCTTAGAGCAAATCAAGTCCACTACCAGGATCCCGATCCCAATAAATACTGGAACCAGGCAAATTATATGGCATACTACGAAGGCGACGACCTGGTAAAACTATGCATGGAAATGGGAGAAGAAGGCTATTGGAGTGAGACCGAACTCTATATGAAAAACAATGAGGTTTTCTTTATATTCCGGGTTTCCTCAGACCCGGAGGGGTTCGAGACCCGGGGAAGATTCTATTTCCATGAGGGGGTGATCATTGAAGCCCTGATCAAGGAGGGTATGCCACCGCTTGACGAGATGAAAAACCAGCCTCACCCGATACTCCAGGAGAACCTGGTTTCAGAAAGTGCAAAGATGCTGGAATTCTATAAAAAATACAGGGCCGAATATGAATCAGTGAAATAAATTATTTATCATTGCAGGAATCAATATTCCTGCATATGACCTCCCTCAAATCACTTATCCTCAAAAACCGCAGCTACCGTCGCTTCGATGAAAGTCATATAGTTTCCCGTGAAGAGCTTCTAGACATGATCAACGCGGCTCGCTTGTCCGCCTCAGGCAGAAATGCACAAACTACTACTGCGACGACGGTATCGCCGCGCAAAGCATCCTGCTCACTGCCGTTGAAAAAGGCCTCGGCGGATGCATCATTGCTTCAGTGAAAAAACAATCACTCGCCAAACTCCTCCAGCTCCCCGAGCACCTCGAGATCTTGCACGTCATCGCCCTCGGTAAACCTAGGGAAGAGGTAGTTATCGAAGATATGAAAGACGGAGACATCAAATACTGGCGCGATGAAAATGAGGTGCATCATGTGCCTAAAAGGAATTTGGATGAGCTGGTGATAAACTGAGTATAATCCACTTAATAATGGGGGAGAATGCTGCGCATTCAACATCCTGCTTTCGCATGCAGCTCCGCCGACCGCTTACTGGCTTCAGCACATAAATCACAATCCTCCGGGCAAGGACAATTTTTCAAATCATAGCCGCAAATTTCGTAGTGTAGCTGGGACTGAAATACCATCTGGTGAACAAAAATTTCATTTTTCATGAGATAAGTTTTAGTGAATAATAAATACTCCTACCCCTTAATGTGTCCACACAGCAAATTATCGCACCTAAGCATGAAAAAAATGACAGAAGAATATCTGAACTTTTATAAACATACGCTGTTATAAGAACATTAAATAAAAATTCGCAACATGCCCTTATCACAAATCTGTTGAATATGTATCAGAATATTCTTAATTTGAAGAAGAATAGAAACCAATACTTAATCCAATGGAAAACACCAGGAGAGATTTTCTTAAAAAGATGATTGCTTCAACTGCAGCAATCAGTTTGGTTCCCTTATTAAGCTCATGCGCTACTTCAACAGGTCCGGTTATTCCACAACGCCTCCTGGGAAAAACCGGAAGAAAAGTTGGCATATTTAGTCTTGGAGGTCAGGCCATCCTTGAAACTCCGGGCAAATCAGAACTGGCGATCGAAATTATTCATAAGGCCCTGGATATGGGCATTAACTATATCGATACAGCTGCGGCATATGGAAGGGCCACCGAAACCCTTGAAAAGAAAGATGCTATGGGCACCAGCGAGAGAAATTTTGGCGAGGTACTGAAAACCAGGCGTGATGAAGTTTTCCTGGCAACAAAAACCCATGACAGGACCTATGATGGTTCCATGAGATTGCTGGAAAAATCATTGAAGAATCTTCAAACAGATCACCTTGATCTATGGCAGGTACACAATGTAAAGAAAAGGGAAATCGATACCCTGGATATGATGTTTGCCGATGATGGAGTGATCAGGGCGATGGAGAGAGCTAAATCTGAAGGAATAGTGAAACACCTGGGAATAACAGGTCATGAAGATGCACTGGTACTTAAAACCCTCTTGGAAAGATATCCTTTTGACAATATACTCATGGCTGTGAATGGTGCAGATAAACATTATGATTCATTTATCGATAAGCTTATGCCTGCAGCTGTAGAACGGGAAATGGGTATTGTTGGAATGAAAATCCCAGCCAGGGACCGGATCTTCACCCATGGTGGAATCCTTACAATGAAAGAAGCGATGGAATATGTGCTAACTCTCCCCGTAAGTACAACAATTATTGGAATAGATAAAATTTCTGAACTGGAAGAAAACATACAAATTGCAAGCGAATTTAAGCCCCTGACTGAAGATGAGATGCTTGCGATCGAAGCCAAAACCAAACCTTATTTTGAAGAGCTGATGTTCTTTAAAGGATTGTCAGATTGGCCAGTATCCTGGTAGTAAAGTAAAATTAATTATTAATATAAAAACAGATATGGAAAAATTTAATGTAACACCCGAAGAATTATTTGATCTTGCAGCGAAAATTGGAGGCAAATTATTGCTTGCCTTAGCAGTCCTGATTATAGGTCTGATTGTTATTAAACTCATGACGAAAGGAATCGTAAAAGTCATGAAGAGAACCAACCTCGATGCGACTTTAGTGCCATTTTTGAAGAGTATCTTCAATATTATACTTAAAGTACTTCTTGTCATAAGCGTTATGGGTATGGTGGGTATTCAAATGACCTCCTTTATTGCCCTCATTGGTGCTGCTGGTCTTGCTCTCGGCCTTGCTTTGCAAGGTACACTCCAGAATTTTGCAGGTGGCGTAATGATCCTGATCTTCAAACCATTTAAGGTGGGAGATTACATTGAAGCGCAGGGACATGCCGGATCGGTAAAAGAAATACAAATCTTTAATACCGTGCTAGCAACCCCTGATAATTCGTTAGTAATAATTCCAAATTCCCCTTTATCAACCAATTCCATGAAAAATTACTCTGCGATGGAGACACGTAGAATCGATTTCTCTTTTGGTATCGGTTATGGTGATGATATTGACAAATCGAAAGCATTGTTAATGAAACTGGCACAAGGAAATGAATTGGTGCTAAAAGATCCTGCAGCAATGGTTGTTGTTGAAGCATTAGCTGACAGCTCAGTTAATTTGAAACTGAGAGTCTGGGTAAAATCACCCGATTACTGGAACCTTTTCTTTGGTATGACTGAAGACGTGAAGAAAGCATTCGACAAAGACGAAATTTCAATTCCCTATCCTCAACAGGATGTGCACCTTATAAAGTAAAAAAAACACCTGTTTGTAGAGACGCGCCATGTGGCGCGTCTTTTTTTTTATAAATTTCAAGATTCTTTTTACTAAAAACCTGCCTACTCCTCCTCACATTCCCGTATATCATATTCAAAATACATGGCAAAATTGCCATTTTTGTTAAACTCTTTTCCATGAGCCCAGCAGGACTGATGCTGGCCCTCTCCATGATGTTGTCCTTCGCCATGACCTCTTCTTTCATCCATTTCAACCTTGACAGAGACAATCACCTTTGCATCCAACTCAGACAGGGGAATACTCAATACATGCTGGTAGGTGTCTTCAGAGAAACTAAATTTATAAGGAAAATGTCCCCACTTGGAATTCCCGGGTTTATTGTATGGGAAGTTCTCAAAACTTCCTACATACACCTTGAGATCAGATAAAGGAAAATCCTCAACAGTTGACGTAATTTTCACCGTAAGATTTTCTGCATCATTATACAACTCTACAATTCCAACTACATCATCATTTTTAAGAACTAGGTCGACAAGCATATTTGTCCCACAGTAATTTACGACAATAATATCCGGGGTAGGTGCTGCGCTTTTTGTAAGATTAAAACTCCCCATCGAAAGAAGAAAAATCGCAGTCAGTATTAATAGCTTTTTCATACCTGTTAGATTTGTAAAATAATACATCTGAATGAACCCATTAAATTACATTAGTTCATACAATTCAGACCAATGAAAAGTTTGAAAGGTTGTAAATATTTGACAAATATATAACTGAAGTAGATGAAGAAGAGCTTTCTCTACTCTCTTTCATACTCTTTTAAACAGTTGGGGCAGAGACAATCGGTATAAAGCTCCATGATTTCAATCATTTCCTTCTTATGTACTTGTACCTTTTCGCACCAGCAATCATTATCTCCTTCACACCTGAATGCCGCTCCGCATTTCGGACATATTTTATTATCCATTGCTATCTTGTCATCGTTACACTCACACACTTCATAGGACCTCCCATAGGAGGATTCATCTTCCTGATTTTAATGGTGGCTTTTTGTATCCCCCCTAATTCCTCATATAGCACATCGAGAATTCGCTTTCCAATATTTTCCAGTAAATTTGATTTGTGCTTTTTCATTTCATTCCTGACTAACCTATATGCTGCCTGGTAATTCAGTGCATCCTCCAACTGGTCACTCTCTGATGCTGCAGTCATATCTGTCTCAATATCCAGGTCAACCAGGAAACGATTGCCCACAATCTGCTCTTCTTCATAATGGCCATGGAATGCATAAAATTCCATTTCTTCAATCTGTATTAATCCCATGAAATTATTTTTTTGTAGTGTAAAGATACCGTATTCTCAATTATTTCCTTACTCTAAACACTCAACACTCAACGCTCAACGCTTATCGCTCAACATTTATTACTATTTTTATACCCTAAATCGATAAAAATGTCAGACAAAGCCGGAGATACAGCAGAGAAAAAATCAGTGAATTTTATACATTCATTTGTAGAAGAAGATATCGCTGAAGGGAAGAATGAAGGAAGAATTCATACACGCTTTCCTCCGGAACCCAACGGGTATTTGCATATTGGTCATGCCAAAGCGATCCATATTGATTTTGGTACTGCAGAGAAATATGGAGGCATGTGTAACCTCAGGTTCGACGATACAAACCCGGTCAAAGAAGATGTAGAATACATCGATTCCATTAAAGAAGATATCAAGTGGCTGGGTTACAATTGGGAAGGGAGAGAGCATTATGCCTCAGACTATTTTGGCAAGTTATACGAATTTGCAGGTGAACTAATAAAGAAAGGCCTGGCATATGTAGATGATCAAAGTTCTGAGGTGATTGCTTCTCAAAAGGGAACACCAACGAAGCCGGGGATGGAAAGTCCCTTCCGGAATCGGTCATCAGAAGAGAATCTTGATCTCTTCGACAGGATGAACAAAGGAGAGTTTCCTGAAGGAGCAAGGGTGTTGAGAGCTAAAGTGGATATGGCTTCTCCCAATATGCACATGAGAGACCCGGTTATTTACAGGATCATTCACCATCCGCATCACCGCACAGGAGATGCCTGGAAGGTATATCCAATGTATGATTTTGCGCATGGTCAATCAGATTTTTTCGAGGGTATCACACACTCTCTGTGTACCCTGGAATTTGAAGTTCATCGTCCACTATACGACTGGTTCGTGGATCATTTGATGTTTGATGCTTATCGTCCGAGACAAATTGAATTCAACCGGCTGAACCTCACTTATACCGTTATAAGTAAACGGAAATTACTCGAGATGGTGAACGAAGGATTAGTGAGTGGTTGGGACGATCCAAGAATGCCTACACTCAGTGGAATGCGAAGAAGGGGATACTCATCTGATTCTATTAAAAACTTTATCAATAGCATTGGCTACACCAAGGTGGAAGCCATCAATGATTTTTCTTTATTGGAATTTGCAGTTCGTGAAGACCTGAATAAAAAGGCCCCCAGGGTAATGGGAGTACTCGACCCGCTTAAGGTTATTATCACCAATTATCCGGAAGGAGAATCTGAAGAAATGGAGACCATCAATAATCCTGAAGATGAATCCATGGGTTCCAGGATGATCCCCTTTTCACGTGAAATATATATAGAACGAAACGACTTCATGGAAGATCCTCCAAAGAAATTTTTCCGCCTGGGTCCCGACAGGGAAGTACGACTGAAGTCTGCCTATTTTATCAAGTGTCATGATTACAAGAAGGATGAAACCGGAAAGATAACCGAGGTTCATTGTACATACGATATAGAGACCAAAAGCGGTGGAGCAGAAGCCAACCGAAAGGTAAAAGGAACCCTTCACTGGGTGAGTGTTGCTCATGCCGTGAAAGCAGAGATAAGGTTGTATGATCGCCTGTTTACTGATTCTGAACCCGATGGCCATAAGGACAAGGATTTCAAGGGCTTTCTTAATCCTGGTTCATTGGAGATCATCACCGGGTACCTGGAGCCGAGCCTGGCAAATACCAAACCATTAGATTTCTTTCAGTTTACCCGCTTAGGGTACTTCAATGTAGACAAGGAAAGTACAGCTGAGAAGCTTGTTTTCAACAGAACCGTTGCATTGAGAGATACGTGGAAGAGGTAGTGAGCAGTGGACACCTACTCACATGTATAGTCAAAAGTGATAACCTGGATTAAAATACCTTCTTTTATATTGATCTGTTGGGGGTACTGACTGGCATTATAAATGACCTGGTAGGTGTACACTTTGTCGTTTACCAGGTCTTCTCTTTGAAGAACATTATTGATAAAGCTCTCCCCATTGAAATAGAGCTTCAGGGCATTAAATGGATTTTTATGATAGTCATATGAAAACGTATAGGCCTCGGCGGTATCTCCGGAAACAACATCCATTGAAACCATGCTGCTGATATTACCCGACAGATCATAGTCATATTCCTTTTTAAACCTGAGTGTAAAATCCTCAGATTCATCATTTCTGATATAAACCTCTTCTTCAGAGACTTCGCCGCCACTGTGATCAAAGGTATGATAAGCCAGGTAAGACGTATCCTCTTCAGTCCGAGTTTGATAGTCCAGCCGTGAAATAAATTTATCTACCCGCATTAACTGATCCCCCTCATAATCCATTCTCAACTCTTTCTTAATGAGTTGCTTATAGTTAAACTCTTCTATTTTAACCAACTGGTCTTCTGTGCTATATGAAAAATAATGGGTTTGGGAATTACTCCAAACGATGTGGTCAAGCAAATTCCCCTCATATTTATAATCAGCTGTTATTGTTGCATCAGCTCCACTAACAGTTTTTACCCGCTGGGGATAACACATCACCTCATGTTCAATCTCACATGCGTTGATGAAGAGTAAAAACAGGATGCTGATATAAAATAACGGTCTTTTCATTTTCAGGGTTACCAAAACTAGTTATAGTACATCTGAAGTGCAATTATTGTTCACTTGATTACATGGGACAATCCTTTTTTAGGATGAAAGATATAATAGAGCTGATAACCGTTTGAATATAGCATACCTAATTGCAATTAGAAAAAGCTCAGCTCCACCAGAACCGGTATGTGGTCGGAGAAAAATTTCCCCTCTTACAGCCCACTGCTCACTGCACACTGCCCGCTGCATACCGGCCTCTCGTTCTACCAAAATATCCTATCTTGCACCAATGTACACCTACGAAACCTTCAATGTGCGACTGATGGCATGGTTTCTCCTGTTGATGGGGATTTATTTTACTATTTCAGGGATGTACATAGAAGCCGCTATTTTTGGTACTCCGGGTGGATTGTTTGTTATTTCTTTTAAGGGATTCAAAATAGATGTTGAAAAAAAAAGGATCAAACATTATGATCGCTTCCTTTGGTTTTATTACGGGAAATGGCATGAATACCCAACACCACAATATGTAACTGTTGTAAGTATAAAGCTTGGTTCAAAACGCAATGCTCCCATCCCTTTAATATTGCCCGAAAGTGGAAAATCCTCTCAATCATACAAGATGAACCTGGTTGTTGAAGGCCAACAAAGATATATCGCACTTACCAGGGGGAGAAGGGAAAAGCTGCTGAAGGAGGCCCTGGTAATCGGAAAACTATTGAATATAGGTGTTCTGGATTACACCACACCCGATAAGCAGTGGTTGAAGCAATAAATCGTTAAAAAATTCAGAATAAAGCAAAAAAAGACCGGCTTTGAAAAGCCGGTCTTTTTAAAATATCTTTTTGTCTAGAACCAGTATCCCACAGAGAAGATCCACGATGCAGGTCTTGCATCAAGTGGATAACTTGTTCCTGCGATTTCCAATGATTCACCAAATCTTGAAAGGGTACCCTCATAACGTACATCAATGGCAAGTTTCTTGAAGAGATCCACTCCAATTCCTGCCTGAAAGCCCCATGTGAAATTATTACTCAAACTTTCAGCTCCACCACTGGCTAAAGCAATCAATTCGTTTGTTGAGCTAATTACAGCTGTTCCTACCGGACCTGCGTTTATCCTGGCCGGACCGAGCTTAACACCTACTAAAAGAGGAATGTCAATCCTGTTAAATTTCACATCTAACATGGCGCTTGTTCCATCATCAAACACCTGTTGAACAACTCCACCGGCTGCATTAAAATAAACTTCCGGCTGAACAAATAGAAAAGCAATATTTATCCGTGTCATAATACCTGCCTGGTAACCTGTCACAGCATCACCAGTTACTAAATCATAAATCTCTGTACCTGTAGTTATGTTAGTAACATCATCCATCGATATGGTGGAGGAATTCAAACCTAATTTCAGGCCATATTGAAATATTTGTGCATTGGACGCGGTAAACAGAAACAATGCTGTTATCGTAAGAAAAAATAGCTTCTTCATAATGTTTAGATTTTTATTGTGCAATAAATATACTTCTATTAAACGTTAAAAGTCGATTAATAGTTGCACTAAAATATCAATTTTTGAGATATAGTGTACTATATAGCGGTAATATCCTCTACTACAATAGATGCCAGCATATGTCCGAATATTGCCGGGATATAAGATACGGTTCCGAGTGTAGATTTCTTATTTTGCTCATTTTCAACAGGTAATATCAGTGATTTATCAACCAATTCCGTTGAAAATACTACCCTAAAACCACCAGTTATATCCAGTTTCCGTAATTTTTTTCGAAGCAAATATGCCAATCGGCAATTATAGCTTTTTTTAAAATCGGCAATTTTTATCTTCGATGGATCAGTTTTCCCGGCCGACCCCATTGAACTTGCCAGCCGGCCATTTGATTTCTGAACCTTCTCTATGAAAAGTATTTTTGGAGTAAGTGTATCAATGGCGTCCACGATATGATCGTATGAAACAGAGAGCAAATTTTCTAAGGTGTCTTCATCAATATACTCTTCACTAATATGCACTATCAGATGAGGATTAATATCCATTAGCCGGTCTTTCATAATAGATACCTTTGTCTTCCCAAGGGTTGAATGCAAAGCCGGAATTTGCCTGTTAATGTTGCTGGCCTGAACCATGTCACAGTCTACTATGGTGATCTCCCCGATACCTGCCCTCACAAGACTTTCTGCAGCAACAGGTCCAACACCACCTAATCCTGCCACAAGAACATGTGCATCCATTAATTTATGAACCTTCTCTGGTCCCAGCAATTGAACTGTTCGGTTCATCCACTCCGGAATATCTGTCTGTTTCATATGAAAGAATCTGTTTTTAACTTCCCTAAAAATCTACTTGCCGCTGTAAAATTTTGGTGGCATTCTCATTAATTTTAGTCCTTAGCAACTTTTTTGATATCCCCCTGATCTCAGCTACTCTCTTGTACAGGAGCTGAATCTCCACATCATCCTCATCCGATTCCAGGAAAAGCTTTTCCAGGGGAAGCATCGCTGCAACCTCGGCCAGTGTTGCTGATACTAAGAGTGGACTCCCCAATGAAAGGTAAAATCCTGCTTTAATCATCTCTTCCGCTACCCGGGTCCCACCTCTGAAACCATGGATTATCATTGGGACATGAGGTTGATGGACTTTTACAAAATCCTTCAATTCGTTAAATGATTTTACGGCATGAATAATAAGGGCCAGGTCTGTATGCTCTGCCAATTCAACCTGGGCTTCAAATATTTGAAGCTGCAACTTCATGGGAGTCTTAAT
This sequence comes from uncultured Bacteroidaceae bacterium, assembly GCA_964538375.1. Lineage (GTDB taxonomy): Bacteria > Bacteroidota > Bacteroidia > Bacteroidales > JAUUZQ01. The sequence goes on along the minus strand of CAZIFQ010000041.1, from coordinate 13,772 downwards.
GGCTTTATCAAGACCTGTTTCACCAAGAGCCAGGACTTTTATATTCTCTGTTGCCAACTGAACTTTCTTCAGCAATAACTCAACATCAAAACCTTCAATATGCCAGGGATGTAATCCTACCGAATATTGTGCATCCTCGTATCCATCAGGCGGATAATCCTGGGCCAATACGTTTGTAAGGACCCACTCATCCATGGAAGAAGCCCTCCGGTGAGCATGAATATTTACATATTTATCAGGACCCGGCAGCATATTTATTGAAGTGTATTGATGCCACGAAGCATTCTATCAAGAACCTCTTCTTTTCCAAGAACCTCCGCAATTTGAAACATGCCAGGGCCCTTGGAGGCGCCAACCAATAAGAGTCGCCAGCCATTCATCACAACTCCCATTCCCCATTCATTGGCTTCAATAGCAGCTTTTACTGTCTCTTCAATCTTGCCAGCAGTAAACGGCTCACAGCCCTCCAGTATGGTCATTAAGGAATTCATTAAGGCAGGAGATTCATCTTTCCATCGCTTCTTCACTACCTTTTCATCATATGTTGCGGGCGCCTCAAAAAAGAAATAGGATTGATCCCAAAGCTCTGAAACAAAATTAACACGTTCCTTCACCAATTTAACGATGGAATTTATCTTGAGGGTATCTGCACTTACCTGCTTTTCCTCCAGAATGCTCATAAAGCCAGAAGATAGCTCATCATCTGATGCAGCTTGCAGGAACTGGTGATTATACCAGCGTGCCTTATCCGGGTCAAACTTCGCCCCGGCTTTTCCAACCTTTGAAAGTTCAAAATCAGTAACCAGCTCGCTTAAAGAGTAAAGCTCCTTTTCCGATCCGGGGTTCCAGCCAAGGAAAGCCAGGATATTTACACAGGCCTCTGGAAAATATCCTTCCTCCCGGTAACCACTTGATACTTCACCTGATTTTGGGTCTTTCCACTCCAATGGAAAAACCGGAAATCCTCCTTTATCGCCATCGCGTTTACTAAGCTTTCCTTTCCCGTCTGGTTTTAAAATCAATGGAAGATGGGCAAACTCAGGCATTTGCTCTTCCCAGCCAAATGCTTTGTACATAGATACGTGCAAAGGCAAAGATGGCAGCCACTCTTCTCCCCTGATTACATGTGATATCTTCATACTATAATCGTCCACAACGTTGGCAAGATGATAGGTGGGCATCCCGTCTGATTTAAATAATACTTTGTCGTCTAACGCAGAAGAGTTTACTTTTACCTCTCCCCTGACCATATCTTTCATTTCAATAAGTTGGTCCTTCTGAAATTTAAACCTTACCACGTAAGCCCTACCTGAAGAAATGTGTCCCTGGATTTCGTCCTCCGACATACCAAGGGCGTTATTCAATTGATCTCTTGTAGAGGCATCATAGGTAAAAGTTTCCTTTCTTGCTTCGTAATCCTTGCGAATGCCATCCAGCTCCTCCGCAGAATCAAAGGCGTAGTATGCGTGTCCTGAAGAAACCAGCTTCTCTGCGAATTCCCGGTACATTTCTTTCCGTTCTGACTGCCTGTATGGACCATATTCTCCTCCAACACCTACACCTTCATCCGGATCCAATCCACACCATTTTAATGCCTCGATAATGTAGTTCTCAGCATCAGCCACAAATCTTTTCTGATCGGTATCTTCAATCCTCAATATAAATTTTCCACCCCTGCTTTTTGCAAATAGATAATTAAATAAGGCGGTTCTCAATCCTCCAATATGTAAGGGCCCTGTGGGACTTGGTGCAAATCTGACTCTGGTCTCGCTCATTGTTTTTTTTATTTAGCGCAAAGATAGCTGTTTTTGATTGATGATTGCACCCTGGGCACTCTTCACTCCTCACTCCTCACTCCTCACTATACTTCCTCCTAAATGAAGGATAGACATCATCTCGAATCCAAACAAATGCTGGTTCGATGCGAAGAATTTTCCTATAGGTTTGATCTGCCTTTTTTACCTGGTTTGTTCTTACATATGCAGTTGCCAAACCACTCAAGGTGTTGAGATATAGCCAGCTATTATCTAGCTGTTCGGGATCTTCCTCAAAAAGATCAATGGCCTTTAAATAATGTCGAATTGCCTCGTGTTTATTACCTCCAAAAATGGCGGGTTTATAGAGCTCAACATTCCCCTTCTCCATCCAGATATGCGGATCACCGGGATCTAATACAAAGGCCTTATTAACCTCTTTCATTGCCCGGATACCAAGCACCGGTGCTTTATACGGTGCCTGTCCTGCTTTGAAACCATAAATGGCTCCCAGGAGGGCATGTGCCCTTGCCCACTTATGATTATAATCGAGCATCTGCTTTGCATTGACTTCTGCCTTCAAGACATAGCTTTTTGCCTTTTTCTTCTGTTTCATCGACATACAATATGCAACATATCCATATTGTGCCACGGTAAGATCAAGCAATGCTTCTTTGCTTTCTTCAGCAGTAAATTTCCTCTCCATGCTATCCATATTTTCCTTCCAGGTATCCATCTTGTTGGATATGTAGGCCTTATATAATTCTTCATTCTGACCATATGAAGTGGACAAGACAAAGAATAGAAAGAGACAGAAAAATATATTTTTCCTCATTATGCGTATACTGATTTTCTTATGAATTATTTATTTCCCAACGAATAATGCCTGGCTATATGATGATCGACATACATGGCAGAAGCAATGCTCATTGGAATTCCTCCTCCTGGATGCACAGTTCTGCCTACGAAGTAAAGCCCATGAATATGATTCGCAAAATTGGGATGTCTTCTGAAGATTGAAAGCCGTCGATTATTATTGCTCCCAAATATATTGCCCTTATATGCAGCGTAGTTCTTTTCAATGCTGATTGGATCTGATATAAACTCCTTTTTAATGTGATTTCTAATATCTGTATTCAGCGTTTCATTTATTCTTGCAATGACGTGTTTCCTAATAACATTCGCTTCAGTTTCCCATGCTTGTCCTTTATTCACAGGCACGGGTACCATAATAGTCCAATTTTCACAAGCAGGCGGGGCATCCCTTTCGGCCACTTTTGCGCTAATATTCAGTTGAATAGTCGGGTGTTCATTTACCCTTCCCTCCATTAAGCATTTATATTCTTTTTTCGGATTAGGAGAAAACAGGATATTCCGGAAACTGAGTTCTGAAAATTTTTTATCCACTGCCCAGTAAAACATAAGCGCAGAACTTGAAAGCTCCTGCTTCAAATATCTTTTTGGTAGATGCTCCGGCAGCAGGTCTTTATAAAAAAGGTGAATATCGGCGTCACTAATTACGATATCGGATTTGTAGAAACTCTCAGTAGTCAAAATTCCCTTTACGGTACGGTTTTTAAATTCTATAGTCTTAATTTTCTCATTAAAACGAAAATTTACCCCAATTTGCAAAGCAAGTTGATAAAGCTCTTTCGTGATAATATACATTCCCTTCTCTGGGTAATATACTCCAAGATTATGTACAAAATGTGCATTGAAATTTGAAGTAGAAGGAGTCCTATATGGATTTCCACCCTGACTGGATGCCAGTAAATCGAATAATTGTACCAGGTGTTTTGACTTGAAGGATCTTCTATTCACACCATGGGCCGTATAAAAATAATCGTTAACGACAGCAAGCAAGTATGCCCATATTAAGCTGGGGAAGAGCAATACTTCTTTCAAAGTTACATTATAGCGCATTAATACTTTTCGGGTCCTGTCGTATCTCTTTCTCAACCGGTTAAGGTAACGATGGACTTTCCCGGCAGGTTCTCCGGTCTTCTGTTGCACCTCTTTTGCAAAGCTGTCGACATCTCCATAAGCATCCAATACCATTCCGTCGGTATAGAAGTACCTGGAAGTTATATCCAGCTGACTGCACCTGACAGAAACCTTCATTTCTTCGCCCGCCAGGAGAAACAGTTCTTCCAATATCTCAGGCATTATTAAGCCAGGGGCGGCTGTATCCCACCGATATCCCTCCCATTCCTTCTGCTGAATCATTCCTCCGGGTCGATCTGATTGTTCAAACACAGTTACATCGTGTCCCCTGACAGCCAAACGGATAGCTGCAGCCATTCCCCCAATTCCGGATCCCACTATGGCTATATTCATTTTCACCCCTGCAATTTATGAATTCTAATAGATATCTGCTACCTGTTATATGTTGATAACTCAAAATGTCTCCTGGTCCCGATGAGAGAAACGATGTCGGCAGCCATTTATCTAAACATGTTCCAAATCATTTTTTAAGGCTAACTATTATCCTAATTTCGCAGGGAGTTAAATCAACACAATCTATGGAAAAAATTCTGGTCATTGGAGCCGCCGGTCAGATCGGTTCTGAATTGGTTCTCGAGCTTAGAAAAGTTTACGGAAACGGCAATGTTTTTGCAACTGATATAAAATCTGCCCCGGCAGATATAATGGAGGATGGACCATTTCAGATCCTCGACGTAATGGATGATAAGCAGCTGATACATTTTATAATTCGACATAAAATCACCCAGATTTATCACCTCGCCGCTGTTTTATCAGGAAATGCGGAAAAACTTCCTGTTCAGGCCTGGAATATAAATATGGATAGCTTGATGAACATCCTGGAAGTGGCCAAGATGGTTGATGATGTAAAGAAAGTATTCTGGCCAAGTTCCATTGCTGTGTTTGGACCCACTACACCCAGGGTAAAAACACCGCAGTTAACAGTAATGGAACCCATCACTGTTTACGGTATTTCAAAACTTGCAGGAGAGCGCTGGTGCGACTATTACTACAATAAATATGGAGTTGACGTGAGAAGCATACGTTACCCGGGATTGATAAGTTATAAAACCGAAGCCGGAGGAGGAACAACTGACTATGCTGTTGAAATTTACTATGAAGCGATCAGGAATGGTAAATATGAATCGTTTCTTGAAGGACATACTGCTCTCCCAATGTTATTTATGCCCGATGCCATTAAAGCAACCATTAGTTTAATGGAAGCTGAACGATCAAAACTGACCATACACAGCAGCTATAACCTGGGGGGGGTTAGCATCACACCTGAAGAAGTAGCCACGGAAATCAAAAAACATATTCCTGGTTTTCAAATTTCCTATGCTCCGGATTTCCGGCAAAGAATTGCCGACTCCTGGCCACAGAGTGTAGATGACACCATTGCCAAAATGGACTGGGGATTTAACTCACAATACGACTTAGAAAAAATGTCGAAAATCATGCTGGATGAAATCCAAAAAAAATTAACCCATTGACTCATTAACCCATTGACTCATTAACTCATTAACTCATTAACCCATTGACCCATTAATACCATCAAACATGTACGGAAAAATCAAATCACATCTCCAGGCAGAAATCGCATCAATAAAGGAAGCAGGATTATATAAAAGTGAAAGAATTATCTCTTCTCAACAGAAAGCTGAAATAAAACTGGAAAGCGGACAGGAAGTGTTGAATTTCTGCGCCAACAATTACCTTGGCCTTTCCAATCATCCTGAACTGATAAAGGCAGCCAAAGAAGCCCTGGATACCCATGGCTTTGGAATGTCTTCAGTGCGTTTTATCTGTGGTACACAGGATCTTCACAAAACGCTGGAACAAAAAATAGCAGAGTTTTTTGGAACAGAGGATGCCATTCTGTATGCAGCGGCATTTGATGCCAATGGCGGGGTTTTTGAGCCATTGTTTTCCGCTGAGGATGCTATAATTTCTGACAGCTTGAATCATGCCTCCATCATTGATGGTGTGCGCTTATGCAAAGCCCAACGCTACCGGTATAAAAATATAGATATGCAGGACCTGGAAAAACAACTTATAGCAGCCCAGCAACAGCGATTCAGGGTAATTGTCACAGATGGTGTTTTTTCAATGGATGGGAATGTAGCTCCCCTGGATAAGATGATTAAGCTGGCAGAAAAATATGACGCTATGGTAATGGTTGATGAATGTCATTCAGCCGGCGTAGTGGGTCAAACAGGCAGGGGTGTAACAGAATTATTTGATGTTCGCGGAAAGGTAGATATCATAACAGGAACGCTGGGGAAAGCATTTGGAGGTGCCATTGGAGGGTTCACAACCGGTAAAAAAGAGATTATAGAGATGCTTCGTCAAAGATCAAGGCCTTATCTCTTTTCAAATTCCTTACCCCCCTCTGTTGTAGGAGCAGGAATTCGCATGTTTGATATGATGTCCGAGACAACTGCCTTGCAGGATCAGCTTCACGAAAATACAGATTTCTTCATGAAGGAAATGAAAGCTGCCGGCTTTGATATCAAACCAACTGCTTCAGCTATTTGCGCCATCATGTTATATGACGCAAAATTGTCACAGGATTTCGCCAGTGAATTATTGAAGGAAGGGATTTATGTCATTGGATTCTATTTCCCTGTTGTGCCAGATGGACAAGCAAGGATCAGGGTACAGTTATCTGCAGATCACAAGCGTGAACACCTCGAAAAAGCTGTTAAGGCCTTTATAAAAGTAGGAAAACAGTTAAAGGTCATTGACTAAGTTTTGCTCCTGTTTAAACCGGCATCTGTCAATACCAGGATAAGTACTGCTATCAAGCCCGCAAGGACAGCTGATGGCATCTTCAGGTTTATGTCAGGAAAATGAAGTTTCCAATCAGAAATACCCGGCAAAGTAAACAAGGGCTCAGCTGTTTCTCCTGATCCTAAGAACAATGCGGAAACAACGATGGCAATGATGAAGAAGATGATGAAAATTCTTCCTCTTAAACCAATAATTGGTTTATAGGCAAGAGGAAGGGAGGCGTCCTTAATCTTTCCCAACACACTTTCGGTAAAGTTATCCGGTGTGGTAAGCAGACTGTGCTCCTTAATTAATTGTTCAAGTTTTTTATCCCTTTCCATATCACAAAATTGAGTTTAATTCCTGCTTCATAATACTATTCAATACCACATACATCTTCTTCCTGGCACGGTGAAGCCGGATTCGTACATTATTGTTGGTTTGTCCCGTTACCTCGCAAATTTCTTCTAGAGATAATTCTTCATAATAAAAGAGGGTCAGTATAAAAGCATCTGTCTCGGGTAATGCCTCAAGGCCCTGCTTCAAATACATTGCCCGTTCTTCCTGCCTTAATTTTTCAAAAGCATCGATGGAACTTTCATCCACTTTCGACTCCGGCAATTCATCTACAAGGTCAATCAACTTCACTTTTTTCCTTATTATACTGATACATTGATTATAAGTTATCCTGTATAACCAGGTGGAGAACTTTGACTTTCCCTGGAAGCTGTTGATTGACTTATAGACTTTTACAAAAACATCCTGCGCTGCTTCTTCAGCGTCTTCTTCTGAAGATAACATCCTGATACATAAGGTATATACAAGGTCTTTGTACTTGTCCACTATCCAGGAAAAGGCCTCATGGTCTCCCTTCTTAATCTGCTCAATACAATGTAGCTCAGTGTTTGCATGCATACAGTTATATGACGCAGAAAGTAGAGAAATGTTACAGGGGAAGTGACTAAAAAAGTACTTCGAGTACTTCAAGTGCCTTAAATAAGGAGTAACATTAATCGCTTTATTTTGTAACATAATTTCGTGAGACTGCGTCCAACTAACAAAACACAAGTAAAACCAAATTTTAAAACTATGGTATCAGATATCTTTATCTCAATCAGTGCCTTTGGCGCAATGTTCGGAATTGTTTACATTGCTGTTACGGCAAAAAACCGTGAGCGGCTAGCGATGATTGACAAAGGAATGAATCCTTTTGAAAACAAAAAAGTAAGGTCAAATACTTACACGCTGCTCAAATGGGGCCTTTTAATTATCGGTCTGGGTTTTGGGGTCGTTATGGGAAGTATACTTGATATACAAACTGTACTCTCTGCAGTGGCGGCTTATTTTGGTTCTATCCTCTTCTTTGGAGGTGTTGGCCTGCTGCTCGCTCACCTGATAAGTAAGAAAAAGACAGTTGAATAAATTGCTCAAAAAAAAGGATGTCTCAAAAAGTTGAGACATCTTTTTTTTAGGGTATTATATCATTGCTTATCCACATTTAGAAGAGCCACATTGTTTACAGGTCAGGCATCCTTCAGAGTACACCACATTGTGACTCCCACACACTTCACATTCAGTTCCGCTTGGAGCTTTGGTATCGTCATCAATATATTTCTTAAGGACCCTGGCAACACCGGCAGACCAGTTGTTTATGGTATCATCATCTAATCTTAAAGATGCTATCAGGTTCACGGCATTAGCAATGGGCATGCCGTGGCGGAGTATTCCTGAAATCAGTTTAGCGTAATTCCAGAATTCTTTATTAAACTGGTGCGACAATCCACCCATTGTAACTTTATAGCCATACCTGTCGATATACTGGAAGTCATAGCGTGTAACTCCATCCTCATCTTTCAGCTTGATTATTTTTCCTTTCTCGACAGACTTTGGGATTGGGAAATTATCATCTTCTTTTTTACCAGTAAAAATTTCATAGGGCTTGCCATCAATAAGCCCGAGGAATGCTATCCACTCTTCACTATTGTTCCTGAAGGTCAGGATATCTGCGTCTATTTCCCTTGGTCGCTTATTGGGGAGAGTATGATTTTCTTCTTCACCACTATCATTTGAAATCAGAACCCCGGTTCTTGATCCATCTCTGTATACAGTAACTCCCTTGCATCCGCTTTTCCATGCTTCAACATACAAACCTCCCACCATTGATTCATCAATATCCTTTGGAAGATTAATGGTAACACTAATTGAGTGGTCAACCCATTTTTGAATTCTTCCCTGCATCTTAACTTTAGAGATCCAATCCACATCATTGGAGGTGGCCTTATAATAAGGTGATTTTTCAATCAGTTTTTGAAGTTCTGCATCAGGGGCATTTTTTACCTCTTCAGGATCCATTCCATTAACCTTTACCCAGGTTAAGAAATTATGATGGAATACATTATACTCTTCCCAGCTATCTCCAACTTCATCGGTAAAGTTAACTGTAATATCCTGATCGTTTGGATTTACTTTTCTTCTGCGTTTGTATACCGGGAGAAATACTGGCTCGATACCTGAAGTAGTTTGCGTCATCAAGCTAGTCGTGCCAGTTGGAGCGATGGTCAGCAGGGAGATATTTCTTCTTCCATATTTTGCCATGTCTTCAAGCAACTGTGGATCTTCTTTCCCGATCCTGGCGATAAAAGGATTATCCTTCTCTTTCCTGGAATCAAAAATCTTAAACGGTCCACGCTCTTTTGCCATTGATACAGAAGAGCGGTATGCCTCAACAGCAATTGTTTTATGCACCTCAACAGAAAAGTCGATGGCATCTTCACTACCGTATCTTAATCCAAGTCCGGCAAGCATATCGCCTTCAGCAGTTATACCAACACCTGTGCGTCTTCCTTCCAGGGCTTTTCTTTTAATATTTTCCCAGAGGTTGATCTCCACGTGCTTGATATCTTCATCTTCAGGATCTGAAATTATTTTATCAAGTATCGCGTTAATTTTTTCCAGTTCAAGATCAATGATGTCATCCATCATTCGTTGTGCGAGCCCTATGTGTTTCTTAAATTTATCCCAGTTGAAAACTGCATCCTTTGTAAAGGCATTATCTACATAGCTGTAAAGGTTTACCGCAAGCAGCCTGCAACTATCATAAGGGCAAAGGGGAATCTCACCACATGGATTTGTTGAAACTGTCTTAAAACCCATATCTGCATAGCAATCTGCAACTGATTCATTGCTTACTGTATCCCAGAAAAGAATTCCCGGCTCAGCAGATTTCCAGGCGTTATGTACAATTTTTCCCCACAATTTTTCAGCGTCAATTTCCTTTGTAAAGCTTGGTTTATCAGAATCAACAGGATATTGTTGCACATATTTTTTCCCATCTAAAACAGCTTGCATGAACTCATTATCGATTCTTACAGAAACATTCGCACCCGTAACTTTTCCTGCTTCCAGCTTTGCATCTATAAATTTTTCTGCGTCCGGATGCTTTATGGATATACTCAACATAAGGGCCCCTCTGCGTCCATCCTGGGCTACTTCTCTTGTAGAGTTAGAGTAACGCTCCATAAATGGCACCACTCCGGTAGAAGTAAGCGCACTGTTCAAAACAGGACTGCCTGTTGGACGAATATGAGAAAGATCATGCCCAACACCGCCACGACGCTTCATGAGCTGAACCTGCTCCTGGTCAATCTTGAGAATTCCTCCATATGAATCTGAAGGTCCTTCATGGCCAATAACAAAGCAATTTGACAAGCTTGCAATTTGGAAATTATTTCCGATACCAGTCATTGGTGATCCTTGGGGAACAATGTATTTGAATCCCTTCATGAGATCAAAAAGTTCATCATGTGAAAGAGGATTTGGATATCTTTTCTCTATCCTGCCAATTTCACTTGCCAGTCGATGATGCATATCATCTGGTGTACATTCGTAGATATTTCCATAAGAATCCTTTAGAGCGTATTTATTGATCCATACCCTTGCAGCAAGTTCATCGCCATTAAAATATTTAAGCGAACCTTCATGTGCTTCTTCATAAGAAAAGGTTGTTCGCTTCTCCTGTTCAACGACCTTCTTTTCTTTTACAATTTTTGCTTCAGCTTCTCCTTTTTCAAAAAACACCAATCCCTTCTGCGAGGCCTCTTTTTCAGACATAAATTCTCTTTTTTTAGCGGTTCCTTACTTTGCGTCAATATGCACCATCCAAATTAACACTCCTTTAGGTCCATTGCAACGCTTAGTTATTAACAAGTCAGTTTCTTTTTTCAACACCCCGTAACACGCTGACAATCAGTTCAATATAATCTCGTCATTTTCATATAAGGATAAAAAGGTCCTGTATTCCTAAGTCAACATCAACTTGCCTGTTATATATGTATGGAAGACCTAACCTTTGGGGATATCCAAATTTCAGGAAATGAAGTTAGGAAGAAATACAACGAAAAACCTCTTATAAAACTTGGTTTTATTAACAAGAAATTAACGATATTGATAACTTGGTCACACTCAACAATATGACAAATGTCATTCTAAATAATAATATTCATAATATGCAACTAATTGTATATCTGTGACTTACAAAATTCGCCTTTGACAAACCCTTCTGGATGCCTTGTAAACAATCAGATTTTGCTGATGAAAAAATCAACCCCCTTGAATTGACATCAATCCAAGGGGGTGAAAAAAGTGGTCATTTGAAATAAATCAAAAATTAAAAAGCATTTTGTTTCATTAATCAAAAACAAGTTTCACTACAAATTGAGCGAACCAGGTTTGATCAATACTGATGATTTGTTTGAAGACTTACACTTTTCAACCGTGCATGCTAAAAAGGCAACAAAAAGTTCAATTAAAATTTAAAATAATAAAAGGCTTCATTTATCTTTAGGGTATAAAACTTCATGCATGGTGATGCTTTTTACCGCTTAGTTCCACCGTTATACTATTAATAAGATTAGAATGCAAGAAATTATTAACTCAAAAAGAAACTTCTCATGAAATCACTAAATTACAGCGATGTTTACCTGATACCTTCATACTCTGAACTTGAAAGCAGGGCTCATGTTAACCTGTCTGTCAAATTGTTCAGGCACCCTACATATCATACTCTTGGTATACCTGTGATTGCCGCAAATATGAAGACTGTGTCTGGCCCCAATTTGCTTGTAAAATTACATGAACTGGGAGCCATGGGAATATTGCACCGGTTTCATGAAACCCTGGATGAACACCTTAATGATTGCGATTTTATTCTTGCCAATAAATATCCCATTGATCTTTCTGTTGGGGTGAATAACCTTCAGTTATTGAAAGCTTTTGAAAGAAGTGAGAAAAAAAGTTATCTAAGAAGTATCACCATTGATATTGCCCACGGTCATCATATAAAAATGGAACAGCAGATAGGCCAGGTCAGTGACTGGATTCATAAACACGAGCTGAATGAACAAGTGGATATTATTGCAGGAAATGTGTGTACAGAAGAAGCTGTAGAGCAATTAGCTACATGGGGTGCCAACATTATTAAAGTAGGAATTGGACCTGGTTCAGCATGTACAACACGAATCATGACCGGGTACGGAATTCCGCAATTTTCAGCTGTTCTCAATTGTTCTAAAATGAAACATGAGCTAGGTGTTAAAATCATTGCAGACGGGGGAATTACCTCTGTAGGGGATATTGCTAAAGCTTTGGCTGCAGGAGCAGACGCCATTATGACAGGAAGTTTATTCGCCGGAACCAAAGAAAGCCCGGGACCCAAATTAAGAAGAGGGAATTATCCTAATGAAATCTTTTACAAAAGCTACATGGGAAGTGCTTCGTATGAATCCAAACTGAATACAGGAAATACAGGAAAACATAACGAAGGGGTGAGTATGGATATCCCATACAAAGGAGCTGTCAAGTATGCTATTAAAGAAATCCATGATGGATTATGCAGTGCTCTTAGCTATGCTGGTGCTTTAAACCTGGAAGAATTTCATTCGAAAGTTAAATGGACCATTTAATACTTATTATAAAATAGGATAAAGGATAAAAAACAAAAAAGGCTGCCCTTTCGATGGACAGCCTTTTTATTAATTTAATTTCTTTATTCAGAAATTAGAATAAGTAACGTGCTCCGAGCTTAAGTTGCCAGCATTGATTATAATTAAAATAAGTTGAATATGTTTCTGTCAAGAAATTTCCATCATCATCTTGAACCATTGAAAAGCTTGGAACATTGCCTGCATCCATGCCTTCATATGTCAGAATCTGTCCGTTGTTTGAAACAAAGTTATTCTTGCTAACACCCCATTCGCTGTTTAACAAATTACCGAAGTTCAAAAAGTCAAGGGTTAATTGTAAAGTATGTTTGGTGCCACCTGTGTTTATGCTGAAATTCTGTGCCACACGTAAATCAAAGCTATGCACCCAGGGAGCTCTCGCAGCATATGCTTCAGCATATTCACCTTTATGCTTGCTCAGATAACTATCTTGTTCCATAAATGCGAAGAAAGCATTTTCGTCTGCAGCACTTACAAAGTTGATGTCGCCCTTAGCTTCAGGAATGTATATCAGATCAGATCCATAACCATCACCATTCATATCATTTGTATAAATAAAGCTATATCCGCTAGCATAATATCCGCCAGCTGAATATCCAACATAGAACAAATTAAATGATGTAGACATATGATCATTTGCATAAGGGAGCATGTAAGAAACCGAAGCAATAGCTTTGCTTGGTACAACATATTGTGAACGCTGAACCATGGGCATATGTGGACCATTCACCTGAATCTGACCATTGTAAGCAGACCATGCGGCGCTACCAGGCATACCTGAAACCTCTTTTGACTCGGTATGGGTAAAAGCAGCCATAAAATTCAGGTTTTCAACAGGTTCTGCGGTAATTGTAATATTACCAATTGCTCCCCATCCTTCGCTGTTATTGGCCAATACGTATGCATTTTTCGAAGTATACTCAATTAAGTCATCATCGGGATAAATATATCTGTCATCATCCCCGCTGAAACGATCCCAGGTAGCATCGGCTTGTTTCAGGTTGTAGTTTTTCAGCATTACACCATGTATATTATTCGTGTAAACACCTTCTAGTGTAACCGACATCGGAAATGATACCGGAACATCATAATCTAAAGCCAGTGAAGTTTTCCACACCTGAGGCATTTTAAAATCGGGGTCAACAGCATTGACATCACGCGGTAATACGCCTTCTTCAGGAGTTATTGTATTTGGCAGGTTCAATGTATTGATCATCTCATCCACATCGGTAATCATTGGTCCGGCCAAAGATGCTAAAACAGG
>CAZIFQ010000040.1:12529-27053 GCA_964538375.1 uncultured Bacteroidaceae bacterium | reverse complement strand
CAACTTTTCAGCTTCAAAGCTTAAAATTTCGCTTTCAGTAGTAGAACTACTTTCATTAGTACAACTAATTAAAATACCCAAAATGGAAAGAATAATCCCAATCGGGAGAAATAGTTTTTGGTTAATTTTAATTTTTTTCATAATCATTTAGTTTAAGTTATTATTGATGTTGACTGTCTTTTTTTAATTGGCCATAACGGTGAGTATATGCAAAGTAGGCGATTGCGAGCTTCAAACTTATCAAATGAGTCTTGATAGAAGTCTGACCATACCAGTCTATTGGATAAATTAATCAACAAAAAGATTGATTATAACTTTTATTTAAGAAATTCTTCTCTACGTGGTGTAAAAACATTTAATAAAACACCCTCTTCTAAAGCTACACAACTATGTATGACATTAGGTGCTATATACATTGCATCATTTTCTTTAACAATTTTTGTTACGCCGTCTATAGTAACTTTAAATGATCCTTTTTTTACATAATTTATTTGCTCATGTATATGTTTATGAGGCTTACCAATAGCATCTTTTTCAAAATAAACTTCTACTAACATAATATTTTTGCTGTATGAGAGCACCTTACGTTTAACACCATCACCTAAGTCTTCCAACTTAATTTCATCATTCATGTTAAAGCTACTATTATAAGATACATTGGTATCTACAGAATCTACACCATTTGCGTCTGAGTTAGTTGTCTTAATTACATTGTCTTGTCCAAAAGTCATCGCTACGCTAGCGAAAAGTCCGATTAAAATTGCTGTTAATTTTTTCATAATTTTTTGTATTATTTTATCATTATTTTATTACCTATTACACACTAATTGCCCATAACGGTTTAGTATATACTCCTTAAATATCTCCTAAGTCATCCTATGGGAAGATATATGCACATATGTTACATCTATTAAATTTATAGCTATTTTTTGGATAAGGGATTGATGCCGGGAAATAACTGGAGGTGATATTAAATTTTCTGTGCTTCGCCAAAAGCTATTATGGAAAACCCAGCCTAACTGAGCACCTCTTCTCATTCCTTTGTGAGCATATGATTTATAGATGGATTTTGCTGTCCTTCGGGTTAAACCCTTATGCGCCCGAAACCTATTTTTATGATTAGTTTGCTATCCCTCGACAGGCTCGGGAGACGGGGTAGCTTTTTTTTATTCTCTTTTTCTCGAAATGGAACAGGGGATTTCGTTCAACCGAGGCTTCATGCTGGGCGTTTCACGCCACATGAAGCCCTATTTATTATTCTATAGCTCATCAATATTAATAATTCTAAAATATTCTTTATTGAAAATTCCAAAATATAGCCAACCCGGATAATATTGATAAAATGAATAGTATCTTTCAATGTTTCTATGCTGAGATGCATGAGCTAAAAATACTTCTTTCTTAGTTGAGGCAAATGAGGAAATATCAATTTCTACATCAGGAGCAGGCATACCATCGCAAACGTATATTTTTTTTCCTTTATGATACGTAGGTATATTTTTCATTATTTTTTCTTTGGGGAAGAGTAACACTTTAAAATGTATCTCTTAATTTTTAAACCAATCTGTCCAGGTTAGGATGAAGATTTACACTAATCCTTTTATCTCCTTAACTTAATTAACTCTTCTAAGCAGAATTTCAATTTTCTATAAACAGAAACAGACCCTCATGGGCTTGCAGTTTTTTGGAAATTTTACCATGCTTCACCTTGATGGGATCACCTGAATAAACCTCAAGAATGTTTTTCTTTCCCTTAATACCCAGCTCCTTCATTGTAATACTTATTTCGGCAGCATCATTTCCATTGCGATTCAGCAAGAGTACAGCCATATTTCCATTTTTAAGATATTTCCTCCAAACCTCATGGTATCCATCTTTTTTAATCCGTCGTCCTTGTTCCGTCGGATCTTGATTGATCGAGATTGCTAGCTTATTGGTGATGGTTTTTACTTCTTCTGAAGTCATATTTCTTGGGTCATTCCCCAGAAACAGGGGGGACGACATAATGCACCATAATGCAAAATGAATCTCCTGTTCCATAGGTGTTAGGCCCTGGCTGCCAATAGCCAGCATATCAGGATCATTCCAATAGGTATTCCCTGCAAAATCTGCACTTCCATTGTTGATATCTGCAACTTCCATAACACCTAAATAGCCACTATTTTTAGTATCATTCCCATTACCCCTAGCAAAAACGGCACCACCATATACCCTGGATTTAATATCATAAGTGGTTCTTGCCATATTGCATGTTTCAGGATACCAGTCTCTGTACCAATATGCACTAATACTGAATAGAATATCCCTGCCACAGGTTTTTAATAAACTACTCCAGTTTTTGTACACTTCCTCAACCGTGTTTTCATCTTCCCATTCTGCTTCCAATTTAGGATCAATATCGGAATAATTGGGATTCTCTTCAAGGCAATATTTACATTTATCTAGTTTAATAAAATCGAGACCCCAGTCTACAAATTGTTTTATTTGCACTTCTTCATGCCCAAGTCCCCCAACTTTGTCTCCGCCACAATCATGCGTTCCTGGCACTGTATGCAATCCAAATTTCAGTCCCTTAGAATGGGCATAATCAGCAAGTGGTTTGATCCCGTAAGGAAATTTTTGGGGATGAGCTAACAACTCTCCATTTGGTCCCAGCTTGGTATCACGCCAGCCACCGTCGATAACAAAATAATCATATCCCGCATCCAAAAGCCCATTCTCAACAATGGCATCCATGCACTCCATCATATTTTTTTCATTGATTCCATTCTTCCCAAACCAGTTCCAGCTATTCCATCCCATAGGCGGAGTTTGGGCAAGTTTACTTTGATCTTGAGCACCTATGGAACTTAACATCATAAATAGTATGCTAACCACTAAAACACTCATCTTCCTAATGTTCATTTGTTGATCCATTTTTTCGTTCTTATTATTTTAAATGTCTATTGCAATGCTTACTTTAACAATAATACTAAATAATTCATTTATATGCCCTTTCCAATAAAGATTAGCACCTAAAAACCTCCATTTATTTACCTTCCAAATACAGGGGAGGATAAGCCTTCAAACTCCCTGAAAATTCATCAGCAATTATTTGGGGGAGGATTAATTGATGGATTTTGCTGTCCTTCGGGTTAAACCCTTTTGCGCTCGAAACCTCTTTTTCTCGAAATGGAACAGAGGATTTGGTTCAACCGAGGCTTCATGCTGGGCGTTTCATGCCACATGAAGCCCTACTTATTGGGTATAGTTACTACTATTAGAATCCATAATCTTTCTTGGATAAAATATTTTCTAATGAATTGTGCAAATCTATAATACTGGAATCGGCTTCTTCTGTAAATGAGCCATAATTAATAAAACAAGGAGAAGTAATAACAAAGAAGTCTCTGTTCTCTCCATAGTATGTAGGAATACACCAGGAATACATAAGTTGAGAACTAATGAATTTTTTTAATTCCCTCTTATCCTTAATTGAATATAAATCAAGAATTAAAGAAGGATAAACATCTTGACCAAAACGAGTAAATTCTCGGCTCAAATTTCTGTATTTTATAATTGCGATAGGATCTTTTGTGTTTTTTGGGATGTCATTTTCGTTGAAATTATTCTCAATTATCTCGCATTCCCAACCCTCTGGTTTAACATTACAAAAATCTTCTAAGGATGTATTTATGTTATCCTTTCCACATGCGGAAAGAAGAACGATAATTATTATAAATAGAATTTTAATTGTTTTCATTTTTCTATAAGATGAAAATCATAAGAACATGGTTGCTAGTCTTTCTAAATTAATGTCAACCATTGACCCAATTCTGATTTAAAGTATTGTATTGATATTCAATGTATTTTTTCCTCATGGGTGTTTTAAATGCCTAATATGAAAGTAAAAAGTATTAAGAGTACGGTACCCAACTATATTGTAAAGGGTAGTTTAAAGGTATAAAACAATTTAGGAACTTGACATCGGACTTTTAAGAACTTGCACCTTTCTACCTCATTGGAATGAAAAAAGCTCCCCCAAATAATTCATGCTAACAATATGGCAAGAAAGATCGGCTCAACCTCCCCTACCATTAAAGCTTGCTAAGTATTGGTTCAATTTCTTCTTTGATGCGCATTCCAATAGCATCCGGCTCCGGAGTATTGTATGCTCTCTTCAATGCTTCCTTCCCAGCTACTGTATCACCAACTGCTAATGCTATCATACCCTTGTGATACAGATATTCGTATTCATATATTTCTTCTTGTGGTGTCAATTTTGTAACTTTCGCCATAACATTATCAGCTTCCTCAAACCTGCCCAGTTTATAAAGAACCCAGGCCTTTGTATCCAGAACAAGATGATCATCAGGGTTTTCTTTAAGAGTACGTTCAACATAATCCAAAGCTAAATCCAGTTTTATTCCTTCAATTGAATATAAATATGCAAGGTCATTATATGTGGTCCAAAAGGTAGTATCAATAATAACTGCATTAAGATATCCTTCTTCAATCATATCAATATATCCCGGGTATTTGTAGTAATTCGGCCTTAGCCAATAATCCATTTTTATCATCTGTCTTTCTACATTTGGTTCAATCTGTTGTGCTTTTCTAAGATATTGATCCCTGTCGGCTTTGTTTCCTTCCTTATTGGCACAAAGACCAAGAAAAGCAATATCATAAGCACTGGAGCTGTTTATTTCTACAGCCTTCTTAAAACGGACTTTTGCTTCACTGATCCGGTCAGATTTAAATAACAATATACCATACCTGCTCTGGTTTAGAAAGTCATCAGACACCAGACTTACTGCATATTTTGCAGATTCCACTGCCTTGTCCATCATTTGTAGTATTTCATACATTATTGAAGCCTGCTCATATAGAATTGCTAAAGACCTCGTGTCATCAGAAAATTTCTCCATCATCTTTTCAAACCATGCTATCAAGCCCTCTTCATTCTCCATTTGTAAATAGGCGTCAGTCATTGAATAGCACAATCGAAGACTCATCATTAATCCATGATCCAAGGCTTTACTAAAATATTCAATTGCCTGTTCAGGCTTAAACCAACTTAGATAAGCATTTGCAACGGAATAATAGTTCTCATAATTATCGGGGAGAATTTCAATAGCCTCTTTATAAATATCTATTGAAGAACCATATAAAAGACGTTCATTCAATTGCTTAGCCAGCATGACCTTTTCTTGATATTTACCATAGTTCTCCACTCCAAGGACGGCAACCATTATCAATTTTTCTTCAATGTTGAGCCACGACAATAGCTGGTAAGTATCAAACTGAGTAGTATTGTGAAATAATAAATTTCCCGATGGTTCAAGTATTGCTATACTGCCATAGCCATTGTAAAATCCAAGAAAGCTAATTCCTTCTCTATAGCTTATTTCATCCATATTAACACATACATAATTATTACTCAGATAGGCTTTTATATCCGGACTTAATAGATGCTCCCTGAGCAGGGCGCTATTCCTCGCAACGAAAATCTTTTTATTTTCGATCATTGCAATGGTTTGAGCCTCTTTGAAGTTGTAAAGCCAATTAAGTTCGGCTTCATATTTTTCTCCCTTATATGCTGATTCCTTAAGCTCAAATGTCATTTCAGCGAGTAAGTCAGCCGGTTTAAACCCAAAAGATTTATGAATTAACTCTCCAGATTTTTTAAAATACAGAACAGTGGGGAAAGATTTTATCTCATATTTCTTCATAAAATTTATGTCCTGGTCCTGCTCAAGGTATAAATATACAAGGTTGTTAAATTGAGACTGGAAAACCGGATCTACCAATATTTCATCAATGAGCTTCTGTGAGAACTCGTTATCTTCAGCTCCGGCAATAACCATAATAATATAATCCCTTGCCTTCGCCATTACTAAAGCATCTTTGAAGTTATGCACCTCGGTATAACTTTCAGTATTCAAAGATTTACCTAATTCATGACGTTTATACCTTTGAATACCAGTATTTAGAGCGTTCTTAAATGCATCAGAACTTCTCGTATCCTGATAAGTAAATTCCTGAATTTTTTTCTCATCCCCTGATAAAACAAAAACATCACGGCGAGGATATTCAATATTAAATTTTTTAAAGATATCTGAATCTTTTCCAGTTATAAGTTTAACTGGGATATAGGCTTCAAGTATATTAATGATTGAAGAATCGTTACTTATATTCTCCGATAAAAATGCTTCAACAATCGTATTACCAAAATCCGTCACAAAGGCAGCAAAAATAGGTTTTCCTTCATTTTGAGACTTAGTGAGGGCCTCATTATAATCAGTATTCCAGTGTATTTTCAAATGATTCTCACTATCTGAACTAAGTCTCTCTTTCATTTTTTGGACCTCTTTAAATTGCACCAAATTATTTAACAATTCACTATTGTTAGGAAACATTTCTAATGCTTCTTGTGTTAGATTTAGTCCCTCTTCTGATTTGCCTGTTTGAGAATACAGTTCCAGCAATTTAAGATAGGGTCTTATGTTATTTTTACCATATCCATTGATTGCATTTTTTACAATCTTTTCAGCTTCCTCATACTTATTCTGCAGCAATAATATGCGAACGCTTGCATTAAGCAAATCCACATTTTCACTATTAATTCCCCTGGCCATTGACAGCATCTCCTCAGCGAGCCCAATTTCATCATTAAGCTCGGCTATTCTACTCATTTTGATATAATACCAGAAGTAGTCCGGGTATATCTCTAACGCTGCTTCATATAATTCTTTCGCCTTGATAGTATCGTAAGAATAGTTCAAATGTGACTGGGCTGCATATTCAAGTACCCTGGGATTGTCAGGATATTTTTCAGTTAAATCCGGCAAAGCTTTAATTATCATAGACGGAAGTTCCCATGATTCGAATAATTGAAGCTTTATCATATCTGCGTAAGGACTTTCAATGCCCTGGTCGAGCGCACTGTTAATAAGTAGACATGAACTATCTGCCTCATATCGTGTGACCCACCAGGGAGACCAGCTATATATAAAGCCCAAATACAATTTTGCCTCAGGAGATTCTGGATTTAGACGCAAAAGTTCCTGGTAATCATACTTAACTTCTTCAGGAATCTTAAAACTATTATTAATGAAGTTTGAGAAGATGTAATGATAATTGGCCTTTATATTCGTAAGACTTCTTTTTTTGCCAGCAATTTTTATAACCTTATCATGTCTGCATTCCAGGTGAGCCCGCTCATACGCTGTTAAGTCAGATTTAGGCTTAAAAATGAAGAAAAGTGCTATCACAAATAATGCAAGCACTGATGCACCGATGAGAATGTTTCTTCGGCCAAAACCACCTGTAGAACCTCCTACGCCATCTGCTCCTTCTCCCGCAAGTACTTTTCCATTTGACTTCTTATCCTCATGCAGTGTCTGGAACAGGATCAATTCCTTTTCTATGGTCCTCACAACTGCTTTTTCGATGGTATCTGCAACCTGGGGAGAGATATTCAATTCTTTAGCCCGGTCATTCAAAATGATCCTGTCTGTATCGTTTATCTGGTTGTCTTCCAGGAATTTCTTCTTCAAGAGGTTCGCATAATCCAGAAAATGGTTCAGTTTCTTATTCTGGATAAAATTGAAGATGTTGTCAAGGACATTAACGTGGTGTCTTACCGCTCTTCGTGAATACATATCCTTCAGATCACCATCCATGGCTTGCAGGCTGCTCTTTAAGGCATCCCCATCGGTAATCTGAGCAAAGAGATTGATCTCTTCAAAGATCTCAATGAAGTATTTTAAGGAAGTATCTTTTTTATTTGTCTTTAGCGTTTTGGGATGAAGCTTATTGAGTTTTTCTTTGTCTTCAATTGAAAGAAAAGGATATACCTTATTGAATACACTGTTCAGAAGATCGGGAATGAGTTTATTGGAATCATTGATGATGCGCTTGAACTCAATTTCAGTCTCTCCTTTTTCAAACTTACTTTTGATGGAAGTATAGACTAAATAATACTTTAAGGGAAAACCTACATCTTCAACAGGCAAATCAAAGAGCTCAATACCCTTAAGAAATTTCTCAGTAGCATCAATCACTTCACCGGCCTCATGATCAGCTATAACAGGTTTCCCTGCGTGCACCTGTGCATTCCTTGTTGAATTGATTGTATTAAGTGAGGACTTTAGCTCAGGCTTTATCCATGGGTGATCTGAACAATGCTCAATGAGTGAATTGTAAAATCCAATACCTACACCGATAGTAGGCTTGAGAAGAAAACTACTGTACTTTTCTCCATTGCCCTTCTCAAATTCAAGGAATTTCAGTCTTTTTGCCGGAGTATCAAGCGACATGTGAAAATTTCTGAAGAGTTGTCCGACAGCCTGCTCCGTTATTTTCGCACATTCAACAACAACATATTC
This sequence comes from uncultured Bacteroidaceae bacterium, assembly GCA_964538375.1. Taxonomy (GTDB): domain Bacteria; phylum Bacteroidota; class Bacteroidia; order Bacteroidales; genus JAUUZQ01. The sequence continues at coordinate 18,684 of CAZIFQ010000040.1, read as the reverse complement.
ATAATCCTTTTTCTCGTAATGGGATTCTATTTCAACGAGCTTTTCTCCGTAGGTTTTAAACATAACAATTCATTTGAGGTGAAGTTTAATAACTTATATGGGAAAGGTTTGTGTATGAAGAGTTTAGGTTTTAGTTAGTCGAATAAATATATGACAAAATCTCGTGCGTGTCAAGGCGCTGTAGATTGATGATAGTATGAATATGATAATATGCCAATGGCTTTCCTATTGATACTATGAGCAATAGCTATTTCACAGAGCTTCCCGGAAAAAGTAAATCCAGATCACTGTTTCTGTGGCAGTAGAATGGTTTTGCAAATAGCTCAATAGAGCTTCACTGAAAGAGGAAACATACAATTATAGGTAGTAGGTTGAGCTAGAATAGTCTCGACTATTTTACCACCATCACACGAAATCTTCTGACCAGTGACAATTAATCATGCTTATAAATTGGCCAAGAATACTTGGTTAACCTCCCCTGAAAACCCTCCCTTTATTTACCCTCCTCAATACAGCGGAGGATAAGCCTTCAAACTCCCTGGAAATTCAACTTCAATTATTTGCGGGAGGGTTGTTTGATGGAATAACTGGAAACAAATTCATTACAACAAAACCAGGTTGCCGGTAGAAGTGATAAGCTACTTTGCGGACAAATAAATTAATCTCTTAGACAACGAACCGAGAAGAAAATGATGATCTTGTTAATGATGATGGAAAAATAGCGTGGGACAAAAATTTTGAATTCATTATTATAGCACAATGTATCGATACAGTTTCCTGGTATGCACTAATGCAATAACAACTGGTAAAATTCTCATGGCTTACAATGTAAAAACACAATTTGTTTAAAGTATTTCCAATTATTGATTTACCATTGGACTGAGGTTCTCATGAAATAAATCACTCTGAAAATGTAGTATATCCTGCAAAAATTCCTCTCTGCTGACTTCGTCTTTGAATGTAATTTTATCCTCGTAACTATCGTGATGTATTAGATAAGTACGAGATTTTGACCTGTCAAGACTTATTTTATCTAGCTTTTCCCATTCAAGTACCTTATCGATATATGTTGGTTTAATTCCTTCCGGACTGATCAGGATACAGTTCTTTCGGTTAAAAAATATAACAGGTGATATGATTACTGTATATGTACCCAGGATTAGCCATACATATTTGTCACCAGATAACAGGAAAATTACTAATCCAGTGGCTGCTATAAAAGCAATACTGGTCAGAGTTGATGGATTGATCCTCTTATATCCTTTAAGTTTTACAAATTTAAAGTTACCCCTGGCAATTTTTGTCTGGTTAATGATTAATGAAATATAGACAAAGATTGCCATTGCTGAAAAGAATCCGATTAATATATAATGAAGTAGTTTCATAAGCAGTATATGTTATTTAGTTGTTTAATACATAATTAGTTTGCTCACTCTAAAGTAGAGAAAAATGTGGAATAGTGTTATACTCCACATTTTCGAAAAAGGCTGCACCGGGAATTTAAACGCTTAGCTTAGTATGCTTATTCGCTTCTTTCCCTGGAAAGCCTATTTCTTCACCTTTTGCCTGGTGGAAAATTCACGTTTACCTGATTCTTCAATCCTGGGACCAAAGATGTCAGGTATTATCGAGATTATACAAATGAGACTCTGGTTTCGCCAGTAGTTATGTAAAAGAGGTGCTGGATCATTTTTGTTAAATCTAATTTCACTAATAATGTAATCATGATTTATCCATTTACTACATCACCTTCTTTAGTATCAGTATTTATAGTACCTTTGCAGGATAAACTAGATTACGCACAACAGGATAAACTAAATTACGTACAGCAATATAAACTAGATTAGGTGCAGCAGGATAAATTAGATTACGTACAACATTAAAAAAAAAGTTATGGCATCACCAGCAGAAAAACTTGCACAATCACTGGAAGAACTGAAAAAACTTCAGAATGATCAAGGATTTGCCGTTGTTAAAACATCAGACTTAAGTAGAACACACTTAGACCGATTAGTTAAAGAGGGTTTCTTAACACAAGTAATTAAGGGTTGGTACCTTTCAACCAGGCCTGATCAAAAACCCGGGAGTACATCAACATGGTATACATCCTTTTGGTATTTCATCTCTGTGTATTTAAATCATCGATTTGGAGAATCCTGGTGTCTATCCCCTGAACAATCAATGCAATTACACAGTGGGAACTGGGTTGTTCCAAGTCAGCTACTTGTAAGATCACCGAAGGGTAGTAATAATCGAACTGACTTGCTACATGGAATATCAATATTTGATGTTCAACTGGAAATTCCATCCAAAGATGAGATAGTTGTAATTAATGGTATTAATGTATACTCTCTGGCCTCCACGGTAATCAATATAGGAGAAGATACTTATGAACGAAAAGCTATTGATGCAAGAACATGTTTGTATTCAATACAAGATTCATCAGAAATATTGTCAATACTACTTGAAAGAGGGTATAGCGTGAAAGCTGGAAGAGTTGCAGGGGCATTTCGAAATATTGGTAATAGTAAAATCAGCGAAGATATTCTTTCGACAATGATAAGTACTGGGTACGATGTGAGAGAAACCGACCCTTTCACGGAAAAAATGAATACTGTACTGCCTCTAAGACAGATTTCTCCTTTTGCGAATAGAATTAAACTGATGTGGAATGAAATGCGTCCATCAGTGATAGGAAGCTTTCCTGTTGTCGAGAATTCACAGAATAGTATAGATGATACTTTAGCAAAAATAGATGAGAAATATGTTTCAGATGCATACCATTCTTTGTCTATTGAAGGCTATAAAGTGACAAAAGATCTAATTAATAAAGTAAGATCTGGAGATTGGGATTCAAAAGGCGATGAAGACGACAAGAAAACAAAAAATGCCCTTGCCGCTCGAGGATATTGGATGTGTTTTCAAAAGGTCAAGGAGGGAGTTGATGAAGTACTCAGAGGTGAGAACCCTGGTGATGTTGCTGATAAAAGACATGGAGAGTGGTACCGAGAACTATTTTCTCCAAGTGTATCAGCAGGAATTTTGAAGCCTTCAGATCTTGCAGGATATAGAAATGCTCAAGTCTTTATATCTGGTTCAATGCATACTCCTCCAAGCAAGGAATCAGTTCGAGATGCAATGCCAGTATTATTCGAATTATTGACCCTGGAAGAAAATGCTGCAGTTAGGGTAATACTTGGTCATTTTATTTTTGTTTACATCCATCCATATATGGATGGGAACGGTCGCCTAGCTCGCTTTTTGATGAACTTAATGTTGGTTTCAGGTGGATATCCATGGCTGATAATCCCTGTCGATAGAAGGGGTGAATATATGGATGCTCTTGAAGCCGCCAGTGTTCAGCAGGATATTACAAAATTTACTAAATTTATTGCTGCATTAATGAATGAAAAGTAGTAATGGAAGGACGAAGTCCATTAAACCCTTTTTGGTGTCAACACGCAAAATACACGCAAATGCATTTTTGCAAGCTTATTAAAATCTGAATTAGGAGCCACCTGAAGTATTCAAACACATCAAATCAATATCAGATATTAATTTATTAAGCTGTAAATTATTCCCTAAAAAACCAAAAGTTTCACAAAAGGGATAGGCGCGTTTGATTATGACGGAGATGGCTTCACGCAGCGAATTGACTGGCCATTCTCAATGATCTTGTTTCCCATATATAAAGCATCAAGATCATAAGCCAGTCTGAAGTAGTCAGAGTAATCTCCCGAAGTGACACCTGTTGATACCCACCAGTAGCCGTCGTCTCCATTATTGTAGAATGTACCATTATCGCTGCGACTGCCTGCCGGGAGGGCTGTAAAACCACTGCTATTGTTTAATTCCTGGCGATTGCCGATGTCGCCTATTGTTGGACTAACAGGCCAGGCACTGGTACTTGCCATGGCTTTTCCTATTTTATTGTCTGAGGTAGATCCATCGAAATTATATCCATTATTTATTAAAAAATATTTTAGAGTTATCCATTCATCATAGCTTGGAACATGCCAGCCAGTTGGGCAAAGCTTGCCTGTATTTACTGCATTCCAATTATACAGTCTGCCGTAATAGTTTATTGAATCAGTATCACTTGTGTTGTTATATGCGCACATCGCAGCTGTTGTCAGACTGGCCCATTCGGTATCATCTGTTACATTTGAAATGGCACCTCCATCATTATAGGTAGCGGTTCGCAGGTTTTCCGCCATCCATAATTGACTGCCAATTGTAACGGTATAATATTTATTTCCGGAAACAAGCTCAATGCTTGCTGCTATAAGATCCGGCTCCGGCTCTTCATCATCACACGATGACATTAATCCGGGAAGAGCTAGCAAAACAAGAGAAATAGCTATAATGCTATACTTGCGTTTCATATGACTTTACTGCTTATGTGGTGAGCTTACTTAGTATCAATAATAAATCAAAATATCTACTATTGGAAATCCCTGACCATATGAGCCACCTACCCACTTTTACAAAGAACCATTCTGAACTTTATTGAGACAGGAGTTAAATGATAGGTGTTCGACAATAGAGAATTCTCCGTGTTTTGTGGTTAGTGGTTCAGGAGTAAGCGAGATAGGTGGGGCTTGAAGAGCGGTTATTCCACTTGAGGTCTGCACCCGATCAGAATCAAAGGAAGTAAGTTTCTGGAGCAGAGTGCGCTCCATTTTGTATAAATATGAAGGTGTGCTGAGGGGTGTGTCTTACACTGTTAAGAATTTCTATTCAGGGTCTAAATAACTATGACCACCTACTTTGGGAGCAGGGGGTCGCAGGTTCTATTCTCTCCACCCCGACTAGGTTACAGAGGACCTGAAAATAAAAGGTTACAATTTAGGATACAATTCAAAATGGATTGTATCCTTTTTTTTTATCAAAGGGTGTGACAAGGGGATTACATACATACCTCGTGGGACGATACATTAATGATACCCGATATGGTATATTTCCGAGGATAAACTTCATGATCGCTATGGAATGGCTCAGCTGAACCGGTATTTGCACAATCTGCCAGATCCACAATAATCTGTGAAATGTGCAACTTTTGACCATAGTTATGTAAAACTTTCCGCATAAGGATTACCTATCTTTGTGTTTATTTTCAATAAAAAAGGAGCGTTCAATTGAAATTGTACATCAAATACATGGTGAGCAACCATTGTAAACTAACAGTAAAGGAGGAGTTGAAAAAACTCGGCCTCCATTTTATTGTTGTTGACCTGGGCGAAATTGAGATTATGGAAGAGCTTTCTGAAGAACAACGGGAAGAGCTTAATACTTCACTGCAAGCTGTAGGTTTTGAGCTGATGGACGATAAGAGGGCTGTTTTAATTGAAAAAATAATAAACGTCATTATTGAAATGGTTCATCATCCAACTGAGGAGATTAAAGTAAATTTTTCAGATTATATAAGTGAGCAACTAAATTACGATTATACCTACCTCTCAAATATATTTTCAGAGGTGAAGGGAATAACAATTCAGCAATTTATTATCATACATAAGGTTGAGAGAATAAAAGAATTAATGATGTATGACGAGTTCAATCTTACTGAGATCTCGCATAAAATGAATTACAGCAGTGTGGCTCATCTTTCCAACCAGTTTAAAAAAATTACTGGTCTTACACCTTCGCATTTTAAACAATTGAAAGTTAAAAGGCGAATACCGATTGAAGAAATTGGGAACAAAATAGCGAATACAAAGCAACATGAACAATAGAATATTTATAGAAGCCAGTCTCGACCCCTTAGTCGCCATCAATAACGAGGGGAAGATTATAGACCTTAATGAGGCAGTAGTAAATATTACGGGAGTTTCTCGCGACAAACTAACTGGCGCCGACTTCCTGGAGTATTTTAATGATCCAGAAAAAGCAAGGCAGGGGTATCGTGAAGTATATGCAAAAGGCTCTGTTGCTGATTATCCGCTAACTATACGTAATATTCATGGAAAACTTACCGATGTCTTATTCAATGGATCAGTTTTTAAAGATGACAATGGAAATGTGATTGGAGCTGTTGTGGTGGCTAGAGACATTGCAGAACAAAAATGGGCAAAAGATTTGCGTTCTGCCAACAAAGAACTAGCATTTCAAAACGAGGAGAAGGAAAAGCGGGCCTCAGAATTGGTTTTAGCCAA
>CAZIFQ010000040.1:0-12429 GCA_964538375.1 uncultured Bacteroidaceae bacterium | reverse complement strand
TAGCATTTCAAAACGAGGAGAAGGAAAAGCGGGCCTCAGAATTGGTTTTAGCCAATAAAGAACTAGCATTTCAAAACGAGGAGAAGGAAAAGCGGGCCTCAGAATTGGTTTTAGCCAACAAAGAACTTGCTTTTCAAAATAAAGTGAAGGAAAAGCGGGCCTCAGAATTGGTTTTAGCCAACAAAGAACTAGCATTTCAAAACGAGGAGAAGGAAAAGCGGGCCTCAGAATTGGTCATTGCTGATGTAGAACTCGAATTTCAAAATAAAGAGAAAGAAAAAAGAGAAATTGCCACTAAAGAATTGGAGTCACTTAGTTATTCTGCAAAATTAGCTTCTCAGTATTCCCTGAGTCTTATCGAAGCAAGCCGTGATCCATTAGTTACAATAAGCCCTGAGGGTAAGATCACCGATATGAATGAGGCAACAGCGAAGATTATCGGGATGACCCGAAAGAAACTCACAGGCACTGACTTCTTCAAATATTTTACCGAACAACAGAAGGCTCGTGAGGTTTATCAGGAAGTATTCGCAAAGGATTCTGTTGCTGATTCTCCGCTTACAATTCGACATAAAAATGGAAAACTAACCGATGTGTATATCAACGGTTCGGTGTATAAGGATGATGCGGGAAATGTGCTCGGGGTCGTTATTGTTGCCAGGGATGTGACCGAACAAAAAAGAATTGCAACAGAATTGAAAGAGGCAAAAGTGGCAGCAGAATCTGCGACGCTACTTGCTGAAGAAGCAAAAAGTAAAGCAGAAAAGCTGACCGGTATTGCTGAAGCTGCGGTAAAGGCTAAACAGCAGTTTCTCTCGAACATGAGTCATGAAATACGTACTCCAATGAGTGCAATTATCGGATTTACTAAAGTATTATTAAAGACTGAATTGACCCCAAAACAAGAAGAATACCTTTCTGCAATAAAATTAAGTGGCGATTCTCTGATCGTCCTCATTAATGATATACTTGATATTGCTAAAGTGGATGCCGGGAAAATGGTATTTGAGCAAGCTCCATTCAGAATGGAGTCTTCAATATCAGACATGCTTCAATTATTTGAGAGCAAAATTCTTGAAAAGAATCTTAAACTGGTTAAAGAATACGACAAAAATATACCCAAGGTACTGGTAGGTGATCCTGTGCATTTGCACCAGATCATTTTAAACCTTATAAGCAATGCAGTAAAGTTTACATCGAAAGGAAAAATTACAGTGCGTGTAAAGTTAGTCAGTGAAGATGACGAGAAAGTAAGGGTTCAATTTGCAGTTAAAGATACGGGTATTGGAATAGAAGAAGATAAAATTTCAAAGATATTTGAACACTTCCAGCAGGCTTCCGGTGGAACTACACGCTTGTATGGAGGAACCGGATTAGGACTCGCTATTGTTAAACATTTAGTAGAGCCTCAGGGTGGATTTATAACAGTGAAAAGCACCATTAATAAGGGATCTACTTTTAGTTTCATATTAAGTTTTCTAAAAACAAATCAAAATATTGCATTTGAAACTGAAAATTTGGAATTAAATAAAGAATACGAAAATATAAAGGTATTGGTTGTTGAGGATATAGCCCTCAATCAATTATTAATGAAAACCATACTCGATGACTTTGGTTTTGAAAGGGATATTGCTGCCAATGGTAAAATAGCTATCGAAAAAATGCAGAAAAAATCCTATGACATTGTTTTGATGGACCTGCAAATGCCAGAAATGAATGGTTTTGAAGCCACTGAATATATTCGTAAAACATTAAATACTAAAATTCCCATCATCGCTTTAACTGCAGACGTAACAACAGTTGATCTAGCAAAATGTGAAGCTGTGGGAATGAATGATTATGTATCCAAGCCGATTGATGAAAGATTATTGTACAGTAAAATAGTGAGCTTAGTAAAAAAACCTGCTTCAGCTTTTAAAACTAAAAAGAAAACAGACCTCAATAATACAAGCTCAAAATGCATTGATCTGCATTATTTGATGCAACGTACAAAATCTGATCCGGAAATGATGATGGAGATGATATCGATATACCTGGTTCAAACTCCGACCCTGATAAAAGCCATGAAGCAAGGCCTGATAGATAAAGATTGGCAGGCAGTGTACTCTGCGGCCCATAAAATGATCCCATCATTTTCAATTATGGGCATTCGTGGCGATTTTGAAAATATGGCAAGAAAGGTTCAGGAATATGCAAAGACCCAGCAACATACTGAGGAAATTCCTGAGCTGGTATTACAGCTTGAACGTGTTTGCAGTCAGGCATGTAAAGAATTAGAAGAGGAATACAATACCGTTAAAAGCACCAACTCATGAAAGAAAAAATAAAACTGTTCCTGGTAGACGATGATGCATTATATTTAAAGATGCTTGAAATTGATTTGCTCCAGCGTGCCGATTTTACTATAGAAACCTATGCAACCGGTGAATTGTGCTTGGAAAATTTAACCCACAATCCTGATGTAATTATTTTAGATTATTTTCTTGACGGTATAGATAAAAATGCGATGAACGGTATTGAGACCCTGGATAAAATAACAACTTTCAATCCTGATATTCTGGTCGTAATGTTATCCTCCCAGGATAAAATAGACGTGGCAATAAAATGTATGCATCACAGGGCTTTTGATTATGTGGTGAAAAGTGAAACAGCCCTTGTTCGCTTACAGAAAATCATTTCTACGGCATTCCGTTATAGAAAAATGGAAAAAGAGCTGAACTGGTATATGGAAAGAATGTAGCAATACTTGTTGCTGGTTGCTGGTTGCTGGTTGGCTGGATTTAGAATAGCGTTTTGGTGTTTTTTTAACTAAATCCTTCAATTCCCTCATCTTTTTGATTTTTACCCCGACTCGGTCTTTGCTGCGCATGGACTTTTTTCTTTTGTTTTTTTCTCCTTTCTGATAAGTAAAACTTGTAACTTTTCTCTAAAGGTATGTAACAAATGAGTGTCTCATGTTGCCCAACTTTGCAGAGTAACAATGTTGTTACATTAATTATGAAAATAATGAAAACAAATTTTTTTTTACCCGCTGCATTAATGCTTGTAGTTTCATTAATGACAGGTTGTGAGAAGGATCTTTCTTTCGAAGAATTTAACGAACCTACAGCTTTGGAATCAGATAATTCCCTATTAAAAAGCGTAGGAGAAAATTCACTTACAGCCGTTAATCTAGGTCTGGCAGGCGAATTTACAATTCTATCAAAATCGGGCATTACCAATGTCTTTCAATCAGCTGTTACCGGAGATGTAGGTTCTAGTCCAATTACAGGTGCCGCTATTCTGTTAACCTGTACCGAAGTAGTTGGAACCATCTATTCAGTCGATGCTGCCGGTCCACTACCTTGCACAGTAACCAATGCCACAAGGCTAACCACAGCCGTTGGTGATATGCAAACTGCCTATACGGATGCTGCAGGACGTGTTGATCCTGATTTTTTGAATGAAGGCGCCGGAAATATCGGTGGCCTAACACTTACCCCTGGTTTGTACAAATTTACAAGTGCGGTTATTATCCCAACAGATGTTACAATTGAAGGCAGTTCGAATGATATTTGGATTTTTCAGATTGATGGTACGCTTAATATGAGTTCAGATGTGATGATTACTTTAACCGGAGGCGCCCAGGCAAAAAATATCTTCTGGCAAACAGCAGGTGCTGTTACTTTAGGAACGAACAGCCATTTTGAAGGAATCATTTTAGGACAAACGGGTATTAATTTACAGACAGGCGGTTCAATCAATGGAAGACTACTGGCTCAAACTGCAGTTACACTGCAAATGAACTTTGTTACAAATCCAGTAGAAACCAATTCAGATTTACAGATCAAAAAAGATCTAAAAGCACCACTAAAGAAAGCCAAAAAAGAACATATCAAAAAAGCTAAAAAAGAGTAGAAATAATTAGACTAACGGATATAAAATTTAAAGATTCTGTCTTGGTTATGGGCAGGCTCTTATTTGTTGTTCGCCCGGCATGTAAAGAATTGGAAGAGGAATACAATACCATTAAAAACACCAACTCATGAAAGAAAAAATAAAGCTTTTCCTGGTAGACGATGATGCATTATTTTTAAAGATGCTTGAAATTGAATTGCTCCAGCGTGCCGATTTTACTATAGAAACCTATGCAACCGGTGAATTGTGCATGGAAAATTTAATGCACAATCCAGATGTAATTATTTTAGATTATTTTCTTGACGGTATAGATAAAAATGCGATGAACGGTATTGAGACCCTGGATAAAATAACAACTTTCAATCCTGATATTCTGGTCGTAATGTTATCCTCCCAGGATAAAATAGACGTGGCAATAAAATGTATGCATCACAGGGCTTTTGATTATGTGGTGAAAAGTGAAACAGCCCTTGTTCGCTTACAGAAAATCATTTCTACGGCATTCCGTTATAGAAAAATGGAAAAAGAGCTGAACTGGTATATGGAAAGAATGTAGCAATACTTGTTGCTGGTTGGCTGGATTTAGAATAGTGTTTTGGTGTTTTTTTTTCTTTTCTGATAAGTAAAACTTGTAACTTTTCTCTAAAGGTATGTAACAAATGAGCGGCTCATATTACCCAACTTTGCAGAGTAACAATGTTGTTACATTAATTATGAAAATAATGAAAACAAAAACTTTTTTACCAGTAGCATTAATGTTTGTAGTTTCATTAATGACAGGTTGTGAGAAGGATTTTTTAATGGAAGAATTTAACGAACCAATAGCTTTGGAATCAGATAATTCCCTATTAAAAAGTGTCGGAGTAAATTCACTGGCAGCCGTAAATTTAGGTCTGGCAGGCGAATTTACAATTCTGTCACAATCTGGTATTACCGATGTTTATAAATCATCTGTTACAGGAGATGTAGGTTCTAGTCCAATCACAGGTGCAGCTATTCTGTTAGCTTGCAACGAAGTAGTTGGAACCATCTATTCAGTCGATGCTGCCGGTCCGGCATGTAAAGTTACCAATGCAACAAGATTAACTCTTTCAGTACTTGATATGCAAGCTGCCTACAATGATGCTGCAGGACGTGTTAATCCTGATTTCTTGAATGTAGGAGCCGGAAATATTGGTGGTCTGACACTTACCCCTGGTTTGTACAAATTTACAAGTGCGGTTGTTATCCCAACAGACCTTACAATTGCAGGTGGTCCGAATGATATTTGGATATTCCAGATTGATGGTACGCTTAATATGAGTTCAGCTGTGAGAATTACATTAACCGGAGGCGCTCAGGCAAAAAATATCTTCTGGCAAACAGCAGGTGCTGTTACTTTAGGAACAACCAGCCATTTTGAAGGAATCATTTTAGGAAAAACTGGTATTAATTTACAGACAGGCGGTTCAATCAATGGAAGATTACTGGCTCAAACTGCAGTTACTCTGCAAATGAACACAGTGACAAATCCATATTAGAAGATTAAAAATTTTAAAGAGTCTGTCTCCATTTTGAGGCAGACTCTTTTTTGTTGTTCGCCCGGCATGGGTGATAACTTAAATGTTATGAACATAAAAAATATTAATACGCTAAGAATATTTAGCACACTACTACTAGGTTTCCAATCTAATAGCGTGAATTATGTAACTTATTCCTTTAGTTATGTAACACTTTGAAAAATAGGCGGATATATCTTTGTAATGTGAGATATTTCACAAGACGAATACATTAAATATGAAAATTAGAAATTTTTTAACAAGATTGGCAATGGTTTCAGTTGTTTTGTTGGTTGGTTGTGAGAAACCAGACAATACTCCTCCCATTGTAGATTCAACTAATCCTGCAGACAATGCTACTGAGGTAGTTCTAAATAGTACAGTCAATGCAACATTTAGCGAGGCTATGGATCCTTTAACTCTCAACGTGACATCTTTTACCCTAGAGCAGAATGAGTCTTCAGTTACAGGGGTAGTGTCATATTCAGGTACAACGGCGACCTTTACTCCATCGGTTGAATTAATTGCAGAAACAGTTTACACGGCAACAATAACTACCGAAGCTGAAAGTATGACCGGGAATGCACTATTAGAGAATAAGGTTTGGAGTTTTACCAGCGGTATTGAAAGTGATCTTGAATTGCCAACTGTTACGCAAAGTAATCCGCTTAACGATGCAAGCAATGTTTCTCGAAATGTAGTCTTAACGGCAACATTCAGTGAAGCAATGGATGCAACAACGATTTCAAGCTCCAGTTTTATGCTGAAAAAAGGAAGCAGCGTAGTTTCCGGTACGGTTGAATATTCCGGACTTACTGCAACTTTTACGCCATCGACCAGTTTATTGGCGCTTACAGATTATACAGCCACTATAACAAAGGATGTAAAAGACCTGGCAGGTAATGCTCTTGCAGCCGACATGGTGTGGGACTTTACAACCGGAGGAACTTTAACTATTCTGAGCCCGGTAGATCTGGGATCTTCAGCAAATTATGTGATTCTTGCTAAAACAGCCATCACCAACATTTCAACTTCAGTTATTACAGGTGACTTGGGATTAAGCCCTGCGGCAACTTCATATATCACCGGATTGGCATTAACAGATGCCACCGGATATGCAACATCTGCTCAGATTACAGGAAAGGTATATGCAGCTGATATGGCTGATCCAACTCCTATTAATCTGACAACAGCAGTTGAAAATATGATCACTGCTTACAACGATGCAGCTGGCCGACCTTCACCTGATTTTCTTGAATTAGCAACAGGTAACATTGGTGGAAAAACACTTTCTCCAGGACTTTATAAATGGACCAATACAGTTACCATACCTTCTGCACTTACCATTTCAGGTTCGACGAATGATGTTTGGATATTCCAGATTGCAGGTAACCTGAACATGAGCTCTGGTGTTATTATTACTTTAGAAGGCGGCGCACAGGCTAAAAATATTTTCTGGCAGGTAGCCGGTGAAGCAACTTTTGGAACAACCTCACATTTTGAAGGTATTATACTTTCGATGACAGGAATTACATTCCAGACCGAGGCATCCATGAATGGAAGGGCCCTTGCGCAAACTGCAGTTATTCTTGACGGAAGTACAGTTACACAGCCACAATAATAGGTAAGTTTTAGGTTTATAACAGCAGGGGTGATCTTTACGGACCACCTCTGTTTTTTTTAATTCAGCATACTTCGAGTAAAATCCTGTCTATAATATTTTTCAATGGCGAAGAAAAATGCGTGAATCATGTAACTTATTATCAGAGTTATATAACACATGCTGCCATTAATAGGATCACCTTTATATAGCTATGAAAATTCATTCATAGCAAAATAAAATAAATATGAAAAAAATGCTACTCAATGCATTAATAGCAGGCCTCATGTTTATAATGCCTGTATCAAATTTTGCACAAGCTCCCCCTTTGGGAACTGCTGCTGATTTCGTTCTATTTACTTCGGTTGGCGCAATGCAAAATGTAGGAACATACCAGTATTTAACATTACTAACAGGTAATGTGGGCACAAATAGTGGTTCAAACACCAATTTTGGAAACGTAAATGGTGTTATGCATGCCGGCGACGGAGCAAGCGGTCAATGTACTATTGATCTAATGGCTGCATATAATTTTCTTGCAGCAGCTATTCCCGATTCAACAATTGTGAATCCGGTGCTGGGAAACGATTCTATTTTTAAGGCAGGTACTTACCTATTGCCTGGCGCAGCTTCGCTTGACAAAAGTCTTACCTTAGATGCACAGGGCAATCCTAATGCAGTATTTATTTTTAAAATGCCTGCAGGACCACCTGTATATGCTTTTAGCACCAGTGCAAATGCACAGGTAAAATTAATAAATGGTGCACAGGCAAGCAATGTGTTTTGGTTTGTAACTGGTGCAGTAAGTATGGGCACCGAAACTTCAATGAAAGGTACTATTATTGCCGGTGGAGCAATAACCATGGCACCTGGGTGTGTACTTGAAGGAAGAGCACTTACCATTAATGGTGAAGTTACTGTTGACAATGGAGCTATAGGATTATCGGCATATTTGCCTGTAGATATATCAGCTTCACTACCAACAGGACCCGCTGCCCCGGTATTTGTTGAATCAAAACAATATGCAGTATTTTCTTCAATAGGGGATGTTTCCGATGATGGCACATCACATGTAAGCGGTAGTGTGGGGGGTAATTCTGCATTACCTACAGGATATAACCCTTTATTTGTATCGGGCAATATTGAAGGAATGAACCCTGCTACAGCAGGAGGTGCTGCTGATTTATTGCTGGTTTATAATTCATTGAACACGCTTACGGCTGATATTGAATTACTGGCTCCGGCTCAATTTGGAAACAATTTGGTTCTAACACCTCATTGTTATGTAATGAATCAGGCTGTAACATTTACTGATACATTAATTTTAGATGCCACAGGAAATAAAGATGCTGTTTTTATTATAAAAACTTATGGTGCCTTTGCATCAGGTGTAAATTCAAGGGTTATATTGAAAAACGGAACACAAGCCAAAAATATATTTTGGATGGTTAATGGAGCTGTAAGCATTGGTGATAGTTCAGTTTTTAAGGGAACTATTATTGCCAACAACGGTGCAATCGACCTTCTTAAAGGTGTAAGCCTTGATGGCAGAGCACTTACTACTGATGGGGCCATTTCAACCACTGGAATGACAACGGTTTTACCAATACCCCTGGTTTCAATCAATCACGAAGATCTATATGTTTGTGATGGTGATTCTGCAGCTTTTGTAGTAACTGTAACAGGTACGGGTTCATATACATTTCAATGGAGAAAAGGAACTGTAAACTTAAGCAACGGGGGAAACATATCGGGAGTAACTAACGATACCCTGGTAATTAACCCTGTAAGCACTTCTGATATTGGTTCAAGCTATAATGTTTTGGTATTTGATTCTCTTGAACCATCGGATACTTCAGCAAATGCTTCTTTGGTAATTATGCAAAAACCAGCTGCCCCAACTGTTACTTTGATACAGCCAAGCTGTTCGCTACCAAGCGGGACAATCACGGTAAGCTCAAGTACAACAGGTCTTTCCTTTAGTATTGATGATTCAGACTATACAAATACTACGGGAATATTTACCTCAGTTGCAGTAGGTACATATGATGTAACAGCAAAAAATGCCAGTGGATGCGTTTCAGGTTCATCAAGTGTAACGCTGGTTGAATGTGTAACAGACATTGAATCTTTTAATACTGGGAATACAGATAAATTAGTTACTATTTACCCAAATCCATTTAAATATTCAATAGACATCAACATCAATGATGCATTGCAAATTAATAATTGTAGAATGGTAATATATAATGTTTTGGGGAAAGAGTTGCTTATTACTAGAATCACAAGTCAGAAAACAACCATTGAAACAGGTTATCTTTCTTCAGGGGTATATTTCTTCAAAGTGATTAATGATGGACAAACTATTCAAACAGGAAAATTGATTTCTGCTGAATAGTCTTCAATTTACCATAACAAAGCCCCCTATCGTGCTTCCGTTGGAATCGGAATCATTGATAGAGGGCTTTTTACTTTTTTTGAAGAATTTAGTAGTGATGACGATTAAATGTGTGAATGAAAATCCTCCCTTTATTTACCCCCCTCAATACAGCGGAGGATAAGCCTTCAAACAGCCTGGAAATTCATCAGCAATTATTTGGGGGAGGATTAATTGATGGAATTTGCTGTCCTTCGGGTTAAACCCTTATATGCTCTTACTCTTTTTGCAAAAACCATTGCATCTTCGTTATAGCATTTATAAAACAAGCCCTCTTTAAAGAGTGTTAGTATTGTTTTATCGGTGCTCAATTGAATTTTTTCTGCTATTATCATAATTTTCAAAAAAAAGCGGTATAATAAAAACTCCCTGCCCTACGGGACAGGAAGTTTAAGTGTCAACCCTTCGACTTCGCTCAGGGTTAATCCTTAATGCAACGCACAGAGAGCCCGTCCGCCCGGTATTGTGCGCCACAGGTGGCACCGCTACTGCCGAAGTTCAGGTACTGTGCGATGTAACTAAAAACAGTACTTGACCAATAGCTGCCGAGGGAACCCGCATCGTAGAACGAATTGCTGGAGTGGCGGTAGCCGGCAAGGGGCAATTTAAGTGGTGAGGCAAAAGCTCCTGCTGTATTGTTACTGCTCCAGCTTGTGCGTTCTGCATCCCACTCTGTAATTGTTGGCAGGCGGTAACCGCTTGGGCAAGGATTGTTAATACCGCCTGCGCCCTGCCACAGGTTGTCGTTTGACAGGCTGCGCCAATCGTAGAGGTTGCTAACATTAATAATAAAATCGCTATGCCCGGGTGTGTCGGTAGTGCTCAAAATAGAAGTTGTGCCTGAAGTACGGCTTTCGTGACCGTCGGCAGCACGCCCCCATTGGTATAAATCGCCGTAAGCAGCGGTATCGGTACTTGATGTGGCCACTTGGGAAGCACCCAAGTTACGGTCCATCCATATTTTACCAGTGGTAGGGTTTTGTACTTCACCTTCTTGCAATTGTATAATCCAAGTTGGCACGCCACCGATAAATGTTAAAACCTGTCCTTCATCACCTGCCGCAACAGTTACCCATGCAGTGCCGTTCCAGTATTGCATTTCACCGGTTTGTGTGCCGGTGGGTACGCTGGGGTCGGTTTCGGTTTCGATATATGTTCCTAAGTCGCTGATTTGGCTCTCTGTAATTGAAATACCGGTGGATTTGTCCCATGCAGTAAATACAGGGTCGGTTTCGCTTATTCCACCTTCGATACTTTCTGCTGTTTTTGCATGCAAAGCATAAGGAACACTTAACAGTTGGCTTGTGCCGGTAATGCTGTAACTTGTTCCACCCGTTGGGTCGGTTTCGGTTTTAATGAAATATGGTCCATTTGCCCAATCGATGCTAGCAAATCCTGCATCACTACCTATTTCAATAGTCACTAAACCATTAGCATTTGTTGTTGGCGTTTGAGTTTCAATATAAACCACCGTTCCTGTCTCTGAGCCTTGCAATATGCTTATCTGCATCCCCACCGGAGTGTTAGTGACCAGAACATCGCTGCTATTGCGAATAACAGCCTGATAACTCATTTTCTCAGGGCTTTGCGACCAAACATTAGTAAATATTAGAATCGCAGCTAATAATGTAAATGCTTTTTTCATCTTGCTTATCTTTTTATAATTCTGAATGACTTTACTTCTATGTTATTATGGATTACTTTTAAGAGGTATGTGGCAGGAGTATAATTATCCATAGCTATGCTGGTTTGATCGGCTGTAACAATTTTACTTTCCAATAGCTTACCCTGAATATCGTAGAGATGATACCTCAATTTATCGAAAGAGTAATTTTCAACTTTTAAGGTTAAGAAGTTTGTAGTGGGATTAGGATAGACTGAACAAAACAGGGTAATGTCTTTTGCTTCTTCAATTCCAATCACAACTGAAATTTCATAGGGTTGTTGAACACCTTGACTAAGCGAACCATTTACCCCATTGTTGGTTTTGTAAACCACTTGTCCAACGGTATAACTTGCAGAGCCACCTGATCCAGTTGCAGTGCCCCCAGAAGTTGGAATAACTTCTTGTGCCAGCAATCCTGTATTGACAATACTAAATATTAGCATCACTACACATTTTTTCATCACATGTTGCATTGGGAATTATTGTTAGGATTAATACTAATTCAATACAAGTTATTTTAATTATTGCTGAAAGTCAAGTGGATGAATAATAATCGCTTAATTATTCAACATGTTATTAGGTAGGATAAGCTCTATAACTCCCTGGAAATTCATCAACAATTATTTGGGGGAGGATTGTTTATTGTCTGAACCGGAACATGAGGAGAAATGAATGAGCAAAGAATTTGAACTTAAGGCCCCCGGCTTCCCGGACAGGGATAGAGAAGGCCCAAATTTTTAAGGTTATAGAAAAGGATACAGTCCAATAGTGGATTGTATCCTTTTTAATTTCAAATTTCTGTTCAAACACTTCTCACACACACTTCATTTTTGAAAGATCCACGGCTACATAGAACTTGTAACTTTGGTTTTTCTTACTGTTATTCATAACTTTAAGTGTTTATGGGTTATCACTATGATCCCTATTTAACTAACTTAAAACTACTCAATGAAATCTTTAGTTACTAGCGAATGCTAATCTAAAGGTTAGAAAGAATTAACTAATTATGAAAACATCGTACAAGAAAGAAATAGGAATCTTTATAAGTCTAGTATCATTTTGTTGTCTCTCTTTTTCTCAAACAACATTTGAATCTCAAGAAGTGATTTCAACCACAGATGATAAGGTGGCCTCGTACAATAACGAAATACCACAATTGTTGTCATCAATTGATGTGGTGTTTGACACAATAACAGGTACCATTACAGATTATACAGCTAATTATTCCGACATAATTATATAATACTCCCCATTTCCTGTACCAAAGGCGTCGTTTGTTAAGTTAAACATT
>CAZIFQ010000039.1:0-27884 GCA_964538375.1 uncultured Bacteroidaceae bacterium | reverse complement strand
CGGAGTGCGGAGTGCGGAGTGCGGAGTGCGGAGTGCGGAGTGCGGAGTGCGGAGTGCGGAGTTCGGAGTTCGGAGTTCGGAGTTCGGAGTTCGGAGTTCGGAGTGCGGAGTGCGGAGTTCGGAGTGCGGAGTGCGGAGGCTGCGGGAAAATTTGAGATGGTATTTTATTTTGGTACATTGTAGAGACCTTGCGTGCAAGGTCTCTACGGATTAAACAATTTGCATGTTATGTTGTTTTATTACCCAAACAATCAACTCCTATGAAAAAACGTGATTTTATAAAAACCTCAATGGTAATTGGCGCCGGAGCACTGCTATCTGCACCTCTCATTAGTTCATGCGCTAGTGGAAGCGGCAGAAGTGGTGATACACTAACTTCTTTGGTTCCACTCGGCGGATCAGGATTTCTACAACAAGATCTCTCCTACTCATTTGATGCACTGGAGCCCAATATTGATGCTCAAACCATGGAATTACATTATGGCAAACACCATGCTGGCTATACAAAGAAATTTAATGCAGCATTGGTTGACGCTGGAATTGATGCAACAGATATTCGTGAAATATTTGCCAATGTATCTTATTATCCGGCCGGAGTAAGAAACAATGGTGGTGGATATTTTAATCATGCTTTGTATTGGAAATTCATGTCACCCGATGGTGGAGGTGAGCCGACAGGAAAATTACTTGCTGCTATAGAGGGAGCATTTGGTTCTTTTGATGAATTCAAGAAACTGTTTTCTGCTGCCGCAGCCACACAATTTGGATCAGGATGGGCATGGTTGGTTCTTGATACTGAAGGAAAACTCCAGGTTACATCAACACCAAACCAGGACAATCCGCTCATGGATATTGCGACAGTTAAAGGAACACCACTGTTGAATATCGATGTATGGGAACATGCATACTACCTGAACTATCAGAACAAGAGGACGGAATACATTTCCAATTTTTGGAATGTAGTGAATTGGGATTTCGTGGAGAAAGTGTACAAGGAAGCGATTTAATTACCAGGTTTTAAAATAATCCCCTTGTTGCTCCGCCCATCAATTTTGATCACCATGGGCTCTTTGAAGCGGACGTGTTTGATCATTTCATCTTCATAAACAGCTTTTTGCTTTCCCAGGAAATCGGTATTGTAGTATCCATCGTTAATGAATGGGTTGATGGTCATGTAGCCCACCCCGAAAGAAGTGAGGTTTTGGAAGAAATGGGTTCCCTGGCTCGGATCAATGCGATAATTTTCCAGTCCGGACTCAATGATGACGCGTGCTTCAGAAATCTGCGACCATTTCACCGGGATCCCTAACCATGGATCAGAGGATCCCCAGCGTCCGGGTCCGATGAGAACATAATTCTGTTCATTCTCCCTGAATCCTACATTCAGCTCCTCCATCTTTTCCGCTATGTAGTTACTCTTTGAAGCGTCCCATGCATCGGGCTTTACATACACGAGATCGTATATTCCCAGGAAAACACCATTACCCAAAGCCGTTTTTGAGCATACTATAGTGTTCTTTTCATCTGCTTCATCAATTTCAATTTCCGTATCCTGATCCGATTCAACAATAGGACGTATCTGAAGCAGGTTAAATACATGGAGACGCTTTTTGAGGTCATGCATATTCACTGCGAACTCAATTTCGATGGGAAGGTTCATTTCACTTTGACCAATCTCCAGTAATTCTTGTAATATCTCCGCCAATGGAAAGCTCCTATGCTGCAATACCCCGGCAAATGTCAACACTTTTTTTCCCTTATAACTCATGCCGTCACGCAGCATATCAGAATCATAATCATACACTGACATAAGATGTTTGAGGGAGGAATCATTGTCGACATCTTTAACAGGAATTTTTAAAAGATTTACGGCATCATTGGTAGAGGCGGTAAAATTTTCATCGTTCATGTCCAACGCAAAAAAGTGCTTTTGCGTTTCCTTCAGGGCCATTTTTGCGGAAGAAAGTTGAAGTATCTTATGTGGGTATTTTGGAGAGAAGCGGAGAGATAGTCCACCATCAACAATATATTTTCCCAGTCCATAAGCAATTTTTGCAATCCCATCTTCATGCTTTTCCGGTGCTATGGGGTAAAAATTAATTGACCGTGCTACACCAGAGAATGTTGGATAGTAACGATTTCCATAGGCCGAACCACACACCTCTTGCAATACAATTCCCATTTTCTCCTCATCAATAACATTTGAAGTAGCAGCAATATATGCCTTGCTGCTTTTGAAATATACAGAAGCATAAACCGACTTAATGGCAATGGTCAGCAGCTCCATGGTATGCGCCGTATCATTGTGATTCACGGGAATCATATAGGTAGAATATACTCCTGCAAATGGCTGATAATGTGAATCTTCTAATTTACTTGAAGAGCGAATAGCTATGGGTGCCTTCACATAGGAAATAAAGGTATACAGGTCCTGGTGCAGCTCCCCCGGGAACCTGGCTTTAACAAAATGATCCAGGATCTCATCATCGCTTATGTCTGAAATTCCAATTCTATAAAGGTCGTTCATCTCCATGAACTTGTCGAATATATCGGTACTTATCACCACCGTTCTCGGAACGGTAAATGAGACATTCTCATACTTGTTAAAGAGCTTATATTTTTGAATTACTGTATCGATAAATGCCAATCCACGCGCCTTTCCCCCTATAGATCCTTCTCCTATTCTTGAGAAAGTCTTATACTCATCATACGTATTCTTATCAAACTCTGAAATTATTCCCCTGCCCTTACTAATTCTGAAACTGGCAATGGCTTCGTTTATATAAGACCTGACATCATCAATATTTTGGAAATCTTCGCTTGTTATATACTTAAACAGCTGTGCTACGGGGAAAAGTGCCCGCGCATTGAGCCACTTCGAAAAATCATTTCTCTCCGCATGAAAAGCGAGTACATGATCAGGTATCTCCCTGATTTTCTGTTGAAAAACCTGAAGATTAGCAGCTCTTGCTATCTCTTCTTTAATTATCGGATCATAAAAGATAAACTCTCCAAATGCAAAATTTCTTATGATATAATTTCGAATATCTATGGAGAGTGCTTTTGAGTATTTATGAACAAAGCCCGCATTCAGCTCGTGGGCCAGTGACTCATTTGAAATATCTGACGATTGCAGCAATACCGGCATATAGGGATTTTCTTTTCTCACCTGCTGCACAAGCTTCAGTCCAAGCTTTTCCTTTACGTCTCTTTTATTATTTTTCTTGAAACTCACATCAGAGATAATCCCCAGCATATTGAACTGGTACTTCTGGTATAGCTCAAGTGCTTCATCATAAGTTTGGGCGAGTAAAATCTTTGGCCTTCCCCTCATTCTCAACATCTTCTGGTGCTCGTTAAGCGCCTCTTTCATAAATACCCTCGACTGTTGCAGAATAATTTTATACAGCTCCGGAAGATAAACGGAAGAGTATCGAATGGAATCTTCCACCAACATAATTGTCTGAACACCTACCACTTCTATATCATGATCGGCATTCATTTTATCCTCAATCAGCTTGATGATTGCCAGTAAGAGATCTGTATTTCCCAACCAGCAGAATACATAATCGATGGCTGTCAGGTCTTCCTTCTCAATCCGGAGGCTCACCTCACGGTTGAAATGCGTCAACACAACAATAGGAATCTCCTCATAGTTCGCTTTAATCTTCTTTGCCAGCACAAAGGGATCAATATCGGCAATATTCAACATCTCAATCACCAGGTCAATTTCCTGGTTCTCCAGTATCTCAAGGGCCTCAAGGGAAGTATTTGCCTGGATAAATGTAGGTGGATAGCGCAGGTTAAGGGAGACATATTCATTAAAAATCTGCTCATCTATTCGTCCATCTTCTTCCAACATAAAGAAGTCGTAGTTACTACTTATGATCAGCACTTTTCTTATCCGATTCTGCATTAGCAAGTTGAATGCAGTGTGGCTAAAATCTATGGTGGGATATCCTGTATCTCTTAGTAATCTATCCATACTAACTAATTCTCTTCAATTCCATTCAGGTTACACGATTCTGTTAATACCGCCGAAACTCTTTTTTGTCCATCCATCAACACGCACAAAGGTTTTTTAAAAGTAATCAATTTCAGAAACTCTGTCTCCTCAACTACTTTTTGTCTTTCCATTTTTTCCCAATCGATGAATGAAGTTCTTGAATCATGCTGGATACTGAAGTAGCCCACATTCATGGATGTTACGTTATGGAAGAAGTGTGATCCCAGTGAAGCATCCAGTGGAAAATCTTCCATGCTGGTTTCTATGATGATCTTTGCATTGGAGATTTGCGACCAGTTTACCGGGATGCCAATAAATGGATCGCGTGTCCCCCAGCGACCCGGTCCAATGAGAATAAAAGACAGTTTTTTCTTTCCCAATTTCTTATTAAGCGCCTCAATTTCAACGGCTATCTCCTTGGTTCTTAGTTTGTCAAATGCTTCCTTCTTAACAAAAACTATGTTCTTAATATCATCAATTTTGCCGTTCCCCATGCTCTTTTCTGCATGGATGAGCATGGATTCTTTCTTGATCTTATCGAAGTTGAAAATATGTTCCACACCTGTTCCTATCATGGGTTTTATCTGCAGCAGGTGGAAAGATGGTTTGTTATTCGCTGCTTTATCCAGGTCCAGGGCATATTCAATCTCAACGGGCGATCCCAATGCTTCTTTTCCTACATCCAAAATCAGTTGCACGGCCTTTGCCAGGGGCACATAATCAAATCTCAATATATTGGCAAAGTTTAAGATCCGTGGACCCGGCAAGGAGAGCCCGGGATCAATACGATCATTCTCCGGATCATATACAGAGGCAAGATGTTTAAGTACACCATCTGTCTCAGCAACACTAATCTCAAGTTTTTTAAGGTTTGCTTCCGAACCCTCCTTCACAAAATCCACATCTGAACGAAGCATATCCAGTGCGAAGAAATTAACCTGGGAATCTTTGAACTGGCTAAGCGGAGAGTTCACCTCGAGTGTTGGGTATGCCGGGGAGAAGCGGTATGCTTTTTCTCCATTCACAACATAGTGGCCAAGTCCGAGTGCTGCCAGCGCAAAACCATCCTCAGGTTCCATGTGTGCCACCGGGTAGTAGTTATGCGATTGCGCCGTGCCACTTACATGGGGATAAAAATAATCTCCATGAACCGTACCCACCACTTCCTGGATCACTACACCCATTTTTTCCTCTTCCAATTTAAAGTTTATCGCTTCAAAATAAGATCTTGAATGAGGTGAGAATATGGAGGCGTATACCAATTTTATGGAATCGCAAAGCTGTTTGTACCTCACATTAAACGAGGGATCATTATTTGGTATCAGGTAGGTGTCAAATATTCCAGCAAAGGGCTGCATGGTAGAATCTTCAAGCAAAGAAGATGAGCGGATAGCCAATGGCCGGTTCAGGTTCTTCAAGAGCAATTTCAGTTTCTTATCCAGGTTGAAGGAGAGATCTCCCTCGTAAAACATTTTACGCACCTCTTCATAAGTATAGTCCATGGAAATGACCTCATGCAATGCATTTCTCTCCATAAAAATATCGAACTCATCCGTACCTATGATGCTGGTCTTTGGTGTCCTGATATTCAGCTCGGGGAGGATATCCGTAAAATTGATATTGTAGATAAGCGTATTGATAAAGGCACAGCCCCGGCCCTTTCCTCCCAGCGGTCCGGTTCCCAGGCTCACAATATTCGATTCATCCAAAAGAGCTGATTCTTCAAAGTTTACAATTTTCCCGGTGTTGGACTCATTCCTGTATTTCTTTATCACATGCTGCAGATAGCTTCTGAATTCAGTGGGCGCTTTGAAATCTGACACCTTCACGGGGTGGATCATCTTTGCAATCTTGATCTCTCCGCGTGCCATCAGCCACAGGGAGAAATGGTCTCTCTTCCCGTGATAAACCAATGATTCCAGGGGGATTTTCATGATTTGATGTTCAAACTCCTTCAGAGATTTCGCCTCAGCGATCTTTTTCCCGCTGGCATCTTTATATACAAAATTCCCAAAGCCCAGGTGATGGGATATAAAGTTTTTGATATCCTGGAGCAGTGTATCTGAATTTTTATTTATGAAGGTACTCTTCAGATCAAATGCCCGTCTTGAGTTTTGGGTATCTGAAGATTGGATCACCGTTGGGAGACCCTTTATTATTTGCTTGACATGGTTCACCAGGGTAAATCCCGCATTCTCATCCAGTTTTCCATCTTTACTAAATTTCACATCGGTAATCATACAGAGGAGGTTTTCCTGCTGTTTCTCCACCACTTCAAGGGCGTCCTCATAGTTAGAGGCGAGCAAGATTTTTGGCCGGGCTCGCAAACGAAGTACTTTAAACAGTTCATCGGTACTCACATCATCGATGATGCGCCTGGTTTGCTCCATAACAATATTGTACAAGAGGGGCAGATAGCGGGAATAATAGATTTCTGAATCCTCCACCAGAAGGATTACCTTCACTAAGCCAATCCGTGTATCATTCTCCAGATTCACCCGGTCTTCCAGGTGCTTCACCATGGCAAAAAAGACGCTTGAATCGCCATTCCACACGAACAGCTTATCGATATTGCTCATGGTTGGATTGGTCTGCTTAAAGTTGGAAACTTCCCGGTCGTTATTTACCAGCATGTATATTGGTATATACTGATACTCCCTTTTCACTGTACCCGCAATCTGCATGGGTGTAACCTTGTCGGTTCCAAGCATCAGTATCACCAGGTCGAAATGGCGTGTAGTCAGCTGCTCCATCGCCTCTTCATAGTTCGACACGCCTGTGACACGTGGCATTGAGGTAAGATTAAGCTGATGGTACTCTCCCAGGATATGTTCTGAGAAACGACCCTCTTTCTCAATACTAAATGCATCATATAATGTTGCCACCAGGAGGATCTCTTTCACCTTATAGGGCATGAGATCATGGAAGATATCCCTGTTGGCATTTTGCTTATTCAGAAATTTCTGCAGGAGCATCCGGGAATTGACCTCCCCGGGCTTATGAAACTCTATCAGCTCAGTACGAATTGTATCCTGATCGTCTGTGATCTTAAGAATTTTCTTGGCCTCAGCGCTGTTCAGGTAGTTGGAGATGATGCTGGCCATGTTCTCAATGAGATGTCGCTCCTCTTTCAAAAAAGGTCCTTCATCTAATTCAACAAACTGCTTCAGATAAAATATCTCTATTTCCCCACCCTTATTATCAATGGTTGAAAAACGTTGGGCCTGTCTCCACTTGCTCTCCCGGAATCCCTTGCTGGTATATGCGCTCTCACTTAAACGGATCCTGGCGACAGTCATTTCGGGATATTGCCAGGCAGATGGAAGGATGGATACGATCTTCGTAAGTGTCTCAACGACAGAACGATTCTCTTTAATGATTTGATTCGTCTGGTTGATACAGGTAAGCTCTTTCAGACGTTCCTTTCGTTCAGCTATAAGCCGTTGAATATCTTCTTCCGAACGAGGCTTCTGCTCCATAGGAATCTCATTTATCGAACCCGGAGTAAATTAATATGTAATAGCTTACTCCAGTTTCATCCTGATACTAGATAGAAATCCCAAAATCCGGGATTATCTCCACTATTCGTTTATTTCAAATACATTACCACTATGTATGAGTTCATCCACTGATTTGATCTTGTTCGTTTCTTTCGCATGTACAACCTGGTCGTGCAACATAGACTCAAATACTGTAGAATCTGTAGCCCTGATTACTCCCATGGCAACCGGAAATTCAGGTAATCCCATCCGAACCAAGCGGTAATGAATATCATTATCTGCATCTTTGGCATCATGCACCAGGATGTCATCTTCTGTTATTCCGTTCTCACCAATCGTTACCACCTCCAGCTTATTACCTGCCAATCTGATACCCTTGTTATGTTCTTCCCCAAATATCATTGGTTGGCCATGCCTTAGGAATATCTGATGATCGTTTCTCACGTCCTTCCCGGTAATATCTTCGTGTACCTTATTGGCAAAGATTACGCAGTTAAGCAGTATCTCTACCAGGGCTGTTCCTTTGTGCGCAGCTGCAGCTGCAAATACCTCCTTCATCATTTTGGGATCAGAATCCACTACACGAGCGAAGAAAGTTCCCTGCGCTCCCATGGCCAGTTCTCCCGGCTGAAACGGATTCTCAATTGTTCCTTCGGGAGATGTTTTTGTTATACTTCCCTTTGGCGTCGTTGGTGAATACTGTCCCTTGGTAAGACCATAGATCTTATTGTTAAACAGCAATATATTCACATTGATATTTCTCCTGAGGATGTGTATAAAATGGTTACCACCGATAGCCATGCTATCACCATCACCTGTAATCAGCCATACACTCAGGTTGGGATTCGCAATCTTCACCCCTGTGGCAATCGCTGCACCACGTCCGTGCAAACTGTGAAAACCATAGGTATTGATGTAATAAGGAAACCTGGATGAACAACCGATACCGGAAACAAAAACAATATCTTCTTTCTTAACTCCTGTTTCAGGTAGCACATTCATTACAGAAGACAACACTGAATGCGCCCCACATCCAGCACACCATTTTACTGTTGTATCCAGTTTAAAATCTTTCCTGGTAAGCACCTGTGGTATAATTTGTTCTGACATATTTTTTACGTTTAGCGTTTAACGAGTATCAAAGTAATTCTTTAAATTTCTCTTTTAGCTCTGAGATAAAGAAAGGTAAGCCCTGAACCTTGTTATACTGAAGATATTCGAATTTAGGTAAGCTGGCTCGCAAGTGCATTGCCATCTGGCCCATATTGATTTCACAAATGATAATTTTCTTAAATCCCGAGAACACCTCTTCAGTATTCTTAGGAAGCGGATAGATATAATTGAACTGTGCCAGTCCGATGCTTGCCCCTTCCTTGCTCATGTCCAGTACAGCACTGACAAGCGCTCCATACGTTCCACCCCAGCCAACAACCAGCAAATCACCCGACTCTTTGCCTATCACTTTCAGCTCGGGTATATAATCTGCAACTTTCTCAACTTTTGCCTTCCGTTTTTTGATCATGATCTCATGATTCAATGGATCGTGAGATACTTCACCAGTTATATCCTGCTTCTCCAGTCCACCCACACGGTGGCGCAATCCTTCTTGTCCTGGGATGGCCCAGAACCTGTTCAACTTCTCTTCATCGCGCCTGTAGGGTTGGTAATCCTTATCGTTATCCTTCACCAGCGGTAGCGTAATGTCCGGCAAATCCTTTGTCCATGGAATATTCCACAGCTCAGAACCATTTGCCAGGTAACCGTCGCTTAATAAAATAACCGGTGTCATATGCTCCAAAGCAATTTTTGCTGCCTCAAAGGCATAGTTAAAACAATCGGCAGGTGTTGATGCGGCCATCACTACCAGAGGTGACTCACCACTACGTCCGTAAAGTGCCTGGAGCAAATCTGATTGCTCTGTTTTGGTAGGTAGTCCGGTTGAAGGCCCACCACGCTGTACATCAATAATAACGATAGGTAATTCTGTAATAACTGCCAGTCCAAGCGCCTCACCCTTAAGTGCCAAACCCGGTCCGGAGGTAGTAGTTACCGCCAGTCGTCCTGCAAAGGCGGCCCCGATAGACGAGCAGATACCTGCAATTTCATCCTCGGCCTGGAATGCCACCGCACCCAGGTGTTTTCTTTTTGTAATCTCCTGTAGAATTTCCGTTGCCGGGGTAATAGGATAAGAGCCCAGGTAGAGCTCCAGTCCTGCCTTCTCTGCAGCGGCCAGTAGTCCCCATGCCGTTGCCTGGTTTCCGGTAATATTTCTGAAGAGCCCTTTTTTGTTCTTCACGGGATCTACATTAAATGTAGTGGAGAGTGCCTCAATGGTTTCAGCGTAGTTGTAACCCGCATTCAGAACAGCAATATTGGCTGCTACTAAATCCGGCTTTGTCTTGAATTTTTCTTTTATGAACTTCTCACCCAGGTTCATATCCCTGTTGAAGAGCCAGTAGAGTATACCAGCCACAAACTGGTTCCTGGTTTTGTCGGCCGTTTTCTGATCCAGTCCATGTAGTTTAGCTGTATCATGTGAAAGATTGGTAATAGGAGCTTTCACAACATTATAGCCAACGAGAGACTCATCGTGAAGAGGATCTTCTTCATAACCGGCTTTTTTGTAGTGCTTATTGTCGAAGTTATCGATATCGATAATGATTGTTGCACCATGCTTGACCCACTTCATATTTGCTTTCAATGCAGCCGGATTCATAGCCACCAGCACATCTGCCTGATCGCCCGGCGTAGTCACCTCTTTGTGTCCGATATGCACCTGGAATCCCGATACACCAGCAATGGTTCCCTGGGGAGCGCGGATTTCCGCTGGATAGT
Organism: uncultured Bacteroidaceae bacterium; assembly: GCA_964538375.1. GTDB lineage: Bacteria > Bacteroidota > Bacteroidia > Bacteroidales > JAUUZQ01. Next base: position 17,543 of record CAZIFQ010000039.1, on the reverse strand, counting down.
CGGGAAAGGTCGAAAGATCATTTCCGATAAATGCAGAAGTATCAGAAAACTGATTGCCAGTGAACTGCATTCCATCACCTGAGTCACCTGCAAATTTTACGACTACCTCATCCAGGTGAACAACTTTAGGATTTTTTACCATTTTTTTAACGTTAAGCGTTTAGCGTTGAGCGTTTAGCGAAACCATAGATCGCCGTAAAAGTTTAACTCTAAACATCATACATTCATAATATTAATTCGTACTATCGCAAAATACACAAATGCAAATAAAAACTTTCAATATTTATTTGCATTTTGTTAACTATTCTAACTAAGTATCTGTATGGTTTAATACGAGACAAATTTACTTAATTTCGTGTACGGTGTACCTTAATAAATAGTTTTGTTTAACATATAAGAATTTGTTTAAATACGGGGCGGAACCACCCCGGAACCACCCCAGAACCACCCCGCCCATCTGCGATGGGCACCCCTCCTTGGGAAGGAGGGGAAATAATAGCCCCGAATAGAGAAAAGTGATTGAGGATAGATTCTGATTTTCTACCAGATTGATTTTCTTACGAGATCGATCTTTTGATTAAAAAATATCCGTGCAATCGTCTCAAAATAGGGTGTATGATCAGAGACGAAGAACTTATCCTTGCCCTTCCGTGATGTCGATAGCAGGTCATTTTCTGTAAGGAATTTTTGCAGATACTCGGCGACGATACGCGAGGTGTCGATTACATTCACCTCGAAGTTATAGTACCTGCTGATCTGGTTACGGATGATGGGATAGTGGGTGCATCCTAAGATCAGGGAGTCGATGCCTCGCAGTTCTGTCCTTGAGAGATAGGAACGGATAATAGCATTAGAGATATCGTCAAAAACAAATCCTTCTTCAATCATGGGTACAAAAAGGGGTGTTGCCAGCGAACTGACATTCAGCGCATCGTTTTTTGAACGAATTCTGTCGGGATAGGTATTTGAAGAGATGGTTGCTTTGGTGCCTATCACACCAATATCCTTTAAATCTGTTGATTCTGAGACAAAATCCACCACAGGATCCACTACATTGAGTATCCTTGCTTTGTTGCCTACATGCTTAACCACCTCTTCATACGCGTTGGTAGAAGCAGAATTACAGGCAATCAGGATAACTTTACAATCGTTCTCCAGGAGAAAATCTGTGATACCTAAGGAATAGGATACAATGGCTTCCCTGGATTTATCACCATAGGGCAGATGCGCAGTGTCGCCGTAATAAACCAGTTGCTCCTGCGGTAGCAGTGAACTGATGGCATGCGCCACGGTTAGTCCGCCGACACCGGAATCGAATAGACCTATGGGATGCGAGTTGCTCATGTTAAAACAAAAAAAGACGCTGGTTAAAATAAAAAAGACGCGCCACATGGCGCGTCTCTACAATATATGGTGTTTTAAAACGGCATACCGGTTCCGCCCTGAATTGCGGGAGCGTCTTCGATACCAAACTCCGTCAGTATCATAGGAACCAGGTCCATACTCTTGTCTGAAACATAGAGTGGGTTGCCCTGGGAAACGTCGAATACATAAACCAGATCGTTTTCTTCTGCAATTTCATTGATCCCTTCAATGATTTTGGTGTAAAGCGGGCGCATCAATTGCTGCGGACGCGTTTGAAGGTCTTCAGAAGCACGTTGCTGAAATGCTTGTGCACGCATCTGCAGTTCTTGTATTTCCTGTGCTTTCACATCTTTCACCAGCTGTGGTGAAATGGTATCAAGTGTATAGGCCTCAATCTTCTTGTTGATCTCAACTTGTAATCTTTCCAACTCAACGTTATACATTGAATCTAAGCTAACCAGTACTTTTGAAATACTATCATATTCAGGCATTAACTGAATAATATACTGTGAGTTCACGTGGCCAAACTTCTGACCCATTGCTGTAACAGAAAGTAATACAATTGCTACTGTTAGGAATGCTGTTTTAATCTTATTCATCTTTGCTATTTGCTATTTGCTATTTGCTTTTTATTTAATCGAGTACAAAAATACAGTTTTAATTTTTATAACCTAACTTTTGTAATACTTCATCACTCTTGTCATATTTTGGATTTGAATAAAGTATGGAAGCTCCACTGGCTGTGTCGAATATAATGGCATATCCACCCTCAACGGTCATTTCCTTTATGGCTTTATATAGGGCATCCTGGATAGGTTTCACCATCTCTTCACGCTTGTTAAACAGATCTCCTTCGGGACCAAAATATTTATTTTGAATTTCCTTTACTTCTTTCTCTTTTTTGATGATTTCATCTTCCCTCTTTTTCTTCATCTCTTCAGAGAGCAGTACTCTTTCTGCCTGGTATGTTTTATACATCTCGGCGATGGTCTCATACTCTTTTGACACTTCTGCTTCCCAGTTTTCTGACATCTTATCGATCTCATCCTGTGCTGCAACATATGAAGGAATGTTATTGAGGATATAGTCTGAATCCACAAATGCGAATTTTTGCGCAAAGCTTACGCCTGTAAAAACGGTTGCAATTACTACTATGGCTATCAACTTTTTCATGAGCTTATAATTATGTTATGATTTAGTTTCTATTTGGTCTCTATCTTACTTAAGCAAACATTATACCAAAAAAAATATTTGCGGTAAACAAAAATATCTGAAAAATATGAAGATACCTAATGAGGGGGAAGAAACCACCCCGTCCGTCTGCGACGGACACCCCTCCTTGCGAAGGAGGGGAGGTAAAGCGACCCGGGGCTACAGGATTGTTTTTTTAAAATTGTTGTCCGATGGTGAAGTGGAATTGTGAGCCACTGACGCCGGCGCCGGGATAAGCTTCGTCGAAGCCCCATGCCCAGTCAACACCCAGGAGGCCGAACATTGGGAGGAAGGCCCTGAGGCCCACACCGGCTGAACGTTTTACCTGGAAGGGATTGAACTCTTCAATGCTGTACCATGCGTCTCCGCCTTCGACGAATGCAAGTACAAAGATAGTTGCGGATGGATTCAGGGATACGGGGTACCTGATTTCCATAGTGAACTTGGTATATACGTTACCTGATTTTGCCCCATCTGCTGTTCTTGGTGTAAGACTACCATTTTCATATCCCCTCATAGCAATTGTTTCACGTCCGTAGAGGTTGTAGCCGGAAAGTCCGTCGCCACCTACATCAAATCCTTCAAATGGTGATGGTCCGATATCGTCATTGTAATGTCCGAGGTAACCAAAATGGAGTCGTGTATAGAGCACCAGGTTCTCCACGATCCTGTTGTACCAATCTGCCTTGGCCATCCACTTGTGGTATTCCACCCACTTGTATTTTTCTTCTTCAGGCGCTGTTGAATAGTCTTCCACATTGGTCAGGCCCATTGCTGAATAAGGCGGTGTAATCTGCAAGCTTAAGCTCAGGTTAGAACCGCGTCTTGGATAGATGGGCTGATCGGTTGAGTTCCTGCCAAGCGTGGTTGTCATGCTCAGGTTATTGAAGGTACCGTTTTCAGCAATGAAATTCTTATAGTCCTGGAGGTGGTACCTCTGGTAGCTCAACAGATTCTGCAAGGTGAAAAAATCATCCGGCCATTTGAGCCGTCGACCCAAGCCAAGTGATGCACCGGTAATCTTCATGTATTCATCAGGCACATCGCTATCCCTGTTAAAAAATGTGTAATAATTCTGATTAATTTTTGAGTGAAAGAGAGACATGGAGAATGAATTCGGTTTCTTTCCTCCAAACCATGGCTCCACGAAGGAGAAGTTATACGACTGGTAATATTTTCCATTGGTCTGTCCCCTGACAGATAATGTTTGTCCATCTCCGGAAGGAACGGGGCGCCATGCCTTGCCATCAAACAATCTCCTCGCTGCAAAATTGGAAAACCTGATACCCACAGTGGCAATCAACATCCCGGCACCATAACCACCAGACACCTCCAGCTGGTCGTTGGCTCTTTCCACCAACTTATATTCCAGGTCTACTGTTCCTGCTTCCTGGTTAGGAATTGGATTTGGCTCAATCTGTTCCGGATCGAAGTGGCCAAGGGATGCCAGTTCCCTAACCGACCTGATGATATCCTGCTTGGAGAACAGGTCACCCGGTTTTGTTGTGATCTCCCGGCGCGCCACATGTTCGTTGGTCTTGGTATTTCCCGTGATAACTACCTTATCCACGGTTGCCTGTGATCCTTCCCTGATACGCATCTCGTAATCGATGGTATCATTCTCCACGCTAATCTCTACCGGGGTAAGGTCGAAGAAGAGGTAACCATTATCCAGGTATACACTATTTACAGCATCTTCATCAAAAAAGAGACGTTCATCCAGGATGCTCTGATCGAAAAGATCGCCCTTCTCAATTCCTAAATAGGCATCGAGTACTTGTGCCGGATATTTTGTATTTCCCACCCACTCAATATCTCCGAAGTGGTATTTATTTCCCTCTTCAATTTTCACATAGAGGTTCACTCTTTTCAGTTCTTCATCGAGCACTACCATGCTATCTCCCAATACCTTGGCATCACGGTAACCATTCTCGTTATAGAAATCGACAAGTGAAACTTTGTCTTCTTTCAGCTTCTCCGAGATCATTTTTGATGCCTTGAAGATGTTGATGTTTACCTTTTTGGTATTCTTCATCACCCTGCGGAGGCGTTTATCCGGAAAAACCTCGTTACCGACAAAAAATATCTCATCAATTTTTATGCGGTCGTTCTTTTTCACATCGATATTCAGACGCACCATATTCACCTGGACGCTATCTGCTACCTGGGTAATATTCACAATGGTATTCAGAAAACCCTTTTCTACGTAGTGATCCTCGATGATCCGCCTTGTATTATCGATGATATCCGCTGTCACCTGCTGTCCGTTTCTGAGGTTGATTTTTTCCAAAAGATCCTGTGACTCGGTTTTATTCACCCCGTTGATAGTGAGCCGGAGCATACGCGGACGCTCCAGCAGGAATATATCCAACCAGACGCTATCGCCCTCGATTTTGCTGGTGGAGATTTTTGCATCGGAAAAAAGTCCCTGACTCCAGAATTTCTGCAGCACCTTTGTAATGTCGTCTCCGGGAAGCGTAATGGTATTCCCCTTTTTAAATCCGGATAGACTCACCAGTACCTCTTTCTGTATAAATTTGATACCACTCACTTTCACGTCTGCAATGATATAATCCTTTGGACGGGAGTAATCCATCACATCAAGTGAATCGTAATTGATCAGTGCAGGTTCTTCCTGTGCTGAAAGCTGCAAAATTGTACCTGCAAGCAGTAGTGTAAAAAATAATTTCCTCATTTACCTTAATTGTTTACCGTTATAGCATTAGCCTGATCACCTACTCTTCCGAATCGCCTGTCTCGGTGTTGAAAATCCAATATGGCCTCATAAAAATGTTCCTTTCGAAAATCTGGCCAGAGCACCGGTGTAAAGTAGAGCTCAGTATATGCAAGCTGCCAGAGCATGAAATTACTGATGCGCTTCTCTCCACTCGTTCGTATGAGCAGTTCAGGATCGGGTATGGTTGAGGTATTAAGGTATGATTCAAACACAACATAGTCGATGCTCTCCGGATCAAGTTTCCCGGCTTGAACATCTGCAATAATTTTTTTAACGGCAGAGGTTATTTCCCACTTTCCGCTGTAGCTGACAGCAATAACGAGGTTTAGGCCGGTATTGTCAGCTGTATATTTAATAGCATCCTGAAGCTGTTTCAGTACGCCCTCAGGCAGATCATTGATCTCCCCGATGACAGTCAGCTTCACGTTGTTCTTATGCAAATTTTCAATTTCACTCTGGATGGCATTCACCAATAGTCCCATCAGGGCATCTACTTCCCCCTTTGGCCTGTTCCAATTTTCTGTTGAGAAAGCATAGAGCGTAAGATATTCTATACCCAGCTCTCCAGCCGCTTCGGTAATTTGCCGAACAGATTCTACTCCATTCTGATGCCCGAAGATGCGCACATTCCCCTTCTTTTTTGCCCATCGTCCATTACCGTCCATTATAACGGCAACATGATGGGGGAGATTCTCCCTGCTTATTTGTGCTTTCAAATTCATTTTAACGCTTCCCTTTTCTGGGTATGCCCTCATCGTAAGTTGGACAATCATCCCAGAGCTTAAATATTTTGTATGTTACAAATACTCCTGTAAAAATATACCAATCGCGGTTCCCCAAAGGGGAAAACACATTATCGGTTCCAGGATTGGCAACACCGTCTACCAGGTCACTAAATGCTCGTCTTGGACCTGCCTCCAGGCCCGCACTGAGCCATCTTCCCACATTAATCTTATACCCGACCCCAAAGGGGAAGGTAAGATGCGACCTCACTTCAGGGTCGCCAGCTACCTTGATCCCATAACCCAAACCCGCAAAAACATAGGGACTTGCCTTTGTTTTTCGTTGCGCAGTTTGGTACGCTTTCCAGTTAAACTCGAAATTCAGCGCCAAATCTACGAACTTTGCGTCAAAATCTTGTAGTCCTTGGCCACGAAAATTATCATCGGCTCCAGAAAGTGAATGGTAGATGCCCGAAAACCGCAATGAATTGCGTGCATTGAAGTTATATCTATACAGCGCACCGTATGCCATTGAAGGATTATAAAAATGTTGTGAAGGATTGATATCGCCCATATAATAGGAGGTACCCACAAAGAGACCAAGGTCAACTTTTTTCTGACCCATCATGTTCCCGGAAAATAAAACTAAGAGGCAAGCGATAAGAAAAACTACCCTCAACGAAGATTTATTACCTTTTTCTGTACTCGCTAAACTGTGGTACTCCTCTCCTGTCATTTCGTATCTTGTATATCGCCTTAAAATTAGTAAGGATGTATCTATCGTTATAACTTGAAAACGGAGTTGCATACCCATCTATATTATCAGTCAATGTGAATCTCCCCCCGATTTCGATCCCAACAGACCAGTTACTATTAATACTATATTTTGCGCCTATGCCCATAGGGAAAACGACACCAAAATGCATATTAGTATCAAAGTATGTCGCATTAAGAAGTATTTCTCTATTTTCATCAAAAGCTTTTGCTTTTGAAAGTAAGCCCCCAACACCTGCAAATGCATAGAGGTAGAATGTGTTATAGTCATTCACCATTCCTCTTCTATCAAACGTTGCTGTTGATCCAAATGTTTTTCCGCCACCTAAAATATTGTACTCAACAGTCAGTTTTGGTTCAAAAGCGTTTGATACAAACGAGGTAACAGTAAGTCTATTATCATTGTCTACCCCACTAAATTGAATATAAGAAAGATCCAGCTTTGCAGATAAATCTTCAATAATTTTAAAACTTGCACTAAATGAAGCATTTGGCCTGGTCCCTGCGAACTGGAATGCTTTCAATCCATAACTTTCTGATCCTATATCCATAAAAGAATGGGTAGTTCCTAACCCCAGTGAGGCTTCGTAGCGCTGAAGTCTCCATCTCTGAGCCTGCATTTCAGAAGGCATAACGAGTAACAGAAATAAAATGTAAATCCAGAGTCTATTCTTCATAGTGCTGATATTGGAATAATATGCAAATATAAAAATAATCAATTAATTAGAATAACAAAGAGGAGGAAGTTATTTTATTTATTAAACCACCCCAGCCCATCTGCGATGGGCAGAGAAACCACCCCACCCGCCTGTGGCGGGTACCCCTCCTTGGAAAGGAGGGGAGGTAAAACCACCCCACCCGCCTGCGGCAGGCACCCCTCCTTGGAAAGGAGGGGAGGTAAAAGAGTTCTGGGGTAAATGTTTTGCAATGCTCGACTACGCTCGGCTAATTCCAGAACAAGCAATTTCTTTAGTTTCGTTTGTCGATGCCCCACATGAGTTTATTGCGGAGGGTGCTGTAGAAGCTGTTGTTTTCTATGCGGACCATCTTGAGGGTGTAGCTGGCGCGGGAGACGGTGATTTTGTCCTGGACGGGGATGTTGATGGAGCGTGAGTCGAGGGCGAGTTGGTATACGGGATCGCGGGTGTCGACGCTGAATCTGAGCACTGCCTTGCCGGGGAGAACCAGGGGCCTGACTGTCAGGTTGTGGGGTGCGATGGGTGAGAGTACGATGCTGTCTGATTCGGGGACCACGATGGGGCCACCGACGCTCAAGCTGTAAGCGGTTGAGCCAGTTGGTGTGGAGAGGATAAGTCCGTCGGCCCAGTAAGAGCTTAGAAATTCATCGTCAACATGCACATGCACAGTAACGAGTGAAGCAGCATTTTTATAGATACGTACTTCATTGAGGGCGATGTTCAATGGCAGAATACTGTCACCTGAAGAATGTACTTTTAACATCATGCGTTCCTCAATATCAAATTTGCCGCTGAAAAGAGAGTCGAGGGAATCATCAAGCCCGTCCTGGCTGATGTATGATAAAAAACCCAGGCGACCTGTATTTAATCCCACCACCGGGATGCCGGAATCTTTTACGATGGATACAGTTTCCAGGAAAGTTCCATCTCCCCCGACAGAAAAGAGGAAGTCTGTATCCTTAGGAAGGTCCTTATGGCTCTCAAAGAAACCCTTAATTTTTGGACGCAAGCCCGACTTTGATTGCATGAATTCGAAAAAGGGTTTAAAGACAAAGACATCCACATTCATGGATTTCAAGCGACTAAAGAGCGTGGCAACATTTTCTCGTGCCGAGGAGTGGAAGTTTCTTCCATAAATTGCAACTTGCATAATCAGACGTTAAGAAAATTTAGAAATTCGTCGAAGCGGTCCTGGTAAAACTCATCCATATCCTCAGAATTCATATATGAAGCTTTAACGTTATAGCTGTACCGGTTAAATGTAGCAATGATAGCAGTGAGGTCTGTTATATTGATCTTGAGTGTAACACTCATCTTCTGCGTTTCTTCATCTGTGGCGACATACAAGCTGAGTATCTTTGCGCTGTTGCTTTCTACAATATTTGATATCTCGGTGAGGGAATAATCTATTTCGTTCATTTCCAGCTCTAAAATTCCACCGGGATGCTGCATAGCTGACAAATTGGCAAACTCACGCGTCAGATCGTCCTGTGTTATTACCCCCAGAAAATGCTTGTCCTCGTTTAAGACAGGAACCAGTGAAAGTTTCAGTCGCGACAGGACCTCTATCACCTCATAAATATGCTGATTCTGCCCAACAAAGGGCTTTTGCAGCGATAATCCATGGTTACCAATCGCCTCTTCAGGATCATTTAAATCGTAGATATCCTGATCTGATATCAATCCCAAAAACTGCTGATGATTCACTATTGGCAGGTGTTTCACACGAAATATCTCCATCCAGTTCAATGCCTGAACACCAGTGTCTGAGGTTTTCAGCGCAGGTACGATGTCTGATATGAGGTCCTTTGCGTGCATGTGTAAATGTAATTTAATTATGGGAAATCAAAAACCAGGCCAAAAAGGGAGACTGGGAGAGGGGGGGACAGGGAGAGGGGGGGGGGATTTAGATAATCCAGTATTTTGAAGTATTGATCATTCTTACAATTTTGCCAAGAACATCGTTGTATTTTGCATAAAGTTCGTCATGTACTTCTTCAGAAATATACTTCGAGTCTTTTGCAATATCCAACCAAACCTGGGTTTCAGCAGCTTCTCCTTCTGAATCACTTAATTTTGCAATGAAAGCTTTCTCATATCTTCTTTTCCTATATGCTTCTGCAATATTTGCTGCTACTGACCTTGAAGATCTCCTGATCTGATCTGTCAAAGAATAGAGCTCTTCCCTTGGAAAACTTTTTGTTAGTTGAAAAATTTCTATTGTCAATTTGTATGACAATTGGTAAACATTTAAATCCTTATGTGTTGTAATCTTTTTCATAGCTTTTTAGCTATTAATGTGATTACAACTTAAAATATCGGACTTATTGCTATTTATTTTCTCTCCCCCTCTCCCCGTCTCCCCCTCTCCTGGTCTCCTGGTCTCCCCCTCTCCAAGTCTTCCCTTTTTCTTATCTTTGGGGAAAATTTTACAAAATGATTATTGCTGAGCAGAAAAGAAAAGAAAACATCGCGGAGTACCTATTATATATGTACCAGGTGGAGGACCTGGTGAGGGCAAGTGAGTTTGACCTTGACAGGATTGAGGAAACGATTATTAGTCAGTTTGATGCGGATTATGCTACCAAGCGTGAGATGCGGGAGTGGTATAAGGGGCATATTGATATGCTCACGGCTGAAAGAAAGCAGAAGCTGGGGCATATGAATATACTGAATGATGTAGTGAGTGAACTCAATGAGCTGAACCTGAAGTTGCTGCATGATCCGCTGAACAAGGAGTTTAAGGATATATATGATAAGGCCAAAGCAAATGTTGAAGCACTCAGGATGCGATCCGGACACGGAACAGAGAGTGATGTGCAGCTGGCACTGAATGGCTTGTATGGATATTTGATACTCAGATTGCAGAAGAAGGAGATAAGTAAGGAGACCAAGGAGGCGTTCGGGAGTATCAGCGAGTGGATGGGGAGATTGGCAGAGGGGTGGGGGAGACAAGGAGAGGGGGAGACAAGGAGACGGGGAGAGGGGGAGAGAGGGAGACGGGGAGAGGGGGAGACAAGGAGACGGGGAGAGGGGGAGACAAGGAGACGGGGAGAGGGGGAGAGAGGGAGACGGGGAAAGAGGGAGACGGGGAAAGAGGGAGAGGGGGAGATGACGAATGATTGAATAAAATGAAATTATTTTACAGGAAATACGGGAAGGCGGGGCCGCCATTGGTTATTGTGCATGGTTTGTACGGGGCATCGGACAACTGGGTGAGTATTGCGCATGGCCTGGAGGATGCATTTGAGGTTTATATTGTTGACCAGCGGAACCATGGTGCTTCACCACACGCAAAGGAACACAACTACGAGGTGATGCGGGAGGACCTGAAGGAGTTCATGGATGAACATGGGCTGGACCAGGCCATATTATTGGGGCATTCCATGGGTGGAAAAACGATTATGTTTTTTGCAGATAAATATCCGGAAAGAGTCGCCTCGCTCATCGTTGTTGATATCGCGCCCATCCCCTATCACGACCTGGCCATTACTTCACACATTGCCGGCAATCACTCCAAAATGATTGACGCGCTGCTGGAGCTGGATCTGAATACCCTGGAGAGTCGCGAGGACGCGGGAAGAAAACTGGCCACAAAAATTGGTTCCGAACGCATTCGCATGTTCTTATTGAAGAACCTGACGCGTGATAAGGAAAAACACTTCGTCTGGAAAATCAATCTACCCATACTGAGAGATAACCTGGATGCCATCATGGACGGTCTGGATATCAATACCATCAGGAGCAAGGGAGGGATCACCGGGTTTCCGGTACTGTTTATTTCGGGGGCGAATTCTGATTATATACAGCCGGAAGATCATGCGACTATTCGGGAGGTGTTCCCTACTGCGGAGATTGTTACGATCAGGGATTCGGGGCATTGGGTGCATGCGGAGCAACCGGGGTTGTTGGTGAAAACGGTGAAGTATTTTTTGGGGTGAAACCACCCCGTGCGTTGGGGTGAACCACCCCGTCCGTCTGCGACGGACACCCCTCCTTGAAAAGGAGGGGAGGTAAAGAGCTTCGGATTAAGATTCTAGCCCTTGAGAAGGAGGGGAGGTAAAAAGCTTCGGATTAAGATTCTAGCCCTTGAGAAGGAGGGGAGGTAAAAAGCTTCGGATTAGAGTTCTAGTTGTCTCAAATACATCCTTACCACATTTTCCAATCCGTAATATAGGGCATCGGCGATTAAGGCATGACCGATGGAGACTTCTTTTGTCCAGGGGATGTTTTTGACGAAGAATTTGAGGTTTTCGAGGGAGAGGTCGTGACCGGCATTGATATCTAAGCCCAGATCCCGGGCTAGTTCGGCGGCTTTTACGAATGGAGCAACAGCTGCTTCGGGGTTCCCAGGAAACATGGTGGCGTAGGGTTCGGTGTAGAGTTCGATTCTGTCTGTCCCTACGATTTTGGCTCCTTCGATGTTTGCTGCAGCTGTGTCTGTAAAAATGGATGTACGGATGCCAGCTTGCTTTAACCTCTGGATGATATCGATGAGTAAATCTTTATTTTTAATGGTATCCCATCCGGCAGAGGAGGTAAGCGCTTCCGGCGGATCAGGGACCAGGGTTACCTGGTTGGGTCCTATTCTTTCAACGAGAGAAAGAAAGCTCTCTGAAGGGTAGCCCTCGATATTGAATTCTGTGGTAATCAGTGGCTTGATCAGTTCCACATCGCGGTAGCGAATATGTCGCTCGTCGGGACGCGGGTGAACAGTGATGCCCTGGGCTCCATATTTTTGGCAATCGACTGCGGCCTTTTGTACATCCGGTACATTGCCACCGCGGGCGTTCCGCAGGGTGGCTATTTTGTTTATGTTAACTGATAGTTTTGTCATGATTGAAATTTACTTTTCAAGTTTCTTTTCAATTGTATTTAATAATATGCCTATGGCTATATCGTTCATTCCGCCCTGGGGCACGATGATGTCGGCGTAGCGTTTTGAGGGTTCGATGAATTGCAGGTGCATGGGCTTGACGGTCTTTTCGTAGCGTTCGAGTACCATTTCCGCGGTTCTTCCCCGTTCATTCATATCACGTGTGATTACCCGTGACAAACGATCGTCTGCATCTGCATCTACATAAACTTTTATATCAATGAGGTCGACGAGGGGTTTATACGTATATATAAGTATACCCTCTACAATAATTACCGGCTTGGGCTCCACTCGTATGGTTTCATCCTGTCTTGTACAGCTTAGATAAGAATAGGTAGGTTGTTCAACGGTATTGCTGTTCTTCAAAAGCTCGATATGTCTTGTGAGCAGCTCAAATTCAATGGATTCCGGGTGGTCGAAATTAATCTTTTGTCGCTCCTCCAATGGCAGATGCGAATTGTCTTTATAATAGGAGTCCTGCGCGAGGAATGACACCTGGTTCTTGTTCAGCTGCGAGAGTATCTTTTTTACTACTGTTGTTTTTCCTGATCCGGTTCCACCGGCGATTCCTATAACAAACATTTGTGTTAGTTTTTTGGTTCTTTGTTGAATGAGCTAATGGGTTACCTCCTGCGCTAAAGCTTCGGAGGTTAAAAAATGAGTCAATGGGTTAATGAGTCAATGAGCTAATGGGGCACCTATTGGCTCATTGGCTCATTTTACTGTTAGTTTTTTCTATAAAATTAAGTATTTCCTCTCTTCCTGTGCCTTTGATGGCTGAGGTTTCGAGCATTAAGGGCATTTCGTCCCAGTATTCTGATAGCTCCTTGTGCATCTGTGTTATGGTTTGACTTTTCTCTTTCTGGCTAACCTTATCTATTTTGGTATATACAAGGACAAAAGGCAGCTTGCTATCGCCCAGCCATTCAATAAAATCCAGGTCGATCTGCTGTGGTGGTATCCGGCTGTCTATGAGTACCAGGAAGCACACCAGGTTCTCCCGCACGGTTGCATACTGCTCTATCATTACTGCAAAGCTGTCGCGCTGCTTCTTCGATACCTTGGCATAGCCATATCCCGGAAGGTCGGCCAGCAACCATTTTCCATCAATATTAAAATGATTGATCAGGCGGGTTTTCCCCGGCGTCGAAGAGATTTTTGCCAATTTCTTCCTGCCTGTCAGCATATTTATAAGTGATGATTTACCCACGTTGGAGCGCCCTATAAAAGCATATTCGGGAAGATCGCTTTTAGGACATTGGGTCACCGAAGAAGCGCTGGCAACGAAGGTAGGTGATTGTATTTTCATGGGGGTAAAGATAAGGGAAAAATTCATCGCCCCCAACCTAGCCTTTCCCCATATCTATTACCCTCACCCCGGCTTTCTCCCGTATTTCAATTACCCTCGACTCCGCTCGATCGAAATCGATACACACTGTATTGTAAATGTTTAAAGTTTGATTATCTTTGCGGACCGAAAAATTTTCCCATGTGTGATGGGGAATTAAATCGAATTTATTAATTCTGAGTAGCACAAAACAGATGAAAAAACTATCTATTAGCGTTAAGAAACGCGCCGAATTAGGCAAAAAATCAACAAAAGATTTAAGAAAACAAGACAATGTTCCTTGTGTAATGTACGGAGGTGCAGAGGTAATGCATTTCTGGGCACATGAGAACGATTTCCGTCACCTGGTATATTCTCCCGATGTATTTATCGTGGAACTGGATATCGAAGGAACAGCGAAGAAAGCAATTATGCAAGAGATTCAGTTCCACCCGGTAACTGACAAGATTACGCATATTGACTTCGTTGAAGTTTTGGATGACAAAGCATTGACAATGCATATCCCCATTGAGTTTCAGGGTAGTGCAGAAGGAATCTTGCAGGGTGGTAAGCAGAGGATCAAGCGTCGCAGTTTGAAAGTTAAAGGTCTGGCTGCTGATCTTCCTGAAAAACTAATCATTGATATTGCCGACGTTAACATTGGTGATGTAATCAAAATTGGTGACCTGGATTATCCAAACATTGATATACTGGATCCAAAGAGATCTATGGTATATGCAGTTGTGTCTTCACGTATTGCGATGAAGGGTATGTCACTTGAAGATCCTGATGCTGTTGTTGAAGAAGAAGAAGAAGGTGAAGAAGGTGAAGAAGGTGAAGAAGGTGAAGAAGGAGTTGAAGGTGAAGAAGGAACTGAAGGAGCTGAAGGAGCTAAAGGAGCTAGTGATGCACCTGCTAAAGGTGGAGAAAGCGATTCTAAAAAATAGTCAATACCATGAAGTACCTGATAACAGGATTAGGTAATATTGGTGACGAGTACGCAAATACGCGACATAATATAGGATTTGAAATATTGGATGCCCTCGCCGGGACGTCCAATATTTCGTTTAAGGACAAGCGTTACGGATTTGTAACGGAGATGAAGCACCGTGGCAGAAGCTACTGGATGCTTAAACCCTCCACATTTGTCAACCTCAGCGGTAACGCTGTGAGGTACTGGCTGCAAAAACTCAAACTTCCCGACGATCGGTTGCTGGTTGTTGCCGATGATATCGCGCTTCCCTTTGGTACCATTCGTTTACGCGCCAAGGGCGGCGATGCGGGGCACAACGGACTGGCACATATCAACCAGATTTTAGGACATTCGAAATACGCACGACTGCGTTTCGGGATCGGAAATGAATTCGGCCAGGGACAGCAGGTGGATTATGTGCTGGGAAATTGGAATGAAGAGGAGAGAGCTGCGCTTCCCAAAAGATTGGAAATCGCCGGGGAGGCGATTAAATCGTTTGGGGTGTTGGGGATTGAGAGGAGTATGAATTTGTATAATGGAACCACCCCGTCCGTCTAAAGACGGACACTCAGCTTAAAAAAGGGCTCCGCCCTTTAAATCCCTATTTTTTCATTTCTTTTTCTTGAAAAAAAAGAAACGAAACAAAGAAAATTCAAGAGCGAAAAAATCGTGTTCAACAAACTAGCTTATTGAGACAAATCATTCCCAACCTTTAGCGATATTAGTATTCGAGCATTGGGCCAGCGTTTTCGCTCGGGCCAACGCGCGTTGGGCTTCGCCCAAGTGGGGGAGCTGGTAAATGGTTACTTGATGTAGACTTCTAGTAGCGTGGATTTTTTCTTGGGGAGGAGAGAAATTTCTTTTAATTCGGCGGGGATGAGGATGGTTTCACCTTTTTTCAATTCTACTGCCGGGCCGCCTTTGTAGTTGACCAGGAGTTCACCTTCGGTGCATATATATATAACGAAGGAGTCGATGAGGTTGAAGTCTTTGTCTACCGGATGCTCGAATTCGATGAGGGATGTGGTGAAGTAGGGACAATCTGCGAGGTTGGTTGTGCTGTTTGGGATGCGGTCGTATATCGTGCGGATATCATCCCGCTTTTTATAATCCATCACTTTGAGGGCCATATCGAGATGCAGCTCCCGGGAGTTTCCATCTTTATCTTTGTGGTCCCAATCGTAAATCCGGTAAGTTGTATCTGACGTTTGTTGTATCTCTGTCAGCACGATGCCTGTTCCGATGGCATGCACCCTGCCGGCCGGAATAAAAAATACATCTCCCTTTTGTACCGGTTCATAGTTCAGGATCTCCTTCAGTTTACCACCATTCAGCGCAGCTATGAATTTCTCACGATCCACCTCCTTGCTGAATCCGGAAATCAAACTCGCTCCCTTCTCAGCATCTATCACATACCACATCTCTGTCTTGCCATTGCCACCATGGTGCTCCATGGCAAACTCATCATCGGGATGTACCTGCACGCTCAGATTATCTTTCGAGTGGATAAACTTAATCAGCACCGGAAACTCCAGTCCAAACTTTTCATAAACCACATCACCTACCAGGTCGCCCATGTATATTTCAAGCAGTTCATCAAGGGCATTTCCTGAGAGAAAGCCATTTTCAACCACGGATATGCTATCGGCTACGCCGGATATTTCCCACGATTCACCGGTGTTGTCTTTCGCACCAGTTTTTCCAAAATCGTCGCGTAGCTTTGAGCCACCCCAAATCATCTCCTTATATATAGGTTTAAATTTTAGGGGGTATAGAGATTTTTCCATTGTAAAAAAATTATGTTCAAAAATAAGAATTTCCGAGAAATTATAAAAGAGCTTAAGCACCCGCCCGGATCTCAGCTATCCAAAGAAAACAAATGCTATAAAGCCAGTATATTATTTGTGTTATTCTCGGAAATATAAGCACGACAATGAGTTATAACATCAGGGTAATGCTCAGAGAATTTTCTAAAAGTAGACGCTTTACATTCTCGTGCATTGAATTTAGCTTCTATTGCATGTCTCTGCTTGCTCACTGTGTATACAAAATCTACTTCAGCACCATCAGCTGTTCTCCAGAAATTAATGGATTCTTTTTCATAAAGTTGTCTGAGTCGGATAAAAATATAGTTCTCAGTAATGGTTCCCTTATCAAATCTTTGCTCGATATTAACAAAGGAATTCATAATAATATTTCGGAAACCTAAATCGTTAAAGTAGATTTTTGGCATTTTAGTCAATTCTTTCCTGACGTTATTATAAAAAGGCTTAACCGTTTGAATATGAAAGCCCTTAATCAACACATTCAAATAATTGTTTATGGCTGTTGTGGATAAACCCAATGTATTTGACAACTCATTGGTATTTAGCAATGAGCCTGTTTGATGCGCCAACACAGTGAGGAGATTTAAAAATTTGCTTTGATATTGAATTCCTGCCTCCAATGTGTCCTTTTTAAGATATGCTGTAAAGAGCTCCTTTAAAATTTCAATTTTATCTTCATCAGAGTCACTAAGCACAACAGCAGGATAGCCACCATAAGTTAAATATTCATTGAAGTGATTCATCAATTCATTTCTTCTAAGAGAGATAAAATCATTGTTTTCTCTTATAAGCTGCCACTCTTTTCCTAAAGAGTCTGATTTACTTCTGAATAGTAGATATTCTTCAAAATCCAGGGGATAAAGTTCAAATAGCTTTTTCCTGCCAGCCAGGGAATCTTTAAATTTGGCATCAATATAAAATGCACTGCTACCTGTCGCAATAATTTTAAGAACATTTGAGTATTTATCAAACAACAACTTAAGGGCACCTCGAAAAACTATTTTTTGGTGCCGTTGTTTGAATCAAATGTATC
>CAZIFQ010000038.1:0-27902 GCA_964538375.1 uncultured Bacteroidaceae bacterium | reverse complement strand
GAAAGCTCCTGAAGCTAAAGTTGAAGCTCCTGCTGAAGAAGCAAAAGAGGAAGCGAAAGCTCCTGAAGCTAAAGTTGAAGCTCCTGCTGAAGAAGCAAAAGAGGAAGCGAAAGCTCCTGAAGCTAAAGTTGAAGTTCCTGCTGAAGAAGCAAAAGAGGAAGCGAAAGCTCCTGAAGCTAAAGTTGAAGTTCCTGCTGAAGAAGCAAAAGAGGAAGCGAAAGCTCCTGAAGCTAAAGTTGAAGCTCCTGCTGAAGAAGTAAAAGAAGAAGCGAAAGCTCCTGAAGCTAAAGTTGAAGCTCCTGCTGAAGAAGTAAAGAAAGAAGACAAAAAATAAGAGCAATTTATGTCCGAACAAGGGAGCCATATTGGTACCCTGATTAAACCTCACGGTTATAAGGGCGAATTACAGATGAAGGGCAAGCCCAATCTTCTGGATAATATTCAAATAGACAATCCGCTGTTCATCTTAATAGATGGACAGCGGATTCCTTTTTTTGTAGAAGACCTTTTTGAATCCGGTCAGTTGGATAGGGTAATTATCAAATTTGAATTTATCGATGGTATTGAAGAAGCAAGAAAGCTTGTAAACTGCAAGGTTTATAGCGCCTCAAAAATCACCTCTTCCAGTCCCGCAGATGAAGATATCTCCACCATGATAGATTACCGCGTACATGATCAAATAACAGGGCAAGAGTTTGTAGTAAAAGACTTTGTAAAAAGCCCGGAAAATCCAATTCTCATTTTACAAATTGACAAGCAGGAGATCATGCTCCCTCTAAATGCTGATTTTATCGAATCTGTCGATCATTCAAAGAAGTTAATCACGGCGAGCATGCCAGATGGCTTGCTTGATTTATAACAAACGATCTATTGACTCATTAACTCATTGACTCATTAACTCATTGACTCATTGACTCATTCCACCCTGTAACATTCCTCTTTCTTGATCGTCTTTGGAGTAGAAGTTAAGTTTATAGCGATAAGATATCAGGAGCCCACAAGGGCAGGAGTTTGAGCACTCCTTACAGGCTGTTGGTCAGACCGGCAGCCTGTTTTATTTGCGAATGATTGAGATTTCGCCTCCAAGCCCCAGTTTTATGATGGATGAGGCAGCAGCGGGGGTATGATCATCCTGCCTCCACTTGACTACATAATCAACAGAATTAATGATTTCCTGGTCAATTTCATCGTAAAAAGAAGGAGATGTTTGTCCGCTCAGGTTGGCTGAAGTTGAAACAATAGGTCTTCGCAATTTTTGAATAAGTTGTCTGCAAAAATCATCATCGGGAATCCTGATGCCAATGGATTTATCTTCCGGTAACAGGTTTTTCGCCAGGTTCTTCCCATTAGGATAAATGATCGTAAGTGCGTTGTCTGCTGCATCAACTAAATCCCAGGCAATTTCCGGAACTTCATCTATATATGAAGGCAAGCTGTTGGCATTATCCAGGAGAATAAGCATGCTTTTTGTGTCGCTTCTCTTTTTGATGTCATAAACTTTTTGGACAGCAATTGGATCAGTAGCAAGACAACCAATTCCCCAGATTGTATCGCTTGGATAGAGAATTGTTCCTCCATTGTTGAGTACCTTTATGGCTTGTTCAATATCCTGTTTCATTGTAAACATTTATTATAAACCTCAAAGAGCTGTGGGATTGTATGCTCAGGTCTGAATCGCAAAGCATGTTTTTGTCCCTCAATGGTCAATCTTAAGCGCAGATCGTAATCTTCAATTACCTTTTTTATGGATGCGATCATTTCTTCTGTATCTTCCGGATCTACAAGCAATCCACCCGGACCGGCTGTTTCTTCAAGGCATCCGCCACGTGAGGTAACAACTGGTAACCTGGAATTCAGGGCTTCAAGAACGGGAATGCCAAATCCTTCATAAGCAGAAGGATAAATGAAAGCATGTGCCATCTGGTAAACTGCCGGCAGGTCATGATTGGGAATGTAGTGAATGAACTTAATATTTTCAATATTATTTGCCTGAATATATTGATTGATATCATTCATGTAGTCTGTTTTTCTCCCAACAGCAACCAGTGGAATGTCAATTTTGCCCTTATGGAGTGCCTGGATTATTTTTAACAGATTTTTCCTTTTTTCAATGGTCCCAACATACAAAAGGTACTGACCGGGTAGTTGGTATTTTTCTTTTACCTGCGATAATCTATGCTCATCAAAGGCATCGTAGAACCATGGATGACAATCCTGGAAAATAATATTGATTTTCTTGTTATCTGCACCGAGCAATTCAACCATGTCATCTTTGGTCTGTTGACTAATGGCGATTATCTGATCGGCTTCAATGAGGGCATTTCTAGTCTTTTTGAGATATACTTTTCGATCAAAAGATTTATACATTTCAGGAAGACGCATGAAAATCAGGTCATGAACTGTTACCACACTTTTTATTCCAGATTGTGCTATACCAAGAGGTAATTCATTTGACAAACCATGATAAAGATCGATATTGTCTTTCTTCAGCCGGGTTTTAAGACTCACACTTCTCCAGTAACTTTTAAATTGTCTTGAGAAAAAACCACCCGGAAGTTCGATGTCTGCGTTTTCGGGAGATTGATAGTCTATTTTATTGTTAATCGAAGGGGTATAAAGCTTGCAGTTGTGCTCGGGATATGATTTACAAAACGAGGAAATAGTATAGCGACTGTAGTTACCCAGACCACTGGTATTATTAAATGCCCGTTTTGCATCAAAAGCTATCCTCATTAAAAGGCAACATTATATTCCCTCAGTGCATCATTCAGTGATGTTTTGAGATCGGTGGATGCTTTCCTTTTCCCTACGATAAGGGCACAAGCCACCTGGTAATCTCCTGCAGGAAATGATTTTGTATATGAACCCGGAATTACAACAGACCTGGCAGGTACCACACCCCTGTGTTCGATGGGGGTTTCTCCTGACACATCAATAATCCTGGTTGATTTTGTTATAACTACATTGGCTCCCAGCACTGCTTCATGTTCTACCTTAACTCCTTCAACAACAATACTTCTGGATCCAATGAAGCAATTATCTTCAATAATTACCGGCGCCGCCTGCACCGGTTCCAGTACTCCACCAATACCCACACCACCACTGAGATGAACATTTTTTCCAACCTGGGCACATGATCCCACAGTGGCCCAGGTATCGACCATAGTCCCGGAATCTACGTAGGCCCCGATATTTACATAAGATGGCATCATAATTACTCCGCTGGCTATATAGGCACCATAACGTGCAACAGCATGGGGAACAACGCGGATTCCTTTTTCTTTATATCCTTTTTTCAGAGGAATCTTATCATGAAATTCGAAAGGAGGGACCTCAATTGTTTCCATTTGCCTGATGGGGAAATACATAATCACTGCTTTCTTCACCCAGTCGTTCACTTTCCAGTTCTCTCCAATTTGCTCAGCTACCCTGAGAACACCACTGTCTAGCTGTTCAACTACTTCATTGATAGCTTGCTGCACATTTTTATCTTTCAGTAGTTCCCGTTTCTCCCACGCTTCCTCTATAATTTTCTTATCTACCATGAATGATTCATTTTTTTACAGTGTTGAAATTAGTGAAAATTATTTACTAAGGATTCTCCTGCGCCCAGTAATTAGCTTTACTACGCGTCCCAGGATGTAAATTGTAACAAGACTGAATACTATTGTAGCGCCTGAAGGTATATTCAAATAAAATGATGTCAGCAGTCCGATAAATGCTCCAATAAAGCCAAGGATAACTGACCATACCAGGATACGGCCAAAATTACTGGTAAATAAATTCGCAGTGTTCTGAGGTATGGTTAATAAACTAAGAACCAGTATTATACCGGCAACACGAATGCTTAGAACAATAGTAAGAGCTACTAAAATTATCAATAAATAGTTGACCAGCATTACGGGTATTCCACGTGTTCTTGCAAATTGCTCATCGAAGGATACAAACAGGATTATTCTGTAGAAAAGGATGAAAAAAAGTGAAACAACAATAGTGAGTGAAAGCATTAAAACAAGGTCTGTATTTGTAACGGTAATGATACTTCCAAACAAGAAGCTCATTAGATTGGGGGCATATCCCGGTGTGAGATAGATAAATATGATCCCAATAGCCATTCCGAGCGACCACATTACTGCAATCAGAGAGTCGTTTCGAATAATTTTTTTCCTGGTGAGATTCTCAGTGGTTATAGCAGCAATAAGTGCAAAAACTGCAGCTCCGGCCATGGGTGGCCAACCAAAAAAGTAACTGATTCCGATTCCCCCGAATGAAGCGTGGGTAATCCCCCCGCTAATAAAAACCATTCTTCGGGCAACAATATATGTGCCGATTATTCCGCATGATACAGACATTAAAAATGCAGCGAAAAATGCGTTTCTGAAAAAATCATATTCAAGTAGACGAAGAAGTTCCATGTTAATTATCATTATGTTCCTGAATCACCCTGTGAGGCACCGTTCCGTGTGTTACCATTTCTATTGGACAATTATATACTTTCAGCTGGTCAGAGCTTATTTCATTTGATGTATGATAGTACAATGAGCCATTTACGCAGGCGATGGTCTTGATATAAGGTGAGATTGTGCCCACATCATGTGTTACCAGGAGTATTGCCATGGTCTCATTCAGCTTTTTAAGTATTCTGTACAGTTCCTGCTCAAATTTATTGTCAACGTAGGTGTTGGGTTCATCCAGCACCAGGATTTTTGGAGAGGAAATGATGGCTCTGGCAAGCATAGTACGTTGTAATTCTCCTCCTGAAAGTTCGCCGATTGGGCGATTTTTCAAACCAGTGATACCAATTGAATCCAGCGTTTCTTCAACCTTTTGTTGAGTGAGTGCTGTTTTTCTTTTTTTCAGCTTGAGACCGCTTGTCATTCCGGATAGGACCACATCTGATACCGTGATTGGAAATTTATCATCAAACTGACTTACCTGCGGCAGAAAACCAATATCATCTTTTTCAATATATCTTTCAATAATACCACTGCTTGGTTTGATCAATTCCAGGATAATTCTCAGGAGTGTTGTTTTTCCTCCTCCGTTTGGCCCGATAATGCCAATAAAGTCTTTAGCATAGATGTTTAAGGAGATATCCTTCAGGACTCCCATTCCGGCGTATCCGGCGTCAACATTTTTTAGTGTAACAAGTAGTTGATTCATTAGATAGTTGACTTTAATTTTTCAGTAATATAAACCATCTGTTTATCCCATTCCGGATCAAGTGGATTAATTTGTATTATCTCCGCTCCAATTTCTTTGGCTAACACTTCAGCATTATGCTGATCGAATTGCATTTGCAAAAAGATAATTTTTACTTCTTCTGATTTACCAATATCCACTAATTCTTTCATATGTGTGGCCGTGGGAGTTTTTCCCTCAAGCTCCATTGGATGTTGATGCAAGCCATAATCTCTTGAAAAATATGATAGGGCAGGATGGTAGGTGAAAAAAGTTACTTGTTCAAGATTACCAAGGGAGCCAGTAATATAGGTGTCCAAAGAATCTAACTTCGAACAAAAGTTTTTGAAATTTGCAATAAATATAGATTCATATTCGGGGTAAGCTTCAGACAGTGCTGTATAAATATTTTTGGAGATTATTCTGGCGTTTTTTGGTGATAGCCATATATGAGGGTCAACACTACCATGCTGGTGATCGCCATGTTGATGGGTTTTCTCCATAATCAGGTCAACACCTTCCGACAGATCAATGACTTTCATGGTTTCATTTACAGAAATTATTTTATTCATCCAGGATACTTCAAAGGCAGTATACCCTATCTTTAGATAGATGTCTGTTGTGGCAAGAGAAGTTAATTGCAGAGGAGTTGGCTCATATGTGGCCGGACTTGCTCCGGGAGGAATCATGACATTGATATTGAACAAATCCCCTGCAATCTGCTCAACAAAGTATTTTTGTGGGAGAATGCTTACGCTTATAGTTGCTGCTGTATTATCACTTTTTTCAGTGGTTCCACATGAAACCAACAATATTGCAAGGAGCAGCGTGAATAATTTTTTTATCATTTTGTTTTGTATTTTTTAAAACTGAATAATGGAGTACCCTTCGGAGGAACAGGATCGTGACCGTGTCCGCCCCAGGGATTACAACTAAGAATCCTTCTTGTTCCCATGATTAATCCTTTTATGGGACCATGAACACGAAGGGCCTCTATGGCATAGCTTGAGCAAGTAGGATTATATCTGCATGTTGCGGGCAGCATTGGTGATATAGTCCATTGATAGATTTTAACAGGAATGATAAGCAGCAGCACAAAACCGCTCCTGAGCCATCTGATAAGAAAGAAATTATATATCTTTTCTCTTATTGACATTCCTTACAGATTCCTATGATTAAAAATTGGTTTTCTTTTTTTTCAAATCCTTTTGGTAAGACATAATCTTTCACTAAAAGATCAGTCATACAAATCACTTTTTCACATTTTATGCATTTAAAATGTACATGATCTGGTTGCGGTTCGGCAGCAGCGTGGTGCTTGTCACGTAAAGCATATTTCACCTCGTGATCGATGATGATACGCTGCAATAAATTTTTCTCAAAAAGTGAGTTTAGCGTTCTGTAAACTGTGGATTTATCACATTTTGAGGTCAAACCTTTGCAGATATCTTTCCCGGAAAGTGGCGTATCACTAAACATTAGCAGATTCAGGATATTCACCCTGGTCTTGGTCTTACTGAGTTTCTGACTTAAAAGTAGCTTCTCCGGAGTCATAATATTTGCGAATGAGTTGCAAAAATACGATTTTTTTTTGAAGTGACTACAGTTAATAGAGTGACTTTAGTTAATAAAGTTAGAATCCCTGCTCTCTCCGGGATCGAAACGAATCAATTAATATATTTTGAGCGTATTCCTTTTCCCTGTTGGCGAAGACCTTATGATTGTAAAAAATATGGGATTAAAATAATCATCAAATTGTGAGGTGTTATTTAGAACTCTTCAAGCATGATTATATTTCAATTTTATGTATTTTCGCCAACTTAAATTGAGAATCGCAAATTATTTATCGCAAATATTTTAAAATGGGTAATATGAAAGAAGCAGTTGCAATACTCTGTGCGGGTGGACCAGCACCTGGAATAAATACTGTTATAAGTTCCGTCACAAAAATTTTTATTAATAACGGATATAACGTTTTAGGTATCAATGGAGGTTTTAAAAGCTTACTGGCTGAAGAACCGTCTTTTGAATATCTTGATTTCGACTATGCAGATCAGATTTACAGTCGTGGTGGATCTGCATTAAAAATGAGCAGATATAAGCCAAAAGATGATGAGTTTAATGATGATTTCTTTAAAAAGAATAATGTAAAACTGCTGGTAACAATTGGTGGCGATGATACTGCATCTACAGCAAACCGTTTAGCAAAATACCTGGTAAAAGAAAAGCTGGATGTAAAAAACATTCATGTTCCTAAAACTATTGATAATGACCTTCCACTCCCTGCAGGAGCACCAACATTTGGTTACCACTCTGCAAAAGAAGAGGGCGTTCGTTTAGCTACTACCATTTATGAGGATGCCCGAACCAGTGGAAACTGGTTTGTAGTTTCAGCAATGGGCCGTGAAGCCGGTCACCTGGCATTGGGTATTGGAACTGCTACTCACTATCCGATGATCATTATTCCCGAGATGTTCGACAAAACCAAGATTACTTTTGACAAGATTACCAAATTGGTAATCTCTTCCATGGTAAAAAGACGAATCCTGGGAATTGATTATGGTGTTGCTATTATCAGTGAGGGAGTGTTTCACTTTATGAGCGATAAAGAGATTATTGATACAGGTATTAATTTTACTTACGACGATCACGGCCATCCTGAATTGGGTAACGTGAGTAAATCACACATCTTCAATATGCTTACACAGCAGGAATTGAAGACCCTAAGAATTAAAGTGAAGAGTCGTCCGAATGAAATAGGTTATGAACTCCGCTGTTGTCGTCCTGTTGCCTATGACCTGGCATATGCGACAAGATTGGGATTGGGTGTTTATAAACTTTTTGAAAGAGGAGAAACAGGTTGTGTAATTATGATCGATCGTGAAAAGGTAAGCCCTCTATACCTGAAAGATGTTGAAGATGAGAATGGTAAAGTGAAACCTCGTTTAGTAGATGTTAATTCTGAACGTGTTCAATTGATTTTTAGAAATAATCTTCATTATATCACGAAAGAAGATTACAGAGCAGCAAGGAAATATGTCAAAGATCCCGAATCATATGATTTCTTTAATATCCTGAACTGGGAACGATAGGAAAGATTTTAATTTTTTTTTAAAAGGTGCTTCTTAGTGAAGCACCTTTTTTTGTTGTATCTTTTTGTTAGTCAGCACTTGGCAGAAAGTGGCCTAAGATTATGTTTGACAATGCCATTTGAATCCTTTATATTTAAAAGAAAAATTAACATTATGGCAAATATTAAGAGAAAGGGAGCCATTGGAATTCTTACCGGTGGAGGTGATGTTCCTGGATTGAATCCGGCGATTCGCGCAATAACCATCAGGGCTTTAAGAGAGGGCTACCAGGTTATTGGACTGAGACGTGGGTGGGCAGGAGTGATGGAAGTCATAAGGGAGAAAGATGCTGACAATAGTAACTGTTTCACTGTGCTTACAGAGCAGATTGTAAATAAGGCCGGTCGTTCAGGAGGGACCTTTCTTCATACTTCAAGAACAAATCCGAGTAAAGTAAGAAAAGAAGATGTTCC
The DNA here is from genome assembly GCA_964538375.1 of uncultured Bacteroidaceae bacterium. GTDB lineage: Bacteria > Bacteroidota > Bacteroidia > Bacteroidales > JAUUZQ01. The sequence goes on along the minus strand of CAZIFQ010000038.1, from coordinate 19,177 downwards.
GGTTCACCTTGCTGATAAGTTCAAGGATGAAATCAATGACATCACCCCGGAGGTGATGAAAAACCTCGAGTTTTTGGGGATTGATTACCTCATTCCAATTGGAGGTGACGATACCTTAAGTTATGCTGTTCGGCTATACAAAGAGGGATTTAAAGTGATTGCTATTCCCAAGACAATGGATAATGATGTTGCGGGCACAGACTATTGCATTGGATTCAGTACCTGTGTCACGCGTACCATAAATATGACAAACACCTTACGTACTTCCGCTGGCTCTCATGAGAGAATTTTAGTGCTGGAAGTATTTGGCCGGTATTCTGGCTTTACTGCGATGCTGCCGACCATGGCCGGTGCTGCCAACAGGTGTGTCATACCCGAGCATCAATTTAATATCGAGAAACTTACAGAACTTCTTGTTGAAGACAGGCACCATAATCCGAGCAATTATTCAGTTGTATTGGTATCTGAAGGAGCCACCTTTAAAGGCATGGATAATATGCTGATGCAGAGTAAGGAGAAGGATGCTTTCGGGCATATGAAACTTGGAGGCATAGGTGATGCGGTATCCAATAAAATTAAGGAGCTGTCACCAAAGTTTAATAATGGCAAGATTGTAAATGTCATTAACCAGCAATTGGGTTACCTGGTAAGGGGCGGCGACCCGGACGCCATAGATTCTATTGTGCCAATGGCCTATGGAAACCTGGCATTGGATTTAATTCTGAATGGCATACACGGCAGACTGGTGGTGCTTCGAAATGGACGATACGACAATGCACCGGTGGATGTTGTCACCAATTCAGGCAAATATGTGGATGTGAAAAAGTACTACAATACAGATCGTCTCAGACCGCATTTTAAAAGCTTCGAGCTTCAGCCACTATTTATAATGACTGGCAGCAGTTGAAAAGACAGGTAATAGTAAATGGCTTATTTCTTCATATAAACCCAGGCCTCCGGGTTGGCGTTGTTCCTTGCATCTTCCATTGCATTGACTGCTTCTCCAAGTTTTGCGTGGGAACTAAGGGATACCAACTTAAAGTCTGATGGGCCTGGTATAATATTTCCTTGTCCACCCAATGCCTTCGTTTTCACAGCATATTCATCTGCAAATGCCTGGTTTTTAAAACTACCAACTACAACAATATATTTACCAGCGGCAACTTCTGCCTCTGCTCCTTGAAGCTCAGCAAGGACATTAGCACACTCTTGAGCTTGTAGTTTCTGAACACCTGCCTCATGTTGGGCCTGAACCAATTGCTCCTGCAAATCTACGTTTTGTGCAACCATTGTATCGATCTCCTCCTGGGTCATGGATGGGTTTTCAAATAATGTACATGATCCGGCAACCAGGGCAACTATTAATAATAATGTAACTTTTTTCATATGCTGTTGTTTAAGTTTTAATTTCTTATTCAAAAATAAGATATAAATCCGTGAATACTAAATCTGTTATCAACAGTTTATGATATTGATACTTAACAAAAGAAAAACGATTTGTAAGGAATCATATTTTTTTCGACAAAAAACATAGATACAGTAATATAGAAGAAAATGAAACACAGGATTTTTTTGTCAGCATAGCAATTGGAAAACAAAGTTGAATCAGGAAAACTCGTTATTCGCTAAGAGGTTCTTCTGGGTATTGTAATGTTGAAGTGATGGGAAAGTGGTCGGAGAATTTAGACTTGATACGTTCGAATTCTATGGACTCAAGTTCATCGCTATAAAAAATATAGTCGATTCTGAATGACGGAAGTTCTCCGGCATAGGTATTCCCGAATCCCTTACCCGATGACCGAAATGCATCTGTGAGGCCTATTTTGATCTTTTTATATGCATAGGAAACGGGAGTGTCGTTAAAATCACCTGCAACAATTACCGGGTACTCAGACTCTTCTATATAGTGATGTATGATTTTAGATTGTTCAGCGCGCATAACAAATGCTTCTTTTAATCTGCTGCTAATGTCTTTCACTTCTGCCAGCTGTTTATTGGTGTATTTTAGCGACAGACTGTCCAGGAAGGCATAATTTCTTTGTCCGAACCTGATTGATTGCAGATGAATATTAAACATCCGTATAGTATCAGAATTAAGCTTGATATCTGTATACACCGCCTGGTTAATAGTATTGTCAAATGGAATTCGACTGGTTTTAATTATGGGAAATTTGCTGAAAGTGGCAATCCCAAATCCTGTCGTAGCACCACTCTTTAAACTGTAATAGATGGAATAGTAAGGATAATCTTTTAATTGATTTCGGATATCTCTTTCTCTTTTTCCAGGTTTATCTGTAGTATAGAATTCCTGGATACAAACGACAGAAGGATCAGCTTCTTTTATGGTTTCAAAAATCCCTTCCTTAGATTGACTGTTTTTTGTCCAATTATACTTATCAAAAGTTCTTACGTTGTATGATAGTACTTTTAGCGGTATAGACGAACTTGTTGCGTTGGCTGCCGACGCCTTTTGAAAGCGGATGGGAACAAAATTAGTAAAATGATTCCATCCCAAAAGAATCACCACAAGCGAAATGAGCAGTGCCTTGCGCATTCGTATGATCCAGTAAAAAAGAAAAATAAGGTTAACGATAAGCAAGTAGGGATAAGCTAAACCGAAGAATGCAGGAAGAAACAGCCGGGCAGGATTTATCAGGGGAGCTGCATAAGACAGCAACAAGCATAAAGCCAGTATTATATTTGAATACAATAGTATTTTTCCTGCCAGTTTTCTCACGATTCAACTTCTTTTATCCGAATAGGATCTTTGGGTATTCTCTATTTTCAAATATAATATTACTCTTGGAAATTGAGAAATAAATTTTGAAGACCTTATAAAAAGTTATTAATGATGAAAGTATGAACCAATAATTATTTACGGCCTTTCATGTTAAAGAGTTTTTCTTTTTCCGGGCTGGTAAGCGAATCATATCCTGCTTTAGAAATTTTGTCAAGAATGGCGTCAATCTCCTTTTGCTCAACCACTTTTGTTTTGTTGTATTCGTAATCATCAGCAGGTCTCTTGTGGGTGACTTTCATATTCTTTCTTCTCGGTTTAAACAAGGTCGCCATACGGTCCATGAACCGGTCAAATCCACCTGTAATATCTTTTCCCCTGGCGTAATATCTGGCAAACAGGAATCCGGCCAGGGCACCTCCCATGTGGGCAATTTTCCCCCCGGTGTTATCTGTAAAATCTAAAATGGTTGAAGTAACAAATAGAATGAGAGCAATATATAAGATCTTAACAGGCCCAATCAAAATAAGGTTCATTTTCCTTTGAGGGGCAATGGTTGCCACTGCAATTACAATGGCCATTACTGAAGCTGATGCTCCTGTAGCAATGGAATCTGCCCTGACCTCATCGAAAAACGGGAAAATATTATAAAAAAGGATGTAGAGAGCAGCACCGGCGAAACCACCTATAAGATAAATACCTACAATCTTCTTCTTTCCAAATTCCTGGATAAATAACTGGCCAAACCAGAACAACACCAGGACATTGAACAGGATATGATATAAATATCCGTGAGTAAACATATATGTTATAAGTGTCCATGGACGTCGAGCCAGCTCACCAAGGTCTGCCGGCACGGCCAGGTAATACAGAACTGTATTTATACTTTCATCCCGTGCAATCTTGTTAATAAGTACAAGGAATATCACTGCCAGGTGCAGCAGAAGGAACACTCCTACATTGATGTAGATCAACTTATTTAAGGTAGATCCCTTTTTATAGGAACTTTTTAGTTCGTCGAAAATTGACATTTATTTTTCTTTTAATAAAAACTTCTGGTGCTCTTACTCCAATACTTGATCAGGATAAATCCAAATATCATTCCTCCAAGGTGTGCGAAATGAGCTACATTGCTGGCGGCACCGGTTAATCCGAGATACAACTCTAATATACCATATCCTATAACCAACCATTTTGCCTTGATAGGCACAGGGAAGGGGATAATCATTAATGGAGTGTTCGGGAATAACATACCAAATGCAAGTAAAATTCCAAATACGGCTCCTGATGCTCCAACGGTTGGAGTCACCATGCTTATTGCAGATTTATAAAACTGGTTGCCCGGTGACAGGACTTCCTGCAGAACTGCAATAGAGATTTTATCGACATGATAAAATGCTTTTATGGCTTCTACCTGTCCTCCCAATTCAATAAACAGGACCAACTCATGAAAAAATGCAGCGCCAAGTCCCGTTGCCAGGTAATAAATTAAAAATCTTTTCCCTCCCCAGACGCTCTCAAGTGTTTTTCCAAAAATCCACAGGGCCCACATATTAAAAAGTAAGTGGAAAAAACCACCATGCATAAACATATGTGTGACAATTTGCCATGGTTGGAAAAGCGGTGACTGAAAATAAAAGAGTCCCAGGATTCTGTTTAAGGATGTTCCAAATAAGTTTTGAAATATATAAATAGCGACAAAGACCACTACATTGATGATAATCAGGTTTTTAACAACCGGAGGGGTATTGCTTGCTCTGCCAAAATTGAATCTGCTCATATTTATTTCTAAAGGTTGATACTATATAAACAAAAATCATGCAAGATGTTTCTCGAGGTCCTCAAGTTTAACAATATTTAAGATACGTTTACCTGATGGAGTACTGTTTGGATTGTTGCATGCAAAGAGCTGGTCAACTAATTCTTGCATTTCCCTGATATCAAGTTGTTTTCCATATGGGATGGCTGCAGCGATTGCGGTTGATCTGGCCAGTTTTTCATGCTGATCCAGCTTCAGTTCATCGTTCAGATTTTTATATTGTTCAAGGATAGTTTCAAGGACTGACTTGATGTCATGAATTTTTACATTGGCAGGAACACTATGGACTATAACACTGTTTTTTCCGAAATCTTTGATGTCAAATCCGAGATTTCCGATCTCTTCAGATAATTCAAGGCACAAGCGGTAATCGGCTGGTCCGAGGTCAATATTTTCCGGGAAGAGAGAGTTCTGCGCAATAACTGCATTCTTTTGAAGAGTGCCGAGGTATTGTTCATAGAGGATCCTTTCATGTGCACGGCGCTGGTCAATTAGCATAAGACCCGATTTTACGGGTGACAGAATATACCTGTTTTTAAGCTGTAAGTACTTAGCCACCTGCTCGTCCTGATGTTCTGTTTTATCATTGAAGCCGAGTCCGGGAGAGAGGTCGTCATTTCCTTTAGATTGATACATTTGTTGCCAGTTGGGATCAATATTCTGACGTGTATAGTTGTATGCTTTTTCTTCATCCGTATCAAAGGGATTGAACTCCCTGTTGATATTCTCCTGTGGAATATAAATTTCCTGGTCCCTGGAAAGAACCGGTATATCGATAACTCCCTCTGTTTCAAAGTCCAGTGTTGGGGCAAGATTGTTTTTTCCAATTGCTTCTTTAACAGCTGCAGAGAGTATGTGCCACACCGAACGTTCATTTTCAAATTTTATCTCTGTCTTGGTAGGGTGAATATTGATATCTATTGTAGAGGGGGCAGTCTCAAAGAACAGGAAGTAGGAGGGGAAGTGATCCGGTGGAAGAATCTGTTCATAGGCCTTCATTACTGCTTTATTGAAGTAATGATGCTTCATAAACCTGTTATTTACAAAAAGAAACTGTTCTCCGTACGTTTTCTTTGCATGCTCCGGTTTCCCCGTATATCCTGTTATTTTAACAATACTGGTATCGGTTTGAACTGCGATCAGGTTCTGAAATATTTGTTTTCCAAAAATTCCACTGATCCTTTTTCTCAAATTCGTTGAAGAGAGCTGGAAAACCTGGGTGTTGTTATGGATAAGCTGAAATTCTATATCAGGGTATGCGAGTGCAACGTGGTTAAATTCATTGATGATGTGGCGCAGCTCTGTCTGGTCAGTTTTCAGAAACTTTCGCCTGGCAGGAACATTATAGAACAGGTTTCGGATAAGAATATTTGAACCTACGGGACAGCTTTCCGGCTCCTGTGATTCTACCCTGGAACCGCTGATTCGGATATGTGTTCCAAGTTCATTTGAATCCACACGGGTTTTTAAAGAAACCTCAGCAATAGCAGCAATGGAGGCGAGTGCTTCCCCGCGAAATCCCATGGTACGGATGGCAAACAGATCATTGGCATTTGAGATTTTGGAAGTAGCATGTCTTTCGAAACATAACCTTGCATCATTATCAGTCATCCCGTGACCATTGTCGATAACCTGCACAAGGGTTTTCCCTGCATCTTTTAATCTTACAGTTATAGAAGTTGCCCCGGCATCGATAGCATTCTCCATAAGCTCCTTCACCACACTGGCCGGACGTTGAATGACTTCACCAGCAGCGATTTGATTAGCTACTGCATCCGGTAATAATTGAATAATATCCGACATCTATCTGTAAAAGATAATATAGGCAATGAGTAGCAATACGATTACAATAAGGATTAGGCGTCTGTTAGAATCTTTGTTTTCTCTGGCCTTTGTTTTGGAGGAATTATGTCTGAATGATCCCCTTTTTATGGTGGATGATTTTTTACCTAATTCAACCTCAATACCCATCTCCTGTTTAATGGCATTGACACGTGCTTCTCTTTCTTCTCTATCCGGATCCCAATACAAGGGCGAATAATTGAATTTTCTTGACGTTGGTGTTTTAAAAAACCTAGGTATTCCCATCATAGTTTATTTACCCTGCAAAGGTATCTAATATTTTGCTGAGTTAAAAACCAGCGGACACTCAGCAAAGGATTCAATGATACATTTGAATATTTTTAATACTTTTGATTCAAGAGTAATATTGGATAATGAAGCAAATTGTGATACATAGCTTGAATGAAGCTGCTGCTGTTTTAGAGGGATTTCTTAGTGATCCTTCAAAAATTACGAGTATTGAAGAGGCAGGAGATTTGCTTTCAGCGGCTATTTCTGGAGGTAAAAAAGTTATTTCATGTGGAAACGGTGGCTCAATGTGTGATGCCATGCATTTTGCACAAGAGCTTACAGGTCTATTCAGAAACGATAGACCTTCACTGCCAGCTTTAAGCATATCTGATCCCTCGCATATTACCTGTGTTGGGAATGATTTTGGATATGATCATATTTTTTCAAAGTACGTTGAGAGCATGGGGAATGAAGGAGATGTCTTGTTAGCAATAAGTACAAGTGGAAATTCATCTAATGTAATCAAAGCCGCTGAAGCCGCTTTTGAGAAAGGAATGAAAGTTGTTGCCCTGACAGGGAAGACAGGTGGCTTATTGGCAAAGCTGGCTGATGTTGAAATTCGTGTTGAAGGTGGCAAATACAGTGACCGTGTGCAGGAAATGCATATTAAAATTATACATATTCTAATTGAGCTAATTGAAAGCAAAGTCTTGTAGAGACGCGATTTATCGCGTCTCCATCAACAACATTGTGTCTTAACTATCAACACACAAACAGGGAAACATCCTTATTGAACTTATAAGAACCGGCTTCTAAAAGTGCCGGTCCTGATATTTTCTTGCTGTCTGCAGTGGCGATTCCATACAGTAAGATGACAACTTTTTCCTTCAACAGTTCCGGATCATATTCTTCATTTGATAGAATTTCACCTTTTTTGACGAGGTTTTTCAGCTGGTTATCTTTCCATTGCTTATATGGAGGAATCGAACTGAGCACATTTTCTGCAATCCGTTCTCCTCCGACTTGCCAGATCCGATCATGAAGTGATGGAAACTTTTCTACTGCTTTATGGATTTCTTTGGCAGATGTCCAGAATACTGTTACTGGTGATTCTGCAATCACGTCAGCAGTTCTGTTACCGGTAAGACTGGCAATTTCACCAGTAAAATCTCCACGTCCCAGGATGTCAATATCCTTACCTCTATATGTAATCCTGACATTGCCCCTGGCTATGAAATAAATTCCGTCACTTGGCGCATTTTCTTTGATGAAACGATCACCCACAGAATACATCCGTGTTTGAAATTTAGGAAGAATATATTCAAGACAATCAGCTTCCAGGTCTTTAAACAAAGCTGACTCCCTCAATTGTTGCTCTGTTTCCGGCATACTGATCACTGGCGGTGAATCCATCAGTCGCTTCATCCGCTCTTCAATCTCATCAATAATCTTGTGGGCCTCTCCACTCTCCAGTTGCCCGTTTTTCTGCATTCTCTCCACAGTATGTTTTTCATAATTCAACAGGGTCCTGATGGCCTGGCGAGTAGCAACTGCAGTATAAATCTCAGGATAATTTTTCCTTAAGTTTCTGAGGAAAGTTTGTCCGAGCATCCTATTTTCAGTGATCTCCTCTTCAAGGATATTAAGAATTTTAGCATCCTCTTCCTGATTTCCTACGCTCTCCGACTTAAGTCCGCGATGCATGCTTTCAATCAATTTCAGCGCATCTTCCTGTGCCTGCACGAAGGCCCTTGCACTATCATAACTTACCGAAATCTGTTCAAAGAAATATCTTCTTGACAGAGCTCTCAGGAAGGGGAGTTTTAGCATGATATCCAACCACCAGGCAGTTTTCCATGATTCTTCCAGGTCTTTTCTCTGCGACAGGGGAATAAGCCCGCCTTCATCGAGAATCTTTTGAATGGTGTCGGATAAACCCATAACAGCAGATGGGGCCAGTAGCCCATCTTTAAATTGGTGCCAGTAGCTGCTCTTTTCTTTTTGCAACACCCTGCGACGGTATTCAGCTATGGTATCTATCTTAACATCTGCCTCAATACCCTCTTCAACTTTTTCAGGCAGGTATTCTTCCACTGCTTGCCAATTTGCCCGACTCAGGTAGCGGTCAGTCTTCGTTTTTTCAAGTGCATTTACAGAGCTGTTATATAGATACTTTTGAGCATTAATTTGTATGAGCTTCTTCGCCGGTGAAATCTTGGTCAGCCCAAGTTTATTTACCAATGCACCAATGGTAGTAGCGTTTACCAAAAGAGTAAGTAATACGAGGCCAGCAGTTAGAAAGAGGAATTGACCACGTATTTCTTCCGGTATCATGGTCTCTCCGGCAACCATTAGCGCCAGGGCTAATCCAACAGCTCCTCTCAATGCTCCAAACCATACAATAATGGCGTCTTTTTTTGGCAGTCCATATCCAGTTCGTTTCATAATTGGGTAGAAAAGCAGGATGACCAGTGCCCTGATAATATGAACTCCAATATAAAGAATGAGCAGAATAACAATATTTTCCCCGGTAATAGAAGCTTGTTCTGCAATGACCACACCTACAATAATGAAAATAAGTGTGTTTGCTATAAAGGCGAATAGCTCCCAGAATTCGTGCAGAAAGTGTTCCACTTCAGGACTAATTCTTGTTTTACCCACACTGGCCATGGCCAATCCCAGGGCAACCAGTCCAAGAACTCCGGATACATGCAGGAAATACTCACAAATGAAGAAAGTGATATATGCTGCAGCAACAATTACACTGATTTCTACCAGTGCGTCATTAAATACTTTCCTAACCCACCTGATAGAAATGGTACCAATAATGACGCCAACCAGTATGCCACCAATGGCTACCTTAAAGAATTCTCCAATCGCTGATCCGCTGGTATCTCCCCCGGAAACCATGGTAAAAAATAACATAAACAGCACAATGGCAGTTCCGTCATTCAGCATGGATTCTCCTTCAATGAGTGTACCCAGTTTTTTGCTTGCTCCCAATTCCTTTAATAAGGCAACTACGGCAACAGGGTCTGTGGCACTTGCTACAGCACCGAACATTAGCGCATAAGCCCATCCCCAACCTTCAAGACCGTAACCACTGCGCTCGATAACAATCACAATTCCGGCTGTTAAAAGCATGGCAATAATAATCCCAGGAATAGCCAATATAGTAGCATTAACAGCACTTTTCTTAAAAGTGTGCACATCCATTGCAAAGGCAGCCTCAAAAATCAGTGTTGGCAGAAATACATACATAATTATGTGTGGATCTATGTTCCCCGCCCAGGAGAAGGCCCGATCGAATATACCGAAGTCAACGGCTATACTTCCAATATGCGTGATGCTGAACCAGCCCAACCTTAACATCACTCCAAATGCTAAACCTATGATTAGCAACCAAACTGTAAATGGTAGAGGAGTTTTTCGCAATAAATGGCGCACAGCTGCACCCATAAGTAGGGCAATGATGATGAAGAATAATGGAGACATATCAGCCCCATGGCCACCAGAATGATCCTCTTCATGACCACCTGTAATTACTTCATCCTGATGATACTTCTCAATGGTATCCTGATCAGCATGATCTGCTTCCTGGTGAACTTCGGAAGATTCAGCTTCATGTTCATCACTGTGTTGTGCAAATAAGGGAGCTTGAATGAAAAATGAGATTCCTATAAGTAAGGTAAGGATGGACAATTTCTTCATGGAATTGATATTTCTTAAAAAAGAAACAGAAAGATACGAAAAAGCAGAGCTTAATTCCAAATGATTCATTTTTAAAATGACTGATTATAAAACAAGGTTTTTTATTGAAAATGCACGTGATAAGCTACATAAAAAGGCCTTAAAGTCGTGAAAACCAGAAATAGATACTATTTTTGCATGCTGAAATTTAAAAAAGGCACAGATTTTGATGCAAATTTGTTGAGTATCTATGCAAAATTTGATAAATGAAGAAGATTAGTGCGTTAATTATCGCTGTAGTAATGTTGTTGATTGTTTATTCATGTGGTGTGGATGGCGATCCAGGGCATTGTTATATCAAAATAAACTGGGAGTATTATTACGACGGCTATGGTGTTATTGATTATGAGGACAATAATCCGGATGTTCCCGATGGACCAGAGTTAGAAGCCGATTCTTTCTACAATAGCTACCCGGGCACTTATGATTATACGTATATATCGGAGGATTCGGTGAATGATTATGTTACTACTGGATTTTATACCCTGATTCAGAACCTGGGTACTCCGGCACGACTGTTTGAAGATGGTATGGATGGTCTTGATACAGAATTTGAACTCACCTTATTGATTCATGCAAGGAAGGAAGGGATAGCGAAATTACCTAATTCTGTTGAGCAACACCTTTCTGGCACACAAGTGAGCAACATTAAATCTTTGCCTGTAAATGTCGAAGATTTTAGCTGGGAAGTGAGTAATAACGGGTGGACCATGAAGGTTACGCAGCAGATTTTGACTTATCTGAAAGAGCAATAAGCTCCTGGATATGTTGATATATTTTTCAGATCTTCCAGGTAAGCATATTGTTAATGAAAGGCGATTGTTTGAGAAGATTGGTTCCGTAGTATATGAGCTGGTTTCTTTCTCATTGAATTAAACTGCGAAAAATCAATTGCAGTTCACCTCCAGATCCTACTGTTCTTATAATCGATGTTTTTTAACAAGTTAAAAGTACTTCCCAATTAAATATATTTACTAATTTTGATATCTGTTTTTCAGAATACCACTTTTACCTGTTTTTGTATAATTAATAGTTAAAGTTTTTATGAATTTTTATTCAAAGAGCTTAGTGTCTTTTGTTGTGCTGTTTGCAGCTTACTCAGCTTGCTTCGGTCAGGAGATTACCGAGACATCCGATATTGACTTTATTTCCATATATAATGAGACCAAGGAGAAGTACGTGGTAGATCCGCTGATTCAAAACGGTGTTTACTATGAGAATCCTTATTTCAATGCCCAGGGACACCAGTTTTTTCGAGATGGAAAATTTCATGAAGGTTCCATTGTTTTCAGGGAGAAGCAATTCGAAGGAGTAAGGTTGAAATACGATATCTTCAATCAACAACTAATCATTAACCAGGATCCGGATATGCACATGCAGGTAAATTTACTGCCTGGCAACCTGGTTTCGGAATTTCATACGAATGGATCATATTTTAAGAGCATAGCACTTGAAGATGACGCATTGAGGTATTACCAGGTTATGTATGAGTCAGCTGAGATTTCCTGCTATTATTACTGGCATAAGAATCGGAGCGAATCTCATGAAGCAGGCGAATACCTCATTTATGTTTTCAGTGAACCGAAGCAAAAGAGCTATATCAAAATTGAAGACCTTACAAGCAGGTACAGAAACAACCGGTCGTTTGTGAAATGCTTGCCTGAAGGAGTGAAAAGCCAGGTTAAAACGTATATGAAAACGAATAAGATTGACATTAATGAGGCAGATAAATATGCATTAGAAGAACTGTTTAGCTTTTGTCAATTAACAATTAGTCAAGCAAAGAAATAGATAGATTCACTGAAAGAATGAAACGATTATTAATCTGTATATTACTTAGTTATATCTCTCTGGCCAGTTTTAGCCAGGACGGGAAAGTAGTTGGCAGATCTTATCCGGAGCAAGCCCTGGTTGATTTAATCAGTGAATTGGAAGAGAATGAAGGACTGCATTTTTATTATATACCGGAATGGATTGATTCCTTAAGAACCGATGCTATACAAAAAGGCATGCCGCTCGAAGCTGCACTTGAGGATGCCCTGGCAGAAACAGACCTTACGTACTTCCTTGAGGACAATCAAATCTACATCTTCCAGGGAAAACCCATAATCTCTGAAGTACCGCTTTTCAATTCCTTTAAATCAACGGTGAAAGAACCTGTTGTTGATCAGGGAGATGTGCAGGAACAGGACGAGAAATATCTGCAGATAAAAAGAGTATCTGAAGGTAATTTTATCACTATTGGTAATAACAGGGAGGGGCTAAACGGACACAAGTACCTTGTTAACGGACATATAACAAACATTCGGAATGGCGAACCACTTATAGGAGCAACGGTATATCTGAAGGATACAGAGGAAGGGTTCATTACAAATATATATGGCGATTGTCAGCTGATGTTAAAACGTGGTACCTACCATATTTCTGTAAACCATATGGCCATGAAAGAAAGGCAATATGGCTTGGAGGTATTGTCGGAAGGATCTTTTGCCATTGCCATGGAAGATGAGTTTATTAACCTGGAAGAGATTACAGTAACTGACAAGCGACATAGTAATGTCAAAGGGATGCTGATGGGCTTCGACCGGCTGACAACAAAATCCATTAAAGAGGTTCCCGTTGTGCTGGGGGAAAAGGATGTGCTTAAGATTGTACAGATGTTACCCGGAGTACAAAATGTAGGGGAAGGAAGTTCAGGATTCAATGTAAGGGGTGGTTCTGCAGATCAGAACATGTTCTATATCAACAAAATTTCAGTATATAATACTTCCCATCTTTTTGGGTTTTTCACTGCCTTCAGTCCTGATATTATCAGTGATTTCTCCCTCTATAAAAATAATGTACCTTCAAAATATGGTGGTCGAATAGCTTCAATTTTTGAGATATCTACCAGGCAGGGGAATAAAAATGACTTTTTTATCCAGGGTGGCTTAAGCCCGATTACAGGTCATGTGGCCGTTGAGGGCCCGATCGTTAAGGAGAAAGTTACTTTTGTTGCCAGCTGGAGAAGTACCTATTCCGATTGGATTCTTAAGCGTATGAACGATCATGATCTCAGGCAAAGTGATGCCTCATTTTATGACGGAACTATCGGTATTAATGCAGATATCAATCCTAAGAACCAGGTGAAGGCCTTCTTCTATCAAAGCTCCGATAAGTTTTCTTTATCTGTAAGAAACAACTATAAATACTCCAACACTGGTGGATCACTGAGCTGGAAGCACAATTTCACGGAAGCGCTGTCAGCCGATTTCTCTCTTGCCAGGAGTAACTATAAATTCTCTACCGTAGATAAAAACAACATTACAGAAGCATTTACGCATGACTACTTTATCAACCATACAGAAGCCCGGGCTGATTTTCTTTCCCTTCTCTGGGATAAGCACAGGATCGAATATGGTGTGAACAGTATCCTTTATGACCTGAACAGGGGGGATATCCTTCCCTATGGAGATGAATCGAATCGTATTCCTATAGGACTGGGAAGAGAACAAGGACTTGAGAACGCCCTCTATCTTTCTGATGAATTTAACCTGGTACCACGCCTGGACCTTTTGGTTGGTTTGAGATATAGTTTTTACAAGCAGCTTGGGCCGACCGATGTAAGAATGTACGAGGATGGTCTTGCTAAAAACGAGTACACTTATACTGAGACCGTTCATTATGATGCCGGGGCAGCTGTTAAGACTTATGGAGGATTGGAACCCCGTGCCGCATTGAACTTCCGCTTGTCCAACAACAGCTCGGTGAAAGCATCATACAACCGGCTCCAACAGTATATTTTCTTGTTGAGCAACACCATTGCTATTGCTCCAAACGATCAATGGAAACTTACAGATTACCATATTGCGCCTCCTGTATCAGATCAGCTGTCGCTGGGTTACTATCATGACTTTAAAGACGCAGGGGTGAATCTTTCTGTGGAAATATATAAGAAGTGGGTGAATAACGTGGTTGAGTACAAAGACGGCGCTGATTTTATTTCATCAGAGCCACTTGAAACACAGATACTACAGGGTTTCCAGGACTCAAAAGGTATAGAGTTCATGGTGAAGAAAACCGAAGACAGGTTAACCGGGTGGCTTTCATATACCTTTTCGAAATCTACCGTGATTATCGATGGATTTCATCCTGAGCTGCAAGTAAATAATGGGGTTCCTTTCCCTTCAAATTTTGACAGGCCACACAGTCTGAACTTCGTATCCAATTACAGGATCAGTCGCCGATTGAGCTTCTCTTCCAATGTGGTATACTCAACAGGACGACCGGTGACCTTGCCAGTGGCTGCTTATTATGCAGAAGATCAGCCCTTCTTATTGTATTCTTCAAGGAATGCATACCGATTACCGGATTATTTCAGGGTAGATTTATCCATGAATCTTGAAGGTAATCTGAAATTTAAAAAAATCGCACACAGTTACTGGATGCTAAATGTATATAACCTCCTGGGAAGAGAAAATGCCTATTCGGTATTTTATGAAGTAGAGGGTGATGAGATCAAGGGTTACCAATTATCTATATTCGCCAGGCCTATTGTTACCCTGTCGTGGAACTTTAAATTTGGAAATTATAATAGCGATTAACCGCGTAAAATGAAATGCTTAGAAAGCTAGTGAAACATATAGAGATAAAAGAAAAGTATAGCCATAAGAGTAAGCGTGGTTATTTAGTGTTAGCTGTTTTGTTTGTGCTTACAGGTGCCTGTATCGGACCTTTTGAAGCAGAGATTGATGAAGAGCCCGTGCTTATCTCAATAGAGGGCAGTATTATCAAAGGAAGCCTGCGGCAAACTGTTGTTATTTCGAAATCGACATCACTTGCTAATCCCCATAATCTGCCGGTTCGTGGATGCGACGTTAGCGTTATCGATGAATTTGATAAACAGTTCAATTACACCGAAATAGAGAATGGCAGTTATTTATGTGATATAGCTGATGAGGACCTTGTTGTTGACAGGAAATATAAACTCAGGATTACAACTGCTGACGGTGATATGTATGAATCAAGGTTTGAGCGTTTAGTGGGCGGAGTTGATATAGACACCGTTTATTATATAATTGAAGACCGGGTGGATGCTATAAGTGGGGAAGAATATTCCGGGATTCAATTCTATGTTGATATCCAGGCACCCGACAGTACTTCGAAGTATTTTAGGTGGAAACTCGATGAGACCTATGAGTTTAATAGTGTTGGACCGATTTCATACTTTTATTATGAGATGGGTCAGGTGCCAGTTTACCCAGATGATATGTGGGGCGTGTTCCGGTGTTGGAAGTCCGAAGAAATTCAGGGTGAGTTTTTGTCCAGTACCATAAACCTGGAAAATAATGAGAAAAAAATGATTCCACTGAATTATGTCTCAACACTAACAGAACGCTTAAGGATTAAATACAGTCTTTATATCAATCAGTATGCAATAGACGAAGAAGCATATAAATATTTTGAGTTGAATAAGATTGCCAGCGAAGAGGGTGGGGGTTTATATACCAGGCAGCCCAGACAACCATTGACAAATATGCAGAACGTAAATGATAGCACTGAGCGTGTACTGGGATACTTCTGGGTGTCTTCCAGGTCGTACGTGAGAATGATGGTTCCACAGGTACCCGGCCTTGATGTTAAGCCAAATTTCTGTGCTGTTGAACCCTGGAATTATGATGATCATGGAGAGGGACCCTTCTCTCAATATATTTTGGAAATAGATGGAGTGAGATATACAGGAGCATCCTATTGTTTTGATTGTACAAAAAGAGGCGGATCGACTAAACGTCCAAGTTATTGGGATTAAAAATGTGTTGAATGCATAGAATAAAGACTATATCAAATTGTGTAGCCCTGGTGTTAATCTTTACCCTGGGTTTGTCTGTATCTGCGCAGGAGAGCCGGGTGGTTCAGCATCTGAAATCAGGTGAGACCATCAATCTCTTTAGCGACAGGTCTATGTATATTGTGTCTGAAGAGCTTCATTTTACTGCATTTTATAGCAAGCCGGAACAAATTGCTGCCCTGGAAAACATGAATGGCACTTTCAAAGAGCAGACGGTTTGGGATGGCAATAAAATAGTAAAAATGCAGGTGCGGGTGAACGATGACGAGTCAACAAGTCACAATCCTGGTAATGCAAAATCACCCGACTGGAGCACTGTTTTGTATGTTGAACTTATCGGGTGGGATGGAACAAAACATGCACAAGCTTTGGTTCCCATTGAAAATGGCGTTGCTTCGGGTATGTTCCAGATTCCTTCAAATATTTATTCAGGAAACTATTACCTCCGCGGCTATACCAAATGGATGCGCAATTTTTCTCCATATGATTATGCCAACATTCCTGTTAAGATAATGAATCCATCTACCAGGATGATTGATGAAGGACAGCTTGCCGAAAAGACAAAAGCACTTGCAACAGGATTAATTCCTACCGGTATCGGGTATGGGATTGATATATCCGGTATAAAAGAAACATATAAGAAGAGGGAGAAAGTTGAACTTGGAATAGACATCCTTGATAAAGATGTTTCAGGAAAGTATTGTATCAGTGTGGCAAAAATGGACCCGGAATCCTTGCCGGGGAACAGCACCACTTATCCTTCCCCTGGAAATGGGATAGGTTTTGATATTGAACATCTTCCTGAGATTAGCGGTCTGGCCCTAACAGGAAAGATTGTCAATGCGGGAACCGGGGAACCTGCTGCAGGCAAAAAAGTCTATCTGTCCTCCTTTTCAAATTCATTCTTTCTCTCCGTGGTAGCTTCTGAAAAAAACGGGTCCTTCCTGTTTACCCTTCCTCGCAATGGAAAGTTTCATGAATTGCATATTGCCGAGGAAAGCGATTCAAGCGAAACTTACGAAGTTTTTGTAAACAGTGAATTTTGTAACCGTCCGGTCACTTTACCTTATGTTGGTTTTCAACTTAGCAAGCAGGAAAAGCAATTGGCTGTGGAGATGCTTAGAAATGCCCAGTTGAGGTCAAAATATACGGTTATTCCAACAGATATTGAAGAGGAGAAGATGAACCAGATTTCATTTTTTGGAGATCCGGCATCCGTTACTTACGTGAAGGATTATATTGAATTGAAGGACCTGCGGGAATTTTTTTACGAGTTAATCCAGGAGGTTACTATAGCAAATGATAAGGGGTTGCCCTACCTGAAGATATCAGGACAATCGGGAATGAGTTTTTATCCGCCACTGGTTCTGATGGATAATGTACCCGTTGCTAATGATCAGAAGTTACTGGACCTGTCCAGTCGCCGAATCGATCGGATTGAAGTGGTTGACCAGGGTTACATCATTGGTGACTTTAAATACAGTGGTATCATCAGTATCTTTTCTAAAGACAAAGATATTGCCGGTCTTGTACCTGATACCGATAGTCATTTTTTCAACTACCAGCTCTTGAAGGAGAACGCCTATGCTCCACCGGAATCTTGCTCGGTAAATAATGGCAGTTCCCTTCCCGACAGAAGAAATATGCTGTATTGGAACCCTGCTATTGACTTGTCGAGCGGCAGCCCTGTGAAGATCACCTTCTTCACCTCCGATGCGCCAGGTGACTACGTGATTAGCATCCGCGGAAGAGATGATAAGAGTGGCACCTATGTAACTGAGGAGGCCAGTTTTACTGTTCATTAGACTTTAGCCATCATTTTAGCTTTCCTACTAAAAAACTAGTAGATCTACTAGAAATATAGTAGTGCCTTGAGTTGGGGCCCCGGACTATAATTCATCAAAGGTTTTACTTTGAAGCATTTCCTTCCCCTGGCGGGCTAATCTTTATACACATTTTAATATAGTATGGAATTTGCTGTTCTTCGGGTTAAACCATTATGCGTTCGAAACCTCTTTTTCATGAAAAACCATGTTTCGCAGACTCTAGCTCTTCACCCGGGCTTATTGATTACGTTCCTTTGGAGCTGATAAGCAATTAGTCTTTTCTAAAACTTTTTCACCTTTTCCTCCGATAATTTGGATTCTCATCACATTAAGCAGTAGGAAGTGACTTAAGTTAATAGAGTTGGGGAAATCAAACCTAAAATACATACTATGTTAATCAAAGCGTACGGCAGCGCGGTGCATGGCATCAGTGCGACCACCATTACCATCGAGGTGAATATCTCGCAGGGAATCAGGTTTTTTATTGTGGGGCTTGCAGATAATGCGGTTAAAGAGAGTCAGAAGCGTATCGAATCCGCACTGGCGAATAACGGTTTTAAATGGCCTTTTCTGCGGGTGGTGGTGAACCTGGCGCCGGCGGATATTCGGAAGGAGGGGTCATCGTATGATCTGCCCTTGGCCCTTGCATTGCTGGCGGCCTCTGATCAGCTGACGTCGGAGAAGATCAGTAAGTTTATTATTATGGGAGAACTATCCCTGGATGGAAGTGTGCAGAATGTCCGCGGCGTTTTGCCCATGGCCCTGAAAGCACAGGAGGAGGGATTTCAGGGGATAATCGTCCCAAAGTCAAACGCCCGGGAGGCCGCTGTGGTGGAAGGACTGGAGGTGATTGGTGTTGAGAACATCAAGGAGGCAGTGGGATTTCTTACCGGGTCGATGGATATTGAACCGACCATTGTGAATACGCGGGAGGAGTTTTTAAAAAGCTATGAAAACTATGAGCTGGACTTTGCCGACGTTAAAGGACAGGAGATGGTGAAACGGGCTTTGACCATCGCGGCTTGTGGAATGCATAATTTAATTATGATCGGTCCCCCTGGTTCAGGTAAGACGATGCTGGCAAAACGCTTGCCTACTATTTTAATTTAATTGCTGTGTTGAATTAGTAATGAACTTTTTCTACA
>CAZIFQ010000037.1:25995-31805 GCA_964538375.1 uncultured Bacteroidaceae bacterium | reverse complement strand
GGCTAATCGAATGTAATCGTTATTTCATTGGAGAAATCTGATTTAAATGGGAAAAAATAAATACTTACTTGCATTATTGATACTGGCCGGTTTTATTGGTGGTGTTCTTGCCGGTTGGCTGATTGGAAAGCCCATAATCCCAGTTGCAGTTCCAATGAAAGAACTGTTTTTGCGCCTATTGAGGATGGCGATTTTGCCACTGGTTATCACCTCCATCATCAGTGCCGTTGTAAAAGTTGGATCCTCTCGCGGATTTGGAAGAATTACTTTAAGAACCCTTACGTATTACCTTACAACCAGTGTTTTAGCTATTGTTACAGGTCAAATCCTGGTTAATATATTCAAACCAGGAAAAGGAGCAGATCTCGGACTGAGGGCATCTCCGGAATCTATCGAAGTTGTTGACAGGGGATTGGGAGACCTGCTGCTTGAGATCATCCCTGAAAATCCTTTCCAGGCCATGGCTGATGGTGATGTTCTGCCTGTTATATTTTTTTCCTTATTGTTTGGATTTTTTATTACACAGATAAAGGAAAAAAATCGATTGCTACTCGGTAATTTTTTTGAAGCGGGATTTGAGGCGATGATGAAACTCACTTCATTCATTATCTGGATAACGCCTATTGGTGTTTTTGGTATCCTTGCGGAAATAGTTGCAGAAACGGGTTTCAGCGCTTTCGCTCCGCTTGCAAAATATTTTATGGTTGTATTATTAGGTCTTGCGATCCATTTTACTATTACGCTGCCATTAATCCTTCGGTTCATTGGAAAAACCAATCCACTGCTGCATTTCAGAGGAATGATCTCTGCACTGCTCACTGCTTTCTCTACTTGTTCAACTATTGTTACGCTTCCCCTTACAATTCGAGCTGTCACTGAAACGTCCGGAGCTTCTCAAAAAGCTGCCGGTTTTGTGCTTCCTATTGGAGCAACAATTAACATGGATGGAACAGCACTTTATGAATGTGTGGCTACAATTTTTATCGCCCAGGTATATGGATTTGATCTTACGTTTGGTCAACAGGGCATTATTGTGCTTACTGCTGTATTGGCTTCCATTGGTGCTGCGAGCATTCCCATGAGTGGCCTGATCATGATGTCAATCATTCTGAAAGCTGTAGGTCTTCCGCTTGAAGGAATCGGCATAATACTGGCTGTTGACCGTATCCTTGATATGTTCCGTACTACGGTGAATGTATTCAGTGATAGTGTTGGAGCTGTAGTAATTAGTACGCTGGATAAAAGGAAAAGAACTTTCGCAAGCTCCTCAAAGAGGTTGAAAAGCAATACTTCGAAGAACGAAAAGAATCGGACTTCAACAAAAGTAAACTAGCACCATTCAAAGCCGAAATGGATACCGTTGATCTTATCGGTGATCAGCTGGTGTGGTTGAATTGATATTTTAGTATTTCAATGAAAGATTAAACTTGTGGGGGGTCGAACCATTGTTCTACTAAGCCTATTTACAAAGTCTTATGGAGTCTCAAGATTATATCGGTGTCCGTATAGTGGTCTATTATTGTAAACTTCGAATCCGCCACCGACCTCAATGATTGACCGCAATTACTTTAATAATAAGGTAGTTGCGGTTTTTATTATGCTATTTTTTCCCACCACTTCCCCCCGGCAATTAAATCTTTATTGATAGTCTATTTAAAAAACAATGGGAGATAAAAACACAATATTTGATTCAGTTGGAGCATCTTCCTCTAGCCATTCACCAAGTTTTTCACCTGATTCACAATCATATTCAAAAACTATATTTTGTAAATCTGAGTATCTTAATCCTTTAATGAAAATATTGGAATTACTACCCAAATTAAAAGAGCTTAGATTTATGTCTTCAAGCTTTAAAAATAATGTTACACTTTTTTCTTCTAGATCTACTTTATATAGTTCATTAGAGAAATTGCTACTAAAGATATATCTATCCGAAACCTTTGTACATTCTCGGTGAATTTCAACCTTATCTTCTAATTCTATTACTTTTACATGCTTAATATCTTCTTCAATACACCATATATTATTTTGACTAAATCGCCATTTTTGATTATTGTAATATATAGGTCTAAAAACTGAAGTACCGTCTATGATCTGAGGCAATTCCACAGATTTTGTATCTACATCATTAAATATATCAAGAACAAAATCCTTAAATAAAAAAACCAATGAATCATTTCGGATTATTGGAGTTGCTAATCTCCATATAATCTCATTTTGGGGATTCAGCATAAAACCGAGAGAATCTCCACTTCCTTCGAAATAGAGATTATCCTTACCTTCAAAACATGAATTAAAAACTACATTCATTGAATTGTCAATATTTGATTTTACAATTATGCCTTGATTAGGCTTATAGGAAAAAACGGAAGGGACATCTTCTGTAATGGAATTATCAGCAAAAATGAAATAACCATCAAGTACACCCCAAATCTCGCAGTGCCAACCTAATGTACTTATATCCTGTAGTAGATCAATTTTTTCAAAAGATAGATCGGCTAGATTAACTTTACCAATAAGACCATACCTAGTTTTGAAATAGAAGTCTTTTAATGAATCATTATAATAAAACAACTCAATATTACGCCAAGTATACCCATATTCAAAATCAGGCTCTACATCTATGATGTCATAGAGGTTGCCAGTCTCAATATTTATTAAAAGAATCCCTAACGTACTTTCATTTCTAGTTATTATTGTATCCGAATTACCATCTATTTCAAGCGATTCTATAGTCATAACAATATTAGTTCGTCCTGCACCACCTCCACCAGTAGTTGAAGCTAAAAATTGCCATTTTTTATTTAGTCTGAATAGTTCAAGCTCTGATCCAGTAAAATAAATTTGATTTCCAGCAGTTCCAGTTACTAGATTAAAGCTGTCTTTACTTTTTTCATATAAAGTGTATATGAAATCTTCTTCCTCATGAATACCTCTTTTTTTAAATGAATTATTTGTTTTCACAAGTGCTATTGACATAGGATTATGCAGACTCAAGTCTTCAGAATAAACAGTTCTTGTACTGTCATTGTTTGGCAAATTGGGATCAATACCCTCCTTCTCACAAGAATAAATTGAAAAAACTATGAGAATAAAACTGAAAAATTTACAGATTGATTTCATAAGATTATCCTTCCATTAATTATCTTAAAAATAGCGATAATGTAATTTACGTTGAAAAAATTGATAATCTGCAAAACTGATATATTATTTTGGCTGAATTATTTTGGAAAAATTTCAGGAGTCCCGACTTTGTATTATTCTGAAATTCTTAATTCCCAAAATACCCCCCCCTCCTTTGGCTGTCTGAGGTTCTCTCAAAACATTAGTGCGGACCATTTACAAAAGAACCCCCACTAAATGGTGGAGTGGGGCATCAGTCCCGGCTCGAATATAATATTCATTAAACATCCAGTATTATGGTAAAAATTATTGATTACAAGAAAAGGATTAACTCCGGAGGGATCGCGTCATCATCGGGGTAGGGGGGGGGAGTAAATTCCGAAATGGTGTGTTCAGTTACGCCGGATTTTCTATTCTAGTATCGGAAAATCAATGAACAGTTGAATTCTGCGTGGAAAGGCTGTGTCAAGGTACTTCCTGTTAGTTGCCATTATTACCAGGCCAGGATAGGCTTCCAAATGTTGGAGGAGAAAATCTAATTCTATATTATCATAACGATCGTGGGCATCACTAATGTCTGTTCGTTTGCCAAATAAGGCATCTGCCTCATCAAAAAAAAGAATAGCTCCGCTGTTTTCAGCACTCCCGAATATACTATTTAAGTTCTTTTCTGTTTCACCTATATATTTTTGTACGATTTTAGAAAGATCGATGCGAATTATGTCAAGGATGCCAGAGGAACCTTGATTCGAGAGTATCTCAGCAGCCATGTTTTTACTAGTTTTATCCTGACCTGTGAAAACAGCGGTGATTCCTTTGCCCCGATTAATTGAACTGCTTATTTCAGAAGTATTATATTCTTTTAAAAATTCAACTAAAAGCTTGTTAAGCTGAAGTAATTGTTTTTTTGTATCAGGTGGAAGAATAATATCATTCCAACTTTTTTGAACTGGACTGGAAGTCATGTGATATTCGTTTTTTCCTAAAGCTTAAAATTACGAGATTTTTGGAGTATAGTCAAGCCTTTTCCCACCCATCTTCTATAAATTGTTTTATCTTTTCCTATATTTATGTTTTAGACCTTACCCTCAATGGAGAATTATATTCCAGACGACAAAACTCTCATGAAAGCCATCCGCGCTAGAAAGGATGAGGCATTCGTCTATCTCCATAAGCAATACTATGACGCGGTCAAATATTTTGTCACAAAGAATTCCGGATCTGAAGAAGATGCTGAAGATGTGTATGGCGAAGGCATTGCCATCCTGATGGAAATGCTGGATGACGGGGAATATATAATTAAGAATACCCTGGCAGGCCTTTTTATTTCTGTATGTAAGAATAAATGGGTCAGTGTACTGAGGAAAAGAAGATCAGAAAGTTTCTTTATGGAGTCAAGGAGCTGGGCCGTGCTCCTGCATAATATAGACAGAGACATTAAAAAAGACAAGGAACAAGACATTCTCTGGAAGGGTATTGCCATGCTGAAGAAAGAATGCCAGAAAATAATAAAGTATTTCCTCGATGGTAAAGCCATGAAAGAAATAGCTACAATAATGGGTTACACAGCTGCGACGGTAAGGACAAAGAAATATGAATGTAATAAATACTTAAAAAAAGTAGTTCAGGACCAACCCGAATATCCTGGGTACTGGGAATAAAAGTCAAAATTTAAAATTACTTAACTTGCAAGGCAAGATATGGAGAAATATTCCGAACAAATAGTTGATTATCTGTACAATGATATGACTGAGCCTCAAAGGAAGGACTTTGAGAAGCTCATGGAATCTGATGCAGAGCTTGCCGCTGAAGTACAAGAGCAAAGGGATATTCTTAAGGGGGTCCATGCCCGCCTGGTATACCAGGAAGCGATGGAGGATCCTTATATTGAGGAAGCAAACTGGCTGGCCAGGAGGGCGATCAGGCGCAGGGAAAAAGAATTATTGGCTAAAAGCTTAAACCTCAGCAAAGGATTAATTGTTGTAAGACTGGTTTCCGTGGCTGCCATCATAATTATAATTTTTGCGGCAAATTTATCGACCGCTAATCTTACTCCATTGCGCAGCGTTCTGACCAGAAGCACAAAGTATTTTGTGTCGCTGTGGAGGATACTCTGACAAGCGATTTTTCTCTCCCGATCAATTTTTTTCATTTTTTTTCATTTTTCTCTGAAAAGCCTTCCAACACTGCTTCTCAGACCTGCTTCATTATACCAATATGCGGCTTTTTTGCATGAAAATGGCAAAAAAGCCATTGACATTTTAGTACCCATTGCGACGTATATATAAAGGCTGAGATTATTTAGCCTGAAAAAATATAGAACAATGGAGACTACAACTAAATCGACAAAAACAGTTACCGCCCCAAAGATTGAAGCAACATTTACCGGCCATGCAATTCTGACAGATGATTGTTTTGCTTTGACACATGACTTTATAGCTCTGACACTTGACCATTTAGCTCCGACACTTGACGATTTAGCTCCGACACTTTACGATTTGGCTCTGACAGATGACTGTTTTGCTCTGACACCTGACTATTTAGCTCGGCCACATGACTATTTAGTTCCAGCACTTGACTATTTGGCTCTGACACTTGACTATTTAGCTCTGACACTTGACTATTTAGCTCTGACACCTGACTATTTAGCTCTGACACCTGACTATTTAGCTCTGACACATGACCAT
>CAZIFQ010000037.1:0-25895 GCA_964538375.1 uncultured Bacteroidaceae bacterium | reverse complement strand
GACACCTGACTATTTAGCTCTGACACCTGACTATTTAGCTCTGACACATGACCATTTAGTTCTGATACATGACCATTTAGCGCTGCCGCATGATTATATGGCTCTGACACATGACCATTTAGCTCTGACACATGACCATTTAGTGCTGACACATGACCATTTAGCGCAGACACATTACAACTCCAGGAGATAACATCCCTCTCATAATCCTTATTTATTAACCTTAAAACAATTTGTATGAAAAAGAAAGATGCAGAAACAATCGAACTCTTCAGGGTGGCATTAACAAACGCCGAGTTACAACCCGGGATCGCCAAAGTCCTGGCAGAAAACGGTTACGATTCAGAGGTCCTCAACCAGGGCAGACAGCTGCTGGACGAGACCAGGCAAATGTTTGAAAACAGTATCTCGAAAAAAGACATTCGGATTGGTACTCATGACAGTTTTACCAAGAGCAAGAGAGCCCT
This sequence comes from uncultured Bacteroidaceae bacterium, assembly GCA_964538375.1. GTDB lineage: Bacteria > Bacteroidota > Bacteroidia > Bacteroidales > JAUUZQ01. Next base: position 25,428 of record CAZIFQ010000037.1, on the reverse strand, counting down.
GGGCAAGGTCTATGACCGTGATCGCAAGAAGGCGAGGCTGGTGTACCGCAATGATACGGGAAAAACTGAATTACTGGGAATTTCCAAACCCTTATCCATGACCTACATCAAGTGGATCGAGACAGTGAAGAAATTCTACAGCGAGGCATTAGCGGATCAGGACATGCAGGCTGATCTTGCACGGCTGAACCTCACACTGGATCACATCAATGACGCGATTGTCAAAATTACCGAAGTGGAAGCAGCGCGTGCCGAACACATGAAAGTAAAAGGTGAAGCCCAGGATTCCACGAAAGCAACGGAGCATTCCATCGCAAAAATGAAAGATTGGATGAAAGAGTTCTTTGGCGTTGCAAAACTTGGCCTGATTGATCAGCCCCAGCTGCTGGAATCGCTTGGCAAAGTGGTAAAAGGATAATAGCTGTATAGATTTAGGTTCCGCCGGGTTTCTCCATAGGGTTGGTTCACCTACGAACTTTTCGGTGAACATGGCTCTCCTTCGAATTCACGAGAGAACAAGGTTCACATTATAAATCATCGGTGAGCTCGGCGGACCTCTTCGGTCTACATAGCTTCCAAAGGAAGCGAAGTAGACTTTATATTAACCAACAAAACAACATATCATGAGCTTAGTAAAAAAATACGATAAAACGCTACGCAGAAGGGTAGCACTCCGCGCAGTCTGGCTGCCAGGAACAGAAGTAAGGGTAGGGGACATCATGCTCTTAAAGGATGGGGCCCTGGTAAGCGTCGGAAACCTTGAAGGTGAAAACATACCTTATAGTGTATCATCCATCGGCGATGCACATTCACTCTCATTAAAGTCGAAAGGGGTAAGCCAGCTGCTTATTCAAAACGGAGCAAAGATCTCTTTATCCAAATTGGACACTGCGCTTGACGCAGAATTGAAGATATCCTTTAAAGAAGAAAACTCCTATTTCCTGCGAACACCGGTAATGTCGGGTGTGGGTATGAATATGGCGATGAATATTGCCAGGGAGATTGCGAAACTTACTAACTGGGATCATTTACGCAATTATGTGGTGCATAAGATCTGGAGGGCCGAAGATTTTTCTTTCCTGGGCAACCTCGAAGGTACTTCCGAAGTAAGTTTCGAGGGGAAAGGAGAGTTCATCAAGAATATCATCACCAATGGTATCAGCAGTGGTCTTTCAAAAACCAATAGCAAGAGCATGAACTTTGAGGTCATGGGAAAGTCCGGGCCTATTGTCATGCAGGTTTTCAGGGTAAAACGCAACGGAGATATTTATTAAAAAAGTTGAGCGTGGAGCGTTGAGCGTTTAACGAAGCGCTTCGATAAACGCTCAACGCTTAACGTTTAACAATTTACAATATGAAAAATTTTAAGACCGTACAGGTGTGGTTGGATTCTGAACCTGCCGCAGAAACTATAGAAATAGTTTTGAGATACATTAATATAAGTGCTGTAGCCGAGTATAAAAGAGAACTCAGCAAAAAAGAGGGTGAGCTCAAAAGGCTTGAATCTGCGATCAGCTCAATGGAAGAAATTAAGCTGGCTGTACCAGGGAATCTCACTGACACGGCGAAAGCTCTCCGGAAGAGGATTTACGAACTTGCACACAAAATTCCACCACAAAGAAAGCTTAATACCTAATAAACATTTAATACTTAATAATCATTAAATACCAATCATCATGACAACACTAGTAATCATCGGATCCTTACAAATGACAATTCTCTTATCGATGCTGGTCATCCCTCTTTTTGTATCCATTTTGTTTGCCATAATAGCCAGCAGGCAAAAGGTAAAGAAATAGGCTTAACAGGGAAAGAAGTGAATAAGCATATTAAGCGTTTAAATTCCCGGTGCAGCCTTTTTCGAAATGTGGAGTATAACACTATTCCACATTTTTCTCTACTTTAGAGTGAGCAAACTAATTATGTATTAAACAACTAAATAACATATACTGCTTATGAAACTACTTCATTATATATTAATCGGATTCTTTTCAGCAATGGCAATCTTTGTCTATATTTCATTAATCATTAACCAGAGCAAAATTGCCAGGGGTAACTTTAAATTTGTAAAACTTAAAGGATATAAGAGGATCCATCCATCATTTCTGATCAATATTGCTCTTATAGCAGCCACTGGATTAGTAATTTTCCTGTTATCTGGTGACAAATATGTATTGCTAATCCTGGGTACATATATAGTAATCATATCACCTGTTATATTTTTTAACCGAAAGAACTGTATCCTGATCAATCCGGAAGGAATTAAACCAACATATATCGATAAGGTACTTAAATGGGAAAAAATAGATAAAATAAGTCGGGACAGGTTAAAATCTCGTACCTATCTATTACATCTCAATTATTTCGCGGATAAAATTACATTCAAAGACGAAGTCAGCAGGGAGGAATTTTTGCAGGATATACTGCATTTTCAGAGTGATTTATATCATGAGGACCTCAGGCCAATGGTGGATCATTGATTGGAATTACTTTAAACAAATTGTTATTTTACAATGTAAGCCATGAGAATTTTACCAGTTGTTATTGCCCTGATATTTGTATCGCATAGCCTGATCGGACAAGAAGTTCTTGCTCCTTCCAAAGTGATATTTACCAGGGAAAATGGAAATGCAATCATCATAGAAAACTATGCATTTACCACTTGCATCGATTCCAGGGTGCACATTCCTTTATGGGTATCGCATGCTATTTCGAAAGAGCTTATTGACAAGGGAAGAATTAGCCGTGATCGTCCGGCAGTATATTCCAGGGATCCGCAGTATCTTGATCTGAAGAAAAATGCATATGCTTCTTCAGGATATGATCATGGACACATGGCCCCGGCCAGGGATTTTAAGTGGAACAGCGGGGCCTGGTGGGAATCGTTTTACATGACTAATATGGCACCTCAACACGGGTGTTTCAACCAGAAAGGATGGTGTCATTTGGAGAGCCATTGTCGAAAATGGGCTGTTACCGACAGTCTTAATGTTATCTACATCGTAACAGGGATCATACCAGGAGACTATATCGATACATTGTGCTATACCAATGATTTCAAAATTTTTGTCCCGCTCTATTTTTTCAAGGCCGTGCTCTCTTATAAAAAGAGAAGCAGGACAGGTAAAGCTATAGGTTTTATTATGCCCAATGAAAGTATTGATAATGCGGAAATTGAAGCATATGCCACTACCATAGACAAGATTGAATCATTAAGCGGCCTGGATCTGTTTTCATTCTTAAAGAATTCCATTGAAGATCAGTTAGAATCCGAGGTCGGTGATTTTGATTTCTATGAATTACTTGAATGTCCCGACAAAGATTGCGAAAGCATCTATTCAGGAAACAGAACGCTGCCCGAAGACAGGACAAAACTCAGGTGTGATTGATAGGTTGAGGGGGAGGGGGAGAGGGGGAGACAAGGAGACAAGGAGACAAGGAGACTAGGAGACTAGGAGAGGGGGAGAGGGGGAGATGATTCCGGTAATTGAAACCAATTATTTACTATCTTAGTCTTATATTTAAGCCATGGACGAAAAAGAAAAGAACTTTCGCAAGCTCCTCAAAGAGGTTGAAAAGCAATACTTCGAAGAACGAAAAGAATCGGACTTCAACAAAAGTAAACTAGCACCATTCAAAGCCGAAATGGATACCGTTGATCTTATCGGCGATCAGCTGGTGTGGTTGAATTGATATTTTAGTATTTCCCAGAAAGATTAAACCTGTGGGGGAGTCGAACTGGTAATTGTATTTATCTAATTATGTATTAGATACCTCAAATTAATATATACGGGTTTCCGAATAGGTCTCTACATTAATTCTCAATTGATTTCTTTACCTCCTTTATTTATTAATTCTTCAACCAAAAGATGCGCTAATGTAAGAGGAGATTTTTGATGGTGATTCTGATCAGCATCACTATAGACTTTTTCAATCTTCCTTGCTCTATTTATGGCTGAAGTAATTCGTTTTTCAAGTTCAGGTCTAACAATATTTCGAAAATTTCGTTCTCTCTTCAAATCACTTTTATATCCGAAAGATGCATGTGTTTTTGCTCTTGATAATTTCTCATTAGGATTCGGTAAATTTCTAAATATTTCCGTTAGCCTCTCATAATACTTTTCTCTTGACTTAAAATCATCATCTTTAACATCAACATCTTCAAAGTGTAAAAGTATCCATAGCTCAAATGAGTCATTGCTCCAGGCAACGTTAAACCCTTTTGCAACAGCTCCATCTACAGCTAAATCAAAATTTGCGTTATTTGCCTCATCATCTTCTTCTGCACCTTTATCCATGTCAAATACGCACCAAACATGAATATCACCTGCATTTAAAAACTCAACACCATTATCATTGTGCATTAAATCATTTTCTCTGCAATGGCACAGCGCATTAGTTACATTTTCAATCTTGCTTTTTTTATTACCGATAGGATTTACTTTGATTTTTGTTGTTTCAAAGTATTTAAAATATATAGGTTCGCAAATTTGATCTTCGCAAAAAATAATGAAAGTAGGCAATGAGTCTTCAGTCCTTTTATCGTCTGATTTTATTTCCCATGGATTAGTCATTTCCATTATTCTTTTCATAGTTATGTAACTGAGGGATTGCTCCATAATACCCTGCAAGATACTGCTTAGCAAAATCCGCGTCATTTCGTATTCCTTTTAGATCTGCCAAAGAATACACTCTGGTTGAATTCTCCTCCGTTTTTTCAGTGAAATAGAATTGGTCACGCCTCATAACTTTTGGATCCATAAGATTTGTGTCGTGGCTTGAAAAAAGAAGTTGGCAGTTGCTCTTATTTAATCTCTTGTTGTTAAACAATTCGATTAATTTAATAAGTAGGGATGGATGAAAATTGCTATCAATCTCATCCAATATGATAAATGCACTTTTATCAAGGTTGAATGCTCTAAGTAAAAGACCGGCAAGATCAAATAATTTCTTTGTCCCTGAAGACTCATTCTTACTAAGATTTAATCTAACTTTCAGCTCCTCATCATTTAAATAATAATTCTTCACCATAATAATTTTGTCTTGAGGAACAGTTTTAGGATCAGGTTTTTCAGGATCTTTTTCAATAATTATATCATTATAATTTAAATTGAATGCCGCTAATAATTCAATAAAATCTTTCTTTCTCTTTTCACGTTCAATCAGGTATATGGTGTTCCATCGAAATGGAGATGTGCCAGATGTGAAATTAGATAACGTCCAACCTTTTAGATAATTCTTTATTGAAGCAATATCACCTTCACTATCAAAAGCTGCACAATGAGTTAAAAATAATGTATGCTGATATGACAACTTTGGTATCTTTTCTTTGTTTGGTAAAGTATCGTCTTCAATTTCATTATTCTTCCTAATAAAATACTTAACCAGATTCTTACCCTTGGTGCCATAGAGCCATTCACTTGTGATTATTTCCTTGCTATATTTATCATCCGGATCTTTTGGTTTTACAGGATTCACTTTAACCGTAAATCCGTATCTAAATTTTTTATCATTAACAATTAGAACGATTTGAAAGTATGACTCACTAAATGATGAATCTTTTTGATATAGGAATGGATCACACAAACTGAAAAGTTTTGATTCTGAACTTGCTTCTCGTGAAATAGTATTTAAGAAGTATTCTAACCCTCTAATAATATTGCTTTTCCCGCTGCCATTTGCCCCATATATACCCACAGTTTTAAGAAGTTTCATGCTGGATTTCTCAGCGATGTTACCCTCATCTATTTCCTCTGATCCATTTGGACTTTTAAGACCTGTTGCTACGAAGGAAATTGTTTGTAAGTCTTTAATAGACCTAAAATTTTGCATACTAAACTCAACAATCATTGTTTGTATTTTAGAATTTTAATCGCAAAAGTATCAATTACAACTTCAAATTAAACTAAATAATCCAATATTTGCGGAAATATTACAAATATTTAAATAAAATGGATTTATTTATAACAATTCTACTATAATTTGAAGGATTGTGATGATAATTGAATGTAGAATTCTGAAATTTTTCTTTGCTATTTACAGAAGTATCTAATTCTTGTATAAGAGCATCATCACAATATACTTAAAATAATTCCTCGTCTTCAATAATTCTTCTATATTCATAAATGACTTTTTTTTCAATATTTAGGATATCACAACCCAACATTGATTCTAAAGGTAGAGAATACAAACTCATCATTACAGACATAGCTAACTAACTGCTGGGTATCATCTCTGAATTGACTATAAAATTCAAGATATTGTTAATACTATTATTTTCTCTAAATTTGATAATATGAAAATCGATCTGGAAGTTGGGGCATTTCTTCAAATTGAAGGGGAATTGGGTAAATACAATTCGATTCCGATTGATAAACTTGTAAGAATTGCGGAGGATTTTCAAAATTTGATACTTACCATCGCAAAATATGATCTTCCAGCGACTGAATCAATTGACTTGAATAATTTCAAAATTGAACTAGTTGATTTTAAAAAAGGTAGTGCAGTCCCAAAATTTGCATTTACTTCCCGATCCGAAAACCTTTCTGGTTTAAACTGGAAAGTACATCGTAATATAGTTAATGAGAAATTTGAGAAATTAGTGGAAATCTCGAATACTGGAGAGTATAACAAATTAGTCGATCTCTATCCAGAGCCGATAAAAAGAAATCCAATAGTTGAGAATCTATACTCTTTTGCAAATGGATTCGATAATTCACCGGCAAATTTTGTAGATTATTCTGCAGATCAGAAGACGCCTACAAAGATTTATAAAATCAATCGGTTTAAACAAGCTATAAAAAAGGATTTAATTTCTGAAATTGTTAAGCCTGCTGATTCAGAGATAGGAGAAGCCGTTGGTAGAATTAAGGTTACTAAAAAAGGTGGAAAAACACATAGAAGAATACTAACCAGTTACTCAAGTGATAAATATTCTTTAGAGTTTGCTCCAGAGATTATAATACATGAAGGTATAAAGTATTTATTGAATCATCCTCTTAGATGCAGGTTTCAAAAAGAGGAAAACATATTTATTATTGAGTCCGAATTACTAGGAATAATTGGGTCAGGTAAAACCGAAGATGAGGCAGAAATTGATTTTGCTGAAGAGTTCAATTTTATTTATCAACGACTAAACTCATTATCACCCGAAGAAATAACAAGACATAATTCCATAATTAAAACATTCCTAAATCATATAGTCAAAAGTGTTGAATAATGAGTGTGCTTGACCCTAAGAAAACATATAAAAATCTCAAAAAGAAAGGCTTTGATGACTCTCCTAATAAAAGCAAAGATCATAAATACTTGGAATTAAGGGTCAACAATAAATATATATTACACACTAAAATAAGTCATGGGAATAATGATATTGACGATCATCTGATTAAGAAGATGTCAGTTCAATGTAATTTGAGTAAAAATGAGTTTATAGATTTGGCTAAATGCCCCCTCAGCAAGGAGGATTACATTGATATTTTGGATAAGAAAGATCTATTAGATTAACTATTTTGACTCCAATGCTTTTTGCAATGCACATCGAATAATCCTTGTGTGTATTTTTGTTTTGACTATTCCTTAAATACAAAACAAAGCAGATTCGTTTGATTCCAATTCCTAGCCTTCAGATCACCGTTTTTCCAAGAGAAGAAAAGTCTTTGTAATCTCGTTAGTGGCGGATAGCTTTATCTTTTTTTATTCTCATATTAAAAAGATTATACTGTTCCTTCTCTTTAACACTATTTACTACAAAAGTCAATATTGTATATATGGATAGTGAACTTAGGACTAAACCAGCTATTAAAAGAATTGGGAAAAGATAATTTTGATCTGAGATATATTTCATTCCAATGAAGCCAAACAGAAAAAAAAGCACAATAATGCCATTGAACCAGAAAACCCATGAGAGAATTTTATATAGTGATTTCAAGTATTCTATTTTTTGTTTTAGCAACTCAACACTTGATTCAATTGAGTAAATATGTCTACCAGCAAAATCAGAATGTAGTATATCCCGATTATCTTCAATGAACGAAACTAAGTGTGATAATGCACTATTATAGCTCCCTGCCCTGAAATTCTTCACAAAATAGTCCAACTTTTGATGAAGAGTGGCAGCCATTGGAAAGTCTTGTAGAGGAGCGAAACTATTAATTCTTTCTTGTAAATTTTCAGAATGATGTTCAATTTGAGACTTTATTGTACCTATTCTGCTGATTTGTAGTGCTCCTATTATTGCCAACATGGCCCCTAAAACTTGAGGTGCTGTTGAATAGAAGTATAATAAAATTTGAAATTCTGTTTCCATGATGCTTAATTGGTTGATATATGGAAGAATAGATTCTCCCGATTTAAGCCATTAATAATTTTCTAATAATACTCCTTTATATAAGCATAAGCCCTTTCAAACAAGGCCTGATCTTTATGTAGTTTGTATTTCAATAGAGCCTTTCTAAGAGATTTCTGCACTTCCCGTTCTCCTGAACTGGTCTTTTGCCATCCAGGAAAGCGGACTACCCTTACTATTGCATCAATATCGGTAACGATGCGTTCCACAACTGCAGGAGTTTGATCTGTCTTTAGCTCCAGGAACAATTCGGTTAATGCAGCTTTGGGAGATTTCTCCTGTCATCATCTTCGCCTACTTAATCACCTTTCTTGCTAAGCCACCCCCTCCACATACAACCACTTCTGAAACTCTACAAACAACTCCCTGATATCCGACACCTCTCCCAACACTTCCTTGGCATCCTCCAACGACTGATATTTGTTCTGAAGTAGGATAGGTAACTTCTCCTGGTCGAGTTCCTCAACCCCAGACTCAATGTACTTGCTTAACACAAACTCTACGAACTCTTTTTGTTTGTTATCGAGCAGGGCAAAGATGGTGGCCTGGGATGCTGCCACCCTGGCTTCCCTTGTTATGGGTTGGAAGTCGCTATTAAAGACATATTCCAGCACATCGAATAAGTCGCTCTTTTCTGCATCAATGAGTTCCTTTAAAGTATTCAGTTCATCCTTGCCAAATCCTGCATCATCTAAGCGTTCCAGCAGTGTCTTCCTGGTCATCGGATTGCTCCATAGCTCCCTGAGTTCGGCCTCACTCTTGAACAAACTTGGCAAAGCTCCAAAGAGACTGTTTAGGAACTCTTCAGCAGAAATGGGAGTGCCATCTGCACTCCAGAATGAAGTGGACATCATGTGTTGTATTTCACGCTCTTTACCATCCTTTAGTTTTACCTTTACCTTCTTCTTACAGACACAAGGTCTTTGTCCACATATAGGACAAACTTCTGGAGGTGGTTTTTCGCAGACACATGGATATTCCCCACATATAGGACAAACTTCTGGAGGTGGTTTCTCACAGACACAGGGATACTTGCCACATACTTCACACACATCTGGATCTTCAGGTTCTCCGTCCCATTCTGGATCGGAGAAATGATGATAGGCATCCACAAAGTCATAGATGGTAAAAAACTCCTTGCCATCGAATAAGCGGGTACCACGACCAACAATCTGTTTAAACTCTATCATGGAGTTTACAGGGCGCATCAGCACAATGTTTCGGATGTTTCTTGCATCCACTCCAGTGGATAGTTTCTGAGAAGTTGTTAGTATGGTAGGGATAGTCTTTTCATTATCCTGAAACTCCCTCAAGAATTGCTCTCCAATCTCTCCATCGTTTGCCGTAACTCTGGTACAATAATTTGTGTCTTTGGATTCTGTCTTGAATTGATTTACTAAATCCCTAACAGCTGCAGCATGGTCTTGCGTGGCACAGAAGATAATAGCCTTTTCCTTCTGATTGGCCTCATCCATATAAATCTTAACTCGCTTAGCTTCCCTTGCTTTTATCTCAATGATTCTGTTGAAGTCTTGTTCAACATATAGTTTCCCTGCATCGATTTCTCCCTCTATAACCTGATCATCACTTACATAATGATAATCATCAAGGGTGGTATTAATACGTTTGACCTTAAACGGGGTCAGGTAACCATCATTGATCCCTTCTTTCAGCGAGTAGATGTAAACGGGTTCCCCAAAGTATTGGTAAGTGTTAACATTGTCTCTTCGCTTGGGTGTGGCAGTAAGCCCCAATTGAACTGCAGGTGAGAAATACTCCAATATCCCTCGCCAATTACTTTCATCATTTGCTCCTCCCCTGTGACACTCATCAATAACAATGAAGTCGAAATAGTCTGGTGGATATTCGCCAAAGTAAGGTTCGGAATTTCCTTCCTCATCCGTTCCGCTCATGAAGGTCTGAAAGATTGTAAAGAAGATGTTCCCATTCGTTGGAACACGACCGTCTTTCTTGATTGCATTTGGTTTGATTCTCACAAGTGCATCTTCTGGGAAAGCCGAGAAGGCATTATATGCCTGGTCGGCTAATATGTTCCTGTCTGCAAGGAAGAGTATCCTGGGTCTGAGACTGCCATCCCTTTTAAGGTTCCACCGAGTTTGAAACAGCTTCCAGGCAATTTGAAATGAGATAGCGGTCTTGCCAGTACCTGTTGCAAGGGTTAACAGAATGCGGTCTTCATTAGCTGCAACAGCCTCCAGAGTATTCTTTACAGCCAATTCCTGGTAGTAACGAAGCTCCCATGTTCCACTCTTATCCTCAAAGGGAACCGCTGCAAATCTATCTCTCCAAGCGTTATGAACAGCAAATGTCTTGTTCCAGAGTTCATCAGGGGAGAGATAGTTCTCTACCAATCCTTCTGTCCCTGACTTCATACAGATGCTGTATATCTCTCTGCCATTAGTAGAGTAAGTTGTCTCCAAATCCAGCTTCTCAGCATAGAGTTTTGCCTGTGCTACTCCTTCTCCAACTTCCAACTCGTCACTCTTTGCCTCTACCACTGCCAACTTAATGCCCTTATAGACCAAAACATAATCTGCAATGAGCTTCTTACTGCGCACACCTCCCGATTGTATCCTTCCAGCTGTAATAGGGTATTCACGAAGGATTTTGGAATCCTCCACAACACCCCAGCCACAAGCCCTTAATTTGGGGTCTATAAGCTCCGCTCTGGTTTCAGCTTCGTTCATGGGACAGGTTCTTTAATGGTTGTCAATTCACCGCTAAATGCCTTTTGAAGGAGGCTCTTTTTGAGCTCTTCAAGGGCTAGGAGTTTCTTACTATAGAGAGTTTGAAGTTTATTAGATTCTAATGATAGAACATCTATTTGTTTTATGACTCTTTCTTGTTCCGTCCTTGCTTTGGGAAAAGAAATTCTGAAGGATTCTAATTGTGCCTTTGTTATAGCCTGTCTTGTGGCTCCTTGCTCTCCTGTCTCTAAAATTTGGTCTTTATAATACTTTGAAGTCAATGCTGAACATAGAAACGATGGGTTTATTACATTTTGTTTAGCCCGAATAATTGAAACATGCTGATTAACTCTGGCGGGCAAATATTGCTCTGGAATAAGACAGCACCTTGCAATGGAAGCTCCTGTAATATTCAATAACACATCATCTTTATGAAGGATAACATTGGATAAGGCATCTGCTTGTCTTTCATCAATCAAAGCAAGGTTCTTATCTCTGAACTCAAAATCATGAACATTCATGCTCCTCACTAAGGATATGCCCTCATTCTTATAGCTTGCTTTCCCTCCCCTTGGAGTTGCCCCACTACCAATTTTTGTTGTAATCTCTTTGAGACGCTTCTCTTCCCATCCTTCTCTTCCTAGCCCTGAGCTTGTAGAAGTGTCAAACACCCCCTGCAAATAACTCTCAAAAAGCTCCTTTGCATTCTTCAGGTTCTGTTCGGCATTGATTTTTGCCTTGCCGATGGCTGCAAAAGCCTTGTTGAGGATGGAGACGATGCGTTGTTGTTCGGGGAGGGGTGGGAGGGGTATAGGTATTGATTTGTACTTATCAAACTTTAGATTCCTTATCCCCGTTGAATGACTTTGCATAGTTTCGGTTGCTCCTGAGATATAAGAGAAGAATAAAAACCTATGCAAATAATTGAAATCAACCTCTGATGGGTTTGAAATTCTTATGGCGGAAGTAAAATTGCTAAATGAAAAATCCCCCTCCTCCTTGTCAAAGATAATTACCCTTCCGACGGGTTGCTTTGGGCCTCCTCCAGACTTTTCAAGAATAATATCACCATGAAGAAGTTTTCTTTTTAAAAATTGAGACTTCTCGACATCTAGATAAACAATATCTGAATCATCTAATCTTCCATCTCTAGTAAAATTAGTATTGCGAATTACACCCACTTTGAGGTAAGGAGGCTTTTTGCCTTTCCAGAGACCATTGCTAAATTCACAAATCTCACCTAGTTTCCTTATTTCCCATCCTTCTCTCATAGCAGTTCAGAGATTGAGTTTAATATAGCCTTACTCTCTTTGTCTAGAGCCTCTATCTCATTAAGAATCGCTAGAGGTTCCCTAAGAGGTGCATCTTCGGGTGTATTCGGATTCTTCACAGAGAGGTCGAAGGTGGATTGGTTGATGTCTGCAATATTTACTGTCCATGAGTTTTCACTCTCAGCAAAGGTCTTTTGTAATTCTATGAACTCTGAGAGGTCTACCTCATTTAAAGGATTTCCCTTACCAAGGTTCCTGCCAAGATTCAGATGATAGAACCAAGTCTTCTTCGTGGCTGAACCTTTCTCAAAGAACAGCACCACTGTTTTTACTCCTGCCCCTGCAAAGGTTCCCCCAGGCAAATCCAGCACCGTATGAAGATTGCAATTCTCAAGTAAGAGCTTTCTTAAGCTGACAGAGGCATTGTCCGTGTTGCTCAGGAAGGTATTCTTAATGACCACACCGCCCTTGCCTCCTGCCTTGAGTATTTTAATAAAATGCTGCAGGAAGAGAAAGGCAGTCTCTCCCGTCTTTATAGGAAAGTTCTGCTGCACCTCTGCACGTTCCTTGCCTCCGAAAGGTGGGTTGGCAAGTACCACATCGTACCTGTCTTTCTCCTGGATATCAGAGAGGTTTTCTGCAAGGGTATTGGTATGAATGATATTTGGAGCCTCTACGCCATGCAGAATCATATTCATGATGCCGATGATGTAAGCCAAAGATTTCTTCTCTTTTCCATAGAAGGTTTTTCTTTGCAAGATCTTTACCTCAGTAGTTGAAAGGTCTTTGCTTTTTGTCAGGTATCTATATGCCTCTACAAGGAAACCAGCAGAACCTACTGCTCCATCATAAATGGTATTGCCTATCTCTGGAGCGACAACTTTAACAATGGTTTTTATGAGTGGACGAGGGGTATAGTATTCACCTCCGTTACGCCCAGCATTGCCCATGTTTTTTATCTTGTCTTCATAGAGGTGGCTCATCTCGTGTTTCTCAACGTGTGTTCTGAAACGAAGTTCATCGATGCGGTTGATGACCTCTCGGAGGTTGTAGCCACTCTGTATGCGATTCTTTAACTCAGAGAATATTTCCCCAACCTTATACTCGATCGTATCTGCACTCTCTGCACCCACCTTGAACTTCTTCAGATAGGGGAACAGCTCTCCATTCACAAAATCAATCAGGTCATCCCCTGTCTGTGCCTTATGATGGTCTAGCTTACCATCCTTGCCTCTTGGAGTTGCCCAAACAGTCCATTGGTACTCTGGGTCTATTAAGTTGTTATAGGTTTTCCCGCTCAGCTCAGCTGCAGTCTTTCTGTCACGCTCAAGGTCGTCAAGGTATTTTAAGAACAAGACCCAGGAAGTCTGCTCCACGTAATCCAGTTCACTACTGCACCCAGCATCCTTGTGCAGTATATCATCAATGTTTTTAAAGGTCTGTTCGAACATAGTAAAGAAGAAATTAGTTTTTGGCTTTGATTGGATATATAAAGTTAATTAAAAAAGTATCCTACCTGTTTGTTACAGCAAATATATAGTCTGTACTTGACATTTGGCTTAAATATAATTTTAATCTGAACAGGTTTCGTAAATTAAGTATTGTTGGAAACCGTTCTGTGCGCAGCTTGAAACCAAGATAATATCACGGCGGAGGTTGCGAGTTTGAGTTTAGTCCAGACCGCTAAAGTAGATAGAAAAGCCTGTAAGTCAAAAACTACAGGCTTTTTGCATTTATAGAGACGTTTTCAGGACAGTACAAAAGAGAAATCCCACTTAGTTTAAGCGGGATCTCTGATTTTATTACAAGTTCCATTGCCCCTTCCGGGTGGATGAGATTTCTTAATCTGAATCAATAAAAGAATCCTCCTCGATCTCAGAATTTTCAGTTTCAACTTGATCAGTTCTTAGATTTTGAAGAAGCCAATTCTCCAAGTTTTTCAGAAATTTGTATTCGCTTTCTATAACAGGGGCTCTCTCTGGGTGACTGACTTTGATTCTTATGCTATTTAATGTATTAAACCAATGAGTTCCCTTTTCCTTATGACTTTTACCGTAATCCTGCCCCTGGTAAACCTCTTTATTTGGATCAGCATAGATATCCTTAAATAATCCCCAATTTGTAGTAATTATTTTTAAATAGTCAAGAAGGAATACAAAATTCCAATGAGGCTCTTTACTTCCTCTTTCAATAGCTTCAGCAGCTGCCCTTTTCTGTGTTTCTTTTGGAACTCCATCATACCACCACCTATTAACATATTCATCTTTCAATGTATTAAAGAGATGGTCCCTTATTGAGAGTTGTATTTTATCAACAATCAATTTTGAATCTTCATTGAATCGTCCTGAATTGTCCCTTATCCATTCTTGCAATCCTTCAGGATTAAACTTGGGAAACCTTGAATTGATTACTCGTTGAAACTCACGAACAACATTCTCTCTACCAACATTTCCTGTACCTGCATTTCTGAAATCCTTAATCTTTTGAGGTTGTATATCATTAATATAATCAGTAATAGGTGATAAATATTTTATAGTGCTTGATGCTAATTCTTCACTAGAAGATAATTGTGCTTCTAATGATTCATTTTCTATTAAATGTTTCAAAATTGTATCACAAATTCTTATTACAGCCATAATACCAATATTCATGGCAATAAACCCACCTTCAGAGCTACCTCTTCTCCACATCTCATTTGAGAAATCCTTAATAAAACTAAAAATCAGCCTAAAGTAATCGTATGATTTTTCAAGCATTTCAGAATAATCATCTACCCATAAAGGTCCAGTGTTAATAAGCTTGTTTTTTAGAACTTTAGCAAACAAATTCGTCTTTCTAAAGCCATATGAAATTGGGTAGTCAAGAGTAATACATGTTGTTTCACTTTTCTTATTTTCTCCCACAATAACTTTTCTATATAGTGGACTACTGTCTCTTTCTCCAAGCTTTTGGAGTAATTTTGATTGAACTGCAAAGATTGCATCGTTTATATATGGTGAAGACCACTTTAAGTCTGCCATGATTGTCGTAAGCAGATTTTTTGAAACGGTTTTCTGTTTATGATTAATGTCAACAAACATTTTAACTTGCTCTTCTATTGGTAAATTCTCAAATGCAACTACTGGAATGCTATTTTTATACTTCCATTCATTATTGGCATAACCATAAAGACGATGTTGTCCATCAATTATAAAGGCTGATTGATAATTCTTAGGCAAATGGAGAATACATAGATCTGAGATTAAACTATCATGATTCCCTTTAACTGGATCTGAATAAAGTGGTTTTTCTTTCGGTGTGACTACATTGATAATAATTGAATTTGGAAAATACCCACAATTGTTAAGGAATGTATCAATCTCTTTCAAACGTGATTTGGAAACCATTCTTTGGTAAGCTCCCTCGGATTCCTCAGATGTAACAGTGCTATGAAGTATGTAAGATATCTTTAGTAATGTATCTGGTTCAATTGAAAAGGAATAATAAGTATGACTTCCCATTTTTCCTTTAATTGCAGGTACTTTACTCTTGAGCTCTGGAATTTCCTGATTTTTAAATAGCCTACCTAACAGTTGATATTTTGCAGCATGTCCTAAGTAATTAGTTAATTGCTCATAATACGAAATGTCATCTTGGTTAAAATGTATGATCTGATGATCCTCAATTCGCTTTAAATCATTATCATTTAGAATAATATTATTAGTTGCCAATATGAATTTGATCTTCAGTTTTTCATCGAAAAACTCCTTTAAGAATGGAGTACTTCCTCTTTTAATTGTTTCAAAATCGTTAATTGTAGTCTGCAGAGACTTCTTTTGCATTACTTCTGAACTCTTACACTCAACAATAAGAATAGTTTCTTCATCTGCAGCAAAAACATCAATCTGTCTACCAGGAATATCTGTATCTTTTGTATATGGCAGTTTTAAATTTGCATCAGCATTCATAATTTTAAATCCCATTTGAGCCAAAACAACCCACACTTTATCCTCAAACTGAACTGAGTGCAACTTTTGCATCCTAATCCTTGATGTAGAAACATTGTCTCGAACTAATTCCCAACCTTTTATGAGATATTCATTTTTTAGATTCTGATGAATAGATTTTTCATTGAATATTTTTTTTCGTCTAGTAATTGTCGATTTCAATTCATTATCTTGAATAAGGGAATTACTAAATTCTTCTTGCTGGATACTCATACTACAAAAATTTCTTTTGTTGAGGGTTTAATTGTCTATGCAATCTACTAAATATCCCACTTCTTTGAAACATTCTTGATATGTTCTTTGGTTACAGCGATGTAAGGTCTCATTCCACGAAAATCACTATGACCAGACATTTTCATGACATCCTGAATGGGGATACCATGGTAAAGTGCCAGGGTTATAAATGTCTTACGAGCAGTATGTGTAGTAACAACTTCTGATAGTAGAACTTGGTCAACAGTCTTTTGACCTCCTCGATATTGAACTGTCTCTACTGCCCTTTCCGGTAGCACTTCTCTAATCAAATCCTTCAAATAGAAGTTCATCTTCTGATTGGTAATTACCGGAAGTTTGTTGTCATACTTCTCCAGTATCTTCTGAGCACCTTTGAACACAGGAGGCATAGCGATGCCACCTGTCTTGCTTTGATTGAAGACAAACACTCCATCCTGAATTCATGCCGGATTAAACTCGGCAAGGTTGGAATAGCGCATCCCAGTCAGACAGCAAAATAAAAATATATGATCCCACATTTAGCTTCTAAGCTATACTGATTATTTACTTACGTTGGTTCTATGATCTAATCTAATTAGTTATTATTACTAGTTAGCAAGAACTAATATGTTTTAGTTTGGTATCACTTATAAGAGGAAATATCAATATTGAAGTTCTCGAATCAATTAGAAAATTTGCTTTAAACTGAGTATTAGTAAGCAGTATAAAAAAAATAACCACCTAACAACCTTCCAGGAGTATTAGTTTTAAAAAGAAATTGACCAATTTTCAGATCTAAATTGGAATGCATATTTCTCCAAAAAAACTTATATCAACTATTCCCTTTGAAGTTGCTTACTAAATATTTCTCTAGTTTGTCAACATTATTTATTCCATTTTCAATTAGAATCCGCACAATGTCAACACCGCTAATAAATATTATTGGGTGATTGTCTTTACGAACTTCTTCGTATGCTTGTTTGCTAATAGCAGATGTTGTAACAAGTACACCAAATTGTCGATTTCTAATCCTTGAAATTAAGCGAGCTACCTCTTTAACTCCAACAGTATTTGTCTTTTTGTCATTAAAACCAGGATTATAACACTTCGCTTCAAGTGCAAACTCAACATAAATTGGATCTTCATCCAGACCTAATTTTAACCGACCCATTGCATCCCTTCCTCCATCAATTACTGATCTAGTTACTTCGTCGATAAGAATTCTTGAGCTTGATAATTGATAAATTTCAGCAGCTAGATATTCAAAACGAGTTGGTTCGCTTATGAAATATTCATAAATGGTATTTAGGATAGTTTTCTCCAACATATTGGTCGGAAGTTGTTGTTGAATTGTCCTAATACTTATTGTTTTCTGAGAAAGAAGAGGCTTTATTTTTCCTTTCTCTTTCCAAGTTAAGAATTCCGTTGGAGTATTATTTGTTAGAACTTTTCCTTGATTTAGGTCGTTTAACCAGATCCTCTTTATTTCTGCAATATCTAAAATTGTTAAAAAAGCCGCATAGTTTTGAAATCTTAGATTATTAGCTGTTCTCCATACCGCAATTAGACTGTCAAACTGATCTTTATGAACTGTTCCGGGCACACACAAGCCTTTAAATTGAACTGACCTATTACTGGTACTAGTTGGGTATTTCTTGAAAATAAATATTGGAGGAATCTTTTCTCTAGGACTTATAAAGGTAAAAAGAGAGTCGTAGAGATTCTTTAATATTAAATTTCCTTTTTTACTGGTGTCATGTAATTCATGCCCAGGTTTTTTATTGTCGCCATAATACTTGAAGATTCCAGTTTCAGTATCAATTCTGTCGGGCCAATCCATGTTCTCACCAGAGGTGTATAGAACAACATATTTCAATTTATTGATAGAACCCGCATATCTAAATCCCCCTTGGTTCCCCACTGGAAGTATTTTGTTTATAGGGTCATCTCCAGCATTTCCCAATGCCCCTCCTTCATATACGGCATCAATAATTAGGTCACAACCAGGGAGCTCATCGAAACTGAATTTGCGCATTTTTCCGATTCTTTTTAAGAATTTCAAACAACCACTCAATATACAAAATATCTAATGGAGATACTTTGTAAGTAATTCCTTATTGGAAACCCCCTCTTCAACGAGCACCTATTATCCTGCATACTCATTCACTAATCCCAAAACACGGAGAATTCTCTATTGTCGAACACCTATCACTTAACCCCTATCTCAATAAAGTTCAGAATCTTTCATTGCAAAAGGGGGTAGCTGGCTCAAATGGACCGTGATTTCCAATATTAAATATTTTGATTTATTTATTGATAATAAGTAAGCTCACCACATAAGCAGTAAAGTCATATGAAACGCAAACCAACAGAAGAAGAAATTGACCGCCTGGCAGATCAGGCGATCGAAGATTACCGCAGAGATCCGTATTTATCCTTTCGGACAATAAAATTTATTGAAAAGTTGAGACGAATAATGAAGAGATAAAAATTCTGAATGGAGATTTTATTCATAATCGGTATAGCAATCGCCATTTTAATTTCTGTTGTTTACAGGTTAAATGCACCTAAAAGAAAGGGTGCCAAGGGCGAATATAGAGTTGCAAGAAAATTGAGAAGACTCCAGAATGAAGAATTCAAAGTTTTTAATGATGTTATAATAAGCACTAGATATGGAAGCAGCCAAATTGACCATATTGTCATCTCAATATATGGAATATTTGTAATTGAAACCAAGAACTATACTGGTTGGATTCACGGAAACGAGAATTCAGAATACTGGTCTCAAACTTTATATAAAAAGAAAAGGAAGTTCAGAAACCCGATAAGACAAAACTGGTCACATATCTATGCTTTAAAGAAAGTGCTTTCAGATTTTAAACAAGTATCCTACCATCCCATCATTGTTTTTACAGGCGATGCAAAATTAAAAAATATAAATTCTGAAATACCTGTCATTTATAGACATGAACTCATTAGAACCATAAAAGATAAAAATGGAATACCTAATCTATCTATCGAACAGGTAGATATTATCACAGAGAGAATTCATAGAATTAGCAAGCAAAAAGGAGTTACGAAGAAAGAACATATTCGTCAGGTTAAGAAACATGCTCTTGAGAAAAAGCGAAGGGAGAAAGCATTTGTTTGTCCCTGGTGTGGAGGGGAATTAGTCGCCAGAAAAGGAGAATATGGTAAATTTTATGGTTGTTCAAACTATCCAAGGTGTAAATATACGCGAAAATAGGGGGTGGAATAACTTCATCTAATCCCCCAACCTCCACAACTCCTCTTCCGTATCTTTTTCAATACTTTCTTCAAGCAGGTCATTCTATAGGATAGGCAAACAATGAGTTTACCCAACCCTGAATACTGTCTTTGATTATAACCTCAATCATATTGTTGTCAATAGAATTGAATACAACAGTATCGCTAAATGTCATTTTATAAACCAAATCTGACTTATAAGTCGGCTTTTCATTGACAGTAATATATTTCCCTCCTTTAGAAAGTTTTAAAAACACCTGATCACCTTCTTTTAATTTACTTCGCCACTCCTTAATATTCCTCAGCATTTTTATTTCCTCAGCTCGATCTCCATAAACATAATTTAAAGCCTTGGAAGAGCCGCTTAATGAAAACTCCATATTCACCTGATCACAATCATCACTTAGTCTTATATACATTTTACTGTATTGTTCGATCTTAGAAAGAAATTCAAATTTAGAGATGTAAATCATCTCATCAAACTCGTCAAAATAGAAAAATGAATTCAAGAAAGCGACAGATTGTTTGTTTGATGCACCTGGTTTGCATTTTATAATAGTTGGATCATCATCGAATCTAAACATTGCTTTAAGCCCGTCACAAAAGTATCCAACGTTAGCTAAATACACATTGTATTCATTACTATTCTCAAAATTATTCACTGTCAACATGGGATTTTTATAAGTTGTATTAATGCTAGACCCAATTATTGAAGCAGTCCTATATTTACCATCAAATGGTTCCTCTCCCGAGCTATAGGACCAAGTTTGAGACATACTTAACCTTGGTAATAATATAGTCAGGAATGTTATTAAGATAATGTGTTTCATAATTGTTGAAATTTAGTAGCAATTAATCTAGGTTACTGTAGAATTCTACTCTTGATTTATCATGTGATAAAACAAAAATTGTCTGATTCAAAATGACACCTCCAAATGAATTCTTTGCTCGATATTTGTGATAGATAATACAACCCCTATTGAACATTATATCAAAAGTCTCCATAAATAATCCAATTTCCGCTAAACCTTCATCAATATGCCCTTTTTCTGTTTTTATTCGATCTAGAGTAGATTCCAGTTGTATATTTAGCTCAATATCTTTTGTCTTGAGAAGTAAATTATTACCCAAAACAATTACATCATGATAGATATCAGGCAGATTTTCATAAGTAAAGTCCATTGAAGAATATTGAGTTATTTTTTCATCTAGTTCAGATTCTCCTATATCTTCTAGGATTAATTCCATCAAATTAAGTGCTCTTTGTATTGCAGTTTCAAGATTTATGAAATTAAATGTTTCAATAAATCGTTTGCCATCAATGGTAGTTGAATCAAAAACGACAAACTCAACTGGTTCGTAGCTTGAGTAATCATTGAGATTTTCTTTCATCCATGTATCAATAGGATTCTTGTAATATTCCCGACCACAAGAAAGAAGGGTAATTGTCAATCCAAGTAGGAGGATTTTTGATAAGTATTTCATAATTGAGGGTTTTATGATATTCATTTCAACCTCACCAGCTGATCACCGACCAAGTCGACGGTGTCCATTTCATTGGCAAATGCTTGCGATAAGACAGCTTTGTCTTTTAGATAATTTAACAAGCTACAAGACAAGACCACCTAACCATATTGCACCTACGACAATCACCACTGCAATTATGAATGGAATTGCAATAAAAATAACCATGGTATTGGTTGATTTTGCAATCTTAATTTGTTCCATAGCAATGCCTAATTGTTGTTTTGAAATTTTTAATTGCTGGTTTGCAATTTCGATAGGGTCAGTAATGTTTACTGGTTCTTCTTTTGGAGTTAGTTGACTAGGTAGTACCCATTTGTTGGTAGCTACATCATATACTTTCTTTGCCATAGTTGTAGGAATTGTTGGTTATAATTAAGGTAAGAATTTTTTGGTTTTAGGGATGTTGTTCATTTAGTAATATTCATATTCAGAAATCCATATGTCTGTAGGCTCAGTTTCCTCATTCATAAATACGAGCTTTTTTGTAGGGTTTCTTTTTTCATCAAACTCAACATATTCATACCAATATATATCAGTTTTATCATTATCCTGAACAGAAAAACTTAATAATATTCCATTATCGCTATATGAATTAGAAGTAGAAGTAGTTGATTCCACCTCACCGATAGAATCAAAGTAATTAAAGGATGATTCAAACACTCTACTATTTTTTAGAAGCAAACTTCCTTCTGATATTTTTTCACCATCAGTATTAATCTCAACGAATTTCGCCATTCTATCGCTTATCCAAACATATGAAGTTTTGGAATCTGTTTTCCCTTCATTGTCATAAGTGATATGTTCAATTAATTGATCATCATCGTATTTATATTTATGCATATAATTTATATTACCCTCCCCAAAATAAAAGGCTAAGGACGAGAGATTACCGTCCCTATTGTATTCAGTTTTAAAATAGTAAGGATCATCATATTCACTTATCGTCCATTCACCAAACTTATCCTCGAACTCATAATGGAAATCTGTTACCTCCTTGACACTTCCATAAAATCCGTTGAATTTATTTGTCCCATCAATAGCACAGGAATTCAATAATGAAAGAATTAGTAAAATAATTGGCAATAAGAGTAGGTTACTATATTTCATAATTATTAGTTATAACTTAATTCAGCCACACCAGCTGATCACCGACCAGATCAGTAGTGTCCATTTCAACGGCAAAAAGTTCAAGTAGTTTTGGATCCTCTTTCGACTGATCACGCTCCTCGAAATATTGCTTTTCAGCTTTCTTAAGGAGCTTGCGGAAATTCTTTTCTTTTTCATCCATGGCTTAAAGTTGATCTAAGTTAAAAATTATTATTACCAATGTCAATGGTTCAGTTTATCTGAGGAGTCGTCAATTATTCGGTTAAACTCTTTTTTATGTCATGAATTGGTAGCATTGACTATACTACTTATTGTGATGAGGATCGAGAATATCGTAGTTTGATTGGGTTATTTTAGTCTTTTAATAAAGCCTGGCGCTCATGCTTTAGGGATAACGATGCTTGCAAAACGCTTACCGACTATTTTAATTTAATCAAGATGTTGAATTGATTGATGTAATAATTGATCTATTCCGGAATATCAGTGTAGATTTTTTCTGAAAAATTAGGAGAGTTATTGATTAGTTGAATTTCTTCTAAAAATATTTCCCAAATATTATTAATCATATTTGTTGCTCTAGTGTACATATCTTTCATCAATATAATTGGATCAATTAAATGTGTAGGTCGTATTTTATTAATGCTTTGTATTGTTAGACTATTTCTTTGCATATATTCTGGGCGGACTACTAATTCTTTATTATTTATATAAAAAACATCAATAGTCGGATAATGTGTAAACATATTTCTTATTGGTTGTGTGAAGGTGCGAAAATTAATAAATGATTCTATTAAATGATATCTGGTAGTATAATATTGCCTAACCTTATCTATCATTTCTTCTTCTGTCTTACCCCTAGGTAATTTATAAGTCTTTTCAAGCATATGTACGCTGTGTCCATCAGGAAATTCTCCAATGAGTGTTTGAAATGACAAAATATGATAATGGATTTTTGAAATACATTCATTTATTATTCCATAGTGGTATAATATGTTTTTGTATTTCTGATCAGGGTCATTAATTTTTACTGATTCCTTATTACTTGATATGTAGCAAAAACTTTTTAATACGGTGTAATGAGCAATGCCAATAAATTCTAAATGTTGATTGAGATTTGGATGCCAGGCACGATCTTTTGTATATGCTCCAAGCCATGGCCAAATATCTCTAAAATTGCATAAATTTTCATTTACAAAATCACCTATCATATCAATATAGTGAAACTCCCTTTGCGTTTCAAATGTAAACTCCTTTAATTGTGCTTTGATTATCTCTCCTCCTTGAGGAAATGAATCAGTTGGTGTTGGTAAAGGTGCTGAGCTAACAGAATTCTTTTTCATATAATTATTAATTAGAATCCCATAAACCCTAAGGTTGTATAAAAATAATCCTGCTTTGTACACTTATAGTCATGATAGTCATCAGTATAATATATTCGGAATTTATCGAGTAGATATTTTTTCAACATTTCAAAGTTATCTTTCTGAAGTGGATAATAAATTGTTAGTTGAGTATCACAATCAATTTCATCAGTAGGCTTCAGGGTTAGCGTTTCCCCATTAACGAATTTCAATATTAGATTAGCTTCATCATCCTTACACTTAATGGGAGAAGATGTACCTCCGGTATGTGTTACTTGGAGATATATATAGCCGTTGACCTGGGCAATACTAAATCTAACACAGGTTGAATAGCTTACTCCAACATTTTTATATTTTGTAATTCGGACTGTTTTGCCTGTAAATTCATCCACTTCATTTTTCTTCCATCCTTGGGAAGATGCTAAAATGGAGATAGATAGAAAGGCGATAAGAATTATTATTTTTTTCATAATTGAGGGTTTAGTTCAATATCAATTCAACCAGACAAGCTGATCACCGATTTGATGAATTTGATTTAGATGTTTTAATCCTCCAATAGAAATACCAGATTATTAAAGAGATTAATACAATTACAATTATGTAAGTTACAGTTCTATCAGAAAGGTTATCTAAACTTGTATCCTCTTCTTCCCCAAGCCCTTCATAAGCCTTCAGTTTTGAATCTATAATTTGTGGAAACCTTGCTTCATCAAATATCTTAATGGAAGATATCATTTTATCAAATATCAAACTGTTGACAGGATAATCTTCTTCTAATGAATAAAACATTATATTTAAGAAACCCCCTTTAAATGGTATGATAACGCTCAAGTTTGTCGCCATCCCAGACTCACTTGTATTCATGTCTGTTTTCAACATTATGAATTTTCGGTCATAGTCTATATATGGTGTTTCTGATTCCGATAATGTAACATTTACTCTACGATTAAACACCTTATATTTCCTAACTTCTCCATCTTCATAAAGTGATAATAGTTTATTTGCAATATCCTCTAATGTTGACTGAATGGTTTTTCCTTCAAAGTAATTAGGTTCATATTGAATATAATATGTAATAAAGGGGAAAACGAATGGATATTCTTTATATTTCTTTAAATAGAATCCACCATCAAGGGTTCGTCCCACATTATTCTGAAGGATTTGTTCATTTGAAGAATCTATCCAATGGATGGGTATGGCACCCCAATCATTTGGCATTTCTATTGTGGCAGTATTATCAATAGTATCAATTGTATATTCTTCAGCCAGAGAATCAGAAAAAAACAAAAAGAATAGAAATATCAAAAATAGATTTTTCATTATTGAGAGTTATAGTTTAAATAAAGTTATGCAATCCAACCGACCAAACCAAAACCGAGCCTATTCAATTTTTTTGTAGATTTATGTGAACCCAATAATCCAAATATGGCAAAGTGTAAAAGGGGGTAGGTTGATCAAATGGACTGGGATTTCCAATATTAAATATTTTGATTTATTTTTGATAATAAGTAAGCTCACCACATAAGCAGTAAAGTCATTTGAAACGCAAACCAACAGAAGAAGAAATTGACCGTCTGGCAGATCAGGATGTAATCGGTAAATAACAATACACAGTTTTTCGCAATTAGGAGTGCACAGGTT
>CAZIFQ010000036.1:0-33494 GCA_964538375.1 uncultured Bacteroidaceae bacterium | reverse complement strand
ACATATTAACAATCAGACGTTTATATCAACAATGGGTTTTTAGAGGTGCCCTTAACTTGTAGCCACAAACAAACTACCTCGTTGCATGAAGTCCTCTGATTTTAAGTTATTGGTATTACCCTACAGCACGCGCCTTTATCGCTTGGCCTATAGTCTGCTGGGTAACAAAGAAGAATCAGAGGACATCGTGCAGGAGGTTTACCTTAAACTCTGGAGTATGCGAAACGATCTTCCTAAGTACAACAGCATTGAAGGTCTGAGCGTGAGAATAACCAGGAACATGTGCCTGGACCTGTTAAGAAGAAGAAAAACCACTATAGGCATTATGAAGGAAGAGGGCAAAGAAGCAGAAAGTAAAGTTGCACAGGCACCCTCTGAAGATTTCGAAAAAAAAGAAAGAGCAAAAATTATACACAAACTCATAAACCAACTACCTGAACCACAAAGATCCCTGGTATATTTCAGACATATAGAAGAGAAGGATTACAATGAAATTTCGGAACTCATGGAGATGAATGAAAACGCAATAAGAGTAAGTATATCAAGGGCAAGAAAACAGTTACGTGAAATGTTACAAACACAATATTCCTCATGGACAATTTAAAAAACATAAAGCAGCTCCTGGAGAAGTTCTATGACGGACAGACAAGTCTGGAAGACGAACTGTATCTTAAAGAGTACTTTTCAGGGGAGAGTATTCCTGAAGAGTTTTTGAAGGACAAAGAGCTTTTCCTGTCTATGAAAGCCACTAATGAAGAGATAGAGATACCTGAGGGTATGCATACCCGGCTCATTGATGCTATCAGTGCAGCAGAACATAAAGAGACAAGGGGGAAAAGGATCAATCTCTATTCACTTTCAGGACTTGCAGCCGGATTGCTGATTATCCTGGGAGTCTATTTTACCTTTTTAAGGGATAATCCCACAGATGTATTAGCCAAATATACCATACAAGATGAACATGTTGCTTACCTTGAAGCCAAGAAAGCACTTACCTATGTATCCATAAAACTGAACAAAGGTGCTGCTGAGCTTGAACCACTGCAACAGGTGAATAAATCCATGAAATCTATTGCTCCTTTACGAAAGCTATCAAGTGGCAGCAGAGAATTACAGCTGCTTGGTAATCTCGAAAAGGCAGGTGATATAAAATTGCAATAAAAAAATTAAAAATATACAGATGAAAAAATTACTATTAAGTATCGCATTAATCGTAGGCATGCTGGCTGCAAACGGCCAGACACCAGTCGATAAGATTTTCAAAAAATACGCAGGTCAGGATGGGTATACTACTGTAATTATCAACAGTTTTATGTTCAAGCTGATGGCTAGTATAGAAACCGATGACCCTGATTATGAGGCATTCAAAAAAGCATCTTCCGGGATAGAATCTATTCGGATATTAGCCCAGGATGGACAAGGATCAGTGGGTTTTGGAAAAGACTTGATCGAAAGTCTTCCCCGGCATGAGTATGAAGAATTGATGGTCGTGAAAGAGTCAGACGAAGAAGTGTTGTTCCTGGCCAGAGAAGAAGGCGGAATAATCACAGAATTTCTCCTGATTGTGTCCGGTAATGATGGGGAAGATGCCCTGATCGTTTTTACCGGTAATATCGATCTTGAGAGTATCGCTAGTATATCCAAAGCAATGGATATGCCGGCTATGCAAAATCTTGAAGAATTTGATGAGCAACCATAATTGTATATCACTTAAGAATGTAATTACTGAATTCTGAATTCTGAATTTAGATATTTGGGGATTTGGGGATGGTTGCGCCATCCCTTTTTTTGTTCATGGATTACACGGATTATTTCGTCCCGTTGGGGTTATCAATAATACAATACTTTTTCTACTTTATTCTTTCGTAGCCAATTATTCAATATCTGCCGAACATCCCTGTTGTCCAGCGCTGGTTTAACGCATTCCAGCATCTGATCTACACCAAGGTATCCTTCATCAGTAGATATGTAACCAAAGCCCATGTACATGCCTTTCTCGATCCTTACCACGCTTTTTTCATTCTCTTCCCGTCCCTGGTCAATAATGAGCATATTACCTTTGTCAAGCATGAAACCGGAAAGCAATTCCTCAGCTCGCTTATTATATTTTTTTACCGCCTCCTTTTGCACACAGGCGCCATTGCATTGCCGAATGCCTGTCTGTAATCTCAATGCCCAGGTCTTTACATATCTTTCCCAGACTGTAAGATTTGTGTCCGGGAATCAGCTTGCAACTTCATAAAAGCAAGGAGAGTTTGCCACCATCTCGTTGGTGATACCTGTAAGACCTGTAATAAAATAAGGAATCTCTTTTTCAGGATTGATCAGTGTTGCCCATTCGTCAACTATCTGATTTCCATCATGAAAGAAGATAGCAATTTCTGTGATTTTTTCCGTTTTCGGACTACCACCTGTGGTTTCAATATCTAGAATAGCATACATCAACACTTATATCTTTCCGAGCAGAAAGATAACTTTTGTAAACCATTCATCCAATATTTAATAGTGGATTATTTTTCTTCTTTTTTATCCTCCGTAGCCTTAGTTGCTACTGGCTTCTTTGCTGCTGGCTTGTCCTCCGTAGCCTTAGTTGCTACTGGCTTCTTTGCTGCTGGCTTGTCCTCCGCAGCTTTAGTTGCTACGGGCTTCTTCTCTGCTGGCTTGTCCTCCGTAGCTTTAGTTGCTACGGGCTTCTTCTCTGCTGGCTTGTCCTCCGTAGCTTTAGTTGCTACTGGCTTCTTTGCTACAGGCTTGTCATCCGCTTTCGCCGGTGCTTTCTCTACAACCTTTTTCTCTACCTTTTCAACAACTTTCTCTTCAACTTTCTCTTCAACTTTTGCTACGGGTTCTTTAACTTCAACCTTTTTTTCTACAGGTTTAGCTTGTTTTTTTGCTGGGATAACAACATTCGCTTTCTTATTTTTCCTTGGACGTCTAACTCCATAAGATCCGCTGATTATTTTTCCTCTACGTGATTTTTGATCTCCTTTTCCCATGTGTATTTTTAGTTTATTGAAATACTTTGCGCAAAACTAGCTATAATTTGATTCATATACAACAAGCTATGCTTAGTCAGGAGACCATACCTTGTATAATTGGGTTCCCTGGTATAATAATTACATTCTCCACGGTTCCCGGGTACAATTTTGCGCTTGCAGAGCCACATGCCGATAGACTACTTACCTACAAAACTTATGGATACTGAATTCACACAGTGTCTTGTGTTCTTTTCTGTGTATCGCTCACCCTCGAATACATGACCCAGGTGTCCGTTACAATTGGCACAAACAATCTCAGTTCTGCGTCCATCAGCATCCACATTTCTTATGATGGCACCTTCAATCTCATCATCGAAGCTTGGCCAGCCACAATGACTGTCGAATTTATCATTTGATTTGTATAGGGGAGCGTTACATTGCTTACATACGTAAACACCTTTTTCAATATGTTCAACATATTTACCTGTAAAAGGTCTCTCTGTTCCTTTTTCATGTAAAACAAACTTTTCAAATGTTGTTAACTTATTATATTTCATTGGATTATCAATTTTTGATATGTCTTCAATATTAATTTGCGTCCCATTTTTAGCTTTGTTGTCTTCCTGGGCACAAGCGCCAGACATCATGATCAACAGTAAAAATGAAAGTAGTATTCCCGTTTTTTTCATGGCATATATAGATTTCATATTTATAAACGTAAGCATTGATAATTAACAAATCCCCTTGAAGAAAGTTCAGTAATCACTACTCACTGCCTACTGCCCACTGCCTGCTGATTCAACCTTTCAAGTAATCCCTGTACTCCTCGTAAAATGTTTCCAGAACTCTTCCCGCAACTGCCTGGCTTCTTCCTTTGTGTACATATGGCAAAGATAATCAAATGGTAGATTATTGTAGAGACACGCCATGTGGCGCGTTTGTACACTTCTAATAAACACAAAACCATTCAACTAAGAAATTAGATCAATATATCAGATCGCCTGAATATGAGAAGTATAATACACTATAGTATGCAAAGGTATTCCTGCAGTTAAATATGTAATTTTAAAAAAACAGGGGATATTGGAATAGCAGGGGTTGAATTTATTCTACCCCTGTTATGCCTATAAACCTAAAACATCACTAAAATATCTTTGTTTCGGAGTTGCTCAATTTGATGGGGAGGGATATTGTTCCCAATCAGGTTGACATGTGAGAAAGACTCAAGCTCAGTGAAATTTCCCTCTTTAAATACGCTGTCAATTGCTTTTCGGTAGATTTCTCCTTTATCGGGGTGGTAGAGCATGATGAGTTTAGAAAAACGCTTGTTATCGCTGTCATCATCGATGGGAACAAACTTCGAAATGCGGTTGGAGATGGTACGAATCTGACAATAATTCTTGCTTTTATACAGATCGATGAGTTTACCGGTAATATGATTCAGGTTTTTGTTTGAATAGGCATCTTTTAGTTTGGTATATAATTCTCTTCCTTCCATCTGGGTTACCTTGATAAAAACTGTTTTTAGACGGAATAATGATAACAATTATTGCTGAACTATTTATACATTTCATTGAATATTTATTTGGAAAGGATTTGAAATTATGAAGCAAATAAACTGGGGTATTATTGGTTGTGGAGATGTGACAGAAGTAAAGAGTGGTCCTGCTTTTAGTATGATAGAGAATTCTTCTCTTGTGGCTGTAATGCGACGCAATGCTGATAAAGCCCTGGACTATGCCCTCAGACATGGAGTTCCAAAATGGTACGAAGATGCAGAAGAGCTGATTTATGATCCGGCTGTTAGTGCGATTTATGTAGCTACACCTCCAGATTCGCATGCTGAGTATGCCATACGGGCAATGAAGGCTGGGAAGCCGGTTTATGTGGAGAAGCCCATGGCCCTTAACTACCGCGAATGTGAAGAGATGATCTCGGTCTCAAGGCAATGCAGTGTTCCTTTGTTTGTTGCATATTACCGCAGGTCTTTACCTGGATTCCTGAAAGTAAAAGAGCTCATTGATAACAATGAAATTGGTCCAGTTCTTTCCGTAAATATACAGTTGATAAAAGAACCTTCGGAGGAAGAGAAGAAGGGAGACTTGGGATGGCGCATAAATCCAGGGATATCAGGGGCAGGTCATTTTTTTGATTTGGGTTCTCATCAGCTTGATTACCTGGATTATTTATTCGGACCGATAAAAAGTGTGACTTCAGAAGTGAAGAATGTTGCAGGATTATATGATGCGGAAGATTATGTTGATGCCGAATTTATTTTTGAAAGAGGGATACAGGCTTCAGGGAAATGGGATTTCTCAGGCCTGGGTGGCGAGAATATGGATATTATTGAGATAAAAGGGGAGAAGGGGCAAATTTCATTCTCTACATTTGACTTTGTTCCAGTCTGTTTAGAGAATCAAAATGGAAGAAAAGAATTCGATTTTCCTAAACCAGATCATGTTCAATATTACCTTATCGAACAGGTAGTTAAATCCTTACAAGCCCTCGGAGAATCACCCAGCACAGGTGAATCTGCAGCCAGAACAAGCAAGGTTATGGATATGGTGGTTCGGTCTTACTACAGTAAGTAGTATCTTCTTCATCCTTAAGCTCAGCTATCTTGACTCCTTTATTATATTTTATAATGATATTCATTTATATTTATTTATTTGCATCCACAATTTCTTTAGCTACTTTCTTGAAGAAAGCAGCATCCTGGGCTTGCATAAACATCAATACTACAGATTCTTCGAATTCATCAGTTATAGACATTGGTCCGGGCATTTGTTTTGGCAAATTTCCAGTGATTGTTTTTACGAAAATAGCTACAGTCAGATAGGTTCCCATTTGCGAAGGATGACTGCCGTCGGATAAATATAACTTTAGATCAGGTCTGTAGCTCTTTGCTATTGCCCAGGCATCACCTACAAGCACAGGTACAGCATCGTATTCTTTGGCTGCTTCGAGGTAGACCGCATTGATTCAGATTTAAAAGTGAAAGATAGTAAAACTTTATGATCAAGATTACACCTTCCTTTTTACTTTTTGGATCGGCTTCGCCTCACCGAACTCGTCCTCCTTCGTCGTCCTCGGTTCCTTTTTACTTTTTCCCTTTTCCTTTGTATTACCCTCAACCCCGGCCCTTCTCCCAGGGTGGGGCCAGGGTGAGGGTAACAGAGCGATGGAGAAGACCAGGGTGAGATTTCTCCAAGTACTCAAGGCACTCAAGTCACTCCAAGTACTTGACTTGTATAAGGATTTTGTCGTACATTTATTCTTAGCCATAGGAAAATAAACGTGTTCTCTGCTCCATCCTCTTTTTTGAATATGCTTGCTCCAATGGTTTTAGAAAGCAAGATGTGTCTGTTTTATATTAATACAATATTTAATCCTCAACAGTATGAAAAACGTATTGCTTGTTCTCATTTTTAGTTTATTCGTATTTACCCCCCCCATTTTTTCTCAGATAAAAGTTAGTACTGCTAACAATGTTACGATTGGATCAACATTGGAGACCACATTCAATTTAGAGGTCCATGGAGAGGCTAAGTTCAGATGCAATACAAACAACGGCATCTACTTCAAAGAGTATGCAATTAACCATCCTATTATTCAACCCCAGTGGAATAATAATATGTATTTAGGAATATCAACAAAAAGGTTATATAAAATATATACACAATACTTAGTTGTAGATGGAGTATATATAACATCTGATCGAGCAATTAAAGAGAATATCAGGCCAATGAGTGGCGCTCTTGATGCTCTGTGCAGTCTTCCTGTTGTTGTTTTTGATTTCAAAGCTGAAATATATGAGGATTCTCTTAATGCAATGAGGGATGAATTAATCGCGAATAGAAAGGATCACGATGGTTTTATAGCGCAAGATGTTCAGGAAGTTTTTCCAAAATTAGTTAAGTATGATGAAGATGCCGGGCTGAATGAAATAAACTACTTAGGTTTTATTCCACAATTAGCGAAAGCTATTCAGGAGCAACAGCAGCTTATTGAACAGCAAAGTACAGAGTTAGAATTACTCAAAGTTCAACTAAATAAGCTTCTGCAACCTGTGAAGGAAGAGGAAGTTGCGGATCCTATTACTGACGATTCAAGGGAGATATTATGAGAAGGCATTGTATCGTTAATTGGTTATCAAGAAATAAACTAATGTGCTTATGTACAATTGTATTGTTTCTTGCGAGCTCTTCTCTTATAGCTCAGAATCAAATGGATAATCTAGAAAAATACTGGAGATATCGGGATCGTCTAAGAAAAGATTTCTTACCTGAATCTTCAGATGTTTTTGAAATGGGAGTTAATATTCCAATGGCTTCAATTTGGTACACGGGTGGAATAATGAATAATGTGATTAAGACTGGTGATGGTAATAATGTCAGGGGCAATTACTTAAGTGTTTTAGCTACAGAACTCTGGTTATTAAAGAATAATGGACAAGATTATTCCGAGACCTTAAAAGAGTTATTCTACTTCATGTTGGCAATGGAAAGATTGGATGCATATTTTGAATCGTATATCCGTGCTGCAGTAGAATATGAAATGCTTTTTGATTGGGACTATTCAAATTGGAATCCGAACACACATTACCATCAGGGTGATATTAATGGTTTTCAAATAAGAAATGATGCGGACGAGAATTTTTGGGACAATTATCAATCTACTTTTCCATCAGATGTTCTAAATTTAAAATCAACTATGTATAATGTATCAACAGATGGAAATCCTTTAGAGGGTAATAGTCAGGATAATATTATAAATACAATGAAAGGACTTTACTTACTTAAGTCACTTGTGGATGTAGAGGATGTAAGTAGTATTCCTGTCACTTATAGATATCAACATATCCCAAATTATTTGTCAAGCAAAGGGATAATTATTGGAAACTATGTGGATTTTGGATTGTGGGCAGAAGATTTTACAAAGCGTTACCTTGACTACATTCAAAATGACATAGGAAGATTGTATTTGGGCTCATTATTTTATATCCTAGGGTATACTCCCTTTCTTTCAAAATGGTATTTATGGGATCCTGTAAGAGATAGTTACGTTGGTCAAGGAGCTGGTAATGATGGTGGGTTACCCTTATTATTTTGTCATCCATTGCTTGAGGCAAGCTATAATATAACTGGTGTAAATTTACTTGAGGACCCACAAAGTTTACCATCAACATTTGGACTGTACCAGAGTAAGTTTTACAGTCCAAATGTAAATAAAAGTATTAATAAGTTAATCCGAAAAATTGGTACACTTGCTGACCCATGGCCAGTGGGCTTTCCAGCTCCAACTTTAGAATTATTGAAAGCTCACAGGTACCATCAATACGAAGAAGGTTCGGATGGTACTAATCGTGTGGTCCCATTCGAACACCTTCCGTTGATTTTTATGATTCTATATAGAAATACATATACTTTTTGTAGCGATGATTATGATTCGGAAATGGATTACATTAAGTACAAACTTAACCTTGCCGGAGAGTGTGGTACATGCTCATATTTGGTTGATGAATGGTCTGCCTCCTCAAGATTGAATTGGCCTGAAGATATTACAGTTAATAATCTGTTTGATGTAAAGTTTTCAGGTTTAGACTACATGCTGTTACACAACCTACATTACCTTGCTTTTCTATTACCAGATTTCGAAGATATAGTTGATGATGACAATTATTATCATCAATCAGAAGTAGTTGTAAGCGGTGCAGATATTTTCTCAGAAAGTTCAATTACTCAAAGTAGCGTTGAATATAGAGCCAGGGGAAATATAGTACTTGAACCTGGATTTTGTGTAGATGATGCTACTTTTATTGCTGAAACAGGAACTTTTGATGATTATGGACTTTCAAAATATATTTATCTAAATTTAACTAAATGTGACCTTCCAGGTCAATCTAAAAAAAGCGCCCAAGTAAGTAATCCTACCGATACCGTATTTGAGGAAGCATTAGAATCTAACACCCAAAACATTGAAAATCTATTTCTTGCTTACCCAAATCCAGTCTATGACGATTTATATTTAACGATACCAAAAGATGACAATAGTAAGAAGGTGAGAGTTTTAATCTATAATGTTTATGGACAGTTGGAGTATGATAAAGAAGTAGTATATTCCAATAATATGATACTAAACTTAGATATTCTAAATAGAGGAATGCATATTTTAATAGTTAAATATGGAAATATGAATTTTATGAAGAAATTACAAAAATTATAAGACTAATGAAAAGATTAGAGATTATCTCATTGTTTTTTCTAATTATTATGATTCTATCATCGTGCGAGTGGATTTTTGGTCCACCCCAAAATAATTTAAGTAGAGATTTAATAATAGAGTATCAGGTTGGAGATATTCTTATCTATTCAACTGATGATGATGCTAGGATCGATACTCTTGAGGTAACTAAATATGGTAGAGGATATAATGATATAGAAAATTATGAACAGATTATCGTTGGTTTCAAGAAAACAAACGGTGAGCAGTTTGTTGCTTTTACAGTAGCTCCATATTGGATTGGAATTGAATATATGTCCAATCCTTCACTAATATTCAATCCAGATGATCCAACTTATGATGTTGAGATTAATGATAAAAAATACAGAAATGTATATGTCTGTGAGAATGATTTGCAGGGAGCTGATTCTTTAATATATAAGACTCAATATCACTCTAAAACAGGTATATTAAGTTACAAATATGAAAACGGCGATGAGTATTTGCTTGATACAATTATTGAAGTAGAGTAGGATATTGTAAAAGTTTATTGGGCTGGCAGGGTGATCTCTTATTTCGGCCCTTTTCCTTTGTGTCATCACCCTCAACCCCGGCCCTTCTCTTGCTTATCATTACCCTCAACCCCGTCCCTTCTCCCAGGGGAGAAGGGGGCACTCCATTTTGCCGGGGGCAAAATGGTGGACAAGCGCAGTATAATACTTAATGTTAATAGTTAGTATGAAACTCGGTATGACAGGATCATACAGATAAATATATTCTGATATTTATTCGGAGGGAATTCCCTCTCCCAGCGGGAGAGGGCTAGGGTGAGGGTGAGGGCTATGGTGAGGGCTCTTTTTCCTTTTTCCTTTTTCCTTTTCACTTGTTTCTATACCTTTGCTTCCTATGACAGATTATGATGTAATAGTAGTAGGAGCCGGACCTGCAGGTCTGCTGGCAGCCGGAAGAGCGGCAGAGCTTGGTGGGAGAGTGTTGGTGCTGGAGAAAATGAGGCAGGAGGGACGAAAACTGCTGATTACAGGCAAAGGAAGGTGCAATATTACCAATGATGCTGCTATTGGAGAATTTATCACTCATGTGTATCCCGACGGAAGGTTTTTGAGAAACGCTTTTTCCCGTTTCTTTTCTGAAGATATCATTAGTTTGCTTAAAGAAAATGGAGTTGAATCAACACTGGAGCGAGGAGGTCGCTATTTCCCGGTCAGCAATAAATCATCCGACGTGCTCAAAGCATTGCTTAGCTGGGTAAAGAAACTCAAAGTTGAAATTCACTGTGGACAGCGGGTTGAAAAGCTGTTGCTAAAAGACGGTGTTGTAGAGGGAGTTATTGTGAATGGAAGGGAGATGAAGGCCCGGAGTGTTATTCTCGCTACAGGAGGGAAGTCATACCCGGCAACCGGATCGAATGGTGATGGATACCAGCTTGCCAAAGCTGTTGGACATAGCATTGAAGAGGCCATTCCTGCACTTGTACCATTAGAAACAGAAGGAGACCTGGCCCAGGCTCTTCAAGGACTCAACCTGAGAAATGTGAGTGCCGTGATATGGGTAGATGGAAAGAAGGCAGGAGAAGATTTTGGTGAAATGATTTTCACTCACTTCGGTTTGTCAGGTCCTATTATATTGACATTAAGCAGGATCGCTGTAAAGGCCTTAAATGAAAAGAAAAAAGTTGAATTTACAATAGACTTGAAACCGGCATTGGATGAGCAGAAGCTGGATGCAAGGTTGGTTCGGGACCTGAATGAGCATGGGAAGAAAAGATTAGTGAATATCATTAAGTTCTGGCTTCCAGCTACGATGGTTCCTGTTTTTATTAAGATGCTTAGCATTGATCCGGAGAAAGAATGTCACCAGGTATCTGCAAAGGAGAGAAAACAGATCCGACATTTATTGAAAAACTTGTCTTTCACAGTAAGCAAACACCGTTCGTTTAAAGAAGCCATCATTACTTCAGGAGGTGTATCCACCAGGGAGATATCTCCAAAAACAATGGAGTCGAAATTAGTCAAGGGGCTCTATTTCGCAGGTGAAATGATCGATGTGGATGCCGAAACAGGTGGATATAACCTGCAAATCGCTTATTCAACAGGTTGGTTGGCAGGGGATGCCTGCATACAGAAGTAATACAATTCGAAACTTACCTGTCAAGTGCATAAATGGCAAAAGTGCCCAACCAATGTCCACCTTCATATCCATCGCCAAATAAATTGGGCAGGGAATAGGAGATATGCTCTTCTGCAATTTTTGTTAAATGACTGTATTCAGGGTATTGCTTTGCAAGTCCGAATAAAACCCAGGCACGACTGAAATTCAGACCATCGAGATGTACTAGTTTTCCATCTGTTCGGTCAGAAACCATACCGGGAGGAAGTTCGAAATTAATGTCGAGTAATTGTGGGGCAAAGCTTGTCATCCATTCTGCAAACTCAGTAGCATTCAGCACCCTTCTCATCAGGTCCATTTCTTCCAGGCAAGGGGAGAGGAAGTCGTAACCGCTGGGTTCCCAGCTTATGGGACAATCTGAATCTGCCAGGTAAAAGTCCCTGGCTCGTTTCTCAATGCTTTTCATCAGTTTACCATTACCAGTGGTGTTTGCATAATCCCATGCAAAGGAAAGTCCAAAAGCAGTGTTGGTATGTTCTCCAACCCGGATGGGATATACCAGTTTTGGCAGGAATTCAATGTATTTGTTTACGATAAGTTCAGTCAAAGGTTGAAGGTTCTGCTCCAGTTCTTTCGCCAGCGTGTCATCCCATGTATAGAGCTCTTCAGCCAGTTTCAGCAGCCATGCCCAGCCATAAGTTCTTTCGTAAGAAGTGTTGTGTTCTCCCATGAAATAAAGAATTTCTTTTTCAATATTGTCTGAAGAGATGTTTTCCGCAAGCTTCATTCTTATTTCATCAGCTTTTTCCAGTTCAGGAAACGCTTTTAAGAGCTTCACCAGCGACCAGTGTCCGTGAACTGCAGAATGCCAATCAAAACACCCGTAAAATGCAGGGTGAAGCGTATTTGGTTCCCCCAGGTCATCACCACTGCCAATAGTTTGCCCCAGCTTATTCGGATATTCGGTCTGCATACAGGCCAGGGGCAGCTCAGCCAGCTTATTGGCCTGGTCAGGCGTCAATTGATAAACACTATCAATTTCTGAATCAAGGTTTAATTTGGATTCACCCGTATTTTCATGGTTACTGCAACTAAAGATTAGCAATAGAACCAGCAACAGCGGTAATAGATTTCGATTTTTAAACATTTCTTATGCGAGGTTTTTGATCAACAAAGTTCATGTACGTTTCAATGTATGAAGATAATAGAAAGGAGAAGAAAAATTCCATGCTTTTGCCGGGAACAGGATTTCTTGTTCACTTTATCCTTGTCTGATTATCAGGTCTAATCTGTGTGGATCAATAATGGTAACATGTTTTTCCTTAAGTTCAATGATGCCATCGTTATGAAAACGTGTCAAAACATGGATGGCACTTTCCTTTGAGCAACCAGCCAACGAGGCCAGTCCTATCCGGGTGTGACATAACCAATATATGTTTGAAGCAATTCATCTATACTATTGGGAAAATTGTATTGTATCTGCTTCTATAAAAACTGAATCAAGCGAACTGGAATAAGAAGCCATGATTCCAAGTCCATTTTCTACATTTGAATAAATAGGATAGGCAATTGCTGTTCCTTCAATGAAATCTGCATAGAGCGTATTTTCATAGAAATACTGGGACTTTTTAAACATGTAGTATTCTTTACTTATGTGTCTTAATTCTACTATCAGGGTATGTTCCCTAATTTTCTGATAACGGCTTGATCTATATGAAGATTGATAAATTA
The DNA here is from genome assembly GCA_964538375.1 of uncultured Bacteroidaceae bacterium. GTDB lineage: Bacteria > Bacteroidota > Bacteroidia > Bacteroidales > JAUUZQ01. The sequence goes on along the minus strand of CAZIFQ010000036.1, from coordinate 20,436 downwards.
GATTCATCGAAACTTCCTCCTTATCAATTAACTCATCGCTGAACACCAGGATTTCCGTAGAAAATGGTTCAAATCCTTCATTTAACAATATTTTGCTCTGCTCGTTGAATGGATAGGTTAGTCCCAAATGTTCTTCTTCTCTTTTAAACATTAAAAGCTCATAATAATTCTCGGTTATGGGATCATCAGCAAAACCCAATTCAATCCCGGCCAAAAAAGATCCTTCTTCATTGAGTTTTGCGGTATTGGTATGGCTGATGATGGAAATCACGCTAGGGGTGGGTACGGAATCATGGGCAGTTATCACCTGATACTCGTCCAGAATGACTGAAACGCTATATGCGGTGCCATGCTCAACAAGATTATCAGATGTGTAGATCCCATTATCCTCGTAATTAAGCTGAAAACTTTCTGACTCTCTCTGCCTTACCTGCACAATTGCATTCTCAACAAGTGTAAGCTCAATGGAATCTATCTTTTCAGCCAATGAAACATGAAGACTTAATTTCTCTCCGGATATTAAAATACAGTTTATTGCTGGTACCATTTCAAAATCAGGAAACTCATCACTGATAAGTTTTACACAAGAGACAAGGATTTACGGAAATAAAAGAAGGAGGAAGAATGCATATTTGATTTTACCTTTCAGCCACATAATTCCTGACTATAATTTGATTCTTAGCTGGACAATGAATTCTAAAGGATCAAAACCAAGAGAATAATCATTATTTGCAAGATTGTTGTCAAGTTCAATTTGGTAAACCCCAAGCATAAGACTTACTCTGTCGAGTATGGTTACAGAAGTAGTTAAAGAGAACATACTCCCAGCTGTAAAGCCTATGCCAATAGTTTTTACAAAGATTATATTTCCCCCGCCATAGAACCCAAAGTCAGAGTAGTCGCTATCAAAAGACTTTGCATACCGAAACCCTATGACAGGATCAATGTTCACCCTTCTTTCTCCACCAAGACTATATCCGGCAATAAAGTTTGAGTTTATGACAGGCGATATTTTATCCCTTGTAACTTCAATTTCATTTGCTTCATTCTCTCTCTTGCTCCAAAGATATAATCCATTACTTACACTTATTCCGGCATAGAGCTTGTGATACTCTATTTTCAAGCCGGTGTGTAGTGAACCAGAATTCATGGATTTAAGATTTGTTGTAGAATCAGAAAAATTTGCAATGCTATGTATCAGCCTGACTCCTCCACTAAGATTTAAATGTTCGGTAAAACTATGGTTATAAGCATAAGAAATACCGATGTTTTTTCCCTGAGCAGAAACATTTTCATCGCTTCTGTCCCGTTCTAAACTGGAATACCCTTTAAAGTATTTACTACCTCCAACGCTTAATCCAACTGAGCTATTTGTGTTAGGTAAGCTGCTCATTGCATTGATCCAATATCCGTTGTTAATTTTAAAATCGTAAGCCAATACATCTGTCTGAATCAATTTGTCCGATGAAGTAAATGCTGGATTAAAATAGACAGGGTTATAGATTTCAAGTCCTTTTAACTCGAAGTTTTGGGCATAAATTTGGGCAAAGCTGGAGATAATTATTAACGATAAAAGAAAGGAATATCTCATTGTAAAGGGCTTTAGTTGAAGATTATTATGAAGATAGAAAAAGAAATACATAAATAAAAATGAAAGAATCCCTTCTTTTCTGAGGACTATCTGCAATAAGGCGATCGATTAACGGGATGTTAAGAGCAACATTTGATTGCATATTTAATTTAGCGGATGGGCATGGGTAAAATTGCCATGATAGGTTTTATAGTCAATTATTTGAGTTGAATTAAGGTAATAAATTATACCATATTGGTGGTTCGTTTATTTGTAGCAAATTCTTATTACAACGTACATGAGAACTTGAGATCCTGTTCAATAATAAATTGAAAATCATTAATCCACTGTATTCCCATATTATCACAAACGTTTGGTATTTTAATACGCTTTGAGTTTGAAGCGGTGACTTTTTCTTCCTTCGTAACAACCGTTGCCTTTTCTTTAATCGCATGTGCAATTACCCAAGGGTCTGCAAGAGATCTTTGTTTTGTATTGTCAACAAGATATTTGTGTTGTTCATTCCTCAAATAAATCTCTTGTAAACAATTTGTTACAACTCCATCCACTCTTTTAATAGGAATACTACTTGATTTTAACCACTTAAACAGATCGTCATCTGTTGTAGCAATTTCATCATATACTGCCTGAGGTAGAAATATCGAACCTTTTTTACCTAACTGATTTAAAATATCCCAGTAATCTGGACAAAATAGAGGTGAATAATATTTTTGCCAAGCTTGAATTAGCACATTTGTATCAAGACAAAATATTTTTTCTTGGAAGATCATTTATATAGTTGTGCCTCTAATTTGGAGAATTTATTTGTTGGAGTATTAAGTAAATTGCTTGCAATATTTGGGTCAACAAATCCTCCTTTATATGCGTCCAGAACTATTTGAGTAAACAATCTACTATTCTTATTTAACTTGAGAAGATAGGGATTTGGGCCACCCTCCGTTTGCTTTTGTTTTGATTTTTTCTCACTCTCTTTTTGCAAGAAATCGCGAAACCCCACATCTGCTTCACGTTTAAGAGATGAATATTCAGAGAATGTGATCAAATTTAGATTTAGAGCTCTAACTAGAAGAGCAAAAGAACTTATTCCAAGATTCTTTGAATATGTAAAAATTAGGTCAGATGTAATAGCATCAGACTTACTGAGTTCAGAAATATATTCTAATGGAATAAGTGCATTTGCAGCAACTTCATTGCAAAACATCTCAATAGGATGATATTTTTCCTGACTTCGTATGATGGGTTGAATCAGATTTGATATTCCTGTTTCTGCTATCCAGATGTGTGCCAATTCATGGACTAATGTGAAAAGTTGCGGAGCATTCCAATCACTAGAATTGATAAAGATAAAAGGAGCATATAAATCTGAAATAGCAAATCCCTGAATTTCATTACTATCTAATGTTAATCTCGAGTGAATGAAGCTTGTTCTTGAAATGAAAATGCCATTTGATTCTGCCTTGTCAATCCATTCTTTTATAGGATTTTCATATTTATATTGCAGAGGATTAATATCCAAAGTAGCAAGTATATCTTTTGATACTGTTACTGGATTATCCTTTAATGAAAAACGTCCGACGAAAGGGACCTTTTCTTCTTCGTTTTGCTCATTAACCTCACTAATCCAGGCTTGCTTCTGTTGTATCTCTCTAATTATAAATATTGACGCTGTTCCCAATACCTTTGAACCTTTCTTTCTATAATCCTGAAGTGGCTGAAAATCCTGTGGAATATCAGGGAGAAAGAAGAGGGCAAATGGTCTTCTGTATGCTTTTGCTAAAGTTTGTGCTTGATGTATCGTAGGTTTGCTTTTACCAGCTTCCCAATCAATAAGCCTATCAGATGAAACAGAAACTTTTGCCGCAGCAATTTCCTCTGTCATGCGAGCTGACTCTCGTGCCCATTTAAAGACTTTCGGAGTAATATGTGCTTTATCTGGCATAAAACAAATGTACAATATTAAACAATAGATAATTTACTAATTAGTTAAGATTTATCATAGATGTCGACCTGATGGTATGACCAGTGTCGAGGTTAGTTGGGTTTTAGTTTTGCATTTGAGTTGTATTCCTTGTAATTTTTAAGAAAGCTAAGGCCATATACTTTATATTTCCAATTGTGAATGCAATAACGCATGAAATTATTCGTATATGAATTGTACTAACCTATTAATCATTAGGATTCAAGACCCACGCTATGAATCGAAATAGCACCCGATTTAGCTCCTTAACCCGTAAAACGATACTGGTAGTTGCAATCCTACTCATCTCCGATATAAGCTATTCCCAATATGTAGTTCACGGAACCATCACTGACAAGCAAACTGGTGAAGCCCTTGTGGCTGCTACAGTCTTCGATCCCCAAAGTATGAATGGTACTGTTTCCAATGAATATGGCTTCTATAGTTTCAAAACTAAAGAAAATGATATCGTACTGAACTGCTCTTATGTGGGGTACTCAACTGTTAATATTCACTTGAACCTCGCAACAGACACAGCAATTGACATCTCTCTTGATCCAAGCCTGGAGATCGACGAAGTAACAATAACTGGAGATGCATCAGGCACAGATATTTTTAGCTCCCAAATGAGCGCCCACAATCTTAACCGTATTCAGCTACAGAATATGCCAATGCTTTTTGGTGAATTAGACCTTGTAAAGGCATTACAATATCTTCCTGGTGTAAGTTCTGGTATTGAAGGAACAAGTGGTATATACGTGCGGGGAGGAGGCTCAGATCAGAATTTAATCTTGTTGGACGGAGTCCCAGTATACAATGTAAATCATCTTTTCGGTTTCTTCTCCGTATTTAACGGAGATGCCGTTAATAATGCCACACTGTATAAAGCCGGATTTCCGGCACGCTATAGCGGTCGTCTGTCTTCTGTAATTGATGTTGGCCTGAAGGAGGGAAACATGAAGGAGTTTCATGGTTCTGCTTCTATTGGATTGATAAGTTCAAAAATCATGCTGGAAGGACCAATTAAAAAGGATAAAACTTCCTTCTTGATCTCAGGAAGAAGAACATATATCGACATCCTCTCATACCCGATTCAATATATCATCAATAAAACTCAAAATTCAGACAGCTATTTTGGATATTACTTTTATGATCTGAATGCAAAGATCAATCACAAATTTTCAAATAGAAGCAGACTATATTTTAGCTCTTACATGGGGAAAGATGAAGCCTATATAACTGATTATAGCACCTCCGATGATCCGCGTAATCCAAGTAAATTAATCAGACAACCAGAAAAAGCGGGTTTCAATTGGGGAAACATAAGCTCAGCACTGCGATGGAATTACATATGGGGAAAGCAGCTTTTCTCAAACGCAACCCTGTCATATGGCACCTATAAATTCAGAAATTTTGAGGGAAGAGAACGAGTGGTTTCTTTAGATAGGTTTCCTGAGGAGCTGAGAGGAGGTAAGGATTTTGCCAACTATAAACACGAGTATGTATACTATTCCGGGATTAAGGATTTAAGTACAAAGCTTGATTTCTCCTACATTCCTTCTACCAAGCAATATATCAGATTTGGCATTAAAGGCACTCGCTATATGTTTGAACCAGGTGTACAAATAGAAGAATATAAATGGGAGGGTGTTACAAGCAGTATAGAAGAGCATGGAGGGGCGGATACTGTTTATGCTGGATCTGTCACCGCCTATATTGAGAATGATTTTGAGATAGGGGATCGCTTTAAATCAAATATAGGAATGAGTACAACAGCATTTTTTGTTGATGGAAAAACTTATTACTCCCTCGAACCAAGGGTGTCAGCACGTTTTAAGATTTCAGATAAATTGGTTTATAAGGCCTCTTATGCAAAAATGTCCCAGCCTATTCATCTGCTGACAAGTTCAATGATCGGTCTGCCTACAGATATTTGGGTACCTACAACGAAAAGTCTCGCCCCTGAAAGATCCTGGCAATTGGCGACAGGTTTAAAATATAAATATGATCCTTCATGGGAATTTTCCTTTGAGCTCTTCTATAAAGACATGAAAAACCTGGTAGAATATGCTGAGGGGGCAGATCTGCTTTTAAACGATAAAAATTGGGAGTCGAAGATCGAATCAGGTAATGGACAAGTATATGGTGCTGAATTTTTTGTACAGAAATCGATGGGCAGATGGACAGGCTCAGTGGGATATACATGGTCGAAAAACTTCCGAACTTTTGAGAACATAAGTTTCGGAGAACCTTTTCCGTACAAGTACGACCGCAGACATGACATTTCCATCATAGGCAACTATGAAATAAATGATCATGTATCCATGGGAGCTGTTTGGGTATATGGTTCAGGCATTCACACAACAGTACTTGATCAATCTTATCTTAATCCTTTTGCAGCAATCGGTGGCGGACCTGGCCAGATGGAGAAGTATAACGAAAGTGACCTGATTAGAAATTTTGAGGAGAGGAATGGTTATCAATTACCTGCTTACCACAGGTTAGATATTGGATTTAATTTTGAGAAGGAGATGAAGCGCCTCATCAGAACCTGGAGCTTTGGTGCATATAACGCATATGCCAGGAGAAATGCTTTTTATATTTATACCCAACAGGCTATGTATCGCGATACAGGAGAGTGGGAGAAGCGCGTATACCAGGTAAGCATGTTTCCATTTATGCCCTATTTCAGATACTCAATAAAATTTTAAGATGCAGAGAGTTTTTTTCATATTGTTTGCTGTAATAGCATGTGTTTCCTGCGAGAAGAATATCACGGAGGATTTCAGAAAGAGCAATGATAGAAAAATAGCACTTAGTGGAGAGTTTGTGGCACTTGATACACCCATGGTCCATGTATCCAGGACAATATCAATGGTAGATCTGGATACAGTTTCATATATTGATAATGCGCTACTTGAACTGAAATCAGGAGAAGACACCTATTTGATGAATCATGTTGGGGACGGTTTCTACACAACTGAGGGAGCGACAATGGAGCCGGGAAAAACCTATAGCCTTCATTGCACTGCTGATGAATTACCCGCAGTTTCTGCACAGCTTGATATTCCTGAACTACCAAATGTTACAGGCCTGACCTATACTGTTGATACAGCCTACTACATGCATATTAATTTTAATTTTACCGATCTTGCTGATTCTGAGGATTACTATGCATATTATCTTTCGGGTTGGAAAAGGGAAATACATACTACTCACTTCTTTGAAGAAGATACTGTCTTTATTGACACAATAAACGTTTTGTCAATTCTCTTCCAAAATACCGAGGATTCAATTGCTGAATATGGTGGAGGTTTAGGTATTTTAACCAGGTGGGCAGGTTTGAATGAGATCAGTGACCGGAGTACTGGGGGCAGAATCCTCTTTTTTTCAGACAAGGAAATAAACGGAGAAAGCTACAATCTTTCAGTTAAAATTAACCTCCTGAATAATTACAATGATTCTATTCCCGAGATTGAATTAACATTTCAGAAGCAGGATAAGCATCTTCTGGAATATCTGTTGGCTCTCGAGAGATATGATCCCTATCCTGATTTTCCTATCATGCAACCTGTACAGCTTTACTCGAATATCGAAGGCGGATTTGGATTGGTGTATGCCTTGAGTGAGTACAAATATACCATTGATGTATCAGAGTGGTATAATGATCCGGCATTTATTGAAAGGCTCAATAACCCTAGATAGCTATTGAAGATTCATGGAAGTCATATTGTTCTTTCTACAATACCCACTATCTTTTTGGTATCTATAATTATTTCTAGACATCTCTGTTATTGTTAATAGTTTACCTATTAGTCAAGAAATGAGGACACCTTCTTTTGCATCTAATTATTGTAGCACCTTTCTTATTAACTACCATTTACTTAAGCATTTTATTATCAAACCTAAAACCCATGAGAAAAATATTGCTTAGCCTTACACTTGTATTATTATACTCAAATTCTTACAGTCAAAAAGTTTCAGACGATTATAAAAATTGGGGATTCGTAGTATCCATTGAGCAAAGAATAACACCCATTTATTTGAGTGGTTTACAACCAGGTCCTGCTGAAGCCACTGTTCCTGTTTTTTATAATGAGGATCAACAATTAAGTGGAACTGTTCTGGATTTTGGGGTGTATTATAACTTTGAGCGTATCGATCTCTTACTAAAATTTGAGCAGGATTTAAGGTACGATCAGATATACTTCGATACTGGAGTTTTAGGACCTATAACAAACCAGGTAAATCCAGCAGTTAACGGATTGATTATAGATTATCATTTTAGCCTTGAGAAAAGGTTTAGGATTAAAAATGGTATTGAAATTAGTATTGAAGCCGGATATTCTTTTATGAATCATGGAACAGATTATTCATATACCAGGCAAGTTGGAGAATCACCCGTAGGACCGATTTATTCAACAACTACCAGCAGCTTTTCATTCACAGCATTTAATTTCTCAACAGGGATGAAACGTGACAATATAACCTGGACTCTGGGATCATACATTTCAGATTACCATGAATACAATGAACCAAGTGAAATATTGATACCCTACGTAAAGTTAGGATATGATATACGAATGAAAAAGAAGTGATTGATTGTAGTCTCCAATATTCCTGAAAGTAGTTTAGGCTTTACATATAAATAAGTTTACTTAAAATTCATTCATTGTATTAGTAATTTCATCTTACCGAAACAAACAACCCCAATATGGATAAGTTAACAATTGCTACTGTATTAATTTTTCTATCCCTTTGTTCCTTTGCTCAGGAAAACTCCTTTAAAAAACAGTTGGAAGTCAGTTTAGGTTTGTCTGATTTAGGAGGTTTTATGGATTACAATAACGTAAAAGGAGTTTATAATGCTAGTTTTAATTATAAATTTTCAAAGTATTTTAGCTCAGGAGCACAATTTGGCTATGGCCAACTTCAACTCTATAATTATCTGACAGATGAGAATATAGTGGGAGGTCATATTTATCGATATGCTGCAACAGGAAATTTTCATCTTACCCCTCTGATTATAAGTCATGATAATCCAAAAATGGACTTATTTATCAAAGGTAAAATTGGTGGGAACACCACAATAAACCAGGATCCAAATTCAAATTCCGGAACTAAGAATAGAATAGACTACGGCTGCTATTTTGGTGTTAAATACAATCCGATTAAGAGTTTAGGTGTCTATGTAGAACTTGGCTACGGTAATATTTCATACTCCCAATTTGGTATTTCTCATACTTTCTAATTAAATTTGGAATATGAAACCTGAAATTAGAATATGTCTATTTTCCTTCATCCTGCTAGTCAATTCCTTCGCAAGTTTGATTTATTCTCAATCAACACTAATCTCAGGTACGGTTTCAGATAGTATCTCAGGAGAATTTTTATCTGGGGCGGTTGTAATTGAAGTAGAATCGAATCTTGCTTCCACAACAAATCATTATGGTTTCTTTACATTAAAACCAAAATCTAATCATCCGAATATAACTATATCATATGTCGGTTACATTGAAAAAACAATTTCAATTCAAGATCTGAATGACACTATTCTCAATATAAAATTGGTGTCATCTAATGAATTATCTGAGGTAATCATATTTGGAAATAAACCCCTTCAAAATGTTTCAGGGTCCAGCGAAATAACTATTCCTCTCAAGCTATCTAAGAAACTTCCTTCATTTATGGGAGAGCCTGATATTTTAAAAACCATTCAACACCTCCCCGGAGTTCAAACTGGAGTAGAAGGGACCTCTGGCATCCATGTCAGGGGTGGTTCCCCTGACCAGAACCTGATGCTTATTGATGAAGTCCCTGTTTACAATGTTGGTCACTTAATGGGATTCTTTTCTGTATTTAATACCGATGCAATACGCAGTACTAATTTTATTAAAGGGGGATTTCCCGCACGTTATGGTGGACGATTATCTTCAGTTATTGATGTCAAAATGAAAGAAGGTAATCTGAATGAATTCAAGCTCAATGGGAATATAGGATTGCTTTCCTCTCAGCTCATGGTTGAAGCCCCAATTGTAAAAAATAAGCTGGGTTTTATGTTGGCTGCCCGGAGGACATATTATGATCTGTTTTTCAGCCCGATATTACGTATGACAACAAATTCAAGGGCTGGTTATAATTTTTATGATTTGAATGGCAGCCTGAATTATTGCATAAATGATAAGAATTCTATCTACTACAGTCTTTATAACGGACTGGATAAAGGACATATTGAACCTGATGTCAGGTCAAAATTGTCTGAAAACAATCAGCTAAAATGGGGTAATAATATTCATTCCTTACGTTGGAACCATATCTTCAATAAAGGAATATTCAGCAAGCTTACATTTGCTTATACTGGTTATAGATATACAAATAGCAGGTCATTTACAGACACTCAATCATCAACACTATTTCCTGAAACTGTTGTAGAAAGTGGGTATACGGCCAGGATTAATGATCTTATTTTGAAATACAATGTTGAGCAGACAAATATCACAAATCATCAGCTCAGATATGGACTCGGAATAACACGTCATAAATATCGTCCGGGAGAAACATCCATATTCTCAAAAGAACAGCAAATTGATACGATGATTATTGCCCGGGAAATCAGTGCATTTGAAATCAATGGCTATTTTGAAGATGCTATTTCAATATCAGATAGATTAAAGATAAACATTGGAGCACACCTATCTTCATTTAATGTAGATGACACCTCTTATTATTCATTTGAGCCCAGGGTAAGTATATTACTGAAAATTGGGGAAAGAGGGGCATTAAAGGGATCTTACACAAAAGCTACACAATATATTGGATTGTTGACCAGCACAAATGTTGGTCTTCCAACCGATCTTTGGATTCCTGCAACAAAGATTATCCCACCACAACGTTCACATCAATTTGTACTGGGATATCACTATAATATGAAATGGGCAAATCTCACCACAGAGATTTTCTACAAAGAGATGACAGGATTAGTTGAATTCAGGGAAGGAGCTTCATATATGCTTGGCAGGGAAAACTGGGATGAATTGATAGCAATTGGAAATGGCGAAGCCTACGGAATTGAATTCCTTGCTGAGAAGAACCTGGGAAAAATAACAGGATGGCTTTCGTACACTTTATCAAAGAATCAGAGACATTTTATTGACATTGATCCATCGTTTCCTTACAAATATGATAGAAGACATAATATATCACTTTCGGGAGCGTACAATTTTTCGAAGAAAAGGAGCCTGTCTGCTTCCTGGGTATATTACAGTGGAGAAAACATAACGCTTTCAAATGCCCGGTATTTGTCGCATCCGGCTTTAATATTCAGGGATTTTTCATTTGCATACATTTTACCAGGGCTTTCAACAGTTGAGTCATTCCCGGAGAGAAACAATTTTAAAATGGATGCCTACCATCGCCTGGATATTGGATATTCCCTTAACAAAAAGAAAAAAAATAGTGACATCACATGGAGGTTCGGGGTCTATAATGTATACAGCCGCAAGAATACTTTCTTTTCAATGATGTTAGAGAATGATGATGATGAAGTTTACCTGGCCAAATTCACCTTTGCGCCAATCATGCCATACATAAGATATGAATTCAAGTTTTAAGCAAAAAATAGTTAAGAATATACTGCCCATGGGCTTGCTCTGCTGGATATGCCTGGGCATGGTATCATGTATTGAAGTCATTGAAGTACCTGATGATTTTTATACAGACAATATCATTCTAAATTCAATTGTTGAACCGGATAGTACAGTTATGATAAATATATCGAGAAGTCTTCCTCCGGCGGGTGTAATTGAGTTTGAATTTGTTAGTGATGCAGATGTTAGAATTAGCGAAGTAGGAAATGAACAAGAAGTAGTTTGTCAGTACCATGAAAATGGATGGTATACAAGTTCTGATTTAGTTGTAGAAGCAGATAGGGATTATGAAATTAGCGTTGGGATAATAGATAAACCTGAATTGACATCTACAACAAGAATCCCTGGAAAACCAATAGTTGAAAATGTATTTATTCAATATGATTCGATCTATTTCTCGATTGTGGATGACCCAACTATTCTCCAATATTATTTGGTGACTTTATTGGGTTATCATCATACCTATGACATTGACCATTTACCAGACGGTACGCAAGAAGAAGTTTGGAAATACGAATACCGTGCGCTACGGATGGAATCAGATGATGCGTCCATAGACGCCTTTCTTTATAATCGCGTTGGTCGTGTAAACAATGCTACCGGCTTGAATTTCACTGACTCATTCTGGGATATAGTACCTGATTATACAGGTGATTCATTTATAATTTCAGATCAGACATTTCAAGGTGAAACGAAGGAGTTTCTCATGCAAATTACAGAAAGAGGGCTTTGGTTTATTGACTCAATTAGAACAGTTGATTTACAAATTCACTCGATAGATTATAACTATTATCAATATCTATTGACTTTTGCTCAGTACTGGACAACCGATGAGACACCCTTTACAGAAAGAGCAAGAGTTTATAATAATATTGAGGGAGGTTTTGGGATTTTTGGGAGTAAGAATGGTATTAAGGTAGAATTGACTTTGCCAGAAAATTTGTTGAATTATTAATCCCAATAAAAAAGACATTTTCGTACTGAACCGAGGCGCTGTCCGGGCTCACGAGCTTTTCATAAACATGTGGGATAACTACCAGTGGCCCTAAGCGTTTCCTTCCCAAAGGTGTTCATGTATAGAGGGGAGGCCTGAGTAGACAAAGGAAAGCGGAGGAGGTGTGAAGGAAAAAGGAAAAAGAACCGGAGCGAACCGGAGCTCGGTGAGGCCAAAGTCCGATCCAAAAAGGAGGAAATGTAAGGTGAAAAGATGGCAATGTAAGGCCATTAAGGGGTGGAGAAGTGATATAATGAGATGGTGTAATTTGGTAGTGAGAGATAGCAATTCGGTAGTGAGAGATAGCAATTCGGTAGTGAGAGGTAGTGATTCGGTAGAGAGATGTGATAATACGATAGTGAGAGGTGGCAATTCGGTAGAGAGAGGTGGTAATTCGATAGTGAGAGGTAGTAATTCGGTAGTGAGAGGTAGTAATACGATAGCGAGAGGTAGTAATTCGATAGTGAGAAGTAATAATTCGGTAGAGAGAGGTGATAATTCGATAGTGAGAGGTGATAATTCGGTAGGGAGATGTGGTAATTTGATAGTGAGAGGTGATAATTAGGTAGAGAGAGGTGGTAATTAGGTAGAGAGAAGAACTAATTTTGATTCAAGTTGGGAATTGATTATATTTGATTGAAACTAAGTCATCCTACTTATGATTATTATAAATTTCAAACGCATTTTTAAGATAAAGGGTATCAACAAGCCCTTCACTTATCTTACCAGCGTAGGGTTTTCTGGTAATTTTGCCTCTAAGGTAAAAAACAACAGAGTCAGGCGTCTTGAGCTGAAAGAACTTGAAAAACTTTGTCTGCTCCTTAACTGTACACCCAATGATCTGTATGAGTGGGTTCCCGATGATGACATCCAGGTTGCCGAGGATCATGAGTTGCATAAAATTCGGAAATCGGATAAGGTTTTTGACCTTACCAGGGCCATGAACAGCCTTTCCTTAGAGGACCTGGGAAAGGTGGAAGATGTATTAAATGAGACGCTTAAAAAGAGTGAAGAGGAGTAGGAGGGGAGGTAGTGGTTACAGATCCCGACATCGCTGAAGCTCATCGGGATAAGTTCGGCTTACATTAATTTCTAGTTGATAACATTGTTAATCTTCGGATTTTTTGTTTTCTTTTACAAGGGCAAAATAACAATGTTTTTATTTATTATAGAATGCGTAGAATACTCACATTTTATCTGGGTATAATTTTCTTACTGAATTTAATAGCCTGTAATGATGGCACAGAGGAAAAAACAGATGATGCTATATCAACTAAGCATCAAATAGTTGGTGTAAGTGTATGGGATAGAATTTCGACCCGAAGCGAACCCAGGAGAAAATCAGCCTCAACTACCTTATTAAGCCTGGGAGAGAGTTTTTTATACCTGGATTCGTCTGCTATTGATTCTTCTTATAATAATACCAAATTTCTAAAGGCCCGATTATCGGATTCTTCCATTGTATGGGTGTATGGCTTTGCAAGTGAGTTAAAAGCTGTTCCTGCCGTCATCACCAGGGAAGTCCCCTTATATATGCGACCCGATCTGCTTACAATTACTGATAAGCGAATTAACACTATGGAAATTGTAGCTGTAATCGAGGAATGGGACAATTGGATAAAGGTAGTGAGTGAAAAAAAGGAAAAAGTGGGTTGGATAAAAAAAGAGTATATAACTCACAATGACGTTGATTTAGCCTTTGCATTGCTGGCTAAGCGCAAATTGGAGGAGCAAGACACAGAGCAGAAAATAGAAAACATTGAAGAACTGCTTGAAAATAATCCTTATCCTGAATCAATCTTCGTACAGGTAATGAGAGACAGTCTGGACAGGGAAAAGGAAATGCTCAGAGACAGTCAGCGAGACAGAGATTGGGAAGATATGAGGCGAAGAGAGAGAGACTAATCAAGCTGTGAAAAAGAAGCAGGTGTGGTAAAAATCCAGAATTCCTTTAAAATTTATAGTAAGAAGATCCTCAGGTTTTCAATAAAGGGACTCACTGCTGTTTTCTTACTAATGGCTACTCTATTTTTTATGGTATATATAGGTGTCTTTGGACATCTTGATACAGTTAAAGAAATCCAAAACATCCAGAATTATCTTTCTTCTGAGATATATTCTCACGACAAGGTTTTACTGGGGAAATACTATCTGCAAGATCGAACCAATGTGCTTTATGATGATCTGCCTCAGCATTTAATTGACGCTTTGATTGCTACTGAAGATGTGAGGTATTATGAACATAATGGAATTGATAGCAGGAGTACCTTAAGAGTTATTTTCAAAACCATCCTTTTTCAGAACAAGAGTTCTGGCGGAGGAAGTACCATTCATCAGCAACTGGCTAAAAATTTATTCCCTCGAAAACGGTTTTCTGTGCTTTCTATGCCTGTAAATAAATTCCGGGAAATGATCCTTGGCGTACGACTTCACAAAGCCTATTCAAAAAAAGAGATTCTGGAACTATATCTGAATACTGTTTCATTTGGAGAAAATACCTATGGTATTGAAACCGCTGCTCGCAGGTTTTTTAATAAACTGCCCAGGAATTTAAAAATTGAAGAATCGGCCTTGCTGGTCGGGATGTTAAAGGGAACCCACTCTTATAATCCCAGGCAGAATCCAGCTTACTCACTCTCAAGAAGAAATATTGTTTTATCTCAGATGCTTAAGTATAATTATCTGAATAACTCTACCTCGGATTCCTTATGCGCACTTCCCATAAAACTTGACTATGTTAAGCTTTCACATAATGAAGGATTGGCTCCATATTTCAGGGAGAACCTGCGAATGTATTTGCACGATTGGGTGAAAAATAATCCTAAGCCGGACGGTGAACAGTACAATATCTATACTGACGGATTAAAAATATATACGACTATAAATGCTGATTTGCAGAAGTATGCAGAACAAGCCATGAAATTACAAATGGTTCATCTTCAAGGCGTTTTCGATCAGCAATGGAAAAATAAACATCCATTAGGTAAAAAGAATTCATACATCATTAATCAACTCGAAAAAACACAGCATTACCAAAGTTTGAAAAATAGTGGATTGTCAAAAGATGAAATTATAGCTGAGTTGAAAGTCCCCGGAAAGATGGAAATATTTACCTGGCAAGGAATGAAAGAAGTAGAGATGTCAGCCTATGATTCCGTAGCCTATTACCTGAGGTTTTTGCATGCAGGATTATTGTCAATGGAGGCTAAAACTGGTTATGTAAGAGCATGGGTAGGAGGGATCAATTCAAAATATTTTAAATATGATCATGTAACATCCAGGAGACAAGCCGGCTCTACCTTTAAACCAATCGTCTATTCAGCGGCTCTTAAGAACGGACATGATCCCTGTTCATATATTGCTAATGATTCAGTGACATATGAAGAATACAATGATTGGACGCCAAAAAACTCACATGGAGGCTATGGTGGATATTACTCTATGAAGGGGGCCTTAACACATTCTGTAAATACCATAAGTGTTAAATTATTGGAAGAGACCGGAATTAAAGAAGTTATTGATTTTTCAAAGCTATTGGGGATTAAAGGAGAGCTGCCTGAAGTTCTTTCCCTTGCTCTTGGAACGGGAGATGTTTCCCTGAAAGAAATGGTCCAGGCCTATAGTATTTTTCTTAATGAGGGTAAAGTGGTTGAACCCATTTATCTTAAGCGAATTGAAGACAAGCATGGAAATGTATTGTATGAGGGTAAATCTGTTATTTCTGAACCGGTTCTTGATCCTCATCATGCACATCTTATGATAGAAATGATGAAAGGTGTGGTGGATAATGGAACCGCTTCATCTTTGCGCTCAATTTATGGATTTGATAACGAGATTGCCGGAAAAACAGGAACGACTCAAAACAACACAGATGGTTGGTTTATTGGATATACACCGGTATTAATTACGGGTGTATGGGTTGGAGGCGATCATCCAAATGTACGATTCAGATATGGTGGATATGGACAAGGTGCCGCTTCAGCTTTACCCATTTGGGCGAGGTATATGCAGAAAATTTATCGGAATCCCCTGTATAAATATTCGAAAAATCTCTCCTTCCAAATTCCTGAAGAAGTGAAATGGGAGTTAGACTGTGAGGACTATAAGGAAGACCTTAAAGAACGATTCTGGGAAAAGGAATTCTTCAAAAAACGATTCAGACGCAAGAAATCCCCAAAACAACGATCGAAGCGTAAGGGTCGTTAAGGTTTAGAGCAGTGAACTCATTTCCTCAATCTTGATCTAATCTTTTATGCCTTTAAATTAGTTGTCTGTAATGCTTATTTGCCGATACAGAAATTGAATATATCCAGTAAATCAGTTGATTACTCATTATTAGAAACAAATAAGATACAATTTTTGTATTAAAAATGTTTTGTCTTAAGTATCTGTGTATGGCACTTATTATTGTGCATGACACATTGTTGGGGCATCGTGCTTCATTTATTTTTACTATACAATTAAGTTCAATGGACACTCAGAAAGTCTCTCTTCCTGTCCCTGAGCAATTACAACTACTTTTCTTCTCGTTCTGGTAACCGCGTTATACATAAGCTTTCTTAAGTACAAGTCCTGGTCAGGTAAAGTGTACTGCGGCCATAAAACAAAAACATCATCAAATTCTCTATTTTTGGCACCATGTACAGTGAGGAATACTCTACTATTTCGTCCTTTAGTACTGAAGGTATTTACAAAATGAAGCCCTGATGAAAGTAAACTTGAAAATTCAACTTTTGACAGTTGTTTGGTATTTCGCAGCTTCATTAACCTTTTTGCCCTCTTGACACCCATCTCAAAACCTGAATGTATATCAAAAGTCCAATTGTCTATTGCTTCGAGAGTTACGACATCAAGAGAATCCCATCCATCACATTTAGCAAGAATGTTTTTGTTGAACCATGCATAAAAGTGATAGCTAAAACCGAAGAAAAATCTGGCCATGACTCAAAATCTATGGACCCTATAACCCTGCCAATGAGCTCTGTTTAGGAGAAGTATTTTAAACTCTTCGACGTGCTCAATGATTTCCTCATCCCATGAGCTAAAAAGGGCTTGAAAAGCGTCTGAACTATTAGAGATCTGGGCCCGGTCACAGGCTTTGACTTTGGTTCTGTAAATCAGTCCAACTTCGGCAATTTTGTCATCCATAATATTAGGTTTAGTTAATAATTATGGAAGAGGGTCAGGGTGTCTGAATATATATTTGTCCACATTCTTATTTATCCAGAGTGGAAGGAATGCCTCAGCTAATCGTTAGGGAGGGGATCATGATATACTTGGAGCAATGGAAATTAAAAGCACGTAGATTATTTTATAAAATACTACCATCAAAGAAAATAAGTGTAATTTTGTTGCTTAAAGAAACTTATATACATATGGGAAGTTCTTTTAGCAAATTTGACTTTGAGGATTTAAGTCAGCTAATAATTGGGGCATCAGTACTTTCAGTTCCAATAGCATTTACTGAAGAAGCATGGAATTTAAGCCGGACGCTTCCTTTTATTAATTTGTTCGTAATTGTTTTTCTGAGTTTAGCATTTATAAGCATTTACGCCTTTAGAGGAATATATGATGGTAAAGTTAAGAACCGAATACCAACTTATATTCTTCGAGTATTTTTTGATTATGGTGTAACCTTGTGTGTAGTGATAATTGTATTATATGCCTTAAATAAATTTCCCATTTTATCTGAAACACTAATTGCTGTTAAAAGAGTAATTATTATTTCTTTCCCTGCATCAATGGGCGCTATTGTTGTTGATAGTTTTGATAAGGAATAATTAGCCTTACTTATTACTTAAAAAAACAACGATGTAATATGAAATTACCGAAAAGAGTATTCCAAAAATATTCGCATCTAAACCTAAAGGTAGAGCAATACCAGAAATAATTAAACCAAGTGTTATTGAACCTCCTGTAAGCATAGCTACTAAAGCTCCTAGTGGATTGGGAGTCTTCGAAAATAGAGCAATAACTACAGGAAAGAACATTCCAGAAACCATAAATGAATAAGAATGAAGCATTAACTCTAAAACACTTGTCATTTTTAAGGCTAAAAGCAATGCCAATAAACCAATAATAAAAGTCAGTATTTGAGAGTAGCGCAAGCCTTTTTTAGAATTATGTTTTCCAATTATATCAGTAAGAATATTTCCTGATGCAGCCATAAGGCAACTGTCGGCGGTTGACATTATTGCAGAAAAGTAGGCAGATAAAACTATTCCCAAAAAACCTACTGGTAAAATTGTTTTTAATAAAACAGGCAATCCCATTTCTGCATCAAGGTTTGAAATTGTATACCCTTCCAATATTCCTAGTTCTAGAGCAACACGAGAAAACATACCTAATAGAACTCCAACAAATGCCATAACGGGGTATTCAAAAAGCCCGGCAATAAACCAACCTTTTTGAGCTGTTCTAGTATCTTTTGCGGCGTATATGCGCTGATACAAAGTCATTCCAATAAACCAAATAGGAATAATTGTAACCATCCAATTTACGATTTGTTGCCATGAAATTGAAGTTAAACTTAAAAATGAAGGGTCGAGTGTAGATTTTATCACCTCAATTCCTCCAAGTTTGAAATATGCAAATGGTATTGCAACAAATATTAACCCTGCCATTAATACAATCCACTGAACAGTATCTGTATATATCACTGCTTTCAAACCACCAATAACGGTGTAAACCACAGCAACAATACCCATCACCAATAATGCTTGAGTTAAAGTTAATGATGAAAAAGTAGAGGATGCTAGTTTAGCTCCTGCAAGAAATTGAGAACTAGTAAAACCTATGTATCCTATTGCCGAAATAATGCCGGCGACTAGCGCAACTCTTTTATCAAAAATATATCCTAAAAACTGAGGGAAAGAAAGAAAGCCTTTTCTGCGAGCCAAATCTGAGACACGGGGTATAAGAAGAACTCCACTTAACCAAGCCCCAAGTAGTCCCGTAAAAAGCAACCAACTACCTGACAATCCAATAGCAAATCCTAAACCGCCCAAACCAATTGAAAAACCACCTCCCACATCTGTTGCAACAACAGATAGTCCAATATGTAAGCTATTTAACTTTCGTCCTCCTACATAATAATCATCGGTACTATTGTTTTTACCCATAAAATAGAACCCTACACCCAACATAGCTATCAGGTATAAAGCAAAAATGCTTATATCAATGTAGTGCACTCAATTAAAATTTGTGATTTACCCAGAAGATGACTCCTGACATTATTAATTCTATAGATACCGTACCCAGTAGTAAAGCGATTACCCTACCTGAGATATCAATATATTGCTCTATTAACTCTTCTTTTTTTGCGTGTATCTTATCATGCAATTTCTTTAAAAGCATAATAATTGAAATGCATATTATTACCGTTAATGCAATGGCCATTGTTGCATTCGTTTTGCTTAAACGTTCTCCAATTATCACACTATAGCTTATTGTTCCTGGTCCAATAAAAATCGGCATAGCAATAGCTCCGGCAATATGTTTTGATTCTCCCCTTAGCGATTCAATAGAAGCGCTCCCTTTAAAAACAAATTGAAGCCCAGTTAACAGAAACACAATACCTCCAAATATTTGAAAGGAAGCAAAACTCGCATTAAATACACGGTTAAAAATAGCATCTCCTAGTAGGGCAAATAATGTAAAAACAACAAAGCTAATAATACCAGCTCTTATTAATATCCTCGAAAACTCTTTGGTATTTTTCTTCTTTACAATATCGATCAGGTAAACAATAATTAAAAAGGGGTTAAGTAAAACCAAGAGCAGAATTATAGAACGTATGATGTCTTTCATAAAGTATTAAGCCATTTTCTATAAGTTGACAGCAAGCTCGTAGTATGATGAGCGTCCAACGTTTTTGACATACCCCTTATTCGTTAGCGATAGCATAATCTCGGCACCTTTTGTATGCGCTATATTTAATTCCTTAAATATATTCCCATACAAACATTTACCTTTTTCTTCTAATAAATTAAGAACATGTTTCTCTTCTTGTGAAATATTAATTTTGTCTATGTTCTTATCTTCTTTTAACATAAAACTTGTGTTTTTTTGAAAGTGTATTTGCTTTATAATTTAAATATTGTTCGCAATTACTCCAACCTTTAAGACCTCTGTGGCAAAATACGTTTTTATAGATTGTTAGTGGAGCACCACTAGTTGGTACCTCTTCTTTATAGATAGGGCATTCTTTAATATATGGACATATATATGCTGGCATTCTAAAGATGTT
>CAZIFQ010000035.1:18331-34698 GCA_964538375.1 uncultured Bacteroidaceae bacterium | reverse complement strand
CATAAATTTAATCAAGAATAATTTAAGAAGTAAATCTAAAGGCCGGGGGAAGGAATTCGCTTCGAGGTAAAATATTAATTGATTTTGATCCATGGTCCCAACTCAGGCACTTTAAGTACTCAAGGCACTCTAAGTACTCAAGGCACTCTAAGTACTCCAAGTACTCACTTTACTCACTTTTCACTACCTTTGGTTATAATTTACGATTATGAAGATATTTTCTGCTGAACAAGTTAGAGCTATAGATAATTACACCATTAAAAATGAACCCATAGCATCTATTGATCTTATGGAGAGGGCAGCTATGCGTTTGACGGGATGGTTTGTGAAAAAGTATAAGACTGACCGTGATGTAGTAATTTTTGCAGGTTCGGGGAATAATGGAGGTGATTCATTAGCGATGTCCAGAATGCTGGCAGAACGTCAATATAGGGTGAGGTGTTACCTGGTATCTACGGGTAAAAAGTATGCTGCAAATTGTGAATTAAATCTTGAAAGATTAAAATCTGGTGGACTGGCAGAAATTAATGTCATAACAGGTGCTGAACACTTGCCAGAACTGAATGACAAACAGGTAATTGTTGACGGAATATTTGGCTCTGGATTAACGAGGAAAGTGGAAGGGTTGTATGCAGAAGTGATCCAATGCATAAATGAAAGTAAAGCAAATGTTGTTTCCATAGATATTCCTTCCGGGCTTTTTGGGGAAGATAATTCTGATAATAATGAGAAATCGATTATTCGTGCGGATTATACTCCTACTTTTCAATTTCCTTTTCTTTCCTTCTTTTTTCGTGAGAATTACAAGTTTACCGGTGAATGGACAGTCATAGATATAAAACTTCACCCGGGTGCTATTGAGAATAATAAATCTGAATACGCTGTGTCGAAAATGTCCGGTATACAACATATTTTTCCGCAACGAGAACGGTTTTCTCATAAAGGAACTTACGGACATGCACTTGTTATTGCAGGGAAGTATGGGATGATGGGAGCTGCAATACTGGCAGGAAAATCTGCCTTGAGAGCAGGTGCCGGACTGGTAACGGTTCACGTTCCTAAATTGGGATGTGAAATTGTGCAGACCGCAATTCCGGAAGCGATAGTAAGTATTGACCAGTCTGAGATATTGTTTAGCAAAGCTCCGGCTATGGATGGCTTCCATGCAGTTGCTGTTGGCCCGGGCATAGGCAAAAAGCCAAATAGTACCAAAGGTTTGAGAGCGTTATTGGAGATGTGCAAAGTTCCAATGGTATTGGATGCAGATGCATTGAATATTATTTCTTTAGAAAAGGAATTAGTAAAATTGCTGCCGGAAAATTCAATACTGACACCACATCCAATGGAGTTTGACCGGCTTGTTGGAAGTTCTGTTGATGGGTTTGAGAGACATAAAAAGCAAATTGCCTTCTCAAAAGAAAATCATGTTATCATGGTATTAAAAGGAGCATATACAGGAATTTCTTTTCCTGATGGTTCATATGTTTTTAATATGAAAGGCAATCCGGGTATGGCCACCGGAGGGAGTGGCGATGTGCTGACCGGAATTATAGTATCTTTACTTGCAAGAGGAATTGCACCAGGGGATGCAGCTGTTTCAGGTGTGTTTTTGCATGGATTGGCAGGTGACCTGGCGGCAGAGAAGATGGACCAGGAGGCCATGATTGCAAGTGACATTATTGATAATTTAGGAGAGGCCTTTAAAATAATAAAGGCCAAACCATTTTTGCACGAAGGACGAGGGACGCAATTCATTGCGCCCATATAGACCTACAAATATGAATAATAAAACAATGGTACGACATAAGATTTTATTAATTACATTATTGGTTCTTGCAGGTTCATGCACACCAGCTACCAGGTTTATTGTTACGAACATTGGCTATGAGCCGGAAGAGGTTCAGCAGAGTTTTATTTATGCGCTTCCACAAACAAACCTAATTGTTGGCATCAACTTTGAAAAGCAAGTATTTTTGCCCGGACCATACTGCGACTATGCATTGAAACAACTTGGAATAAATGGCGTAAACCGGACAAGAAAAGAATCATATAAAATTTTTGGCACGGAGCTATACAAATCGATTGAGGCTGACCAGGATCATATTTATGCCCTGAATGTATTGGAAGGAGAGTATTCCATGCTTGAAGTTAATGAGCTTGTCCAAAACGGTTTTGTATTAACTAATAATCTTTATACAGAAATGGAGATCATACAAAACAGTGCCAATGCCATCTCAAGCGGTGGAATCCATTTTAAGGAGGTTACCATGGAGCCAAACATCGAAATGAAGGAAGAGACCATGTATAAAACCATTTTAACGGATACTTCATTTATCAGGGTGCCTGTGGTTAGTGAGCAGCTGGAGAGAAAAACACTGGAGAAAAAAGCTGAGGAGGCAGCGAAACTAATTCTTGAGATAAGATCTGACAGGTATTTTCTTGCAGCTGGAATTGTAGATCCATTTCCCCAGGATTTTGATCTTAAAATAGCGCTAACAGCCCTGGATGAGCTCGAGGAAAAGTATCTTTCACTGTTTATCGGGAAATCCTACACCCAAGGATATTACCGCGAATTTTTCATCTTACCCAAAGGATCCATGGAAACAGAAGAATTCACTATTGGTGCTTTTTCAAATGAAGCAGGTTTTGTCTCAGACGGATCAGGAGAGGAGCTTAAAGTTGAAATTACACCTGTGGGAAAGACCAAGAGCATGCGTAACCTTTTACCGCAACATCCCGAGGAGGAGGTGTATAATAAACTTTATTACAGGATGCCGGAGATGACAGTAGTTGATATACTTAAAGGTGAAGATCTTGTTCACCAGGAAAGAATTGCTTTGTTCCAATCTGGCGCTCTGGTTAATGTGATACAGTAAGCATATTTCTTATAAATGAGATAGGAGCTAAGCACAACTTAACTCCTATTTTTATTTTCTGCCCATTTCGTAGTCCGTAGCTTTAGCGAAGGACTACTGCCTACTGCTTACTGCTCCCTGTTTCTCAAATAGTTTTATAAAACTATATCTTTCTGATACTGATGACTCTCATTTGCTGCCTGTCGGGAGTAAATATGCGGAAGAAATATACGCCATAATTGTACGCGGACATACTCACCGGGATAACATCACCCGGATGAATTTCCTTATACTGCTTCTGGCTTAGAATTCTTCCGGTAACATCTTGTATTTCAATCCAGAAATTTGTTGGTTCAAGCACATCGAACTGTATACTCAGTTCTTCGCTTACCGGGTTTGGATAAGCAATAATTTGCCAGTCAATGGGGTCAAGTCCAATACCCACTCCTTCAACATATGCTTGTTGAAATCCTTGTGTCAAAATTAAATCTCCTTGCTCTAATGTAGATACAGCAATTTCACCCAGAGTCCAGGATAAACTAATACCTCCGGCCTCAGAGTAATTTCCGGCAGAAGCTATTACTGTTGGTGACAATTCTATCTGGCTGAAACCAATTTGAGTTGTAAGAACAGTAGCCGCAAAAAGTGTGATTAGTTTTTTCATTTTTTCTGGTGTTTCTCCAAATTTCTTAAAAAACAATGGTTTAGTCAAGTAATTAACATCTTTTTATATCAACTGCCCTTTTTTCCGGACTGATGGTTAGTATAACTCAACAGACCAATCTAATAAAAACAAATAAAGTGACACTTTAGTTGCAAGATATTTGTATTTATTAAAGAATGAATCATTCAATGTCTTTTTTACATATTTCAGGGAGAAAAGTTTCATAAATCTGAGAAACAAGCAGATATATTAAAATTTCGATTTGTAACATTAAAAAGGGTGCCGAATCCGACACCCTTTTATTCATCAATTGAAGTTCAATTTAAAAGTGATTCAGCTCAAAGTATTTATGAATTAGTAAGACTCTCAACTAATTCTGCTTCCACCATTTTTACTTTGAATTCCAGGGAAGTGAGATAATTTATAGTCCATATTAATATGGCCCCCCTGAAATGAACTTCTTCCCATGTATAAATTTCGTCTTCCCATCCAATGTCATTGGTAGAGAGGTATTTGTTAATAAGTTCAGTATTTTCACTTTCTGCAAACTCAAGTAAGAAATTCTTATACTCATTAATACTTACCCTCAATTTTTGCGCCTTGTTTTCATTAAGCATAATTTCGGCAGATACATTCCTGTTGTCTTTGCCTCTTATATTCCAGATGTTAATTCCATCTGTATCATTGATAACGTCTGTATTATTATCGCTAACAGCAATAATTAATTCCTTCTTAAGGTCATAAATATCATCTATTAAATGATCTGTTTTATCTGATAGCAAATTCAACTGTTCCATGTTTGCTGAGTCAGCATTACTTACATTATAATTCGTGCTATTATCATAGTATGCTGCCAGCAGTGTATAATGGTTATTTATGAGTGTAGAATCATCAAGCACCACTTTGCTCACATTTATAGCAAGTAGCGCACTCATTGAGGCAACGTAGACAAGTATAAATAGCACTGAAATAAGATTTTTCATCGATTTTTCTGCAGTCTTGTTCAGGTATACAAGGTATGCCGGAAGGAAAAGAACAAAAGGTATGATGATGGCAATTGTTAGTAAAATGCCTGCGCCTGGCCAGTGCATTATTTTAAACATGGCACCCACAAAATTAAATATGATGGTAATTAAACCAGCCACGTATACAAAAGCATACTTTTTTTCTTGCTTGTAGCAATCTATAATAGCTAATGGAGTGAATACAAATGAGAAAAGCGTTAATGATACAACCAGTGCGATTCCTGCTCCGGGCCAATGCATTATCTTAAACACGGCTCCAAGCGTAAAAAGTATTATAAGTATGATCCCTAAAAGATATATTTTATTTTTCATAACGATGTGTTTTATTTATTGCTATTATCTGCTGCGATTATTTTCTGCCCTGTTTCAGATTCATTCCGGGTAATTACAGTTATAATTTCCTTCTCAGCCAACCTTAGCTGTATCTGAATAGTAGTAAGAGAGTTCAGGACAGTTATTAATGTGCGATGCTTGAACTGAAGCTCTACCCATCCATAGGTGTAATCATAAATTTCAGTTTCTTGTGAAACATTGAGTAATATATTAAGGGAGGAGATAATTTTTGATCCATCTGAGTAAGATAACAGCAACTCCCTATACGATTGTAACATGTCTTTCAGTTGGAAGGCCTTGCCATCATTTTCTTTCCCAATGAGTATCTCAAAAGGCACACTTATATTATCTTTTTCATGAATATCTTTGTAGTTAATTTTATCACCTGTCAGTGCTTCGCTGTCAGGGTCAGTTGTAATGATTAACTCGCGTTTTAATGCATCAATCCAATTCTCAATTTCTATAGTTTTATCATGAATTACACCCACTGTTTCATTGATTGAATTCTCCGAAATTAGTTTTTTAGCCAGCCCATTGTTATTCAAGATGAGGTCATCATGCACATTGTCCATTTGAGTTCCTGTCGCTACAAATTCATTAAAAATGTTGCGAGATACAGATAAACTTATCAAGCTAATAGTTAAAACTGCCATCATCACAGTAAAGGTGAAAAAGATAAATCTGCCCTTCACATGAATCTCATCCTTGAAATGTGCATAGGTATAGGCAGGTAGAAATACCGCAACAGTTAGTATGAGCCCAATAATAATACATATGGCAGCTCCAGGCCAGTGCATCAGTTTAAAAAGAAATCCTGCGATGTAGAATAGGCCTGCAAACAGACCAACAAGGTATGCAGTTTTCTTTCCTTCACCTTTGTCATCAGATATTTTGGAAAATACAAGGGAAGGGAGGAAAACCAGCGCAGCAAGGACCATCCCAAAGGATATAGCAATTCCGGCACCAGGCCAGTGCATCACTTTAAACAGGATACCAATCAAAATTATACTGGAAGAGAATAGCCCTGACAAATACATCAGCAAATGTTTCTTGCTTGATTTGTTTTCGATATAAAGTACATATGTAGAGGATGGGAGAAAGAAGAAGCTTAGGAAAAAGACTCCTAAAACTAGCATAATACTTGCTCCTGGCCAGTGTTGAATTTTAAATAATGCAGCCAGGGCTAGTAATGTTGGAGATAGGACTCCAAAAATTTTCATAAATGTTTTCATTGTTCTATAGTTTTTGTCTATTAAGAAAAGTGTTTCTTCCTGTATTTTTTTGAACCTGTTCGATCCTGCACTGGTTTTAACTTTTGAGTAGGCATTTTCAAAAGTCAGTCCTTCATTCATCTCTTTTTCCACATCGCAGCAAACATGGTCCACCAATTCATCAAGCAAGTGAAAATAGCTCACTCTCTGCCTGCTTATGTCAGATTTAATATGATCAATGTTGTCAAGACTTAGTAGGTACATATTGTAAAGTGGTTTTAGGTTGAAGCAGAATTAAAATAGTTTCGATAAAATCCTTCAATTCATCAATCTTTTCAGCCGCAAGACTTTTC
This sequence comes from uncultured Bacteroidaceae bacterium, assembly GCA_964538375.1. Classification (GTDB taxonomy): domain Bacteria; phylum Bacteroidota; class Bacteroidia; order Bacteroidales; genus JAUUZQ01. The sequence continues at coordinate 28,257 of CAZIFQ010000035.1, read as the reverse complement.
CCTTTTGGAGTTAGCTTATAGTATATGCGCATCCTGTTCTTTACATTTTCAGATTCAGTCAGCAGGTTTCCTTCCTTTTCAAGTTTATGCAGAATAGGGTATAGAGCACCATAGGTGAGCTGGATTTTCCCATCAGTTAACGCTTCAACCTTCTGGGTAATCTCATATCCATACATACGGTCATTCTCTGCAAGTAGCTTTAAGACTATCGACTTTAGGCTCCCTTTTAATAATTCTTTTGGTATTTTATTCTTCATCTTTGTATATATGTTAAACTTATATATACCAAAAATAGTATATTTTATTTATTAAAGTCAAGTTTTTCGTCAAAAATTTTTATTTTTTTTTAAATTTTCCTGAATTTCGCTCGGTAAAATCAGGATAAAAAGGAAGCTTTGAAGTCCTTCGGTAAGTAGTTCGGCAAGCTCACTATGCTACTCATCATGGCATACAGGAGTTGGGGAGTATTTAATACGGGTATATAAAAAAAGGGGATGAGCTGTAGGCGCATCCCCTTTTTATTTCACTCAAATCGGAACTCATTTACTGAGTTTACCGAATGACAACTAATATATTATTTCACTGGAATCTCTTCCAGCAGTGCAACGATAAAATCCCAAAATTTGGTAACTGTATCAATTTTCACTTTCTCATCGGGAGAGTGGGGGAACCTAATGGTTGGTCCGAATGATATCATATCCATGTTGGGATAAACACCACCGATCAGTCCGCATTCAAGGCCTGCATGTATGGCCATTATTTCAGGAACATTGCCAAACCTTTTCTGGTAAACATCCTGGCATGTCTTAAGTATTGGAGAGTCCATATTCGGCTTCCATCCGGGATATTCACCTTCGAAGCTTACGTCTGCATCAATAAGGTGGTAGATGGCAGCGATTCTCCATGCTGTTGCAGTTTTTGCTGTATCTACAGAACTCCTTGTAAGACAGCTTACGTCTAATGCACCATTACCCATTTTTACTATGGAAAGGTTGTTTGAAGTTTCAACCAGTCTGGGCATGGATGTGCTCATTCGTTCAACACCGTGGGGTGTTGCAAAAACAGCTCTTATTATTTTATATTGATCTTTTACATTAGCTACTTTCCTGGGAGCATCGACCTTTTTACATGTAAATGACAAATCCGGTTCAGTGTCGGAGAATTCAGCCCTGTATATACTATTGAAACTGCTAACAAAAGCTTCAAACTTATGGCTTTGATCATTGGGAACCATCATGAGTGAATGAGATTCTCTTGGAATAGCATTGCGAAGGTCGCCACCGGAAGCTTCTGCGAGCCTGATTCCGAAATCTGACTCTGCCTGCATAAGGAAGCGAAACATAATTTTATTTGCATTGGCTTTTCCAAGTGGAATATCAATCCCTGAGTGACCGCCTTTTAAGCCTTTTGCTTCGACAAGGTAAGCTGTCATGCCGCCTGGTACATCTTCTTCAGCGTATGATTTTTTTACATTTACATCAATTCCACCGGCACAACCTACATACATTTCACCTTCATCTTCTGAGTCGAGGTTGATAAGGATATCGCCATCCAGCAAGCCAGGTTTTAGTCCAAAAGCTCCTGTCATACCCGTCTCTTCATCTATAGTAAACAGTCCTTCAACAGGACCATGTTTTAGAGTAGTAGATTGTAAAACAGCCATAGCCGCCGCAGCACCTATACCATTGTCTGCACCTAAGGTAGTTCCGTTGGCGGTAACCCACTCGCCATCAATCATTGTTTCAATTGGATCTTTTGTAAAATCAAATTCTTTGTCACTGTTTTTCTGAGGAACCATATCTAAGTGGCCCTGCAGGGTTACAGTTTTTCTGTTCTCCATTCCCGGGGTAGCAGGTTTTTTGATGATTACATTTCCCACTTCGTCTACCTTGGTATCGAGTCCAAGGTCCTCCCCAAACTTCTTCATGTAAGCAATTACTTCTGCTTCATTTTTAGATGGTCTGGGAATTTGAGTCAGTGCGTAAAAATTTGTCCAGATCTCAGCTGGCTGTAGATTTTTCATTTCACTCATTTTGGTATTTGTTTTAATATTATAGGAGCATGGACGAATCGACATAAGAAAAGATTTTGAAACGTCTATGATCTTTTATTGTTTGTTAATATTACAAAAAAAAAAGGCCGACTCAAATTTAAGTCGGCCTTGTTTATATTTTATTCTGGTGTTACTCCGGATGGAAGCTCAAGTCCGAATTTTTGCTTGGCATCAGCTTTTTTCAACTGCAGTGCCAGGAAGATTGATATTACTCCCAGTATTACCAGCATAAATATCGGCCATGTATAATCGTACGGAGGAATTTCTCCTGATATTTTCATAGCAGCTATTTGATTGCTTATCTCTCCTGTACTGAGTCCCTGTGCTTCTAGACCGGTTCTTGTCTTATCAATTAATGATACAACAGATGGATTTACCATGTCGAGGAATTTTCCAATTCCCCAGAAGAACAATGCTAAGCCCCAGTTCTGTATTGTGAACATTGAAGCATATGCTGTTCCCAACCTCTTCTCTGCAACAATCTTGGCAACTGATGGCCACATAGCTGCAGGAACCAGTGAAAATGCAATCCCCAGGCTTACCAGCCCAAGATAGCCAAGTATTACACTATCGAAGATCGAAAGTGCAAGGTGAGCAAAGATCAACAGCAGTGATCCCAAAATCATAAGAGAAGCTGCTTTTCCTTTATGGTCTACAATATTTCCAAAGATGGGAGTAAACAGTATGGTTCCCATAGGAATCAGACTGGCTGTTTTAGCTCCATCGCGAAACCAAACAGAAAGTGTTGTTTCCCATAATCCGTTTATAAATAATCCAAACAGGGTACCTATAATCACCAGCGACAATATCTTTCCTCCTAGGCTCATTATTTTAGAAGGAATCATCGAGAATCCTAATCCAAACATGAAGAGGGTTAGATAAATGGAAACTGTTCCCATGGCCTGGCTGCCGAACAGGGCAAAATAGGCATCACTAACCGGGAGGTTAGCTGTAAATCCAAATTTATTGACCAGCAGGTCAGGTGCATATTGGATAAATGGAAATACTGCAGCGTAAAAGGACACACAAAGCAATGCAATAAACATGAATGATCTATTCTTTACCAGTGCGATTAAATCTGCAAATTTGAAATCGTCTTCAGATTCTGCAATGCCGTTATCCTGTCTAATCTGCTTATCTTGTTTGTCAAGATTGTAGTCAAATACACTATAGATTAAGAACACGATGAAAGCAATACCGATCAGGCTTGCTGCAAATGCTACTGCAGGAGGTACACTTCCTCCACCAATATCAAAAGAAAGGGCGAGACCCATCGCCGAACCAAGTCGGCCAAATCCCATGTTTATTGCCATGGCAAGGGCCAATTCATATCCCTTGAACCACTTTACAACAGTTCTGGTTGAAACGACACATACAACCTCCAGACCAGATCCAAATAATACTCTACCAACGATCATCATTGTTAGCTGGGTACGATGAGATTCACCGAAAACTCCATAAGCGGCTAAAGCAGATATTCCTGCGCCAACTGCTGCAAGTGCCCCAAAAATCATTCCTGCCCTTCGCACTCCCCACTTATCAAGTACTATTCCACCTACTATGATCATACCAAACAGATTGGCAATAGTAGTCAAGGCAATGAGACGTCCAAATTCTTCACTTGTAAATCCCATCTCGCTCTCCATTAATCCTTTCAGTCCTCCGAAAAAATCCTGAAACCAATATGTTGCAAGCATTAACATGCTTATCAATACCAACATGAGCCACCGCATCGGGACAGAGTCTCTTAATGTCTTCTTCATCGTATTCATAAAGTTGTTTTTTGATTGTTAATTTCCAAAAGTATAAAAAAATACTTCCTTACAAGTCCTTTTATGCAACATAAAACACATCAATATAGTTAGATAAGTAAGAATGTATTATTTTTGCAGAATTATGTAAGGAATTGTTAGATTGCCAGACCAATCTATTGAAATGAAAAAGATTGAAATGAAAAAGATATTTTTACTAATTGCGATATTAACTTCAGCACTTCTATTGAATGCACAAGAAGGCATTCAGTGGCATTCACTGACAGAAGCAATTGAATTGAATAAAACCGAACCGAGGAATATTATCATAGATGTATACACAAATTGGTGTGGTTGGTGCAAGAGAATGGATGCCCAGACCTTTTCCAATGATGTAATTGCAGATTATGTGAATGAAAATTACTACGCGGTGAAGTTCAATGCAGAACAACGCGAAACAATAACACTTGGTGAGAATGCATATAAATTTGTAGATAATGGAAGCAGGGGATACCACGAAATGGCCGTGGTTTTGACCAAAGGACGATTGTCATACCCAACTATTGTGTACCTCGATGAAGAGCTTCGTCACCTAAGTGTTGTTCCTGGTTTTGTGGATGCCGGGCAACTGGAAATATACCTGGCCTACTTTAATGAAGGTGCAGATAAGAAGACCACTCTCGACAGGTATGCTGAAAAATTCCAGGGAAATGTTACTGCTGGCCAGTAAGGATATGGAAAACCACCAATGGTGGATTTTAAATTTGCGCCGGTAGAACTGGATAATAGTGCAAATTTAACAAAGAGTAATTTGTCACTTCATCCTCAAATTATAACTACTCAATAGATAAATACTGCTATTCATACAATAACTCCTTTTTACTATGCGGGAAAAAGGAGGAATTTGTAATTTTATTTCTCTTGAAAGCCAGTTTGTCTAATGAGGAAAATTAGGATTAAAATTCATAATGGTGGCCGAAGCCACTTATTCGTGGAGTACAAACTCTGTGGGCATAAAGAGTTGCGAAAATTAGAAATCAGGAACAGAACCGTGCTTAAATTGAATCCCGGTCGATATGATTTTTCTTTGGGTTATGAAGATGCAAACCTGGAGCTTAAGTCAAATATGAATGGAGTAAAAGATATTGCAGAGACCCCGTCATTTAGAAATGTGAAATGTAAGGGAATGAAGTTAATGATTCATGATCCAATGCAGACTGTGAAGTTGGATTGCAATGATACCGTATCAATAGCAAATCTTATTGAACATCTTTCTTAAGGTGGAATTCATTCAGACACTTGATATACAAAAGCTTAAAAAACTGCTTTTGCAATCTTCCTGATGTTGTCAGAAATACCGATAGTATAGTAATGAATAGCAGGCACACCTTTGCTTTGTAGCTCTTTTGATTGGTGAATAGCCCATTCTACTCCTAACTCCTTGGCTTCAGCATTATTCTTGCATGTTCTTGCACCCTCAACAAGATCCTGTGGAATGTCAATATGAAACACTCTTGGAAGCAGTTCCAGATCCTTCAAGGTTGTGATAGGTTTAATTCCCGGAACAATGGGAACGTTGATCCCATCTTCCCTGCATTTATTTCTGAACTCGAAAAATTTATTATTATTGAAAAACATCTGGGTCACGATATAATCTGCCCCGGCATCTACTTTCTTCTTCAACCAGTGCATATCTTCATCCATGTTTGGTGACTCAAAGTGTTTTTCCGGGTAGCCTGCAACTCCTACTGAGAAATCGGTAGCTACGGGATTTTTAAGTTCCGGTTCCAGGTAGTGGCTATTATTCAATGCGACAATCTGCTCTACCAATTCATTGGTATGGGCATGTCCTCCTTCAACGGGAAGAAAATCGCGTATACCACTTGGTGGATCACCCCTGAGACCAAGGATGTTTTTGATTCCCAGGAAATTAAGGTCAATAAGAAGGTCTTCTGTTTCTTCTTTCGTAAATCCTCCACAAATAACATGGGGCACAACTGCCTGGTTGTACTTTTTCATTATTGCCGCTGCAATGGCAACAGTACCAGGTCTTTTACTAATTATTTTTCGTTGCACAGTGCCATCCGCCTGCTTTTTATATACAGATTCTTGTTGGTGGTAGGTAATATTAATGTTCAGGGGATTAAACTCGATCAATGGATCGATTGAATCATATATTGTCTCGAGGGTTCTTCCCTTGCGGGGAGGCAATAACTCGAACGAAAAAAGTGTCTTATCCGTACTTTTTAGTTTGTCAATTACTTTCATAAATATCTTCTGCTTCTTTTCTTATCACAAAAATAGTAAAAATGTGGGAAGTGCCTGACACCTGACACCTAAGGCCTAATTCCTGCCTCAATATGCCAGATTAGAGGCCAGTAATATTTCAACTTCTTCGGTAGAGTATCTTTTCCTTTCTGCATAATCTTTTACCTGGTCTTTATCGATATTTCCAACAAAGAAATATTTGGATTGCTCATGTGCAAAAACAAGTCCGCTTACTGAAGCGGCAGGCACCATGGAGTAATTTTCTGTTAATTTGATACCGTGATCCTGGCAATTCAGAAGATGAAAGAGTGTCTCTTTCTCACTGTGTTCAGGACAGGCTGGATATCCATGGGCTGGTCTGATACCTTGGTATTTCTCTCTTAACAGATCATCCATTGAGAGTTTCTCTTCTTTGGCATAGCCCCAAATTTCTTTCCTGATTTTTTCATGTATCAGTTCAGTGAAAGCTTCGGCAAGACGGTCGGTAAGTGCCTTTATCATAATAGATGAATAGTCGTCATGGTTTTTTTCAAATTCCTTGATCTTCTCTTCAATGCCTATACCGGCAGTTACAGCAAAGGCCCCAAGATAGTCTTTAAGACCGGAATCAAGAGGAGCTACGAAATCAGAAAGGCAGAGATTTGATGTACCCTCATCTTTTTTTGTCTGGTTTCTTAAATTGATGAACCTGGTTATTTCAGTATCCCGTTTCTCATTTTCATAGATAACAATGTCATCTTCAATACTATTGGCAGGAAAAATACCATAAACGGCATTGGCTGTAATCCATTTTTCTTCAATAATCAGCTTGAGCATGTCCAGGGCATCATTGTATAGCTTTTGAGCTTCTGTCCCATATTTTGAATCCTTCAGTATTTCAGGAAATTTTCCTCGCAGTTCCCATGTAACAAAGAAGAACATCCAGTTGATGTAAGGAGCAATTTCACTAATTGGAAAATCGCTCAAGTGAAATGTTCCGGTTTTCAGTGGTGAGGCCGGGGGATTGTTAGGCCAGTCGATGTCTAATTTGTTTGCCCTCGCTTCTTTCAAAGAAATGATTTCAATACCTTTTTTTGCATCAGCATATTTGCTTCTTAGCTCAATATATTCATCCTTTGTTTGTTGGATAATATTCTTTCTTTTTTCTTTAGAAAGAAGGTGGCTGACAACAGGTACACTTTTTGACGCATCTTTAACGTGAAGTACCGGGCTTGCAGCATTTGGCTCGATCTTCACTGCAGTATGAATTTTAGAAGTAGTTGCACCTCCAATAAGCAGTGGCTGCTTCATCTTCCGCTTTGCCATCTCTTTTGCAACATTAACCATCTCTTCAAGTGAGGGAGTGATTAGGCCCGATAGACCTATAATATCAACATTATTTTTTTCTGCCTCTTCAAGAATTTTTTCCGTGGGCACCATAACTCCCAGGTCAATGATGTCATAGTTATTACATCCCAGGACCACGGAGACAATGTTCTTGCCTATGTCATGTACATCACCTTTTACTGTAGCCAGCAATATTTTACCTGCACGCTGATGAACTGTTCCATTTGCTTTTTTCTCTTCCTCAATAAATGGCAGCAATATGGCTACTGATTTCTTCATCACCCTGGCACTTTTTACCACCTGTGGAAGAAACATTTTACCGGATCCAAACAGGTCGCCAACTATATCCATTCCGGCCATTAATGGCTCTTCAATAACTTTTATTCCTGAACCATACTTTGCATGTGCTTCAAGTGTATCCTGGTCGATGAATTCAGTAATCCCTTTAACCAGTGCATGCTTCAATCTTTCTTCTATACTGCCGTTTCTCCACTCAAGGATTTCATCTTCTTTCTTGCCAACTTGTTTGACCTGTTCTGCAAATGAAATCAGGCGGTCAGTGGCATCTGGTCTGCGGTTGAATATCATGTCTTCAACTAATTCAAGAAGATCTGCCGGTATTTCGTCGTACACCTGGAGGAGCGAAGGATTAACAATACCCATATCCAATCCTGACTTAATTGCATGATACAGGAATGATGAGTGGATAGCTTCACGAACCACGTTATTTCCCCTGAAGGAGAAGGAAAGATTGCTTACCCCGCCACTGACTTTAGCATATGGAAGGTTTTTCTTTATCCATGTAATCGTTTTGATGAAGTCAATGGCATACTCATTGTGCTCTTCCATTCCTGTACCAATGGTAAGGATATTAGGATCAAATATGATGTCCTCGGGGGGGAAATGAATACGCTCTACCAGGAGTGTATACGCACGTTGGCAAATTTCAATTTTTCGCTCATATGTGGAAGCCTGTCCCTGCTCATCAAAGGCCATAACTACTGCTGCAGCACCGTAGTTCCTGATCTTTTCAGCATGATAAAGAAAGCTTTCTTCTCCTTCTTTTAAGCTAATTGAATTTACAATTGCTTTTCCCTGTACGCATTGCAAACCGGCTTCGATAACACTCCACTTCGAAGAGTCAATCATCATGGGCACCCTTGCGATATCGGGTTCAGCCATTATTAAATGCAGAAATTTGACCATTTCTTTTTCTGCATCCAGCATGGCGTCATCCATATTGATGTCAAGAACCTGTGCTCCGTCTTCGACTTGTTTCAGAGCAATCTGCAGTGCTTCTTCATATTTTTTCTCAGAGATTAAGCGGGCAAATTTTTTGCTCCCCGCCACATTTAACCGCTCACCAATATTGATAAAGTTCGAGCCATCATATACAACAAGTGGCTCCAGGCCACTAAGCTTAAGATTGTGTTCATTAGAATTTACTTTATGCTGAATTGAATTCTCTGTCAGGGCAGCAAACGCTTTGATATGCTCAGGGGTAGTTCCGCAGCATCCCCCAATAATATTAACGTACCCGGCATCAAGAAACTCCTTCATCTGGGAAGCCATCTGCTTTGGCGTTTCGTCATACTCGCCGAACTGATTTGGTAATCCGGCATTAGGATGGCTGCTAACATAGAAGGGCGATTTCTCTGCAATTTCTTTGATGTACGGTCTCATCTCCTTAGCGCCCAGTGCGCAGTTGAGGCCTACTGACAGCAAATCTATGTGCGATACAGAGTTGACAAACGCTTCGAGCGTCTGCCCGCTCAGTGTTCTGCCTGATGCATCGGTTATGGTACCTGAAACCATAACAGGCAGCTTAATGTTATTCTCTGCGAAAAGCTCCTCCAGTGCGAAAAGTGCGGCCTTGGCATTCAATGTATCAAATACAGTTTCGATGAGAAACAGATCCACTCCACCATTCAATAAGCCTAAGCCCTGTTCTTTGTAAGCATCTTTAAGCTCATTGAATGAGATGGCCCGAAAACCTGGATCATTCACATCGGGAGACATTGAAGCTGTTTTATTCGTAGGTCCAATGGATCCCGCTACATACCTTGGTTTTGAAGGATCTTTATGCGTAAAATCATCTGCTGCTTTACACGCAATTTTCGCTGCATGATAATTGATATCATAGGACTGTGATGAAGTATTGTAATCTGCTTGTGAGATGGAATTGGCATTGAAGGTATTGGTTTCGATGATATCGGACCCTGCTTCCAGGAAAGCCCTGTGAATTTTATCAATTACATCGGGCCGTGTCAGGCAGAGGATATCATTGTTTCCAAAAAGATCATCAGGGTGATCCTTCAGAACATCACCACGAAAGTCTTTCTCTTCCAGCTTCTCTTTCTGTATCATTGTGCCCATTGCACCATCCAGCAAAAGGACTCTCTCCTCAAGAAGAGACTTTATTTTAGGTTTCTTTATCATAGGTAGAATTCAAACCGCAATTTACTCAATATAACTGCTAAACATGAAATATGTTCAAGTCCTACAGATACTCTTAAAAGGGTAGGAGA
>CAZIFQ010000035.1:0-18231 GCA_964538375.1 uncultured Bacteroidaceae bacterium | reverse complement strand
GGTTGCCAGGGGATCTCAGATCCTAATCTCTTACCCCGTTCTCAATAACCAGTTCCATCAGGAAAGAATTGATAGTTCAAAAGTATGTTGAAAAACATAAAGTTCCAAATTCTTGCTTTGAAGAATCCGGAACTTTATTAAGAAAAAATATAGTAGTAATCTATATGTCAGTTAAATAACAAGTCTACTAATTTAGATTGACGAAAGAATGCAATTTGATGTTATGCCATTAAAAGCTATAAGTAAGTCCTAATCCAAATAGCTCCTTAAATTGAATTCTGTCTGATTCTACGCCAGCTTCATCAGCAATTTTAATATCGTAATCATAGATAATCTGTGAGACGAATGAAGCAGAAAGGTATTCATTGATCTTAAAGTTTAGCATGATGTCGAAGTTTACATCGATATATTGTGGGTTTTCAATATAATTTGAAAATAAATCAAGTTTAGTAAGTAAAGTAACATTTTTCAGGATTTCGTTGCCATAGGCAATCTTGACATATCCTCCAAATTCACTTCTTACATTCTGTCCGGCAGGAACACCAAAAACACCTGCGGCTGAAAGGACATCATCCATAACCATTGTCATTTTTCCTGCTACCGGGGCAATGAGCATAGTGAAATGCTTATTTGGTTTAAAGTCCATACCGAATGAAAGATTCATATAGGCAGGAGATAAAAATGTTGAGATTTTTTCCTTGGTTCCATCATTGTTATAAATAAATCCGTCTGCAAACTGACTCTTAAAGCTGAGCAGTCCGGAGTAAAACCACTTTTCACTGGCTTTGTAGCCGAATTTTGATGCGAAGTCAATTTTATCATCACTTTTTTTAGCATCATCATTTCCTAGCTTTAACAGGCCATATCCCATGATTAAATCATTGTTCCAGTTCACTTTGCCATCCCTGCTTTGGTAATTTCCTGAAAGATTAACGAATGCATTTAAAGCAACAGAATTTTCACCACCGGAGGCCCAGTTAGTGAGTGATAATTGAGAAAAATTCAGAGATGTAACACCTGAAAAGTTCCATAATGTGTCTGGATTTTCCTGTGCTTGTGCTGTCCCAATGAAAATTGTTAAAGAGATAATAGTAAATAGTCGTTTCATATTAATGAAGGTTTTAATAATTAGTATTTTTTTCAATTACTTCTTTTAACACACAAATAGCCAGATTGTTTTCATCTATTTAATAAAGTTACTGCTTTGGGGACTTGAAAACAAAAAAACGCTTGTATATTGCCAGAGATCACTAAATTTAAGGGAATTTTTACAGGAGCAATAAGGGGTGAGACATAAGCAATTTCATATCATCAATAATTTCAGGAATGCTTTCCATGGGATTTATTTATTAATCCGCGAAGGGAAAATATTCAGGGTTCATCTCCTGATTATGATGGCAGTTATTGTTGCCGGGATAGTATTTAATATTGAGAAAACTGAATGGCTGATTGTTATATTGACTATTGGTGTTGTTCTTGCTGCCGAGGGGTTTAACACCTCAATAGAAAAACTTTCGGATCATATCGCTCCCGAATATCACCCTACGATAAAAAAAGTAAAAGACATTGCCGCTGCTGCTGTGCTGCTGGCTTCCATTTCTTCCGCAGTACTTGGGCTATTGATTTTTATTCCTTACCTGCTTGACTGGATAAAGGGCTTGTCCTAAGTCTTTGATTCATTAGCCCAGCACCCGGTCAAGACAGTTTGTTGGCTACTGAATCAGCTTCCTCATCTTTTCCTTGTTCTTCTCATTCAGCACATTCTTAGCATCAGGAGTAAAGAGATACTCAATCAGACTCTCATAATGCTCTGTAATTTTCGGTCTGATGATTTTATAAGTAGGATTCATCAATTTGTTCTCGATAGTAAATCCTTCATCCAGGATTCCAATGGTAGTAGGGACCCAGCGTTGTGGAAACATATTTCCAAATTTACCTTTTGTCCTGTACTCCTTTACCTCATTATCAACCAATGTAATAGACGCTTCTATTGCCTCTTCGCTTGCAGGATCAATTCCTTTGTTTTTCAGATACCTTAGAATGGCATCTTTAGCAGGTACAATAAGTGCTGTAGTATAAGGGTTCTGATTATTATGAAGCAGACATTGCTCAATGTATTCAGACTGGTCTGTAAAAGCCTCTTCAAGACCTTCCGGACTGTATTTTTCTCCGTCATCTGCAATAAGAAGACTCTTGTACCTGCCAAGTACGTATAGGAAACCGTCTGAATCAAGCAATCCCATATCACCGGTGAACAGCCACCCGTCTTTTATAGCTTCTTTAGTGGCCTCTTCATTTTTCCAATACCCCTTCATCACGTTTTCTCCACGAATAACGATTTCACCTTTTTCACCTATCGGCAATTCCTTGCCATCCATATCACAAATTTTTATTTCAAGGTTCTCCGGAATATTTCCTGATGCACCCAATTTGTGTCTGTCCGGGGAGTTAATACTAATCATCGGACTGGCTTCTGACAGTCCATATCCCTGGTACATAGGGATTCCAATGGCATAAAAGAATTTCTGTAATTCAATATCCAGCAATGCTCCACCGCCGATAAAGAATTTCATATTACCACCCAGTGCACCACGAACTTTTTTAAATATTAGGACACTGAATAGCCAGTTGATGGGCTTCAGTAAAATGCGGAATCCTTTTCCTTTATCAAATCCTATTCCATTATAAGCGTAGCCAACTTTCAGACCAGCAGAGAAAAGTTTCCAGGTGAGTTTCCCTTTTGCCCGTACTCCGCTTTCGATATTGTCCCTGAAATTTTTTGCAATGGTAGGAACGCTGAATATCACTTCAGGCTTAATCTCCTGTAAGTTCCTGAAAATATTCTTCCTGGTTTCAAATCCGGTTTTGCCCATTTCAAGTGCTGCAAGACTGGCTCCACAACCCATCAATGTAAAAATTCCGGCTGTGTGTGCAAAGGAGTGATCCCAGGGAAGGAACAAGAACATTGTATCCGTTTCCGGAATGGACGTAACTGATAATGCCTGTTCCGTGTTTGCAGTATAATTTCTTTGACTCAACATGATACCTTTTGGATCAGCAGTAGTACCAGAAGTATAACAGATGTTTGCTATGTCATCAGGTTCTATTGCTTCGTAAACTGCCTTGAAAGCATCAAAATCTTCTTCAAGAAACTTTTCACCATCCTTCATGATGTCATCCATGAGAATTTCATCTTTTTCATACGTCTCTTTTGGATCCATAAGGATGATCTTTTTGAGATCGGGAAGCTTGTCTTTTATTGCAGTAATTTTGGCCAGCTGGCTTTCCGAAACAACTATCATACTGGCCTCTGAGTGCTGTAAACGAAAAGTAAGATCCAATGATTCGTTAAGTTGAATGGAGAGGGGGACATTTATGGCTCCAACGTAAAACATTCCCATTTCGGCAACCACCCAATTGGTCCTTCCTTCAGCAAGTAGAGAAATTCTGTCACCTTTTTTCACTCCCATTTTATGTAAGCCAGCGGCAAATTGGTAAACCAATTCACGCATCCTTCCGTAGGTGGTGGATTTGAAGCTATCGCTTCTCTTTTCCCACATGTAGGCGTTGCTGGTATAGCGATCGACATTCTCTTCGAAGAATTTAATTAGTGTTTTCATTTCAGGTTTTATTGAAAAATTGAGAAATGAAAATTACTAAAATAATTCGAATGTGGAGAAAATGAAGGGTGTATAATGAGAAAGATGATGAATATCAAGAAGATGGAGGATACGTGATGAGCATAGAGGAGACGTGTTGACTCGCGTCTCTACATCTCAATAATTTGTTCCCTGTCGGGCCCTACAGAAACAAATTTAATAGGAACCTTGAGTTCTTTTTCCAAAAAGTCAATATAGGACTTCAATTCTTCCGGGAACTGTTCTTTTTCCTTTATTTCTGTCAGATCAATGTTCCATCCAGGAAGATCAGTGTATACCGGCTTAGAGTCTGAATCCAGTGTATAGGGGAACTGATCTGTGAGCTCACCGTCAATTTTGTATGCAGTTGCAACCCTGATGGTATCGAAATCATCCAGGACATCTGTTTTTGTCATGATGAGTTGAGTGACTCCATTGAGCATGATACTGTATTTCAGTGCCACAAGGTCAATCCAGCCGCATCTGCGAGGTCTTCCTGTTGTGGAGCCAAATTCATTACCCACACTTCTTAATTTGTCACCATCAACATCGAAAAGTTCTGTTGGAAATGGTCCGCTTCCAACCCTGGTACAATATGCTTTAAAAATACCGTATACTTCACCAATGGCTGAGGGCGCTACACCCATTCCTGTGCAGGCACCGGCACATATTGTATTTGAGGATGTTACAAAAGGGTAGGAGCCAAAATCGATATCCAGCAGGGTGCCCTGTGCACCTTCTGCAAGTATGCTGCTTCCTTCTGTAAGCAGATTGTTGATCACAAATTCGCTGTCCACCAATTGAAACTTCTGAATTGTCTTAATTCCTTCAAACCATTTTTCCTCATCTTCGAGCGTATAGTTGAAATCGTATTGTTTCAATAAGTGCTTATGCTTCTCCTTTAAGGCAGTATATTTCTGATCGAAGTTCTTTTCAATATCACCAACGCGGAGTCCATTTCTTCCCGTTTTATCCATATATGTCGGACCAATTCCTTTAAGGGTAGATCCTATTTTTGATTTCCCTTTTGCAGCTTCCGAAGCGGCATCAAGGATCCGGTGTGTAGGCAGAATAAGATGTGCCTTTTTACTGATGATTAAATTCTTTGTGAGGTCAATTCCCATGGCTTCAAGTGCCTCTATCTCCCTTTTGAATACGATTGGGTCGAGGACAACTCCATTGGAAATTATATTCAGTGTTTCTTCTCTGAATATACCTGAAGGAATATTGTGTAAGACATGTTTTATGTTATTGAATTCCAAGGTGTGACCTGCATTTGGACCACCTTGAAATCTAGTAATCACATCATACCTGGGAGTTAGCACATCTACTACTTTCCCTTTACCTTCATCTCCCCACTGGAGACCCAGGAGAACATCTATTTTCATCTGCTTATATTTAATTCATGATTATCAAAACAACCACGTCCATCAATAAAATTTCACTCATTGGATTCATAATAATTAGAAAATCAGTGAGCGAATATCATAAAATACGCCGGTAAAATTCCGGCGTAAAAAATCATTATAAAAGTAAAAAAAAATCCATCCTTTTGAAGATTTTTTTTTGAAAAGTAATTAACTATTTATCATCAGAATTCATATCCCTGCTTGTTCCGTATATATAGAGGGAATGATGATTGGGCTTGAAGTTGTTTAATTCACATGCAGTCTTAATAATCTCATCGATTCTCGGATCACAAAACTCTATTACATTTCCAGTTTCAAGATCAATCAAATGATCGTGCTGCATGCAGTTATAAGCTTTTTCAAATTGAGCAATATTTTTTCCAAACTGGTGCTTTATAACAAGACTGCAGTCCAGCAATAGTTCAATGGTGTTATAGAGTGTGGCCCGGCTAACCCTGTAATTTTTGTTTTTCATGAAGATGTAGAGGGACTCGATATCGAAATGTCCTTCACGAGAATAAATCTCATCAAGAATGGCAAAACGCTCAGGCGTCTTTCTGTGCCCTTTCCGTTCCAGGTATTCAGTAAATATCTGTTTAACTGTATCCCTGGTATCTTCTATTACCATAATTAGTCTAAGTAAAAATTACTTAGCGAATATACACATCTTTTTTATTATTTAGAAAAGTTATAAAGAAGTATTTTTTGGTAGATAAATTTTGGAGTCCCTGAAACAAGTTCTGGGAGACTGCCCACTGAACTAATCTTTCACTTCAACCCGATGAACTGACTCTACTCCTTTGAGCTTAATAAGGTTAAGGATCAAATTGTTGAGGTCGTTTGTGTTGTGAACGTAGAGGTCAATTGTACCATCGAAGATACCATCATGTCCATGCAGGTTAATCGTTCTCATAGAGATGTTGAGTTCCTGGGCGATGGTGGAAGTGATGGAGTTGTAAACACCAAATCTATCCCAGCCACTGAGGTGAATTCTGACCAGGTAGGAAAGAACTTTGTGCTGTGTCCATCGTGCGGCTATAAGTTTGTCTCCATGGGATGACATAATCTTAATAGCCACACTGCAATCAGTTTGGTGAATCAGGATGCTGCCATCTTCCTGTTTGACTCCAACCACTTCATCTCCCGGTATGGGGTTACAACAACCGGCTAGTTCGTAAGGGCTGGTCATCTTATCATAACTTTCTTTCAGCAGCAGTGTTCCCTTATCATCGAAGTTATCTTCTTCGGAGACAGCTGGTTTATGTGAAGGCCTGCCAAGCGAAAGGTCCCACACGCGTACCCACTTGTTTTGCGTGTTTTTACTGAGAATCTCCTTCAGGTTATCAAGCGATACCATCCCTGTGCCTATCTTTGAATAGAGTTGGTCTTTATTTGTAGCCTCATAGGCAGGGAGGACTTTTTTCAAAATCCTGGAACTGTTCGAAAGGTTAAGTTCTTTCAATTTCAGATCCAGCATTGACTTACCATCCTCAATCCTGTTTTTACTGTCTGCTTTCAGTGCAGCTTTGATAGCCGATTTTGCCTTTACTGTAGTAGCATAACTGTTCCACTCAAGCGAAGGTTTTCTCCCTTCTGATGTAATTATCTCCACTTGATCCCCACTGGATAATTGCGTATTTATTGAGACAAGCTTATGGTTAATTTTTGCCCCGATAGAAGTGTTACCAATCTCAGTATGAATCTCGTATGCCAGGTCAAGGGCAGTAGCATTTTTTGGAAGGGTAATGATGTGTCCTTTTGGTGTAAACACCATGATCTCGGAAGAGAACAGGTTCAGTTTAAATTCATCCAGGAATTCCAGTGCATCGGTGTTGGGCTGTTCGAGCATCTCCCTGATTTTCTTCAGCCATTTATCGAGCTCAGTATCCTGGGCCCCCTCCGTTTTATACTTCCAGTGTGCGGCAAAACCTCTTTCCGCAATCTCATCCATTCTCTTGGTCCTGATCTGCACCTCCATCCATTTGCCATTAGGTCCCATCAAGGTTGTGTGGAGTGCCTCATAACCATTTGCTTTTGGTGTCGAAACCCAGTCCCTGATTCGATCTGGTCGAGGTGGATAAATGTCAGTGATAATTGAGTAAATATTCCAGCATTGGGATTTTTCAGCAATACCGGGTTTTGGATTAAATACAATCCTGATGGCAAAAAGATCGAATATCTCTTCAAAAGTGACATTTTTCTGTTGCATCTTTTGCCATATGGAATAAATCGATTTTGATCTGCCAGAAATATTGAAAGTAAAACTACTCTCTTCAAGCTTATTAATAATAGGAAGGGAGAAATGATTTATCACATGCATCCGGCGATCCTCCGATAGTGTAATTTTTTCAAGGATCTCCTCATATATCTCAGGATAGCGATATTTCAAACTCAAGGCCTCCATCTCTGACTTGATGTTATAGAGACCAAGACGATGTGCCATTGGTGCATAAAGGTAGATGGTTTCACCTGCTATTTTAATTTGCTTCTCACGCTGAAGTGACCCCAGTGTACGCATATTATGTAGTCGGTCTGCCAGCTTTATAATAATAACCCTGACATCATCTGATAGAGTTAGCAGCATCTTCCTGAAATTCTCAGCCTGGAGGGAGTTGGATTCTTTATCAAATACTCCGGAGATCTTAGTTAATCCATCTATGATAGTAGCGATTTTCTTTCCAAAGGCGGTATCGATATTTTCAATGGTAAGATCAGTATCTTCAACCACATCATGCAAGAGGGCACAGACGGTTGAGGTAACGCCTAATCCAATCTCCTCACTCACTATTCTTGCAACAGCCAGTGGATGCATGATGTAGGGTTCCCCTGATTTTCGTCGCATGCCCTTATGCGCTTCGTTGGCCATTTTGAACGCTTTTTGTATCAGGTTTTTATCTTCCCGATTTTTACAATGCGCACAATTGTCAATGATGCACTTAAGTTGCTCCTGGATAATTTCCTCTTCTTGCAGTATCTTTTCCTCCATAAACAGCGATAAGATTTACATATTTTTCGCTTCTACAAAGTTAGCGAAATATAAGAAAACCTAACTATTACTGTAAGAAAATGATCTAGGGATTTACAAGGGAGAGATTTCCGGTTAAGACCTTTCGAACTCCTGAGTATGATGTATATTCAATATGGTAAATATAAACACCCCGCCTGGCCATCGTGCTTCCATAGAGTGTCCCGTCCCATCCATCAAAAGGATCGCTGGTCTGGTAAAGTATTTTTCCAGTCCTGTCATAGATTAGCATCCTGTACGCTGAGGGTATGAAATCCATCACAGGTACAAATTTTTTATTCATTTCTCCATTGGGTGAAAAGGCGGTTGGAACAAATAGCTTACTCTCAATATTGAGAGTAAGTTCATTTGAACGGCTTAATCCTGCTACTCCATATGGATTATCATTGGCTTCTTTGGCTACTACCTGGTAGCTTACCTCACCCTTCATTATTCCATGTCCAAGTTGAGATAAATCTTCAATAAATGTGTTGTATTCAGATGAAACAGAGTGTATCAGTTCGTACTCATTGGTTGAGTTCATCCTGTAGATGTAATATGCCTCCAGGCTGCCTGAAAATTCTTTGTACGGGTTCCAATTCAACTTCGCAACTTTCACGTCAATCTCTCCTCGCAGTACAATGTTTGTTCCGATATTCGAAGAGGATACAGAACTTAAACAACTATTAATTGCATCTATACGGTAGTATATTTGAACTCCCCTCGTAGCAACTTTGTCATTCAGAATATAGGGTGATTGAGCCACATCCAGAATGGTGGTCCAATCGGTAAAAGACGCTTCGGAGGAAGTTGCTTTTAACACGCGGAAATCATTGATCTCACCACTCAGATCAGCAGTGAATGAAATTTCTACGTTCTGGTCATCCAGCACTGAAACATAATCCAGGTTAATATATGCCGGAGGTGCAGGCATTCTTGTGAAATAGGATCTTCTATTTGAAAACGAAGATCTACCCTGGTTATCAAAGGCACGAATTAAATATTCATAGTTACTATTTTCCTTGATGCCTATATGTGCATATGAATGGCTTGCCGTGTCTAAGAGGGCTATGATATTGAAGTCACCCCCCTCTTCTTTGCAAAATACCCTGTACCCGTTGAGGTTACCTTTCCAACCTACATAACTATTCCATTCCAGGTTCATTTCCTGGCTGCATGAATCGTAGGATATATTAACCTTGACAGCTTGATGGTAATCGTTGCCCAGGAGACTTTCCCCAATTGAATCAACAGCTGTAACTGTATACATGAGCGACTCATGGCTGGTTATGATGTGTTTATATGAATTTACACCGGCAAATACAGAATCGATATAAGTCCCTACGATGGATTGACCCGAAATTTCCACTGAGTAAATCTTATAGTATAAAATATCTGAAGTGGTGACTGGATCCCAGTTTAATATAATATTTTGATCTGAAGTATCCACGGTAACGTAATTGAGAATTGGTTTTTCAGGCAGGTTGTCCTGGGCCATAGCAGATACAATGAATATCTGCACAAGCAAATAAATTATCATGAATCTATATTTCCCGGAAGTCTTTCCCATAAATCAGTTTTCTCAAGGAGTATTCAAACTAGTGGTATTGTGTTCCCGCAACTGTAATTTACACAAACTTAAATGATATTTTTTTTTGATTTAAATATTATCCGGTGTTTTATCATATATTTTTAAAAATATTCCGAATATTTTTAAAGTATCATTTAAATAATTTTTTTGTTATTTCACTAAATCATTATGTCTTCTGAACGTTAAAATAGTATTTTTGTTCCGCAATGGCTAAAAAAACCTTCTCGCATAAAGTTAACCAATTCAGAATCAAATATCTGAGAGGACATAGTTTTCTATATGTCCTTGCTGCTTTTGTTGGCCTTGCGGTTGGTCTTTCGGCTGTGATTATGAAGAATCTTGTTCACTGGATCCAGGAATTACTTTCGAAGGGGTTTGAAAATCACATCAGTAGCTACCTGCTTTTTGTTTTGCCAATTATCGGAATTACCCTGGCTGTTGTATTCATTAAGTATATTAACAAGAAACCGGTGCGCCATGGAATTCCCGGGGTATTGTTCGCTATTTCAAAAAATAATGGGATCATAAGGCCTCACAATCTTTATTCTAATATAATTACCAGTGCATTAACCGTTGGATTTGGTGGGTCCGTCGGTCTGGAGGGTCCTACAGTTGCCACCGGGGGTGCTATTGGATCAAACGTTGGCCGCCTTTTTAACTTGAGTTACAAAGAAGTGACATTGTTATTGGCCAGTGCTTGTGCCGGGGCATTATCTGCCATATTTAAGGCACCTATCGCTGGTATTGTATTTGCCCTTGAAGTCATCATGGTGGATCTGACAATGTGGGCACTCATACCCTTATTGATTGCTTCAGCAACAGCTGCTCTAACCTCTTACCTTTTTCTTGGACAGAATGTTATTTTCTCTTTCGAGATCACTGAGAAGTTTATGATGAACCAGATCCACTATTATATTTTGTTGGGAGTGGTCACCGGGTTTGTTTCAGTGTATTTCACGAAAGTGTATATGTATATCACAGATATATTTGAAAAAATTGACGGGTACTGGAAAAAATTATTCATCGCCGGTGGATTATTGGGTGTAATTATTTTCTTTTTGCCAGCCTTGTACGGGGAGGGATATGAGATAATTAACCTCGAGTTAGAAGGAAACATTGCAATGGTGTTTGAAGGCACGTTCTTTGAGAACTGGAATAACAACATAGTTATGCTGATTCTCGGCCTTCTATTGATTATTGGCTTTAAAGTGGTTGCTACTACACTGACATTCGCTGCTGGTGGAATTGGAGGTGTTTTTGCTCCAACACTTTTTATGGGGGCGAATACAGGACTCCTTGTGGGTATAATTTTGAACCAGTTTGGAGTGGATATTTCAATTAGTAATATGGCATTAATTGGGATGGCTGGTATGATTGCCGGGGTAATACATGCCCCGCTAACTGCTATTTTCCTAATTGCAGAAATTACCGGGGGACATGAGCTATTCATGCCACTTCTCCTGGCATCAACAATATCGTATGCAACTACACGCTACTTTGTATCAAATTCTGTCTATACTATGCAGCTTGCGAAAAGGGGTGAGTTAATGACCCATCACAAGGATCGCAACATACTTCTGATGATGAATGTAGGTGACCTGATAGAGACCAACTTTAAAACCGTTGAGCCGGATTTTACACTGGGTGACCTGGTAAAAGTGATTACCAAGTCGAATCGAAATATTTTCCCGGTAGTTAATCCGGATAACAGCTTTGAAGGAATAGTTAAGCTCGATGATATTCGCCATATCATGTTTAATCACGAAGTTTACGATAAAACCCTGGTAAGGGACCTGATGTTTATGCCTTCATATACTGTGGATATAAAAGAGCAGATGGAGGAAGTAGCAACAAAATTTACAAAGAGCGGGCGATATAATATTGTGGTCCTTGATGACGGAAAGTATGTTGGCTTTCTCTCGAGGGCCAAGGTATTCTCATCTTACCGGGAAATGCTGAAGCAATTTTCCGATGATTAATTTACTGTAACCTTATCTATGGTATTGCGTATATATAGTTGTAGTTCATAGATTTAGTTTTAGGGTATAAGCATTGAGCCTCGGGAAACCGGGGCTTTTTGTTTGCTTAAAATTATTCTAAACAAGCCTTCTGTGGTGCCTGTTCGGTTGTATGCAATCTCTCACCTGATGTGAAACCATTTCCCCGGAAAGATATCCCCTTGCCTTAACAAATCCGTTTAAAATACTGGGGAACCTTTCTTCAATAATGCTTTTCACCGGGTTAGGCATTATGATCTATAATCGTATTGTCAAAAAACCGGGAAGTGAAAAAAGTACTTTTACCGACTGGTTGTTGCTGGGATCAATGTTCCTGCTGACTGCTTCAGGAGTAGTTGTGGAGATGGGCAGGTTCCTGGACTGGTCCTGTGCTTATCACCTGTATTTTTTCCACCTGGTATGTGTTTGGTTTGTTATTATCTACCTGCCCTATACTAAATTTGGACATATTATTTATCGAACCATAGCCATGACATATGCATTTTCTGTAAAAAGAAAATAGTATCTTTCAAATCTACATTATGACAGGAACTTTAATAAATGTGGGCACTGTCCTGCTTGGAAGTACTATTGGATTAATTATCCGATCGAGATTACCTGAACGCTATATCCAGGTTATTTTCCAGGTATTTGGATTATTTACCCTCTTCCTTGGGGTGAAAATGGCCCTGGAAACGCAGAATATCATGATAATGATCTTCAGCTTGCTGATCGGAACATTGCTGGGCGAATGGTGGAACCTGGAAAAGGGAATGAGCAAGTTTGCAGATTTCGTTAAGAAGAAAGTAAAATCAGGAAATGATAGTTTTGCTGAAGGTTTCATCACGGCATTCCTCATATTCTGTATGGGATCTCTTACTATCCTGGGAGCCATTGAGGAGGGACTGGGAGGCAAGCCTAACCTGCTTTTGACAAAATCATTGATGGATGGTTTTTCGTCCATGGCCCTGGCCTCTGCTCTGGGCGCGGGGGTGATTTTCTCAGCAATCCCCCTCTTATTATACCAGGGCGGCCTCACGCTTGGTGCTTCCTATATCAGTGAAACATTATCTGTTCCCATTATTGCAGAACTCTCAGCTGTAGGTGGTATTTTATTAATTGGATTGGGATTTACCTTGTTGGAAGTAAAAAAAGTCAGGGTAATGAATATGCTTCCTGCCCTGGTAGTGGTGGTGATCCTGGCCAAATATCTTGCGCCCCTGCTGGATAAACTTTAGCTGAAATGGAAGAATTACTACGCTTATACAAAAAATATTCAGGGCGTGAAGCCGACCGGATTGAGCATATTCCCAGGTCAGTTTCCAGCAGGAAATATTACCGGATTTTTAGTGGAGATCAAACACTTATCGGCACTTATTCACCGAATGTGCTGGAGACTACTGCCTTTGTTACTTTTGCCAGTCATTTTCGGGAGAAGGGATTGAATGTGCCAGAAGTATTTATCGTTAGCGAGGATAAGTTATACTACCTGCAGGAAGACCTTGGAGATCAATCCATGCACGACCTGGTCATGAAGCAAAAGCAAGAAGGGAAGCTGTCTGATATTAGTGCATATTACAAAAAAGCAATAGATCAGTTGATTGAGCTCCAGCTGGAAGGACATGAGGGAGCGAACTATTCAATATGTGTTCCGCGTCCGGAATTCGACAGGCAATCCATTTTGTGGGATCTGAATCATTTCAAGTATTATTTTCTAAAGATGTCGGGCATTGAGATTGATGAACAGAAACTTGAAGAGGCGTTCATTGATTTTGCTGACCGACTCTCAGGAATAGAAAATGAAAGTTTCATGTTTCGCGATTTCCAGACAAGGAACATCATGCTCAGGGATGATGAGCTTTACTTCATAGATTTTCAGGGTGGGAGACAGGGCCCGCTGCAGTATGACCTTGCATCGTTGGTTTTTGAGGCAAGAGTGGATATGGACCTGGAATTTAGAAGCACACTGGTAAAATATTATTTAGATACCATATCTAAACGCAAGGACATAGATCGGAATAAATTTAAGGAGGAGTTTTACCAGCTTGCCGTTATCCGGATTTTACAGGCCCTGGGTGCCTATGGCTTGCGCGGGATCATTGAGAAGAATGTTATCTTTCTCCAGAGTATCCCTGTTGGATTGAAAAACCTTCATTGTGTCCTCAGGAATATCGATACTGAATCACTGCCGACCTACCTGTCAGAAATTCTGCATCAGCTGGCGGATAAAAAGATGGAATACCCATCGCCCCCGGGAGCGTTTGATGGCGTGACACTTTCCATTACCAGTTTTTCATATCGAAAGAATTTGCCCGACGATATCACGGGAAACGGTGGGGGCTTCGTCTACGATTGCAGGTTCCTGGATAATCCATACTGGCATGAAGAGTTGAAAGAATTCACCGGGCTTGACAAGGAGATCCACGATTTCTTTAAGAAGAATGAAAGAATGGATGTTTTTCTCGACCAGGTTGATTCACAAATCAGTGATGCTGTCGGCTCTTATCAGAAGTCAGGATATAAAAACCTGATGATTTCTTTCGGATGTACCGGGGGAAAACACAGGTCCGTTTATGCTGCCAGAATGATTTCAGAAAGGTTCAGGGAAAGAGAGGGTGTAAAAGTCATTGAAGCTCATCGTGAATTAGGATTGAAATTTTAAAACATTTTCGGGAGTTGCGTGTTTTCTGCTCAAAGGAATTTAGATGAGCAAGAAGTTGTGCACAGATTACGAGTTGCTGGAGCTGAAAATGATGGACAAGAAGCCAAAGTATTACTGTAAAAAGTGCGATATTTATTCTTCCAGAGAAAAATGGTGCTGCAAACCAAAAAAAATATAATAATCCAATGATACCAAGGGCAATGATTCTTGCTGCCGGAATGGGAACCCGCTTACGGCCCCTGACCGACCATACCCCCAAAGCGCTGTTGAAATACAAGGGCTCACCCATGCTTGAGCATGTAATAAGGAAACTCAAAGATGCCGGGATAAAGGAAGTGCTTATCAATGTTCACCACCTTGCAGATCAAATCATAGCATACATTGAAGAAAACAATAGTTTCGGTATCTCTATCGAATTTTCTGAAGAACGGAAAGAATTAATGGATACCGGTGGAGGTATCAACAAGGCAAAGTGGTTTTTCGAGGGAAGGGGCCCGTTTTTGGTATACAATATAGATATTCAGTCATCTATTGATATCAATAAGCTTGTTGAAGCGCACCTGGGAAGTGATCGGCTGGCTACCCTGGCTGTTAAGCAGCGGGACACCAGCAGGAATTTTTTGATGAATAAAGAGCACCTGCTCTGTGGCTGGAAAAACAATCAAACTGGCGAAACCATTATTACTCGGGATGAAAAAAACCTGGGTTCAACAGCCTTTTCAGGAATTCATGTCATAAGTGATACCATTTTCCCGCTTCTGGATCAAAAAGGACCTTTCTCTATAACAAAGCAATACCTCGAATTATCAAAGCAGCATCCCATCTATCTGTATGACCACAGCGAGGATGAATGGGTGGATATGGCACATCCGGGGAATTTTAAATACCGCGGAATCGGTTAAATACTTATATTTGCACGTCGAAAAAAATAGCAGATGAAAGAATTGAAGGAGAAGATTGATAAATGGAACGAGGATTGGTCTGGCAAAGACCCGAAGGAAGTGTTGGCATTTTTCCTGGATGAATACAAAGGAAGAATTGCTTTATCAACCAGTATGGGTGCTGAAGACCAGGTGCTGACTGAGATGGTGGCAGGGATCGATAAAGGTGCACGAATTTTTACACTGGATACCGGGCGTTTGTTCCCGGAAACTTATAACCTGATTGACAATACCAAGAACAAGTACGATATTGATATAGAGGTTTTTTTTCCGGAAAGGAAAGCCGTTGAAAAAATGGTGAAGGAAAAAGGGATGAACCTTTTTTATAAAAGTGTGGAGAATCGCAAATTATGTTGTGGCATTCGCAAAGTCGAACCACTGATGCGTGCATTCAAAGACCTTGATGTTTGGATCTGTGGCCTGCGAAAGGACCAGTCTGTAAGCCGGTTCTTTTCGAAACTGGTGGAATGGGATGAGCAAAATAAGCTGATCAAGATCAATCCCCTGATCGAATGGCGGGAAGATGATGTCTGGGAGTATATCAAAGAGAACGATGTCCCTTACAATTTGCTGCATGAACGTGGATTTTCAAGTATTGGCTGTCAACCCTGTACCAGGGCCATTAAACCCGGTGAAGATTTTAAAGCCGGACGATGGTGGTGGGAAGAAGATGAGCAGAAGGAGTGTGGGTTGCATAAGAGAGATTAGGGGGGTAGGTATCAGGGATCGGGTATCAGGCAGTTCTCATTAGCTCATTAACCCATTAACTCATTAACTCATTAGCTCATTAGCTCATTATCCCATTAACTCATTAGCTCATTCCTCAATAACCCCGGAACCCAGTAACTCTCCCTCGCTGTACCAGGCGGCAAATTGTCCTGAAGCGATGCCTCTTTGTGGCTCTTTAAAAGTAATATACATCTCCTCTTCAGTTTTGTGTAGCGTGGCTTCCTGCAGCGCCTGGCGGTAACGAATTCTTGTCATATAATCCCGTTTCTCACCAACTTTCATTGCGAGGTCGGGACGTACCCAATGGATCTCATCTTCTTTAATAAACAGTCCACTGCGGAACAGTCCTGGATGCGATTGACCCTGCCCGACATAGATCCTGTTTTTTACAACATCAGTGGCGATAACGAAAAGCGGTTCAACTTTTCCGCCCACCTGTAGTCCTTTTCTTTGCCCGATGGTAAAAAAATGTGCGCCACGATGTTTCCCAACAAACTCGCCATCACTTATTCTGTAGGATAGGGGAGTGCAGATTTCTTTTTCTGTTGCATTGGGTTGTGTTGCATACTTCTTACTGTCAGCAGGTATTTCAAAGATATTTCCCTCTTTTGGCTTAAGTTTCTGCTGGAGGAAATCCGGCAGGTGAACTTTACCCACGAAGCATATACCCTGTGAATCCTTCTTATCTGCAGAAGCCAGTTTTTGCACCTTTGCAATTTTTCTTACTTCTGATTTATGCAGGTGTCCGATAGGGAAGAGGGTGTTCTTCAGTTGTTTTTGATTGAGCTGACAAAGGAAATAGCTCTGTTCCTTCCCCAGGTCATCACCAGCCAGGAGCTTATATACGGTTTCGCCGTTAATGACCTCTTCTTCTTTTTTACAGTAATGTCCGGTAGCCACATAATCTGCCTTGAAAGGTTCAGTGGCTTTTAAAAACTCATCGAATTTTATTTCCCGGTTGCACAGCACATCAGGATTCGGTGTTCTTCCTTTTTCATATTCTGAGAACATGTAATCGATAACCCTTTTTTTGTAAGGTTTACTTAAGTCGACCACATGAAATGGAATCCCAATTTTCTTAGCCACCAGTTCAGCAAAAACCACATCTTCATCCCAGGGGCAATCAGCATCGAGCACACCGGTCTTATCATGCCAGTTCACCATGAACACTGCAACGACATCATATCCCTGCTCTTTCAGGAGGTATGCTGCCACGCTGGAATCTACTCCGCCCGATAATCCTACTACTACTCGTTTTGACATGATTTTAAAAATAGACTGCAAAAATAGGTAAAATATGAGAAACTCTCCCGATATATCATCGGGATCGTGAGAGATGTTCTCACTTTCATCCACATTTTCCCTACCTTGCTTATGAAGAAAGAACAACGGCCCCGCGTCATCCTCCGAATCCTGGGCGAAGGAGGGCTTTACAGACCGCTGCATGAGTTAAGATCATTCGTGTCTTCCCCGGATATCAGTTGAAAACTAAGCATATATGCAGCTTGTGAGGTGTGTGTATGGAGTAGGGGATATTTAATTAGCGCCAATATTTGGCATACCATTTGCGGCTATGTCTTTATATTTTTTTTACCACTCTTAATTCTATATAGTTATGAAAAAAACAATTGATTTAAAATTAGGACTATTAGTATTGTTGAGTATCACAATATTCTTGTTTTCATGTGAAAAAAATGAAGACGATTTATCTACCGACAGTCTTTTAAAAAATGAATTAGTTGGGTCTTGGTATATATCTGACTCTAAAACAATCTCATTTAATGAGAATAATACATTTATTGATACAACATTTGCTATTTTCAACGATCGGCCAGGTGAGTATCAGATTCATGATATTATAGCAGGTAATTATTCAATTGAGAACGGACAACTAAATTTTTCAAATATCGAATTATTATACTGTAAGGCACAAGAAAATGAAAGTGTTGGAAGTTTATATATAGTAGTAGAGCCTATTTGTAATATCAACATTGACAATAACAGTTTAGAAATAGAAGCAAATACAATATTTTCTGCAGTTGAAAATTCAACGTCTAATATTTTTGGAGAATGGAGTTTTGAGGTCTTAATTGCAGTATATGATAAAAATCTAGAAAATAAGTTCACTGGTGGAACCAGAGATGTTTTATATAATTTTGAATCTGGTTCAAATGAATTAGAATTGAATTATAAATATACTTACGATAATAAATAGGACTCTGAGCGGTCTGCAAGACCCAGCGATGAGTCGGTGTTGAAC
>CAZIFQ010000034.1:0-37955 GCA_964538375.1 uncultured Bacteroidaceae bacterium | reverse complement strand
GAATGATACATTTGATTCAAACAACGGCACCAAAAAATAGTTTTTCGAGGTGCCCAATAACTATTAATTACCAATTCACTTTCTATTAATCTAAATTTCTAATTATGAACCTAAAGCTAAGTAAGTTGAAAATAATCCTTACCCTGAAGTTTCGTCTCATGATGATACTGATTATTGCTGTCCAGGGTTTTGCATTTGCGCAACCCAGGATAATAACAGGGACTGTTATTGCCGAGAGTGGTGAGGCACTCATAGGGGTTTCCGTTCAGATCCAGGGAACTACCATTGGTGCTATTACTGCTGTGGATGGTACTTATTCAATAGATGTACCACCTGGTTCGGAAACGCTGATTTTCTCCTTTGTAAGTATGGAAACACAGGAGATTGCAATCGGCAACCAGACCATTATTGACATAACACTTACTGAGTCCATATTGGGGCTGGAAGAAGTTGTGGTTATTGGCTATGGAACAACTTCCAGAAAGGAGATAACAGGTTCCGTTGCTAGTGTTAGTTCCGATGAGTTTATCCAGGGGGATATGCCTTCTCCACTAGGTGCAATCCAAGGAAAAGTGGCTGGATTGTCAGTTGTCAGCAGTAACGGTAGTGATCCAACAAGTGATTATACGGTACTGATCAGAGGTCAAAATTCATTGTCTGGAGGAAGAGCTCCCTTGATTATAGTAGATGGAGCTCCATGGGGTGGCTCGCTTTCGATGATAGATCCTGAACAGATCAAATCCTTTGATATCCTGAAAGATGGTTCTGCTGCAGCGATATATGGCACCAGGGCTACGAATGGTGTAATTCTTATTACATTGAAAAAGCCCGAGCAGGGAGATGTGAAATTTGAGTTCTCCTCATTTGTTTCATACGAGGCGGTTGAAAACAATGATCGTTGGTTCGACGCAGATGGATACAGAGATGCGATTGGAACTTTATTCCCTGATCGAGACAATCTTGACAAAGGTGCCAGTACAGATTGGATGGAGGAGGTTTCCAGAACTCCAATAAACCAAAACTACAATATGGCAATATTGGGTGGTAGTGAGAACCTTTCATTCAGGGCGAATATGGCATACAAAAACAATCAGGGTTTGTTCCAGGAAAATTATTCCAATGTTGTCGCGCCATCTATTTTTGTCACGCAGAAGGCACTAAATAACCGTCTGACATTGGACTATAAGTTGTTTTATTCACGAACAAACAGTTCAGATATTCCTGGAGGTTTATTCGGCCAGACTATTGGGCGAAATCCAACTGAACCTATCTACGATCCCACTAATATTGCCGGCAATGGTTACTATGATAACCTAATGCAAGGCAGTAGAAACCCTGTTGCCATGCTCAATGAAAGTACCAACGACAGGGAGCTTAATTTCATTAATGGTTTGGTAAATGCAGGATATGAAATCACGGATAATCTTTTCTTGCAGTTCACCGGTTCATATAATATCTGGATGGGAGATAATGGAAGTTACCAGACGAAATTTTATCCTTTGCTTGGTAAAACAGGACAGGCTTCTGTAGGTTCATGGACCACCAAAAGCTACACTCTTGAACCGAGTATACGATACCGGTTCTCCATTGGAGATAACCACCGCTTCAATGCCATTGCCGGGTACTCATATAATGAAGGGAACTCCTCCAACATGAGTATTACGAATGCGAATTTTGATACAGATAAATTTTCTTATCATAACATTGCAGCGGGTAATGACCTGATTGAGGGATTAGCTAATATTTATACCCACAGAGAATCCAACAAATTGATCGCATATTACGGTAGAGTTTCATACAACTATGGCAATAAGTATTTGGCATCTGCTTCTATCAGGTATGAAGGAAGTTCGCGGTTTGGAGCGAACAACAAATGGGGTTCTTTCCCGGCCTTAAGTGTTGGTTGGCGGTTGAATCAAGAAAGCTTTATGTCAGGTCTTACCTTTTTGGATGAGCTAAAAATCAGAGCTGGCGTTGGTGTAACAGGCAACCAGGATATCCCAAATTATCAATCTATTCCTAGACTTTCTACAAGGATTGGGGATAGCAGCGGATTGTTTTACTACCAAGGCAAATGGGGGAATGTATATGTTCCTGACAATAATCCAAACCCTGACCTGAAATGGGAAAAGAAGACAGAATATAACGTGGGAATTGATTTCGGTTTATTCAAGAGAATTTCAGGAACAGTGGATATATATCGGAGAACTATTTCCGATCTATTGTGGTACTACAATGTTCCTGTTCCGCCAAACGTATACGACAATGTATATGCAAATGTGGGGCAAATGACGAATTCAGGTATCGAGATATTGCTGCAAGGAGATATTTTGAAAACAAAAAGTCTTAATTGGAAAACTATTCTTACCTGGAGTAAAAACGTAAATATCATGGATCAATTGGCTGATCCCTCAAGAGGGTATGAGCTTGAATATATCAAGTATACGCCAGCTGCTACCTCCTGGGGACAACTTTTACGTCAAGGTGAAGCCGTAGGTAATTTCTGGGCCCCTGTATATGTCAGTACAGAAGAAAACGGGACAACTGTATATGAAGATGTAGATGGCGATGGTGATGTTGATGAAAACTCTATTGAAGACAGAGTACTTGTTGGAAATGAAAGACCTGATTTTGAAATGGGATGGCAAAATGAATTGACATATAAAAACGCCTTCCTTACATTTTCTTTCAGAGCAGTGGTTGGTCAATATCTAATAAACTGGGAAAGAATGACAACTGAAAGTACAAGGTCTTTATCTACCGGATATAATGGTTTGAGGTCCACATTGGATCATCCTGATTATACTGATCAAAGTCGCTATGACACAAGATTCGTCGAAGATGGGTCATATCTAAAACTGGATAATGTTGTACTCGGATATAACATGAAATTCGGTCAGAATAACTTGAGATTATATGTGAGCGGGAGAAACTTGCTAACCTTTACAAATTTTGAAGGGAATGACCCCGAACAAGTCGTTCCATGGATCAATACTGATTATGCGAAATTTGGAGGAGATAATATAAGCTATCCTTACTCCAGAACTTTTATACTGGGTGCAAAATTTAACTTTTAAAGATATTAGATATGAAACAATCAATAAAATTACTAATTGCATTAATAATAGGATTGCTTATTTTTAATGCATGCGGAGACCTGGATGAAGAATTATATTCATCTATCAATTCCGAAGAATGGTACAGCACTGAAAATGAATGTGTACTTGCAATGGGTAGTGCATATGGCGGACTACGATACAGAGGTACCAGCCTCTGGGGATTATTAGGATTGGAATCCGTTACTACGGATGAATCCATTATCCCAGTTCATACCAATGGATCCTATCTGGATAACGACGGTTTATGGAGAGATCTTCACAAACACGATTTCTCATCCTATCAACAATCTGTTACTGATTCCTGGGAGTTTTGCTTCAGTACTTTAGCAAACTGCAATCAAATCCTCTACCAGGTGGAAAACTCACCGGCTCAATTTGACGGGAAGGTCGGGATGCTCGCGGAATTGAAGACCTTGAGAGCATTTGTTCTATATAAGGCAGTTGATTTATGGGGCAATATTCCAATTAACATGGACTTCGAAGATACGAGCTTGCCGACCCAATACACACGAGCCGATGCTTTTGATCTCGTTGAAGAAGAACTTTTAGCAGCTTACCCTTTAACGGAAGCTGCACCGAGTAGTGAGTATTATGGTCGTTGCACTCGACCACTTGCTTTCGCAATTCTGGCCAAAATGTACTTGAACTCAGAAAAATGGACTGGAGAGGCAAGATATGCAGATGCTATCGCTATGTGTGACAGTATCATCAGCAAGGGAAATTTTCAGCTGGAGAGTAGTCACGCAGATAATTTTATTATTGAAAATGAAGGATCACCGGAAACTATATTTACCATTCCCTACGACAGGGTGATTGGAGATTTTGGTTTTCAAATGCACATGTATACCCTGCATTATGCAATGCTTCCAAAATATGACCTTACTGGTACATGGTGCTGGAATGGGATAAGTATGACCGAAGCAATGTATGATTCCTATGATGATGCGGATTCACGCAAAGCAGCATGGCTTATTGGACCTCAATTCTATTTTAATGGAGATACACTTATGGGATATGAAGGAGGACAATTGACTTTTACCAAAACCATTACGGATCTGGATCAATCTCCAGAAGCGGAGGGTGTTCGTGTTTTTAAATGGGAAATGAACACAGGATTAAGCGGATGGGAAACCATGGACAATGATTTTGCTATCTTTAGGTATGCTGATATTTTGTTAATGAAAGCGGAAGCAATCATGAGAAACAATGGTTCAACAACGTCTTCTGACGCCACCGTACTTAATTTAGTAAACCAGGTCAGAGAGCGGGCTTTTGGAGATGATTCGCATAATTATATTTCAATCACGCTTGATGAACTGCTTGCAGAAAGAGGCCGGGAGTTAGCGTTTGAAGAAGTAAGAAGGCAAGACTTGATTCGCTTTGGTAAATGGGGCGATGCATGGAAATTCAAACCTGTATCTGAATCATACAAAGAGTTGTTTCCACTACCGAACAATGCTATGAATGCCAATCCAAATCTTCAGCAGAATGATGGCTACTAGTTCAAAATATTGTCTGTAAGATCATATAGGTAAAGAGCCTTTCCGGGCTCTTTACCTAAAAATTATTGCTGGCAATTACACGAATTTCTTTGGCTTAAATCCTTCGATAAAAATAAAAAATGATGATACTAAACTTAGTGCGCCCAATGATCATATATATAGTGTGTTTGGGGATGAACAGTTTTCTTTCATGTACCGACAAGAATGATGGTGATAATGACAATGATGTTGATCCAGCCACTACATCATTTATTTATTATATTGATTCGGAAGACGGAAATGATACTAATGCTGGCTTCTCAGAAGACTCTGCCTGGAAATCCTTATCAAAGATTGATGAAATCGCATTATTGCCGGGAGATACAATAAAGTTCAAGAGAGGATCCCGCTTCCATGGCACACTTTATATCAGTGATAGTGGAGAGGATAATAAATACATTGTTCTGACCAGTTATAGCGATTCAAATGATCAGGCACCCTTGTTTACCAATACTGTTTTTAACTCTGGTGAAAACCAATATGGAAATTGTATTCGTTTACAAGGAGATTATATCATCGTTGAAAATCTGTATTTCGAGCATACTGTTGCTGAATTGAGTGGCAACCTGGGATTTCCCCTCATGTGGGAGTTGGGGGCAATATACATTGATAAAACAGCAAGTCACTGTATTGTGCGTAATAATGAGATATTTGATTGTGGAGTTGGAATTAAAAGTTATGGTGCGCATGCATTAATAACCAACAATTATATTCATGATTGCAACAGAATACTGAAGGAATGGTCATGGGGGCCTCTTGCCATATGGTTAGGTGGAGATTACCAGGAAGTGAGTTACAACACGGTTATCAATTACAGTGCAGTTGATCCGAGAATAAGCTGGGGTCCCAACAGTTATGGTGGTGGTGGTGCGGATGGAGGCGTTATTGAAATCGATGACGGCAGGGAACCTAAATCGAATATTGAAATTCATCATAATTATACACGCGATAACCAGGGATTCATCGAGGTTACCTGGACTGACCTGGTGCAAAATCCTCCCTATACAGATTTTTCAATTCATCACAATGTCAGTGATGATTACCAACAGTTCATAGCATTATGGAGCGGTTCCGGTTGTCGGATAGAAAACAATACGGTTATCAGGAGGAAAAAAAATGTATGCGATTGGGGCGTTTTCAATTTGACACAATATAATGGGAAAAACTATGTCCGTAACAACCTGGTCATTGTCGAAAATGACATCGTGATTTTTCCGGGTGGGAGTCAGCAGACGTCTAGCGCCAACAGCATTATAAGTAACAATCTATTCTTTGCTGCTTCCGGTGAGTTAAATATTGGAACGGAGGGTCCCGGTGCAAATTCAATCAATTCAGATCCCTTATTGATAAACTACCAAAATGCACAGGGACCAGAAGATTTTAATTTATCAGCTTCTAGTCCGGCTGTGAACTCAGGATTGAATCTTGGATTTAATCTTGATTTCAATGATTCTGCCATTCCAAATGATGGATTGCCGGATATTGGTGCTTTTGAATTTTAGATGCATAGCATGATGGGCGAAAATTAGTCTGAATTAAAAATTTATGCAAAAGAAAAAAATATGAGATCTATCACAATTTTAATTTGCACTTTCCTCCTTTTGGGAATAACAATTCCCGAAATTCAGGGTCAATCTGAAGATAAAGAATCAGTTGAAAAATTAGGACATATCGGGTACGATCCCCTGCCAGTTAGTGATGTTGCTTTCTTTTCCTCTTCCTTGCAGAGAGAGATGCACATTAATATGGTATTGCCCAGGGGCTACGAGGATTCAGACCTGTCCTACCCGGTGCTTTACCTCTGCCACGGATTCACTTCCAACTACCATGAATTTGAGAATATCGGGGTGCCAGAATACCTGAATCGCTTTGATATGATAGTAGTTATGGTGGATGTGGGCAACTCATCCTATTCGAACTGGGCCATATCTGATAACGGAAAGCCCCTTAATTTTGCAGATCATGTATGCGTGGATGTGATCTCTTATGTGGACGGGCATTACAGGACTATCCCCAGGAGAAAAGGACGGGCAATCAACGGGATCTCAATGGGGGCGAACGGTGCCATCACCATGGGCCTATCCCACCCCGATCTGTTCTGCTCTATCGCAGGCCATAGTGGAGGATATTCTATGGATAACCAGCGGGAAGCCCTCCGGAAAGCTGATGGGGAAGAAGGGAAAGACAATATGAGAAGCAAATGGTACGAGAAGATGACCCAGGATACTACCATGTACTACAGGGGTATCGATATTGAGGGATTCTCAACCATGCGGGACAGAACACCCAAAGGGAAGATATTCACATCTGAAGAGCAGATAGATAAGGTAGATCCTTTCAAGCTTGTAGTCGAATTGCCCAGGGAGAAGCTTCCTCATATATATATTGATTGTGGAGTCGACGACTTTTTATATGAGTCGACGGTTAAGTTTATGAATCACATGAGAGAAAATAAGATCCCTTTTACCTACAGTCAGAACAAGGGGACCCATGAGGAAGACTACTGGGGGAAGGCTGTATCCGTTTCCATGGCCGTACAGTATGCTATCATGCTAAGGCATATTTGGGGACGCGAATTTGAGGTTTATGATCCTTACACTTTTATGAATGAAGATTAAGCAATACATACAAGCGGATCTCTGGGATATATGTAATTTCAGTAGAAAATATGATGACAAAACAGTTTATTAAAAATTAAATAATTATATATAATGAAATCCATGAAATATAGCATATTGCTATTGCTTATTGCCTTATTTGCAATAACATCGTGCAACGAAAAATCTAGTGAGAGAACACAGTATACTAAATTAAATGAAGCAGAGCTTACCATATCTAAGTCTGAATTACAGGAGAGAATAAAAGGGGCTTGGGCAGCTCAGGTTATTGGTGTTACTTTCGGTTTGCCGGCAGAGTTTAAATACAATTCCTCACATATTTCAGATTATCAACCATTAGAGTGGAATGATACGATGCTTAAAAATGAGTTCGATGTACGCCCTGGTACTTATGATGACATCTATATGGACTTGTCATTTATGGAAGTCATTGAAAAAGAGGGAATAGACGCGCCCGCACAGTCATTTGCAAATTCTTTTGCAAGTAAAGATTATAAATTGTGGTTTGCAAATCAAACAGCGCGCTACAACGTAAAAAATGGACTAACTCCACCTGAATCTGGACATTGGCTAAATAACCCCTGTGCAGACGATATTGACTTCCAAATAGAAGCAGACTTTATTGGACTGATGAATCCGGGAATGGCTAATTCTTCAGCAGTACTCTGCGATAAAATAGGACATATCATGAATTATGGCGATGGCTATTATGGAGGATTGTTTGTAGCTACTTTGTATTCCTTAGCTCTCATTGCTGATGATGCTTCTGATATCCCTTCTATTTTGGGGAGTGCCATTAATATTATACCAGCTGAAAGTAACTTTGCTAAATGCGTAAAAGATGTAATTATGTGGCACAAGCAATATCCTGATGATTGGCAAATGACGTGGTTCAAGACTTCCCAAAAATGGGGCAAGGATGTTGGTTCGCCACTTGGTGTTTTCGAGCCATTTAATATTGATGCTAAGATAAACTCAGCATGGGTAACAATAGGATTACTTTATGGCGAAGGAGATTTTTCACGCACTTTGGAAATTGCTACCCGCTGTGGTGATGATGCTGATTGTAATCCTGCAACCGCAGGAGGTGTGCTCGCTGCCATCATTGGTTATGATAACATCCCCAAATACTGGAAGCAAAGTTTATCTGATGTAAAAGATATTCCATTTATGGGAACCACAATCTCTCTGTCTGATGCATATGATATGTCATATAGACACGCTTTGCAGAGTATTGAGAAAGGTGGTGGTTCAACCACAGGAGATGAAGTGCACATTAAGGTTCAACAACCAACTACTGTGCCTTTAGAAGTCGCATTTGAGGGGCACTATCCGGTAAAAAGAGTTATACCTACAAGAAACGGAAGAGACATCTCATTTGAATTCGAAGGAATTGGTTTTGCTTTGGCCAGTCCTCCTAATTTATACGACCACCGAGGTAAAAATCCGGTATTCACTGCTGAATTGTATTTAAACGGAAAACTGGTTGAAACTGCTAAATTACCTACAAAAAGAGATGATCGTAGATTTACACCTTTTTACAAGTACCAATTACCAAGGGGGAAATATACAGTATTGATAAAGGAAATTGAATACGAAGATTATGCTCATCTGCAATACAATTATGCAGTGATATATGATGATAAACCTTATGATGTTAATGAGGATAGACTAAAGAAATAAATATCGATACAGAAAACCTTAAAACACCTACATCTTGCTGTTTTCCACCTGATTATGTCCTTATTAAAAAGAAATTAGTATTACAAAATTGATATCAGATAAGAACGTGCATAAACCATAAATTATGAAAAGAAGAAAAATCAGTTTAAGTGTTGCAGTTTGCATAATAGCTCTGCTATTTCAGTCCTGTGCGACAAAAACTGAATCACCTTCTGTTGATTTGAAACTGAACTTATCGAAAATGGAGTTACAGAATAAAATCAAAGGGGGATGGGCCGGACAGGTTATTGGCTGTAGCTTCGGGGGACCAACAGAGTTTAAATATACTGGTACTATGATCCAGGACTATCAGCCCATTCCGTGGGATACTGGAAGATGCAAATGGTGGTATGAAAATGTACCGGGTTTATATGATGACATATACATGGACCTTACTTTTGTGGAAGTTTTTGAGAAGGAAGGACTGGATGCGCCTGCGAGTTCTCATGCAATGGCTTTTGCCAATGCCGACTATATGTTGTGGCATGCGAACCAGGATGCACGTTATAACATATTGAGAGGAATTATGCCGCCCGAATCTGGACATTGGCTAAACAATCCACATTCCGAAGATATTGACTTCCAGATTGAAGCGGATTTTGCTGGTTTGATGTCACCTGGTATGGTAAATACTGCTTCCGGGATCTGTGACGATGTGGGTCATATCATGAATTATGGTGATGGCTGGTATGGAGGGGTTTATGTGGCAGCCATGTACTCACTTGCTTTTGTTTCAGACGACATTGAATTCATCGTTACTGAAGGTTTGAAATCGATTCCGGAACAATCTCAATTTTATCAATGTATCGATGATGTCATCGGTTGGTGGAAGCAATATCCTGATGATTGGAAACAGAATTGGTTCGAATGCGAGAAAAAATGGTCATTTGATATTGGCTGTCCCAAGGGAGTCTTCAGTGCTTTTAATATTGATGCTAAGATCAATGCTGCATACATTGTGATTGGGCTGTTGTATGGTGAGGGTGATTTTGCAAAAACTATGGAGATAAGTACACGCTGCGGACAGGACTCTGATTGTAATCCCGCCAGTGCTGGTGGCATACTAGGAACCTTAATGGGTTATGACAAGATCCCGGAATATTGGAAAGCTCCACTGTACCCTGTGGAAGACATGGATTTCAAATACACCACAATGTCATTGAACGATGTTTATTCTATTGGTAACAGGCATGCGCTTGAGGTACTGAAAAAGAATGGTGCGGATGTTAGCGGTGATATGATCGAGATCCCTTACGAAGAGGTTGAAGCTGTAAGACTTGAAGTTGGATTTGAAGGACACTATCCTAAAGATAAGATTCCTACAGGATTTGCCAGTCTCAATGAAAACCGGAGAGAGATTGAACTTGAATTTGAAGGCACGGGTTTCGTTGTGAACGGAGCTGCAGTAAATGATCATGGAATTACAGAAGATCATGTTTTCAAAATTGAAATGTATATTGATGGAGAACTTTCTGAGGAATTTGAAATGCCTACAAACTACAGGACAAGGAAATTTGAAGTCGCCTGGAAATACCAACTTCCCAGGGGGAAACACAAGGTAAAATTCAAGGTTCTTAATCCGAAACCAGGGCATAGAGTCATGGTTACGGACCTGATCTCTTATGATTCCGTTGAAGTTAAAAATGCATGGAAAACAAATGAATAAGCTGTTAAGAATCCAACATTAATCAAGGCATTGGTAGCAACAAATCTGGTATTGTTATTGACATCCTTTGATAATAAAACTATAAATGCATGAAAGAGAAGAAGATACTGGTAATAGGTAGTTCAAATACTGACATGGTTATAAAGGCTTCACGCTTCCCCAAACCTGGCGAGACAATACTGGGAGGAGATTTTTTTATGAACCAAGGGGGGAAAGGTGCCAATCAGGCTGTAGCAGTTGCGCGGCTTAAAGGGGATGTAGACTTCATTTGTAAAACCGGGAATGACCTTTTCAGGGAGCAGTCAGTAGCTCTTTTCAGGAATGAAGGCATCAATACCGAATGGATATTGAGCGATAATGAGAAACCATCAGGGATAGCTTTAATCATGGTTGATGACAGCGGGGAGAACAGTATTGTTGTGGCTTCCGGAGCAAATGGGAGCCTTGCCCCAGGAGATATAGAAAAAGTTACGGAGGTGGTATTCCGGTCCGATTATATTCTGATGCAACTGGAAATCCCTCTTGATACCGTTGAGTACGTAGTAAATCTGGCTTCTTCAAAAGATAAAAAAGTCATCCTGAATCCAGCCCCCGCAGTAGATCTACCACAGCACCTACTTGAAAAAATATATTTAATCACACCCAACAGGATTGAAGCAGAACTACTATCCGGAATAAAAATCAAGGACAGGGACACAACAATGGAAGCTGCAAAGATCCTGCTGGACAAAGGGGTTAAGCATGTAATCATTACACTGGGTGAAGAAGGTGCCTTGAGTTATGACGGTGAGGTTGAATGGATCCCTGGTGAAAAGGTTGAAGCGGCTGATACAACAGGAGCCGGAGATGTATTTAATGGGGCACTTACAGTGGGACTAGCGGAAGGCCTTTCAATGAGTGATGCAGTGAGGTTTGCCAACAAGGCAGCAGCTATTTCAATCACAAGGTTCGGGGCCATTCCATCTATTCCCTACAGGAAGGAATTGCTTGAGTAATAAATCAAAGTTTGCAATAATTCAATAAATAACCAATACAATACCACCATGTTTATCATTAACAATTATTCACTGGCCATTGTTTTCTGTTTCATCACCATGCTTTGCTGGGGTTCGTGGGCCAACACCCAGAAACTTGCCGGGAAGACCTGGCGTTATGAGTTGTTTTACTGGGATTACGTAACAGGTATCCTTATACTGTCCCTTATATTTGCTTTTACCTTTGGCAGTATAGGTGAAAATGGAAGAGGTTTTATTGCAGATCTGTCGCAGGCCGATCCAGGCAATATCGGATCTGCATTTCTCGGGGGTATTATATTCAATGCAGCCAATATCCTTCTGGCAACAGCTATTGCCTTAGTCGGAATGTCGGTAGCATTTCCTGTGGGCATAGGGCTGGCACTCATTCTGGGAGTGATCATCAACTATATTGGCTCAAAAAAAGGGGATCCACTATTCATTTTTATTGGGGTGGGCCTCATTGCTATCGCGATTATTATTAATGCGTTGGCATACAAGAGGATGTCCAGTGGTGATCAGAAGGTCTCAACCAAAGGGATACTAGTTTCCATAATTGCCGGTGTGCTGATGTCTTTCTTTTACCGATTTATTGCCAGATCCATGGATCTGGATAATTTTGTTAGCCCTGCAGCGGGAATGATGACACCATATACAGCTGTTTTTATATTTTCTCTGGGGATATTCGTTAGCAATTTTCTTTTCAATACCCTTCTGATGAAAAGACCCATCAGCGGTAAACCGACCAATTACAAGACTTATTTTCGTGGAAAATTTTCCATACATTTGATGGGTATTCTGGGTGGAATCATATGGGGAGTAGGAAACTCACTCAACCTGATTGCAGCAGGAAAAGCAGGAACAGCAATTTCCTATGGTCTTGGCCAAGGGGCAACCCTTGTAGCTGCATTATGGGGTGTGTTCATATGGAGAGAGTTTAAAAATGCTCCACGAGGCACAAACGGTATGTTGGCCGTCATGTTTATACTTTTCACATTGGGAATCATTTCTATCATTTATGCAGGTACATAATGACTTTACATAGTAATAAAGTGTTTTAATGAATCGCAGAAAGACTAATATTAAAGACATTGCCCAAAACACAGGTCTTTCCACCACCACTGTGTCAAGAGTACTGAATGACAAGGCAAAGCAGTACAGGATCAGTGAAAAATCCAAGAAAAAAATATTGGAAGCTGCTGAAGCACTGAATTACATTCCCAACCAGATTGCCGTTAATCTTCAATCTGGTAAGACAAAGACCATTGCTTTGATCATCCCTTCACTGATAAATCCCTTTTTTTCACGTATCGCCGGCGTGATAAATATGGAATTGCGGCAAATGGGGTATGCCACACTGATCAGTGACTGCAATGAAAAT
Organism: uncultured Bacteroidaceae bacterium; assembly: GCA_964538375.1. Taxonomy (GTDB): domain Bacteria; phylum Bacteroidota; class Bacteroidia; order Bacteroidales; genus JAUUZQ01. The sequence continues at coordinate 24,895 of CAZIFQ010000034.1, read as the reverse complement.
CCGGAGATAGAAAAGGAAGAACTTAAGCAGATGAATTCCAGGAATGTCGAAGGGATCATCATCGCACCCTGTGGCAATAGTCCGGATCAACTTAAGTTCCTCCAGAACCTGAAGATTCCGGTAGTCTGCCTGGATCGTTACTTTGATGGACTGAATATCCCTTTTGTATCAACTGATAATTATCAGGGAGCCTATCTGGCTACGCAGCATTTTATCAAGAACGGGCATACTTCTATTGCCTGCATCCAGGGAATAGAATCCGCGATACCAAATCAACTCAGGATAAAAGGATTCAAGGCAGCATTAGAGGAGGCTGGCATAAAAATGAATAGTATTTCCGGATATGATTTTTCAGTTCAAAACGGCTATACAGAAACCTTGTTATTATTGCATAAAAAAGTTAAACCAACCGCGATATTTGCCTTGAGCAACACCATTGCGCTAGGTTGCATGAAGGCTCTGAAAGAGAATAATTTTCGAATACCAGAGGATATTTCCCTGATAGCTTTTGACAACCATCCTTATCTTGATTACCTTTCAACACCGCTTACCTGCGTGGAGCAGCCCGTTAATGATATTTGCAAGATAGCAGTCCGACTGTTATTCGGCCGTATCAATAATGAGGAGTTCACCGCCGAACAGGTATTCTTGCAACCTTCCTTAAAATTCAGGGAATCGGTAAAACAATTAAACTGAATTTACGATATTTTCCTTCTTTATCACAATATACAGTAAGTGCGCTGTCAGACTAAAATGCCATGAGTTACTTAGAATTTCGAAATCAAAATTATATACAATACATCTATTCTTTCTCCACGGAATATAAATCGATATCAATATCATAGTTGGGATTCTCTTCCATCATTCTTGCACCAATGGATTCTCTCCAATCGTATAATAAATTTTTCAGTTCATTCACCTTTTCAGGTTCTGTCATTGACAGGTCGTTTTGTTCTTCAATATCATCTTTAAGATCAAACAGTTGCATTTTCCCGGTATCAAAGTACTCCAATAATTTATAATCCCCAGAGCGTACCGCACCGCCTGCACTTTGCATACCGTGGTTGCTGTAATGCGGAAAGTGCCAGAAAATGGCTTCCCTATTCAGTTCCTCTTCCCCCATCACTAGAGGGGCTATACTCAAACCGTCACTTGCAATGCTTTCGGAATTGATGCCGACCATATCTAGAATGGTTGGGAAGAAATCCGGACTGGTAACCGGAACATCACAGTTAGCTTTTTTTAATCCTTTCCCGGGCCATTTGATGATTAATGGAACCCGTATACCACCTTCGTACAGCCAGCCTTTTGCCCCTCGCAAAGGAAGGTTTGAAGTGGAGAAAGCTCTATCCAGCTCCTCTTCAGGAATTACCCGATTTGGATCAAAGAAATTTGCTGCCGACATGCCTCCATTATCGGAATAAAATATGATGATAGTGTTGTCCTCCAATTTCAGCTCCTCCAATTTATCGAGCACTCTTCCCATGCTTTCATCCATGCTTTCCACCATGGCTGCAAACTGTATATTGTCCTGATGCTGCTTTATTTTCACTGTCTGATTAGGGAAGACCTTAAAACCCGAATATGCTTTATCGTTCAACAACTGATTTAGCTCCCTATGTGAAACTGGATTTTCAATGCCGGGTTTCCCTTCCAGGATAAAAGGATCTCCCTCGGACGGATTCATTGCCGCTAATTTTCTTTGGTACTTTTCAACTAAATCAGGCCGACCTTCAATGGGATCATGAACAGCAAAATGAGAGAGGTAAAGAAAGAAGGGCCTGTCCTTGTTCTGCTCGATGTATTTGATGGCTTCATTAGTCATTCTATCGGTTAAATATTCACCCGGATTTCCGTCTTCTAATCCTTTCATGCCATACGGAAAGTGGTAGCCATTTTTGGGCCAACCACGATTCCAGTCGGGAAGATGAAAATCGAAACCCTGTCGTGAAGTGGAAGCTGAATCTTCACCTAAATGCCATTTTCCAAAGATTGCAGTTTGGTAACCGTTCTCTTTCAAAATTTCGGGAAGTGTTGGAATATCATAGGGCAAGTGCTGGTTGATTTTTACATTCAGCAATTTTTGAAAAGGAAAATCCCTTCTGCCTGGCAACCAATCGGTGAGGTTAATGCTTGCAGGATATTTCCCCGTGATGATGCTGGCTCTGGTTGGTGAACAAACATGACAGGCTGCGTATGCATTGGTAAACCGGACACCTTCTTCTGCCAGGCGATCAATATTTGGTGTTTCATAAAAGCTGCTTCCATAGCAACCAACATCGGTCCAACCTAAATCGTCAACTAAAAAGAATACAATGTTGAATTGATTCTTCTGTTTTGTACATGAAAACGATATAATTGAAAATACAATTACTAGTACATATTTGACTAAGTTTTTCATAGGGCTTAGATTTTTACGGACTTAATGGCACACTAGAATAATTTGGACTGACGTAATTCATTCCAATATATTAAAAACATTTTTCAAATCCTTCATCAAATCGAGGTTAGATATTTCAAATCTCTTGTCTACTAGAGAAAACCCGAATCACAATGTGCTTCGGGTTTTTTATTTCCTGTGTAAGCTTCCCGATTTTTTGCTAATCTCAAGCAGCATGAGGGAGGTCTCAAAGTAGGCGATTGCGGGCTTCAAACTGGCACAATTTTGAAGCGGGCTACAGCCCTTAAATTACACCTAAGCCTACTTATGAACCTTCTTAACAAAATCCTCAACCTCAGGAACACCTCCCTGGTAAACGAGGTATCCATTATAAGGCTCACGTTCGGTAATATCGGCACTAATTGGGGTTAACATCATTTCTTTAACCTTTTCAGGATCATCAGTCTGACCCAATACCCAACCTAATTTTACATAAGCTGTTTCAGGCAACATATTTCTTAAAGGAATCACGCCCTTTGCCATCATATCACGTCCTGTATCGTAAACAAACATATGTACGTAACCCCAAATAGTTTGAAGTGTCATAAATACAGAAACGCCTTTTTCCTTTGCATATTCTAGTGCAGGATAAAGCTCTTTGTTTACATGCCCTAAACCGGTTCCAAGAATGATAATTCCCATATATCCCATATCAACCATCGACATCATTACATCTGGCTTCATACCAGTATAATAATAAAGCATTGAAACAGTAGCGCTAAAATATGGTTTAATGGTAACCTCTTTATCTTTTCTACGATGATTATATCCTTTTTTAATTGGGGTAAATGAATCACGGGTTACACTGGCTATTGGTGTATCCCCTATAGTTCTAAATGTTGATCGGTAGGATGAGTGCATTTTACGTACACGTGTTCCCTGGTGTAAAAATCCATATTCGTCAGATGTTGGACCAAACATACAAACCATAACTTCAGCAATATCGGAATGACCTGCTGTGTACATAGCATGCATTAAGTTTAATGCAGCATCGGAACTTGGACGGTCAGATGAACGTTGTGAACCAACCAATACAATTGGTACTGGTGAATTTTGAACCATGAATGATAATGCAGCAGCTGTATGCTGAAGCGTATCGGTACCATGGGCAATTACGATTCCGTCAACACCATTCTTAATTTCTTTTCCAATAGCTTTAGCTAAAGCAATGTATTGCTTAGGACCCATGTTCTCGCTAAAAACAGCAAAAACTTTTTCGGTTTCAAGATTACAAATGTCGGCCAGCTCAGGAACAGCGCCATAAAGTTCACCCGGTGAGAAAGCAGGAATTACAGCTCCGGTTCTATAATCCAGACGAGATGCAATAGTGCCTCCTGTTCCAAAAAGTTTAACTTGTGGTAAACCATCTGTAAATGGAAATTCTTTTTCTGGAATTTTATAGTTGGCTTTTTTGTAGTCAACTTCTTTCATACTTGAAATAGTTTCTACATCAACACCAATATTATAACCAGTAATAATTTTTATTACTATATGAAGGTCATCATCGTTTTCCGCTCTTGGAAGAACAGTTCCTTCAAATTTTCCACGTGTGGTTTCAACTTCACATTTGCCCCAAACACGCACTTTATATTTCTTAAGAAGTTCTAGTGCTTTTCCTTTATAACCTTGAAAAATATCGTCTGACATTATAGTATTCTTTAATCTTAAGTCCTAAATACAACAATCTTACTTGCAGCATTCAATTTTTAAATTAGATAAATTGATATTACCAGCAGCTGTTTTTCGCAATTCACCCATAATCCACCTGATTTCTGCACCCGGATCGGTTGAAGTAGCTATTTCTTTATATTTCTCTCTTAGAAATGGAATTCTGGTTTCGATTTCTTCTTGTGGAATTTTTTTGAAATTGAGTGTTGTCAATACTGAATCAAAATCCATTTTTGGATGCTGGTAAAGTTCCCATATCATCTTCTTTGCTAATTCTAAATCCAGATTTTTGTCTTCTAAATAGCGAAGCATGGCAAATACCATTGAATAATTAAATTCTTTTGAAAACTTAGATTTATTTTCAACATTGCATAACCTGTGAGCCAGAAAAATGCCAGTCCATTTTGGAGAAATGCCAAGTTCTCGTTCAATTTTCTCAATTAGCGGAACTAAATTCTTCTTAAGGATATATTCTTTGGCATCTTCAGGGATACCCCAGTTGGCTAATTGCTTGTAACGATCACAAATATTTATAGGAAGTGTTTCGCTAATGCTTGCAATGTATTCTTCTGTTAATGGAATAGGAGCAGAGTCGGTATCAGGATACATCCTATCAGCACCTGGTAATACTCTTTCGAAAATAGTGGTCCCATCTTTAAAAGATTTCCTGGTTTCTTCTGGAACACCTTCCATTGCCATGATGCATCTTTCTTCAATTGTTTCCAATGCAGTTGGCATATCTTCTTCAGGTCCCCAGATTATAATTTGTGCATCACCTTTTTTTGAACCAAGTTTGGTTTTTATTTTTTCAAACTTTTTTTCGGTAACAACTTTGTCAAACTGCTCAGAATGAATGAGGTTTGGTATCTCAAGACACGCAATAACCTTCAGCCTGTTAATGATTTCATTTGCAAACATTTGATTTGGCTGTGTGTAATGAGAAAGTATCCCTTCAAAATTGCTGAGGTTAACAGCTATGCATTTATGACCTTGCTCTTTTGCATCTTTAACTGCTTGGTAAGGAAACTTAATTTCATTTAAGTCTATTTCTTCAGAACTAATTTTCCAACTATCCTTATCAGGAATTTTCGTTTCAAGAATTGATTTGATGTTTAGTAGGGCATATTGTCTGAAAGCTTCAACATGAGTTAGTTCAGGCATCCATTTGGTACTGCAAACACCTTTTATTTCGACACGACTTCCACCTCTACAGCTCACATTTGTATCTGCTCGGGTTGATCCTTTGCCTGTTTCAACTTTTCCAGTACTTCTGTTAAGAAACCTAATATAATCAGCTCCTTCTTTTACTTCATCAGGATTCCCAAAGTCAGGATATGTTACAGTTTCGATCAAAGGTATGCCAAGCCTGTCAGTCTTATAAGTTCTCCAGTGACCTATATCAGAAATTTCTCTACAAGAATCTTCTTCAATACTTAATTGAATAAGTCTGACTTTCTTATTTTTAAGTTGGATTTCGCCTTCAACACCTAAAATAGCTGTACGTTGGAAGCCCGCAGGAATACTTCCATCTAAATACTGTTTACGTGTAATATGAACTTCGCCAACAATATTTAATTTGCTAAGCATTGAAATTTGGAGAGCATATTCGAGTGCTTCACGGTTAATTGGGAATGGTGGAGTGTCGTCTATTTCATATGTACAAGCTGTGTCATTATTAATTCTATAAATGATGTTCTTTTTTGTTTTGAACTCCATTAAAGCTGTTCCATCATATGCGCCTAACTCACTTAAGGTTGGTCGCATATGACGTATAATCTCAGCATCAAAATTATCACTGGCCTGATATATACCAGAAGGACAATTGCAGAATAGCTTTTTTGATGTTTTTAATTGCTGGTGAACTTCCAGTCCAGACATAAAACCTATTCTATCATAGTCAGCCTGAGTTGCCTCTTTTCGGTTAATATAACCAATTGCATTTTTTGTTTCTTCGTAATTCCTCTTCGGATCAAAAGCCTGGCTCATTGTTTAATTTTCCTTGTTATTTTATACCTGGCGCAGTCAAAAGGTATACTCCATTAAAAAGCTCTCCAAGGTCAATTTCATTTTGTCCTTATTCGGCTCTTACAGATTTTACCAAAGTAACTGAAATACTATAGTAACTAAAATACTATAGTAACTAAAACCTTGTTCTGTGTTTTCTAACATTACAGTTTGCTTGCCATTGGTAGGAATAGGATATACGGTAGTTTGTGTTTTTAGCTCAGGAACATCAGAAGTTCCACCAGAATAAATAGTACGAAAGAAAGCAAGGCGATATGGTATATTGGCGGTTACATCACCTTTATGGATGACAACATGATAAGAAAATCAAAAACGTCCTTCAAATTCCTCATCAATTCAAGGTTAGATATTTCAAACCCATAGTCTACTAAGAAAGCCTCTTAACACATTAATGTTGAGAGGATTTTTGTTTATATGGGTGTAAAACAAGGTATATTATTACCTATTTCTTCTTTATTACGGTTCTTTCAGGACTTTGAAACCATCTGATTTGAGTCCTATTTCAAAATTCATTTTTAAAGAACTGAGTTATTCTGTCTTTCAGAAGTAACAAAGCTGTTTCTGCTTTCCACAATCCTGGTCTTAAACTGGTTAATTGGCAATATTTTCATCAAATTTCTTGTGCGGTATTAAAAATAGTCATAAATTGGTCGACCAAGTGTTGATTTACCAAAAATGAAAAAATGGTAATTGACGAAGATATGATGTATCATCTGAAAATTGCTGAAGCCAGCCAAAACAAAATGCTGAAATCATCTATGATGATAATAATCCCCGATATACTCACAAGCTATATTGAATACAAAGTTTGTGGAAACGATCGCTTGAAAACCCGGCATGAGCGGCCCAAAGCACTCTTTAAGGCTATTGCACACAAGGACCCGGAATTAGGGCAAATTAGGCGAGATCATTCAGAAGAAATCTTAAAACTTGGAACAGCAACTTAAATGTGAGAAATTTGCAAATATTTAATACTTACCTAAACCACAAATTAACATGAAAAGAATCCATAACAGAAGTTCATAATAAAAAGATGGCAGTCCTGCCAGACTGCCATCAGTAAAAAAAAGGTGCCTTTCGACACCCTTGCATGTGAAACAGTTACAAAGATACAGATTATTCTCTTGATTTATACACTTGTAATTTAGTTTCATTCCCCCCCCTTATACACTCTTTTTGTATACTATTTTGTTATAGACTATTCTAGGTCTTTTTGAATATCAATATAGAATGAAATTATAAATCAATCTTAAAGCGAATAATAATGCATATAAATAAAAAAACATCGGTGTTTATTATCTTATTTTTCCTGCTTTTAGCACAAGTAGCGCAAGCTCAGGAAGATGGAAAAGTTCAAATTACCGGTACGGTATTATCACAAGAATTTAATGAAGCTCTGCCTGGAGTAAACGTTGTAATAAAAGGTGCCAGCGTTGGTACAATTACAGACCTCAATGGTAAATATCAAATTGAAGCATCTACAGGCGATGTGTTGGTTGTTTCTTTTGTTGGTTATCATAGTGAAGAAGCAATTGTTGGAGAACAAACCGTTCTCAACTTCACTTTGGCAATCGATATTGGAAACTTATCGGAAGTTGTAGTAATTGGATATGGAACTATTAAGAAATCGCATCTTACCGGTTCGGTATCGAAAGTTAAAAACGAACAACTTGACGAAATACCTGTAGCTCGTGCTGATGAAGCCCTTATAGGTAAAATGGCCGGTGTACTAATTTCCACAACCGATGCTCGTGTTGGTGAAGCTTCGACAATACAAATTCGTGGCACATCCAATTTAACCGGAGCATCTGATCCTCTCCTTGTAATTGATGGTGTTCCTGTTTCAAGCGATTTTCTTGGAACTATCAACATGGCCGATGTAGAATCTATTGAGGTACTTAAAGATGCAGCTTCAGCTGCTATTTACGGATCACGTGGTGCTGCTGGTGTAATCATGATTTCTACTAAAAAAGGAACTTCTGGCAAAACTAAGTTCAATTTTAATGCCTATACTGGAATGAAATCAGTTGTGAAAAATGAAAGCCCTTATCCAACTATTGAGGAATGGATAGCAGAAAAAGGAACTTCACCACAATTAGATTATGTTGCATCTGTACCGGCTTTAGCTGATACACATACCAACTGGTTTGAAGAAATGACGCCAGGAGGAACTGTACAAAACTATTCATTGAGCGCTTCAGGAGGAGACGAAGTTACTGACTTCCATATTTCCGGTGGCTACTTAAAGGATGAAGGAATTCTCTTAACCGATCAGTTTGAGAAATACAATGCACGGATAAATTTAAATACTAAAGTTAACGATCGCGTCAAAATGGGCATGTCTATTGCTCCTAGTTATAGCAAGACTCGTCAGTTTCCTATGCGTTTCCACGATGTTGTACGTCACATGGAATGGTTGCCAATTTATCATACTGAGGCTACATTAGCTAGTGCTAATCCTGATAAGATATACCGCGACGGAGAACTCGTTCAACCTGGAGATTATGCAGATGAGAACGACTGGGATAACTGGCCTACAAGTGGTACGGAAATTCGTACAGGTGGTGATCCAAACCCTTACCAGCGAGTAGTTGAACGTAATTTTACCTATAAAGCATTAAACGTGCTTTCATCAGGGTATTTGGATATCAATCTTGCTGAAGGCTTAAACTTACATTCCACTATCGGTCTTGAATACCGTTCATTAGAAGAAGATGAATATGTTGGAGTTTTAGCTCATAAAGCTACAAGCGATGCAAACGTAGCAACTGAATATGCAAGTAATATTCACTGGGTTTCTGAAACGTATATGAATTACAATAAAGTTTTCGGTGAAAGTGAGATCGATTTAGTTGCTGGCTTTTCTGCTGAAAAAAGTAGCCACTTTCAATCAGAGCTGGATGCAAGTGGATTTGTATTCGATCAGGTAACAACCATTTCCGAATCAAATAAGATTACAAATGGAGTTTCTTCAAGATACGCCTCAACGCTGGCTTCTGCATTTGGCCGTTTGAACTATGCATATGATAATAAGTATCTTGCTTCTGTAAGTATACGTCGCGATGGTAGTTCTCGTTTTGGGCTGGATACTAAATATGGAACTTTTCCTGCATTTTCATTAGGATGGAGAGTTAGCGAAGAGGATTTTATTGCTGATAATTCTGCTATATCTGAATTGAAGCTACGTGTTAGCTATGGTATCAATGGTTATGATGCCGCAAGTGCATATGCTCACATGGGTTTGGTTGAAGGTGTTGGTGCATCCCTCGATGGAGGTTTAGTTTCAGGATATGCACCTTCTCAAATTGCTAATCCTGTTTTGAAGTGGCAAAAATCAAAAGAATTTTCGCCTGGTATAGATCTCGGATTATTCAATAACAGGGTATTTTTAACCGCTGAGTATTATAATAAGACCAGTGAGGATTTGATATTAGATCGCCCAATTTCTTCTATTACTGGATTTACTAAGGTTACTGTAAATCAGGGTATAGTAAAAAACACAGGTGTTGATATTGAATTAACTACACATAACGTTTCTAGTGGCGATTTTAAATGGTTAACATCAGTTAATTTCTCAACATATAAGAATGAGCTGGTTGATTTCGCCGGTAACGATAGCGTAATATTTAATATCGATCCTAAACGCCCCTTCGATTTTATTGCTATTGTAGGGCAACCAACTTCTTCATTCTATGGTTGGGAATATGAAGCTGACATTCCTGCTGATCAGTTAAATAATGTTATTTATCCAGTAGGTACTGCTTCGAAAGAGGTATATGTTAAAGACCAGGATGGTGATGGTGATATCGATAATGACGATAAAGTTATTTTAGGTGATCCTCATCCCGATTTAACCTGGGCCTTAACCAATACTCTTAAGTATAAAATGATTGATTTTACTTTCACTTTCCAGGGTTCTCATGGTGCCGAAGTAGTGTTTATGGACAAGCAATACTACGAAACCCATTGGAAAGGTTCTACAAATGAAAATTTCCCTGCTGCTGACAAGGGTTTGGTAAAACAAAGAATCTTCACCGATGATATTGTGCAGAATGCTTCATATGTATCATTGCGTAATCTAAATCTAGGGTTTACTCTACCTAAGTCTATGACCCAAAAGATAGGTGTAGAAAACTTAAGAATATACTTTGCAGCATCTAACCTGTTATACTTCATGGCCGACGATTATATGGGCTATAACCCTGAAGGTACAAATGAGACTTATGACCCTGTGGACAAAGAAGCTTCTGATGATGTTGTTAATCCCTTAGTTTATGGATATCAGCGTGGTGCTCAGCCGCTTGCTAAGTCAATTACAATAGGCTTGAATTTGAATTTTTAATAATGGTGTATTAGGGATAAGTAACTTTTATCAACAAAAAATTTAACAATGAAAATTAAAATAATATTACTAACTATAGTAAGTCTGTTCGCAGCTAAAAGCTGTGAGGATTTTATAAATCAGCAACCCATCTCTGATGTGTCGGTAGAGTCTTTCTATACGAACGATAATGAGATGGAGGTTGCAATGATTGGAGCCTATGCTCGATTAGGAGATGTTTATCAGAGAGAATTTGCTCTAACAGAAATGCGTTCTGATAATGCCACATCCGTCGAGAATGAAGGTGACTGGCAAGAAATGGATGAATTGGATGTAACTCCAACAAACAGCTTTGTATTGGAGTACTGGGATGCTAATTATATTGCCATTGGTGCTGCCAATACCGTAATTGAATACCTTGATGTTGTTGAAGATCCAGCTTTAAAAACGCAGCTTCATGGAGAAGCGTTATTTCTGCGATCATTATGTCATTTTAACTTAACACGTCTCTATAAGGATGTTATGTATGTTGATCATGTAGTGTTATATGATGATGCTCCTGATTACGCACAGTCTACTGAGAGTGCTATGTATGCAAGTATTGCTATTGACTTAACTGATGCAATTGAATACCTTCCTATTAAAGGAGACATCAAACCTGGAAGAGCAACTAAAGGTGCTGCTCAGGCGCTGTTAGCAAAACTTCATTTAACTACCGGTAATTATGCTGCTGCTGAAACACTATTAAGTGGATTAATGGGTGGCTCCTATTTATTGGAGGGTGATTTTTATGATGTTTTCTATAATGAGCAAAATGATGAGATAATCTTTGCAGTTGAATACTTAAATGATATTGACGGTACCTCACAGGATTTTTCTCGTGAATTTACACGTTCTGGTTCTGCTAGTGGAGTAAACACACCTACGGCTGACCTTGTTGAAGCATGGGGTGCTACAGACAGCACTTTCGAAGCTGGAGGAGATGATCCAGAGCGATTGAATGTTTCTGTTGTATATGATGCGCTGGATATTATCTCGGTAGGAAAATTTGTTTCAAATTCTAGTGAAGATGATTTGTCCGGTAACGACTGGATTGTATTACGTTACGCCGATGTATTGTTGATGTACGCCGAGGCTATTCTTGCTGATGGTGCTTCTTCCAATGATGCTGGTGCAGTGGCTGCTTATACTGAAGTTTTGGCACGTGCCGGTCATGATGTTAGTGCAATAACCTCTTTTACAAAAGACGAACTTCTTCTTCAAAGAAGATTTGAGTTTGCTTTCGAAGATCAGCGTTGGTTTGATTTGGAGCGTTTTGGTGCTCTTCAGTCAACTATGGATGCTTACATGGGTACACCTGTTGATCCTGCTATGTTCGTTCTTCCTATACCTGACAGAGAAATAAAGATTAGTGATGTCCTGGATCAAAACGATGGATATTAATAATTGTAAACTCCTGTAATAAAGAGCAACTAAGCTCCGGTATTTTTCGTGCTGGAGTTCAGTTGCCCTTTCCCTCAGAATACTCAATAATACTGTAAGCTTCCTCTTTTTATGCCTTCTTTTATTTGAAAAATAGCGCTTTAGAGAGTATGAGGTGTTAACTTTTAAAACAAAAACATGGTCTTTCCTTGAGGCAAAACTTCCTACTCCAAGAGCTGCAGTAGGCCCTCACCGATCGTTGGCAGCAGGACCAAAACCAGATCATTTTAAAGCTTACTTACGGCTTGGCTCTCTAAATTTGAAGGATTCATTACATTTGATGACTGAATGAAGGGCAAAGAGTCTATGGTCAAAATATTTTCATCTCCTCTTCAGGGGTATACCGACTTTCGGTTTAGGAATGCTTTTCAAAAAAACTTTGGGGGGATTGATTCCTATATGGCTCCTTATATTCGTTTGAATGGAAAAGCGGAAATCAAAGCAGCTAATGAGCGAGATCTGCTACCCGCAAATAATCATTCTCTCGATTTGATTCCCCAGATTATTACTAAGGATGCCAATGAATTTCTCTTAGTTGCAGATTATGTGTTGGGTCTGGGTTATAATGAATTGAACTGGAATCTTGGCTGCCCTTATCCCATGGTTGCTAAACGAGGTATGGGCTCAGGCTTGTTAAAGAGTCCGGCGATAATCGATGAAGTTCTCAAGCAGGTATTTGCCGAATCAGAGATCAAGATTTCGGTGAAAATGCGCCTGGGTTATGAAAGAACAGACGAGTTTTTTCAGGTTCTACCTATACTGGATAAATATCCCCTGGAAAACATTTCCATCCACCCTCGAATTGGTAAGCAGTTATACAAAGGTGATGTGTATTTGGATGAATTTGCCAGATGCATGGAACTAAGCAAGCATACACTTATATACAATGGTGATATTACTTCTGTTCAGCGTTTCAGGGAGATGAAGGATCGATTTCCTGGAATTGAAAAATGGATGATTGGCAGGGGACTTATAGCAGATCCTTTCCTGCCGACGATGATTAAAGCAGATACTCTTGATTATCCGGAAAACAGAATTGAAGTTTTTAAGCAATTTCACGACATGCTTTTAGCATCCTATACGGAAGCCTTATCCGGATCTAAACATGTTTTACAAAAAATGTACTATTTCTGGGAGTATTTCGTTCGCTCATTTCCCAATTCAGGAAAAGGGCTCAAAATGATAAAAAAGGCTAAAAATATAGAAAGTTACAAGGAGCGTGTAAGGTCCATTTTGGATTCAGCAACCTGACCCCGCTATTGAAGAATACCTTGTGCATCCCATTGGACTCGAAAGAGAAGCGAGTATTAGCAGCCATTGTATGATTGGGACCTAAAATGCCAGGCTAAATACGGTTACTTTATGCGGATCAGAACTAACTGTAATGGTTCCGCTATGTAATCTCATTATTTGCCTTGACAGGCTCAATCCTATGCCTGATCCGCTATTTTTTGTTGTATAAAACGGGATAAATATATCCTCCATAATATCTGATGGAATTCCAGCACCGTTATCTTTAACAATTATTGTAACTCTGTTTTCGACATTTTTGAATGCACTTACAAAAACCTTAGCGTCGTTAGATTTTTCCAGAGCCTGAAATGCATTCTTAATCAGGTTAATCAAAACCTTTTCCAACAAGCTAAAATCCGCTGTAAGTTCCAGTGTGTTTGGAGAACAGATAAATTCTAAAAGGATGGAATTGGAATCGGCTTCTTGTATTAAAAGGGTTTGAAGTTTGTCGAATAAAGTCCGGATTTGGAATTTCTCGAATTTGGGTTGTGGTAGTGCTGTCAGACTTCTATACTTACCCACAAAATCGATTAATCCTTTGCCAGTGGTTTCAATGGTATCCAGGCTATCAACGGTTTTATGCAGCAAGGTATCATTCAATTCATCAATTTTCATAAGTGCTCCCGTTTCTTTCCTTACAAAATACTTTTTAGTTGTGTTTGCCAGGGATGTTATTGGACTGACAGAATTAGATATTTCATGTGTTAATACCCGAATTAATTTTTGCCAGGAATCCAGTTCGTTTTGCTCCAGTTCTACCCGAATATTCTGAATGGATAAAAGATTCAATGTCTCCTTTTCAGTTTTAAATATGCTGAGCTTTAATGACAGAAACAGCACTGATTGTTTCGTCATTAACTTAATTACCTGATGATTATATGGTTGTAATTCCGAAATGCACGAGAAAAGTTCAGGATACTTGATGCCTATATCATGTATGTTGCTCAGCTGACCAATCGCCAGTATTTTTTTTGCTGCATTATTGAAAATCTCAATATTTCCATCGCTAGTGTATGAAATCAAGCCCACACCCACATGCTCAACCAGATTATTCAGGAATAAACTTTGCCGCGCGTTTTGTCTACGCATTTCACCTACGGTATTGTTAAGTTCATTCAATGAGCTACTGAGGGAATCGAAATTTTTCCCTTTATAATCGTAAGAATGAACAAGTACTGAATCTTCATTGCGCACAGAATTAAAAAATTGAGCAATCTTACGATTGGTCTTATTTACGTAGTGCACTAGATTATACACCTGAAATATGATCAATAAGCCTATTCCAATAAGACTTAAGTAATACTCGTTGTGCAGGTAGGGAATTACTGCGATAAAAGCAAAGGAGCTAATTATAATCAAAATTATTCGGAAAAGAATTGCTGAGAAAAGGCTTTTACTATACATGAAATGGCATCTAAAGATTATGTTTCTGAATCTTGTTATAGAGTGTTTGTCTGGCAATATTTAACTCTTTGGCTGTTCTATAAACATTCCCCTTATTTCTTTCTAGCGCTTTCATTATTCCAAGTTTCTCAATTTCGTTAAAAGTTATAGGAGAATCCTTGGAAGAATTAGATTCCTGCTTGGACAGATGCAAGTCATCGGGTTTCAAAACATTGGAATCACATAAAATTACGGCTTTCTCGATGGTGTGTAGCAATTCCCTGACATTTCCGGGCCAATTGTAATTTTTTAAAATCTCAGAGGAGTCTTTATTCAGTTTCAATGCGTTCTTTCCGTATTTTGCTTTAAAATTGGTAAGAAAGAAATCGCTTAGTTCCAAAATATCATCACCGCGATCTCGCAGGGGAGGTATAGTTATCTCAATGGTATTGATCCTGAAGAACAAGTCTTCGCGAAATACACCCTCTGAAATCATTGCCCTCAGATTCTTGTTTGTTGCGCAAATAATTCGTGTATCAAACTCAATTGGAGTATTAGCCCCTACCCGTGTAAATGCTCTATTTTGCAATGCAGATAATAATTTGGTTTGCATAGAAAGTGAAAGGTTTCCTATTTCATCTAAAAATATGCTTCCATCAGAAGCTATTTCAAAACGTCCTTTGCGCATTTCTTTTGCATCGGTGAAGGATCCTTTCTCATAGCCAAACATTTCACTTTCAAATAAAGATTCGCTTAGTGAGCCCATATCAACACTGACCATCATTTCCTGATTCCGGATTGATTGTCGATGTATCTCACGGGCAACCAGCTCTTTTCCTGTTCCATTCTCCCCAAGGATTAGGATATCTACGTCAGTTCCGGCAACTTTCTTAATGGTTTCATGAATCTTTTGCATTGCAGATGAGGATCCAATTAAGCGAGAGTACTTCTGGTCAATTTTTTCAAGCAATGACTTTTGCTTCTCCTTTAAGGACTCAACCTCAAGCTTTGATTTCCGCAGATTACAGGCAGCGTTTAAAGTGGCAAGTAATTTATCATTATCCCAGGGCTTTACTACAAAATCGGCAGCGCCTTCTTTTACTGCCCTTACAGCCAAATCAACATCACCATAGGCGGTGATTAGAATGACGCTTGCATTCGGATCGGCTTTTAGAATCTCTTTCATCCAGAATAAGCCTTCGTTTCCAGATTGAATACTCGCCGAATAGTTCATGTCCAGCAGGATGGCGTCATAATGATTTGACCTGACCATGTTATGAATTAAGTTAGGATTGGTGATGGTATGAACTTCATCAAATTCCAATTCCAGCAAACGGCTTAGTGCTGTGAGAATGTTCTTATTATCATCAACGACTAAAAGCTTTCTTTTTCTTATAGACATAAGTGTAAATGTATAGCATTTCCCAATAAATGTCTAATTATTAGGCAGTGAATGCCTAAATATTAGTCAGTAAAGTACTGGCTCTATATATTGATAAATGCATAACATGCTAATATATAATCATTTAAGTTTTCGGTATGCATTTTGACTTATGGGAGTTATATCTTTCAAATTATGATTAAGAATTTCATTATCACCGCCATCAGAAACATACTGAGGTTTAAACTGCATTCAGTTATTAATATAGGGGGACTTGCAGTTGGGATCTCCATATTCACGCTAATATTGATTTATGTAGCGAGTGAGTTAAATTACGATAAATACCATGAGAATTACGATGAAATATACCAGGTAAGTGTCAATGGTGAACTGGAAACAACCGCTCGCTTAGGCTATTCAATGCAAGAAAGTTATCCTGAGATTCAGAATATGGTTCGCATAGATGTGTCATACGGGGGTGGGAAAAGAGCATATCTACGGCATTTGGAATCAGATGAACCAGTTGAATTTGAAGATATTATTTACGCAGATTCTGGCTTTTTTGATATGTTCAGTGTAAAAGCAGTTGCCGGTGATCTGTCAAAAGCCCTTATTCATCCATATTCACTCATCCTGACAGAATCATCAGCAAAAAAACTTTTCGGGAGTACTGATGCTTTAAACAAAATCATTGAATTTGTAAGCGAAGGTGGAAACGTCAAGCATGATTTCACCATCACAGCAATCATTGAAGATGTACCCGGAAATTCATCCATTAACTATTCTGCCATTGCATCGTTTATCACACTTAGCGATATTAAACCTGGAGGCATTGACGTTAATCAGGATTTCCGCAATTGGGGATACCATACCTATATCATGCTTCACGACCAGGTTGAACCAGATGCTTTTGTAAAAAAGGCCCTGGATGAATATGTCAAATTCTTGTGTGTTAGTTATGAAATTGAACCTGACAGTGAGGAATTAAATGAAGTAAACATGGCTTTGGTTCCACTGGGTGAAGTGTTATTCTTTGGAAATAATATGCGTCAATTCTTGTCCCTGATTACTCTTTTAGGTGTTTTTATCATAGCGATTGCTGTCATCAACTTCATCAATCTTTCCCTGGCAAAATCATCCTTAAGGAGTAAAGAGATTGGTCTGAGGAAAGTGGCAGGATCTTCTCGTAGAAATCTTATCATTCAGTTTATTAGTGAAGCAATCGTATTGGTATTTTTTGCCACCGTTGCTTCCATTATTCTTACAGAAATTTTAATGCCATTGTTCAACAACATGGTTGGTAAGGAGCTGAATATTGGATATATAGATAATCCAGAGATTCTTCTGATCTTTCTTGCAGGGGCTATTGTTATAGGTGTTCTTGCCGGCTTTTATCCAGCCATTGTCTTATCTCGTTTGAATCCCATAAAAACAATAAAAAATGAATTGACTATCGGTAAGAAGGGCAACATATTTAAACAATCTTTAACTGTTTTTCAGATAACTGTTTCTCTTATTCTAATTATTGGAGTGGTTATTATTTCGAAGCAGATAAATTTCATGAAAACAAAAGATTTGGGTTTTGATAATAAGAACCTCATCTACTTCTTCTCAAATGAGGATATCAATGAGAAGTATGATTTATTTAAGCAAAGAGTTTTAGAAAGCCCTTTGATTTATAATGTAAGCCGTGCGGGGAATGAATTTGGTGATCCCTTTCATATAAGCGTTAACGAAGAGTTTAACGGAGTAAAAAAATCCTTTCAACTTATGGTTGCTGATCCTGATTTTGTTGAGACCATGGGACTAGAAATGGTGGAAGGCCGAAATTACAGGTGGGAATTAACAAGTGATAAGGGTGGAATGATTATCAATGAAGCCGCTGCCAAAGAGTTTGGGATGGACAGTATCATCGGTTTCAGAATGTCCCTATTCGGAGGGCAACAAGAGATTCTGGGTATATATAAAGACGTTCATAACGAATCATTTCATCAGAAAATTTCACCCTGTGCTTTAATGAACTACTCGATGATGTTGTATAAGATTATGATTAAGATCAATGGGCAAAATACGAAGGCTGCCATCGATCATGTGGAGAAAATATGGAGTGAAACATTACCCGATCTTCCATTTCAATATAATTTTCTGGATGATAAATACGATAAATTGTATGAGAAAGAAACGAAATTCGGCCTTGTTATTAAGTTTTCCGCTCTATTTTCTATATTAATAGCATGTTTAGGCTTGTTCGGAATGGTTTCATATACCAGTGAGAGGCGAAAAAAGGAAATCGGGATCCGGAAAACAAACGGGGCATCAGCTGCAGATATCCTTATGCTCCTCAATACAGGTATTTTAAAAACGGTGGGGATAGCCACCATCCTTGCCTGCCCGATTGCATATTTTGCTACAGATAAATGGCTAGAGAATTTTGCTTATAGGACATCCATAAATATTGGTGTGTTTGTTTTAGCAATTTTCATCGTATTTGCGATATCTTTACTAACAGTGACCTTTGTGGTTATAAAAGCAACCAGGACAAATCCGGCAGAGTGTTTGCGGTCTGATTAATTCATATATAATTTATAGTTAAGCCCAATATTTAACAACATCGGCCAAATCTTTCACCAAATCGAAGTTAGATATTCCAAACTTTTTTTCATTCCCTCGCTTTTCAATTTTCTTCAATACTCTGTTACTATAAAGTCACTTTTTCTTACATTTGAAAATAATAATAACAGGTTCTTTATGGCCCTGTTGCTGGAAATCAAATGAAACAATACTTCGACAAAAAAATATATACAGCAGGCTTGCTTTTTAGTGATCTGGGTTTTTTGATATGGAATGCTCCAAAAATCACAGGCATCTCCAGGGATAAGAAAATCAGTAAAGCATTTATGGAAAAAATCATGAATGTGACAACTGCTGTCAATGGATGTACTTATTGCTCCTGGTTTCATGCCAAACAAGCACTGGCCAGTGGTATCAACGAAGCAGAAATTCAAAATATGATGAATCTTCAGTTTCATGCAGATGCGGAGGAGTTTGAGCTCATGGCCCTCTTATATGCACAGCACTATGCTGAAACTAATCGAAACCCGGATGCTGAAATGAAGCAAAAACTAATAGATTATTACGGTGATAAAATGGCTAATGATGTTATGTTGGTCATCAGAATGATCTTCTTAGGAAATTTATACGGAAATACCTGGGATGCGGTTTTAAGCCGATTTAAAGGCATACCTGCTAAAGGAAGCAATATAATCTTTGAGTTAATTTTCTTTCTTATCAATTTTTTGTTTATGTTTCCATTGATGTGGTTGATGAAAAGAAAGCAATAATTATTCTATTGCTCCTTCAATATATCAGGTTTTTTATGGTCCATGCTGGAAATCGAGCAGCTTATCAAAAACGAATCGAAACAGGATGATTAATAAACTTTATAGAATCGATAATTTCTATCAAATCCTTTAACAAATCGAGTTTACATCTTGATAATATTATTCCTAATTTGATAATTCAGCAAGTTTTATTTTGATGTTATTATTATCAGGATTCATTTCTTGTGCTTTTAGGAAAGCTTTTTTGGCCAGATCCAGTTCATTTTTTAACTGGTAGGAAAACCCCAGGTCAAAATATGCATGCCACGAATTTGGATATTGCTCTGTATTAAAAGCAAATAGCTTTACCGATGATTCAATATCATAATCTATCAACGTTTTGCCTAAAAAACTAATTTCTTCTTCATTATAATTATAGTTGTCATACCCATTATTTTTATTCTCATTGTATTTTAAAATTGCTGAATCAATTGAGTATTTCAGATAATCATTAAGTAAATCCGCTCCTTGTGAATAGTTTAATTCCTCAGGTATAACAAAGTCATTATCCTGAGACAACCAGGTAGTATGGTTGGCAATGGCATTTCTATTTTTTTTCAAGGTTAAATCAAAAAAAACTGGAGGTATTTTCACATATCTTTTGATAGCTAATGGAATAATTATGCTGCAAAGTATCGGGCTTACATTGGTCGAAATATGTCCAATAGGAAACAAAGCCAAAATGGTCTAAGTATGGCATGCGCGAAGCGATTTTGTTTCTTGATTTTACAGAATTAAAAAAAGGGTAAATGGAACTGATGGTTTTATTGACCATCAAAAAATATGGAACTTCCGTATTATTAATATTGAAATCTTTCAATTTGGAAAGGTAAATATAGAATGAGTGTTCCTGACTGCCATCCAAGGAGCAAACTGCTTTTACATTGGGATGCTTCATTTGAAAAATGGCGCTTGCTAACCCACCAGTACTAAAACTTAATAAACCCAAAGTTGAATACTTAAGCATAATATTCTTCTCTATATATTCAAGAATAAACTCCATATCTTTTACCTGTGCTTCAATGCTCTTACCCGGTTCTTTTCTTTGTATAGAATTTTCTCCTGCGGAACCAACAGAAATAACAAAAAATCCCTGGCTCGCCAATTGCTCACAAATGAGATGATTTTGTATGGGGGTTTTACTGTTTGAAGGAGCATAAATAATCATAGGAAATTCACCACTGGCTATTGAAATATCAAGGGAAGCATTCACTGGTGAATTTAGGATTTCTTGCGTGCTGCTATTTAATCCAATGCCGAAATTTGACTTTGCATATCCGGCATAAGCATTTATAAAATTGGTGCTTTCGTTATCAATAACTTCTTTAGGTTTAGAACAATCTTCTCGTATAGAAATCAGATCGACATATTGTTTGAAAATCATCTTATTCAGATCTGTAAGATCATCTGATGGATACCAAAAATGAATAAGCATTGGACGGGGAATAGTATCTTGATTATATATATATCGCTGACTACTATCCTGTACTTGATAGTACTTAAATCCCACGGGATAGTCTATTTTTTCATTTATGGGAGTGCAACTCCAATGAATGACGACAAATAATAATAAGTAAAACGTCAATTTTAATTTCCCAAGCTTAGTTTTATTCTTCATAGATCAACCATTTTTAATCGTTTTGCTTGTTTATTGATGTCTTAATGTCTCAACTGGATTTTTACTTGCTGCTCTTAATGTTAGCCAACTTACAATAATAATAGTAATAATAAGGGCCAGAGCACATGCAAGAATAAAAATCCACAAACTAAGCGAAGTTTTCCAGCCATTTTACCATTATTCTAAACTAAAATACCAACGAATAATATACTCAAGGGGATACAAAATTTTAAAATCGAGAAAGAAGATTAATAAATTCTACCAAATCGCTCACCGATACGAATTTGGAAATTTTGTTTACCCCCGCTACTAAGAAGTACTTTTCATCAGAATTGATGGGGAGTCTTTTTTAGCTTAAAAAAATTCCTAATATCCTATTGGTGTTGACTAGCATAGTTAAATTTTTCTTTTTTAAGTGTAGAATCACATATATTTATGCACTCCTTAAATCAAGAATATGAAAACTCTAACAACAGTATTCTTCGCTTTTTTATTTGGAATCCCCCTTTTCGCACAGGAAGATCATGCGGAATTTATAGAAGGCCCATTTACTACTCCACAGGAAGTTACAGAAACATGTTTGCTTTGCCATGAGGGCATTGATCAGGATATAATGAAGACCAGGCACTGGAACTGGACGGGCGATGAATTTGTAAATAAAGATGGAATAAGAATGAGAATGGGAAAGCAAAACATCATCAATAATTATTGTATCTCCTTAACTTCAAATTGGGCCCGTTGCACCAGCTGCCATATTGGTTATGGATGGAAAGATGAAACATTCGATTTCACAAATGGAAACAATATTGATTGTTTAATTTGTCACGATCAAACCGGCACTTATAAAAAAATCCCCACAGGAGCTGGAATGCCAGGTCCTTCGGTAGATTTAGTTAAGGTTGCACAGAGTGTGGGGAGAACCACCAATAAGAATTGTAGCATCTGTCATTTCAATGGTGGTGGAGGAACAGGGGTGAAACATGGAGACATGGACGAGAGCATGATAAATCCATCGCCTGACCTGGATATTCATATGGGGGAATTTGGTTTTACCTGCTCCGACTGTCACTCCGGGGAAAGTCACAAGATTCTTGGAGCAAGTCATGGATCATTAGCCGAAGGCAGTAATCACATTGCTTGCCTGGACTGCCATGATGAAAGGCCCCATGTTAAAAAAATAGTGAACGATCACACCAGCTCCCTTGCTTGTGAAACTTGTCATATCCCTTTCTTTGCTCGCGAAGAGCCAACAAAAACCTGGTGGGACTGGTCCACAGCCGGACAAGATAAAACTGATCAACTTGATGAATTCGGGATGTCAACATACAATAAAAAGAAGGGTGATTTTATCTGGGAGAAAAAAGTGGTTCCGGAATATCGGTGGCACAATGGACAAGCTGATTACTACCAGTTGGAAGAGAAAATAGATCCAGAACAAGTGTTAGAGCTAAACCGGCTTCAAGGAAATATTAAAGATGAAAAGTCCAGAATTACACCATTCAAGGTAATGCGAGGCAAACAAATTTACGATTCAAAAAACAACTACTTAATAACTCCCAAATTATTCGGTGAAGATGGCTATTGGAACACATTCGACTGGAACAGTGCCTCAGCATTGGGAATGGCAGAGAGTAATATAGCCTATTCGGGAGAGTTTGGTTTCGTGGAAACAGAAATGTACTGGCCCATCAATCATATGATTGCTCCGGCCAATAGATCGCTTAAATGTGCCGATTGCCATTTCAGGGAAGAGTCCACAAGATTCAACTGGGAACAATTGGGATACAAAGGTGATCCAATGCGCACAGGCGGACGGTTTAAGTAGAATTTCTTCTTTCGGGAGATTAGGATTTCCAGGATTGGCTGTTTTTCCGCTTGCTCAAATAATAGTCCTGCATTAATTCATCTTTTGTGGTTTAATCATTCTTTCAGGTGAGAGAATTTTATCAAGTTCTTTTTTAGAAAGTAAGCCTTTCTTAATGCATAGTTCATAAACTCCACTATTGGTTTCAAGCGCTTCTTTGGCCAAGCGGGAACACATTTCGTAACCCAGAATAGGATTTAAAGCAGTAACAATACCAATGCTATTTTGTACCATTTTTAAACATCTTTCCTTATTGGCGGTTATTCCCTTGATGCACCGATGTTTTAAAGTCATCATTCCATTTTTCAACATCTCTACGGACTCAAATATACTTTGTACAATTACCGGCTCCATTACATTTAATTCAAGTTGTCCGGCTTCGGCAGCCAGGGTAACGGTTAAATCATTGCCAATAACTTTAAAGGCAATTTGATTAACAACTTCAGGAATAACTGGATTTACTTTGCCGGGCATTATTGAAGATCCGGGTTGCATAGGAGGAAGATTAATTTCATTGATCCCAGTTCTTGGTCCTGATGATAATAATCGCAAGTCATTTGATATTTTAGAAAGCTTTACAGCCAGCCGTTTTATAGCTGATGAATACATCACAAAGGAACCTGTGTCCTGTGTTGCTTCAACCAGGTTTTCAGCATTTTTTAATTCCAATCCTGTTATCTTTCGTAAATGAGCCACAACTTTATCTGCATAATCAGGGTCAGAATTGATTCCGGTTCCGATGGCAGTGGCACCCATATTTATTTCGAGAAACAATCGTGCATTTTCTTCCAGGCGTTTAATTTCTTCTTCGAGTGTTGTTCCCCAGGCATTAAAATTCTGTCCCAGTGTCATTGGAACAGCATCCTGTAACTGGGTACGTCCCATTTTTAGCACATCCTTAAACTCATCACCTTTGGCTTTAAAAGATTTAACAAGCTCTTTTAATGTTTTAATAAGCGTTAAGTTATTATTGTAGAGAGCAATTTTTACAGCAGTTGGATATGCATCGTTGGTTGACTGAGAAAGGTTAACATGATTATTTGGGTGACAATACTCATATTCTCCTTTTTTCTTCCCCAGAATCTCCAATGCACGGTTTGCAATAACTTCGTTGGCATTCATATTCGTAGAGGTGCCTGCTCCTCCCTGGATCATATCAATAACAAAGTGGAACTGATATTTTTTGTTTATAATCTCAGTACAAGCAGTGATTATCGCAGCAGCAATGTCATCATCCAATAAATTAAGCTCGTGATTGGCTTCTGCAGCCGCTTTTTTCACCATGGCTAGCGCCACCACAAGTACGGGGTAGAAATTAAGTGAAATACCACTAATGTTAAAATTTTCCATGCCACGCAAGGTCTGGATACCATAATACGCCTGGTTGGGTACATTTCTATAACCCAACAGATCATGCTCCTGGCGTGTTTCTCCAGCTTCGTATTGTGCTGCTACGTTTACCATCCGGTTATTGGCATGGCGCATTCTTCGGGAGATTACCTGGGAGATATTTGATAATATTTTTAAGGCGGATGCTCCGTTCTGAACAAAGTATTCTTTCTTTACTGAAAGCACGTGGGTAGTTTCTATTGCCCGGGCACTTGTTGAATGTTTACTATCGCTTGACCAACTACCTTCTCCAAGGAAATCTCCTTTAGTAAAGTATGAAAGAGGCTTTTCTTCTTGAT
The DNA here is from genome assembly GCA_964538375.1 of uncultured Bacteroidaceae bacterium. GTDB lineage: Bacteria > Bacteroidota > Bacteroidia > Bacteroidales > JAUUZQ01. The sequence goes on along the minus strand of CAZIFQ010000034.1, from coordinate 352 downwards.
AGATATTTCTTTTAAAAAGTTCTACTTCTCCTTCGTAAATTAGGAAAAGATCTTGACGTTCTCCATTTTCTTCAAATAGCAATTCGTTGCGCTTAAACGTGGCCTCTTCTATGCTCTCTGACAAGGTATGAAACTCCTGATCGGTTAAGCCTTGAAAAAGTTCTATTTCTTTGATGAAAGCTTGTATCTGTGAATGGTTCATATTTTGTTTTATTTCTAAATATTTGGTTTGTGAATATATGATAGAATAGTCATTTATGTTATTGGATATCAAAAGTTTACTACAAATACACTTAGTATAATACTCCCATAATCCTAGACCAGAGGTTTAGTTAAAAATAATGTTTTAATT